>NZ_CABWID010000024.1 GCF_902501965.1 Collinsella sp. AK_207A | reverse complement strand
GTGGGCGGGGCGCCGCCCACCGGTCAGCGGCCACAGCGTGCGGGGCACGCCCGGTCCCATTCCGAACCCGGAAGCTAAGCCGCACCGCGCCGATGGTACTGCGGGGGAAGCCCGTGGGAGAGCAGGGCGCCGCTGACCGGTGGACGGCACCAGGCCGACGCCGATAGTACCCGAGGGGGCCCGCGAGGGCCCTCTCTTTTGTTCTTGGCATGTTGATGGCATTGGGCGTGTCGTTGTCGGTTCCCCTGCTACTTCAGAAGGATTGAAGCTCCGAGTACGATGGGCACGGTGGGAACAAGCACGTGCTGGTATCGCGCGATACAATTCTTGATGGCTGGTTGTCCGGTCGCATGTGAGCCGAGGAGGCACTAGAGGGCAACCATGACGGTGAACACTGCGGCCGTCGCTACGTAATTCCCGCGTTGTAGCTGCTGAACTCGAGGATCTACACACCGATGTTGTCGGGTCCGTTCGCCATGGTGAGGAGTATATGAGCAGTGGGGTCTCCCATGGGGAAAGCGTGCGATTCAGGCAACGTTTTGGGAGCTTCGGCTAGAAGATGTCGAGTCCGTTGAGCGCTTCGCTGCGCGGTAGTTCAGGGGCGGCGCGGGATCCTTTGCATTCCGATGTCCCGTCTACCTCCGGTTGCGCCGGTAGATCAGGTTCAACCCCTCGAGCGTGAGCGTCGGCCGCGCCTGCGCTTCGTGCTTGAGGAGCGCTGCCATAGCGGGGGCGTTGGTGCCCGTCACCACGATGGGGACGTCGCCGGTCGCAGCGGCCGCCGGGCCGGCCTCCGACCCGCCCGCTGCACCGCCCGCTCCCGCCAGCTCCGCCAGCACGGCGTCCAGCAGCCCGTCGATGCGGGCCACCTCGCCGAGAACGATGCCCGACTGCATGGCCTCGCGCGTGTTGCGGCCGATTACGCGGGCCGGCGTGCGCAGCTCGATCTTGGGCAGGCGCGCCGCCGCCACCGCGATGGACTCCGCGCCCAGCTCCACGCCGGGGGCGATGATGCCGCCCGCGAATGCGCCGCTCGCGTCCAGCACCTCGAAGTTGGTGGTGGTCCCCAGATTCACGACCACGCACGGCGCCCCGAAGATCTCCCGTGCCGCCACGGCGTCGGCCACGCGGTCGGCGCCCACCTCGGCGGGGTCGTCGTAGCGCATCTTGAGGCCGCTCTTCAGCCCCGGCCCCACCACGAGCGCCCGCGCGCCGCATACGGCGCCGAGCGCGCGGGTCCACACGTCGGTGAGCGCAGGGACCACGCAGGCGAGGATGCCAGCCGCCGCGGCGGGGGAGTTGGGCGCGATGGAACGCAGCGCCCGCCTCGCCACCTCGGCCGCCTCATCTGCCGTGCAGCGCTCGGGCGTTGTGGCCTCGTAGCTGCCGAGCAGCTGGTCGTCTTCAAAAAGCCCCAGGTTCGTGAATGTGTTTCCCACGTCCACCGTGAGCACGCGCGCCATGGTTCCTCCCTTTGTCAGGACGGGGTCGTCGTTTTCCCGCGCCCTTTCGGTCTGGACGAGTCTATACTACCGCCTGTCCGGAACGTAACCCGACTCCCTGCTTTGGGGGAGCGGATATACGAAGGAGAACATATGAGCCAATCGAGCTCCCAGGGTTCCCGTGCGGGTTTGCGCGGGCAACTGACCCCCGCAGGTATCGTCATCGGCTGCGTGGGGTGCGTCATCATCACGGCATCGTCGGTCTATACCGCCCTCAAGATGGGCTCGCTGCCGTGGCCCACCATCTTCACCTCCATCACCGCGCTCGTGCTGCTGCGCGCCTTCGGCCACCGCAGCCTGAACGAGGCGAACATCACCCAGATCATCATGTCAGCCGGTTCCATGGTCGCCGGCGGCCTAGCGTTCACCATCCCCGGTATCTGGATGCTCGGGCTGGAGGGCGGAACGAGTCTGGGCGAGATGCTCGGCGTCGCCCTGGCCGGCACGCTGCTGGGGCTCGTGGCCACGGCGCTCATCCGCCGGCGCTTCGTGGACGAGTCGGATCTGGAATACCCCATCGGCACGGCCGCGGCCGAGACCCTCACCGCGGCCACCAACCGCGGCGGCACGGGCAAACGGCTCTTCCTCTCCATGGGGGTCGCCGGCCTCTACAGCGTGGCGCGCGACGTGCTGGGCTGGGTGCCGGCCATGCTCTGCGCGCTGCCCATCCCCGGCGTGACCTTTGGCATCTACAACTCGCCGATGATGCTCTCCGTGGGCTTTCTGGTTGGCTTCGGCGCGCTGGCCTTCTGCATGGCGGGTGCCGTGTTCGCGAACTTCGGCCTGGTGGTGGGCGGTGTCGCCGCAGGGTTGTGGGACGTGGCCACGGCGGGCGGCATCGTCAAGAGCCTGGGCATGGGCCTCATGATGGGCTCCGGCATCGCCGTGCTGCTGAAGGACATCCTGCCCGCGCTGGTTCGCATGGTGCGCAACGGGGGAGAGGCGGCCGGTGCGGGGACTGGTGCGTCTGCGCCCGCTGGCGCCGGCGCGGCTCCCGATCCCGCGCCCTCCGGCCTCTTCGCCGACCTGACCGGCCGCTACGACGCCGGCATCCTGGCGCTCATGGTGGCCGCCGCCGCGCTCGTCATTTGCCTCGGCCTGGGGCTTTCCCCGCTCGTGGCCGTGGTGATCGTGCTGCTCTCGTTCGTCACCACCATCATGAGCGCGCAGTCGGTGGGGAGCACCGGCATAGACCCCATGGAGATCTTCGGCCTGATCGTGCTGCTCATCGTGGCCGTCATCTCGGACACCGCGCCTGTCAAGCTGTTCTTTGTGGCGGGTATCGTGGCCGTGACCTGCGGTCTTGCGGGCGATGTGATGAGCGACTTCAAGACCGGTGCGCTCATCGGCACCAACCCGCGCGCCATGTGGGCGGGCCAGGCTGTGGGCGCGCTGCTGGGCGTGGTCGTAGCCGTGCTCACCATGAACGCGCTCTTTGCCGCCTACGGGCCGGATGCCTTCGGCGTGGGGAAGGCCTTCGTCGCGGCGCAGGCGAGCGTGGTGGCCACCATGGTCTCGGGCATTCCGAGCGTGCCGGCGTTCGCGCTCGGACTCGCCGCTGGTATTGGCCTGTACCTGGTCGGTCTGTCGTCCATGATGATCGGCCTGGGCGTCTACCTGCCGTTCTACATGCCGCTCTCCATGTTTCTGGGCGCGCTCGCCAAGGTGGTCTTCGACCGCTTCGCCCGTCGCGCGGGCGTGGACGAGCAGGCGGAGCAGGAGACGGGCATCGTGGTGGCGAGCGGGCTGCTCGGCGGCGAGTCCATCGTGGGCGTGATCATCGCGCTCGCGAGCGTGGTCGCGGGGCTCGCGGGATAGGGTCGGCAAGCGGGGGCGATAACGGCTCGGCGGGCGTGGGCTCGTACCGCTCGTGCGGCCGCCGGCGCCGCGCCCATCGCCCCCGCCCGTGCGTCCGCGCGCTGCGCTACACTGGAACGCATGCATCGCGATTCTGACCAACAGCCCGCGCTCTTCGGCGCCCCCGCTCCCGCCGCCTACGTTTCCGTGGTGGTGGACGTGCCCGCCCGCGCGCTCTCCGAGCCGTTCGCCTACGCCGTGCTGGCGGAGCTCGAGGGTGACGTCGAGGTGGGCTCCACCGTGCTCGTCAACTTTGCCGGCCGCATGGCCGCGGGCTATGTGGTCATGCGCGCCGCCGCGCTCGACCAGCTGGCCGGTGCCGCCGGTCTCGACCCCGCCCGCGTGAAGTCCATCCGCTCCGTGCTCGCCGCCCCCTCGTTCACGCCGCTGGCGGCCGCCACGGCGTTCTGGATGAGCCGGGAGTACGTGGCCTCGCTCGCCGAGTGCCTGCGGCTCTTCCTGCCGCCCGGCGGCAGCCCGCGCGTGCGCCGCCGCGACGACGGCACCTACGAGGTCGAGCGGCCCGCCGTGAACCCCGTTACCGAGCGCTGGGTCTCGCTCACCAACGAGGGCCGTTCGTTCACGCCGCGCGCCAACGCGCAGCGGCAGCGCCTGCTCATCGAGGCGCTCTCCTGCGGACCCGTCACCACGCGCGAGCTCAACCTGCTCTACACCGACATGTCGTCCACGGTCCGCGCGCTCGAGAAGCGCGGCGTGGTGGCGGTTGAGGAGCGTCGCGCCTGGCGCGGGGCCGGGGGCGACGAGACCACGCTCTCCTCCGCGCGGGCGCAGGCCCCCGAGCGCCTGACCGCCGGCCAGGAGGAGGCGCTCGCCGCCATCCGCGAGGCGGACGACGCGGGCCAGGGAGACGTGGTCCTGGTGGACGGGGTCACGGGTTCCGGCAAGACGGAGGTCTACCTCTCAGCTATCGAGCGCGTGCTCGCCCAGGGTCGCTCCGCCATCGTGCTCGTGCCCGAGATCTCGCTCACCGCCCAGACGGTCGGTCGTTTCCGCAGCCGCTTCGGCGGGGCGGTGGCCGTGTTCCACTCGCGCCTTTCTCCTGGTGAGCGCCTGGACCAGTGGGACATGGTGCGTACCGGGGCGGCGCGCGTGGTGGTGGGCGCGCGGTCCGCGCTCTTTTGCCCCGTGCGCGAGCTCGGGCTCATCATCATCGACGAGGAGCACGAGCAGAGCTACAAGCAGGGCGGGAGCCCCCGCTACCACGCCCGCGAGGTGGCTGCGCAGATGGCCCGCATGAAACGATGCCCGCTTGTGCTGGGCTCGGCCACGCCCTCGGCCGAGGCCCTCGCCCGCTGTGCGCGCGGGGGCGTGGACGGGCAGCGCTGGCGCCGGGTTGAGATGCCGGAGCGCCCGGGCGGGGCCCGTCTGCCCCAGGTGACCATCGTCGACCTCAGGCGCGAGTTCCAGGGTGGCAGCCGCTCCATCTTCTCCCGTGAGCTGGCGGACGCGCTGCTCGCGGTTGCCGAGCGCGGCGAGAAGGCGGTGCTTCTGCACAACCGCCGCGGGTTCGCGCCTTTCCTCATGTGCCGCGAGTGCGGGTGCGTGCCCACGTGCCGGCACTGCTCCACGGCGCTCACCTACCACGAGCGCACGCGCACGCTCGAGTGCCATACCTGCGGGGCCGTCTACCACGTGCGCAGCTACCCCGACCCCGGCACCGCGTGCCCCAAGTGCGGCAGCCGCTATCTCGCCAAGATGGGCCTCGGCACTCAGCAGGTGGAGGACGCGCTGGTGGAGCTGCTGCCCTCGCACGTGCGGGTGATTCGCATGGACGCGGACTCCACCAAGGGCAAGGACGGGCACAAGCAGCTGCTCGAGGAGTTCGACGCCGCGGAGTGCGCCGTGCTGCTGGGCACGCAGATGATCGCCAAGGGACTGGACTTTCCCGAGGTCACGCTCGTGGGCGTGGTGAACGCCGACTACGCCCTCAAGATGCCCGACTTTCGGGCGGGGGAGCGCGCCTACGACCTGCTCGAGCAGGTGGCCGGCCGCGCGGGCCGCGGCGAGGACCCGGGGCGCGTCATCATCCAGACCTACCAGCCGGATGACCCCGTGATTCGGGCCGTCGCCCGCCACGACCGCTCCATCTTCACCGAGCACGACCTGAGCCAGCGCCGAGAGGCGGGATACCCGCCCTACGTGCGGCTTTCCAACGTGAGCGTGTGGAGCGCGAGCGAGATGGCGGCGCGCGGCTTCGCGGAGCGCCTGGCGGCCGAGGTCCGCCGGCGGCTCGGCGCGGGTCATGCGGCTGCGGGGCCGCAGCGCTCGGTGGCGCCCGGCAGCGTGTCCGGCACCCTGCCGTCACTCGCGGGCGACCCGACGGCCGAACCGCAGGTGCTCGGCCCCAATCCCTGCGTGATCTCGCGTGCCAAGGACCGGTTCCGGTTCCACTTCATCGTGAAGTCGCCGCTTGGGTATCATGTATCGCAGGCTCTGGGCGACGCCATCGCCGCCGTGGGCCAGCCCAAGGGAATCAGCGTGAGCGTCGACGTCGACGCCTACGACCTCATGTAACGACCGGGGCCCGCAGCAGGGCCCAGCCTAGGAAGGAAGCCCGTCAAGATGGAGATGAACGGCATCGTCCTCTCGCCCGATCCGCGCCTCTCGCAGGAGTGTGCCGAGATCGAGGAGATCACGCCCGAGACCTGTGCCCTCGCCGAGCGCATGAAGCGCATCATGTTCGAGGACGGCGGCTGCGGCCTCGCCGCCCCGCAGGTGGGGGAGCTCGTGCAGATGTGCATCGTGGACACCAGCTACACGGGCAAGGACGACTACGACCCCTACGTGCTCATCAACCCGCAGATCGTGGAGACCTCCGAGACGCTCGCCCCCTTTAACGAGGGGTGCCTTTCCATTCCGGGCATCAACTGCGAGATCTACCGTCCCGACCACGTGGTCGTGGAGGCGTACAACCTGGATGCCGAGCTCATGCGCTTCGAGGCCTCGGGCGACCTGTTCTGCGTGTGCCTGCAGCATGAGATCGACCACCTGCACGGCAAGACCATGTTCGACCGCCTCTCGCCCATCGCCCGCGTGCGCGCCCAGCGCGCCTACCGGGACGCCCTCGCCCGCGGCGCCAAGCCGGGCGACACCGAGTAGCGCAGCCGTCCGAGCCGATTGGAGAACCTGATGCGCATCGTCTTCATGGGTACGCCCGACTTCGCCGTCCCGTCGCTTCGGGCGCTGGCCGCCGCGCACGACGTGGCGCTCGTGCTCACGCGGCCGGATGCCGTGAGGAGCCGCGGCAAGAAGCTCGAGCCCTCGCCGGTCAAGGCGGCGGCCCTTGAGCTGGGGCTGCCGGTGCTCGAGGCGAAGCGCATGGAGCCAGAGGTGGTCGATGCCCTTCGCGCCGCCCGGGCCGACGTGTTCTGCGTGGCTGCCTACGGCTGCATCCTGCCGGATGAGGTGCTGACCATGGCGCCCCTCGGCTGCGTGAACGTGCACGCGTCGCTGCTGCCGCGCTGGCGCGGGGCCGCCCCCATCCAACGCGCGATCCTGGCGGGGGATGCCGAGGCCGGCGTGTCTATCATGCGGATCGGGCACGGGGTGGATACCGGGGCGTTCTGCGCGCAGGCTTCCTGCAGCGTTGCCGGCAAGAGCGCGGACGAGCTGACGTCCGAGCTGGCAGAGCTCGGCGCCGGACTGCTGCTCGAGGTGCTGCCCGAGCTCGCCGCCGGTACCGTTTCCTGGACGGAGCAGGACGAGGCGCTCGTGACGCATGCCGCCAAGATCCAGAAGGCCGAGCTGCGCCTTGACCCGGCGGTCAGCGCCGCGGATAACGAGCGGCGCGCTCTGGCCTCGAGCGATGCCGCGCCCGCGCGCTGCATGCTCGCGGGCAAGCCGGTGCGCGTGCTGGCCGCGCGGGTTGCGCCGGTGAGCGGCGCGGTGCTCGCAGCGGGTGAGCTTGCCATCCAAGGGGGGAGGGTCCTTCTGGGCTGCGGGGAGGGCGCGCTCGAGGTGCTTGAGCTCAAGCCCGATGGCAAGCGGGCCATGGACGCCGCCGCCTGGGCTGCCGGACAGCGCGGAGCCGCGGTCACGTGGGAAGCGCTCTCGTGAGCCAGGTCTCGCCGGCGCGCCGCGTGGCGCTCGCCGTGCTCGTGGAGGCCGGCAGGCGCGACGCCCGCGTGCGCGAGCTGCTAGATTCCTCAAAGGCCCTCCGCGCGCTCGACCGGCGCGATGCTTCCTTTGCCCGCAGACTCGTTCTGGGCGCGACGGCCACCGAGGGGTGCCTGGACCAGGCACTCGACGCCCATCTCTCCAAACCGGGGAAAGTCGCCCCGCGCGTGCGCGCGGCGCTGCGCCTCGCCGCGTTCGAGCTCATCTACCTGGGGCAGCGTCGCGAGGTCGCGGTGAGCCAGGGCGTTGAGCTCGTGCGCTCCCAGGCGCGCGCCGCTGCAGGGCTTGCGAACGCGGTGCTCCGGCGCGTGGCGGACGACCGCGACGCGTTCCTGTCTGCCTTGGACGTTGACGCTGGGGAGCGTTCCCTCGCCGCACGGGCGCGTCGGGCGGGCCTGCCCGTCTGGCTTCTCAGCCGCATCGAAGCGTCCCTGGGCGATACGGCCGCGTCCGAGCTCTGCGCCGCCCAGCTGGAGCCCGCGCCGATCGCCATCTGCGCTGCCCCGGCGCCCTGTGAGGGCCGCCCGGACGCTGCTGCGGACAAACCGGGGGGATACTGTAGGGGTTTTGAGCGCCCGGAAGAAAAACTGGGCGATACTGTAGGGCTTTTTGGGCCCGCGCCGAGTACAGCCGGAAACGGCGGCCTCGCGACCTGCGGTTTTCATGCTGGTGCAACGGCCTGTACTTCAGGTGTCGCCGAAAACCCCTACACTATCGACGAGTTTTCCGCCGGGCACCCCGAAACCCCTACAGTATCCGGTAGTTTTACCGGCCAGCCCGGTCAAACGGGTCTACCCGCCGGCTGCGAGGTGGTCTCGGACTTCCCGGCATTCGTCGCCACGGGCGCGCTGGAGCGCGTCGAGGCCGTGGTATCCGATGTGAATGCGCAGACAGTGGCCCTTGCGGCAACGCGACCGGGTTCTTGTTTGGAGATCGGCGCGGGCCGGGGTACCAAGACGTATGTCATGGCCGCAGCTGCCATGCATCGGGGTCTCGCCCGCGAGCACGTGGCGCTCGAGCTCTATCCCGCCAAGTGCCGGCAGAACCTCGCCCGCTTGGAGCGCGCGGGGCTCTCGGACGGCGTGCGCGTGATCGCCGGGGACGCCACGGACCTGGATACCGCCCTGACCGAGCTGGACGCCCCGGCGGGGGAGCGGCGCCTGTTCGATACCGTGCTCGTGGACGCGCCCTGCTCCGGGACGGGCACCATGCGCCGCCATCCCGAGATCCCGTGGCGCCTCGCCGAGCGCGATGTCGATGAGTCCCTGCCGGGGCTCCAACTCCGGCTCCTGCAGGAGGCGGCTCGCCGCGTGGCTCCGGGTGGCCTGCTCGTCTACGCCACGTGCTCGGTGCTCTCCGCCGAGAACGATCGGGTGGTCGACTGCTTCCTCGCAACTGAGGCCGGTCACGCGTTCGGCGTTGCCAGCCGCCATCAGACCCATCCCGCCCCCGGCGCGTTCGACGGCCACTACCACGCCGTGCTCCGTCGCGCGGACGAGGGGGTCCGCTGAGGCCACCTCGCATGGCGCCTCGCCTGTACTCTCTTGCTGAACCAAATCAAGCGTAGTATCATTTTGAGGTTTTACGCCTATATATGCACGTGGAAGGGGAGGCTATGAGGCTCATACACAATTCCCGACTGCCCGAGTTCCGGACCCCGTTCGGTGCCGTTTCCGTGGGAACGAACGTGACCCTGAGCGTTCGCGTTGAGGAGGCGGACCCCGCGAGCGTGGGGGTCTCGCTGCGAACCTGGGTCGACGGCGTGGGCGAGGCGTTCCTGCCGCTCGAGCGCCAGGGCCAGACCAACGTCTTCTCCGTGGAGCTTCCCTGCGAGGCGCCGCAGCTCACCTGGTACAGCTTCATCGCCACCACGGGAGACGGCCAGACCGCCTACCTGGGTGCCCCGTGGGGTCGCGTGGGCGGCGAGGGCATCATGTATACCGAGAAGGAGCCGCCCTCGTTCCAGCTCACGATCTACAAGCCGCGCGCCACGCGTCCCAACTGGTACGAGAACGGCATCGTGTACCAGATCTTCCCGGACCGCTACCGCCGCGACGAGCATTGGCACGAGCGCACCGAGGAGGCCATCTCCCACCGCCACGAGGGCATTCGCTGGCGTTTGGTGGAGGACTGGGACGAGCCGCCCACCTACGACCGCAACCCCGACGGCTCCATCCGCACGTGGGACTTCTACGGCGGTTCGCTCAAGGGCATCGAGGGGGACCTGCCGCGCCTGGCGGACCTGGGTATCACGGTCATCTACCTGAACCCCATCTTCGAGGCGGCGTCCAACCATCGCTACGACACCTCCGATTACCTCAAGATCGATCCCGTGCTCGGCACGGAGGAGGATTTTCGCCACCTGTGCGCCGAGGCGAAGAAGCGGGGCATCTCCATCATCCTGGACGGCGTCTTCAACCACACGGGCGACGACTCCGTCTACTTCAACCGCTATGGCAACTACCCCGATGCGGGCGCTTGGCAGAGCCCGGAGAGCCCCTGGCGCGACGCCTACCGCTTCCACGAGGACGGGACCTACGACTGCTGGTGGGGCATCAGCAACATGCCCGCGCTCAACGAGGACTCTCCCAAGGTGAAGGAGCTCATCCTGGGCGAGCACGGCGTGGTGCGCACCTGGCTCCGCGCCGGGGCCCGCGGCTGGCGCCTGGACGTGGCAGACGAGCTCAAGGAGGAGATGATCGCCGGCATCAAGCAAGCGACCCTCGAGGAGCGTCCCGACGGCGTGGTGATCGGCGAGGTCTGGGAGGACGCCTCCAACAAGGTGAGCTACGGGCACCTGCGCCACTACCTGCTCGGTGACGAGCTGGATTCCGCCATGAACTACCCGTTCCGCGACATGGTGCTCGGTTTCCTGCTCGGCACCAAGGACGCTGCCGAGGCGGTCGAGGACATCGAGTCCCTCTCTGAGAACTATCCGGCTGAGGCGCTCAACTGCGCGCTCAACCTGCTGGGCAGCCACGATCGCCCGCGCATCGCGAGCGTGCTGGGCGGCGGTCCCGACGAGAGCAAGCTTCCCGAGAGCGAGCGCGGGCGCTGGCGTCTGGACGCGGCGTCCATGGGGCTCGCCAAGGGCCGCTTCTGGCTGGCCACGCTCATGCAGATGACCTTCCCGGGCGTGCCCTCCATCTACTACGGTGACGAGTTCTGCCTGGAGGGGCTCTCCGACCCGGGCAACCGTCGCACGCTGCCGCTGCTCAAGGACATCCGCGATTCCGACATGCAGACCATCATCAAGAACGCCGCAGGCGTGCGCCGCGCCCTGCCCTTCCTGGGTCGCGGCAGCATCCGCGCCTTCGTGCCCGAGGGGAGCGAGGGCGACGTGCTCGCCTACACGCGCCGCGACGAGGAGACGGGCGAGGCCGCCACGGTGCTCATCAACCGCTCCAACGCGAGCGGCCACACCGTGCGCATCCCCGCGCTGGGAGATGCCGCCACCGACGTGGTCTCCGGTCACGAGCTGCCGATCCTGCCCGCGCGCTCGGGTGAGGGCTCGGAGGTGGAAGTGGGCCTCTACGGCTTCGGCTCCGCGGTGGTGTACTTCCACGCGCAGCAGCGCCTGCAGCGCCCGCTCGACTTCGGTGCCGGCACGGTGTGCCATATCACCTCGGTGCCCACCGACGACGGACGCCCCGGAACCTTGGGGGCTCCCGCCCGCTGCTTCGTCGACCACCTGGCCGCCATGGGCCTTACCTACTGGCAGGTGCTGCCGGTGAACCCCACGGACTCCTTCGGCTCTCCCTATGCCGGCCCATCCGCCTTTGCGGGCAACGTGGCCCTGCTGCCCGAGAGCGAGAACGAGCTGCGCGCCGAGTTCGCGCGCACGGCGGGCGCCCGGTCGGGGCTGCTCGGCCAGTCGCGTGCTACGGACCCGGCGTTCGAGCGGTTCCTTACGGCCAACGGCTCCTGGGTGCGCCCCTTCGCCGCGTACATGGCGATCAAGCACGTGCAGGGGAATCGTCCCTGGCAGGAGTGGCCGGCCGACCTTCGCCGCTACAGCCCGGCGCTCTTCGACGCCCCGAGCTTCGCCGACGAGGCGCGGTTCCAGGCTTGGTGCCAGTACCGATTCGAGGTTGCCTGGCGCGAGCTCGCCGCGTACGCGCACGAGCGCGGCGTGAAGATCATCGGCGACATCCCCATGTACGTCTCCGAGGACTCGGCGGACGCCTGGGCCTCGCCCGAGCTCTTCTGGCTGGACGAGCGCGGCTGCACTCTCGAGGGGGCCGGCGCGCCGCCCGATAACCTGGCCCCCGAGGGCCAGCTCTGGGGCAACCCCACCTATCGCTGGGACGTCATGCGCGAGCAGGGCTACGCCTGGTGGATCGCGCGCCTCCGCCGCGCCTGCGACCTCTACGATGTGGTGCGCCTCGACCATTTCCTGGGCTTCCACAACTATTTCAGCGTGTCAGCGGGGCATCCCTGCAGCGATGGGCGCTGGCTGGCTGGTCCCGGAAGGGACCTGTTCAGCGCCGTGCACCGCGAGCTGGGCGACCTGCCGTTTATCGCCGAGGACCTGGGCATCCTCACGCCCGGCGTGCGCGCGCTCGGCGCGAGTTGTGGCTTCCCGGGCATGGACGTGTTGCAGTTCGACGACTACGACGTGCGCCAGGGGGTGGATCCGCATCCGGAGAAGATCCTCTACACGGGCACGCACGACACGGCCACGCTGCTCGGCTGGTGTGCGGCGTCGTTCACCGGCGGCGACGTGGAGGCGGCGCGCCAGGTGGCGGACGAGCTCACCGCCGCGGCGCTCAACTCCGACGCCAACCTCGTGATGCTGCCGCTCCAGGACATCCTGCGCCTGGGCGAGGAGTCGCGCATGAACGTGCCGGGAACCGCGGAGGGCAACTGGCGCTGGCAGGCGAGCGAAGGGGACGTCGCCGCCGCCGAGCCGCGCTTTGCCGAGCTCATGACTGCCGCGGGCCGGGCGACGGCCGCGGCTGCCGCGGTCAAGACCGCCAAGGGCGCCGCAGCCGGCGCCGCCCAGGCGTAATTGCGGGGAATCCCTGGGGCCGTGGCCGGCATGTCTGCGCGCCGCGGTTCCGAGGGTAGAGTATCCGCGACCGATCTTTACCAGTAGAACCAAAGAGGGGTTTTCGATGGCACACTACGATTACCGCTGCACGTCGTGCGGGCACGTGTTCGACGTGGAGCACGGCATGACGGAGCGCCCGGAGGTGGTCTGCCCCGTGTGCGGCAAGCCGGCGGAGAAGCTGTTCAACGCGAGCGGTATCGAGTTCAAGGGCAGCGGCTTCTACAACACCGACCAGCGCGGCGGCAAGTCCGCCACGCCGGCGTCCAGCGCGCCCAAGCCCGCCGAGCACAGCTGCGAGAACTGCCCGCACAAGAACGCTTAGCGCATGGGCTCCCTTTTAGAGTCCTCAGCTATAATGGGCTAATCTGCGCCATTAGCTCAGTTGGATAGAGCAGGGGTCTTCTAAACCCAAGGTCGACGGTTCGAACCCGCCATGGCGCACCACAAAACACAAGGTAGCGGCCCTAGGAAAGGGCCGCTACTTCTATTTAGAACGTCTGTTTGCCGGGATTCGCTCCAAAGATGCTACGCGAGCGCGTTCAATCTACTTCACGTTTTCTACACAACATGGTATCCTTTTCATGCTCTATCCGCGGGGCGGAGTGAGAAGATTCCGGAAAGGAAAGGTGAACGCATGGCCCAGACGTACGACATCATCGCGGCCACCGGTTGTCCGACCGGCATCGCGCATACCTTCATGGCAAAGGAGGCGCTTGAGAAGGCTGCCGCCGAGCGCGGTCTCACCATCAAGGTCGAGACGCATGGCCAGGTCGGCATCGAGAACGAGCTCACCAAAGCAGAGATCGTCGCTGCCAAGGCCGTGGTCATCGCCGCGGACAAGGATGTGCAGGCCGAGCGCTTTGAGGGCAAGCCCCAGGTCGTGGTGGGCGTCTCCAAGGCACTCTCCGTGGAGGCCGCCGGTGCGCTGATCGATCGCGCCCTGGCCGCCGAGGGCGACGCCGCCGCTGCCGAGCGCGCGCAGGCCGAGCTCGCCGACGGCGCCGCGGACGAGAAGGAGTCCGTGGGGCACATCATCTACAAGCACCTCATGAACGGCGTCAGCCACATGCTGGTGTTCGTCGTCGCCGGTGGCGTGCTCACCGCCGTCTCGTTCCTGTGGGGCATTACGAGCTACGACTCCACCGCCTCCGACTACAACAGCTTCGCCGCCATGCTGAAGATCATCGGCGGCATCGCCATGAACCTCATGGTGCCCGTGCTCTCGGCCTACATCGCCGAGTCCATCGGTAAGCGCCCGGCGCTCGTGCCCGGCTTCGTGGCCGGCATGATCGCCATCCAGGGCCTGCCCGTCAACGCCGACACCGGCCTCATCGACGCCGGCGGCGCGGGCGTGGGCTTCGGCTTCCTCGGCGGTATCGTGGGCGGCTTCCTGTCCGGCTACGTGATCCTCGCGCTCGAGAAGCTGCTGAAGGTCCTGCCCAAGAGTCTCGAGGGCCTGAAGGCGGTCTTCCTGTACCCGCTGCTCTCCACGCTCATCGTTGGCCTCGTGATGCTCGGCATCTCCACCCCCATGGCCGCCATCAACACGGCCATGATGGACTTCCTGAAGGGCCTCTCCGCCTCCGGCGCCATCGTGCTCGGCCTGGCCATCGGCTGCATGTGCGCCATCGACATGGGCGGCCCCGTCAACAAGGCTGCCTACGTGACCGGTACCGCCATGCTGACCGAGGCGCTTGCCGCCGGCGTGGGCTCCGACGTCTACAACTTCGGCACCAACTTCATGGCCGCCGTCTCCGCCGCGTGCATCGTGCCGCCGCTGGTGACCACCTTCGCCGTGGTCGTGGGCAAGAAGTACTTCACCCAGGAGGACCACGACGCCGGTATCGTCAACTTCATCCTGGGCTGCACGCACATCACCGAGGGCGCCATTCCTTTCATGACCAAGAACATCTGGCCGGTCATGCCCATCATGATGCTCAGCTCCTCGATCGCCTCCATCCTCACCATCATCTTCCAGGTGCACGACCCGGCGCCCCATGGCGGCTTCCTCGTGCTGCCCGTGGTGGAGAACGGCCCCATGTGGGTGCTCGCCATCCTAATCGGCGCGCTCGTGGGCGGCGTGCTCTTCACCGCCTTCAAAAAGTATGACTACGACAAGAAGCAGAAGGCTGCTCCCGCCGTCGAAGCCGCCGCTGCCCCCGCTCCCGTAGCCGCCGCCCCCGCCGCCGAGGCTGCCCCCGCCGCCGACGCGGGCTTCGTCAAGACTGGGAACGTGTTCCTGGGCGAGGACTTCGCCAACCGCGACGAGGTGCTCTCCTTCGTTTCCAACCAGGCCGTGAAGGCCGGCATCGCCACCGATGCCGACGGCCTCATGGCCGCCTTCCTCAAGCGCGAGGACGAGGGTTCCACCGGCATGATGGACGGCTTCGCGATCCCGCACGCCAAGAGCGCGGCCGTGACCGAGTCCGCCGTCGTGGTCGTCAAGGACGACAAGGGCGTCGCCGCCTGGGACACCATGGACGGCAATCCCGTGAACGTTGCCATCGCGCTGCTCATCCCGGAGGTTCAGGCCGGCACCACCCACCTGAAGCTCCTCTCCAAGGTCGCTGAGGCGCTCATGGACGAGGACTTCCGCGCCAAGGTGAAGGCCGCCGACGACGCACAGGTCATCGCGGATGCGATCAACGCGCGCCTCGCGTAGCGCCGCCTGATTGCGTACGTTCCCAAGGATCCCGCTTCGGCGGGGTCCTTTTTTATGCTGATAGGGGAGAGGGATTCACGCACTATCGTTATCCGGGCAGGTCAGCGCCGTCTTTGTAGACGGGTCCAGACAAATCCGCCCGCGTGTTCGATTCGCGTTCCATGCGGGCGGGCGTTGCGCTAGAATAGGCACGTCAGTAACGAGTCCGCCGTGGATTGGCGGGCACGTGTTTGTAAAAGAAGGAGAGACATCATGGTTTCTGAGAAGGCTACGCTCGTCAACCCCCAGGGTCTTCACATGCGTCCCGCCGGCCTCTTCGCGTCCACGATGGGCAAGTACGCCTGCGACGTGACGATCGTCGCCCCGGATAAGGAGATCAACGGCAAGAGCCCCATGGCCCTCATGGCTGCCGGCATCCCCTGCGGCACCGAGGTTGAGGTCAAGTGCGACGGCGCCGACGAGGCCGAGGCCCTTGCGGCCGCCATCGACCTCATCAAGAGCGGCCTCGGCGAGTAGCCTTGCAGCCCCTGTAAACCATAGGTGATCGATGAAGGCGTCTGCTCGTTTGCGGGTAGGCGCTTTCGTTTACTGGTTTCCAGCATGGCCGGCGCCACGCCGGAGGAGAGAGGACAAGGAATGTACGAGGGACGTAACGTATCCGAGGGCATCGGCATCGGCACCGTGGTGGTCGTGTCCGATCCCGACCTGTCGTTCGAGCCGCATGCCGTGGAGGACGCCGCGGCCGAGAAGGAGCGCTACCAGGCCGCGCTCAAGGTCTTCTGCGAGCGCACGCAGCAGCAGGCCGACCACATGAAGGAGACCGTCGGCGTCGCCGAGGCCGAGATCATGGCCGGCCACATCATCCTGGCCCAGGACCCGGGCATGACCGACCAGATCAACTCCATGATCGACGGCGGTACCTGCGCCGAGCAGGCGCTCGTCGAGACGAGCACCATGTTCGAGAACATGTTCAAGTCCATGGAAGACGAGATGTTCCAGCTCCGTGCCGCCGACATCGCGGACATCCGTACCGGCATCCTGGCCGAGCTGCTGGGCGTCGAGCTCGTCGACCTCTCCATGCTGCCCAAGGACAGCGTGATCGTGGTGCACGACCTCACCCCGTCCATGACGGCCACCATCAACAAGGACCATGTTGCCGGCGTGGTTACCGAGGTCGGCGGCCCCACCTCGCACTCCGCCATCATCGTGCGCAACGCCGAGATCCCCGCGGTGTTCTCCGTCTCCAACATCTGCGCCGTGCTGCGCGACGGCATGACCGCCATCGTGGACGGTTCCAAGGGCGTGGTGATCGCCGACCCGGACGCCGACGTGCTCGCCGACTACACCGTGCGCGCCGAGGCCATCCGCGCCGAGAAGTCCGCGCTCGAGGCCTTCCGCGGCAAGGAGACCGTCACCGCCGACGGTATCAAGAAGATTCTGGCCTGCAACATCGGCGGTCCGGATGACGTCGCCGCGGCGCTCGACCACGACGCCGAGGCCATCGGCCTCTTCCGCTCCGAGTTCCTGTTCATGGAGTCCAAGGAGCTTCCCTCCGAGGAAGAGCAGTTCCAGGCCTACCGCAAGGTCGCCAGCGCCATGAAGGGCGCCCCGGTGATCATCCGCACCCTCGACGTGGGCGGCGACAAGGAGATCCCCTATCTGCACATGCAGAAGGAGGACAACCCCTTCATGGGCTACCGCGCCGTGCGCTACTGCATCGACAACCCGGACCAGTACAAGGTGCAGCTGCGTGCCCTGCTGCGCGCGAGCGCCTTCGGCGACGTCAAGATCATGATTCCGCTCGTCACCTGCGTCGAGGAGGTCCGCGCCGTCAAGGCTCTCGTGGCCGAGTGCAAGGCAGAGCTCGATGACGAGGGCATCAAGTACAACGATGAGATCGAGGTCGGCATCATGGTGGAGACCCCGGCGGCCTCCCTCATCGCCGACAAGCTGGCCCAGGAGGCCGACTTCTTCTCCATCGGCACCAACGACCTCATCGGCTATACCATGTGCGCCGACCGCGGCAACGATCGCATCGGCAACTTGTACAGCGTGTACTACCCGGCCGTGCTGCGCTCCATCAAGAACATCATCGAGAACGGCGTGAAGGCCGGCATCATGGTGGGCATGTGCGGCGAGGCCGCGGCCGACCCGCTGCTGGAGCCGCTGCTGATCGCCTGGGGCCTGGAGGAGTTCTCCATGTCCGCCCCGAGCGTGCTGCGCGCCCGCAAGACCATCTCGCAGTGGTCCAAGGCCGAGGCAGAGGAGCTCGCCGAGAAGGCGCTTGTCTGCGCCACGGCCGACGAGGTGAAGGCGCTGCTCTCCGAGGCCGCTCGCTAGGGCGCCAGGGCCGAGCAAGGTTGTAAACGGGAGCTGCGAACATCGGAGGTACCGATGCGCGGCTTCCGACGTAAGGAAAATGGGGGTTGTTGTAATGTTCTACACTCTGACCGCGAATCCCGCCGTCGACATGACCACGTCCTGCGGCGGACTCCTACCCGACACGAACGTGCGCACCGGCGGTGCCAGCTACACCGCCAACGGCAAGGGCCTGGACGTGAGCTACGCGCTCAAGAAGTTCGGCGTGGACTCCATCGCGCTCGGCTTCTTCGCCGGCTTCACGGGCAAGTTCATCGTCGACGAGACCATGAACATGGGCTGCCTGTGCCGCCCGGTGTGGATCGACGGCATCACGCGCATCAACTGCTACGTGAACGACGGCGAGCACGAGTACGGCATCCTGAACCCGGGCCCGGCGCTCAAGCGCCAGGACCAGGAGGAGCTCTACAAGATCCTGGACACCGCGGGAGACCTCGACTGCCTGGTTGTCTCCGGCTCCCTGCCCCCGAAGGCCACCCCTGACTTCCTGGAGAAGGTCATGGACCATGCCCAGGCCCGCGGCGCCGACGTGGTGCTGGACCTCTCCAGCAGCAAGCTGAAGGAGCTCGCGCACAAGAAGCCGCTGCTCATCAAGCCCAACCGCCACGAGATGGCAGACATCTTCGGCATCGAGATCGAGACCGACGACGACGCCCGTCGCGCCTGCGCCAAGGCCCACGAGGTCGGCGTGCAGAACGTGCTGCTCACGATGGGTAGCCGCGGCTCCGCCTACTTCTCCAACGGCGAGGACATCTGGTACGCCAAGCGCGAGTTCAACATCAAGCTGCTGTCCTCCGTGTGCGCCGGCGACTGCACCCTCGCCGCCTTCCTGCACAAGTGGTACAAAAACCGCGACAACGTTGAGGAGGCGCTGCAGTTGGCCCTGGCCACCGGTGCCAACGTGGCCGAGAGCGCTGGCCTGGGCGACTTCGCCCGCGTGCCCGAGTACAGCAAGCGCATCACCGTCCGCAAGCTCTAAGAGTCCTGCAGGCGCCCGGCACGGGGGCATCCCGCGCCGGGCGCTTTCTCTAAGGAGGCTCTGATGATCTATACCCTCACCGCCAACCCCGCCATCGACTACAACATCGCCTGCGACGGCCTGGAGCCCAACACCATCACCCGCACGCGCAACGCCGTGTACACGCCCAACGGCAAGGGCCTGAACGTGAGCTTCACACTGGACCACTACGGCGTGCCGACTGCTATCCTGGGATTCTTCGCCGGCTTTTCGGGGCGCTTCATCGTCGAGGGCGCCGAGGCGCTGGGTGTGCCGGTGAAACCCGTGTGGACCGAGGGCATCACGCGCGTGAACGTGTTCCTGAACGCCGGCCCTACCACCGAGTACAACATGGTGAACGCGGGTGCCGCGGTGACGCCTGAGAACGAGGCCGAGCTGTACCGACTCATCGAGGGCCTGGACGACCTGGACTGCCTGGTGATCTCCGGCTCCCTGCCTCCCAACACCTCCGATGACTTCCTTGACCAGGTGATCAGCCGCGTGAAGGCCAAGGGCGGGGAGTTCGTGCTGGACATCTCCTCCCATAAGCTCGCCGACCTTGTGACCGAGGGTCCGCTGCTCATCAAGCCGAACGATGACGAGCTGCTGGCCATCTTCGGTATCAAGGTGGACGGTGAGGACGACGATTCCGTGAAGGGCGCGATGGCCGAGCTGCACGCTAAGGGCGTGAAGAACGTGCTGCTGACGCTCGGCGGCGCCGGCGCGTACTTCTCTAACGGAGAGCACATCTGGTTCGCGCGCCACACCTTCGAGGTCAAGCTGCTCTCCACCGTGTGCGCCGGTGACTCCTCGCTCGCGGCCTTCCTGTCCGTGTGGCACGACGACCGCACCGCCGTGGAGGACGCGCTCAAGCTCTCGATGGCGACGGGGGCCAACGTGGTGGAGTGCCCGGGGCTGGGTGACTTCGCGCATGTGGACGAGTACAGGGAGAAGATCCTCGTGCGTCAGGTGTGCTAGGACGTAGACTTGGCGCCTGGCTTCTGACCTGACCGGGGCCGGTGGAACCATGGGGCTCAGCTTCGCGAGACCGGCAAACGCCTGCGGCGATAAAGTACCTTCATCGCGCATACGTCGATTCCTGGACGAACGAACCGGAGATCTTCTTTCACCCTCGTCAGTGTGGCGGGTGAAAGAGGTCTCCGGTTCGTTATTTCCAGAAGATACGCACCGGGTTTTCCAGTGCAGGCCATAGCGTAAGCTGCAGACCCCTCATTCCCCGTCAAGCAAGGCCAACCCGCCCCGCCTGTTTGCGCACCGGATGGTATTCCCCCGCACCATTCGCATCGGCGACCAAAACGGGTATGCTGTCGAACGGTTAGCTTTCACCAACTTCACCATCTGGAGGTTCCCATGGATACCAGCCATCGCATCACGGCGGACCTGACCGCCGCCGCGCACGACGCCTTCGTGGCCGACCGCGCCAACGTCGTCGCGAAGAACGCCGTCACGAGCGCCGGCGTGAGCTCGGCCGCCCGCGTGCCCGAGGTCGCGGCGCTTGCCACCACCACCTTCGACATCCAGCTCGAGCAGGGCGACATCACCAATCAGGAGCGCTCCGGCCGCTGCTGGATGTTCGCCAGCCTGAACACCATGCGTTTCCGTGTCATGAAGAAGCTGGGCCTCAAAACCTTCGAGCTCTCGCAGGCCTACCCGCTCTTCTGGGACAAGTACGAGCGTTCCAACTGGTTCTTCGAGAACATCATCGCCAGCGCCGCGGAGCCGCTGAAGGAGCGCGAGATGGCGTTCCTGCTGGCCGACCCCCTCTGCGACGGCGGCCAGTGGGACATGTTCGCCGGCCTGGTGAAGAAGTACGGCGTGGTGCCCAAGGAGGCCATGCCGGAAACGAAGTGCTCCTGCAACACGGGCGACATGAACCGCTACCTCACGCGCTACCTGCGCGCCGGTGCCAAGCGCCTGCGCGAGGAAATCGCCGACGGCGCCGACGCCGAGGTGGTGGCGCACGTGAAGACCGAGCTCCTGCAGGGCGTTTACCGCATTCTGGCTATCTGCCTGGGCGAGCCGCCCGCGACGTTTGACGTGCGCATCCGGAACGAGAAGAACGAGCTCAAGGCCGAGGGCACCTACACGCCGCAGGAGTTCTTCCGTGAGTTCGTGGACATGAAGCTTGACGACTTCGTGTCCGTCATCAACGCACCCACGGCCGACAAGCCGTATCTGCGCTCGTACACGGTCCGCTATCTGGGCAACCTGGTTGAGGACGGCGGCGTGCGCTACGTCAACCTACCTATCGAATCGCTCAAGCGCGCTGCGGTGGCGCAGCTGAAGGACGGCCTGCCCGTGTGGTTCGGCTCCGACGTGGTCCAGGGGTTCCTCCGTCAGGACGGCGTGCTCGATCCGGCGGCGCTCGACGTGGACGGGCTCTTCGGCCTGCCCATCGAGGCGGGGCTCGACAAGGCCGACCGCCTGATCTACGGCGAGTCCCTCATGACGCACGCGATGACGCTCCAGGGCGTCAACCTGGACGCGGACGGCAACCCCACGCGCTGGCGCGTCGAGAACAGCTGGGGCGACGACCGCGGCAAGAAGGGCTACGACATCGCGAGCGACGCGTGGTTCGACGAGTACGTGTACCAGGTGGTCGTGGACAAGAAGTACTTGACGGAGGAGGAACTGGCTGCCTACAAGAGCGAGCCGATTGAACTCGCTCCCTGGGACCCGATGGGCTCCCTGGCCCGGTAGCTGGTCCTTTTTTACAGTTTCTAGTGGGGACGTCCCCTCTGAGTCGACGGCTTCGGCCCGTCCACCCAGAGGGGTCGTTTACATCGTGCAGGCGGCGGCGCGCGAAGTCCCGTATACTGGGCAGCATGAGCTACGAATACGCACAACTGAACGGCACCCGCCCGAGCGCACCGGCGCTGCAGGTCCTGACCGCCCTGGAGGCGGCGGGCCTGGAGGCATGGTTCGTGGGCGGCTGGGTGCGCGACGCGCTCCGCGCGGCTCCGAGCCACGACGTGGACATGTGCTGCTCTGGCACCTGGCAGGAGAACGAAGCGGCGCTCGCAGAGGCCGGCATCCCGGTGGTGGAGTCCGGCATCAAGTTCGGGGGCATCACCGCCGTGTGCGCGGGCGAGCGCATTGAGGTCACCACCTATCGCGTGGACGGTTTCTACACCGACGGCCGCCATCCCGAGGAGGTCCGTCGCGCGAGCCGCGTGGAGGACGACCTCGCCCGGCGCGACTTCACCGTGAACGCCATGGCCTGGCACCCCGCACGCGGGCTCCTGGACCTCTACGACGGCCGGGGCGACCTGGCCCGCGGCCTCATCCGCGCCGTGGGCGACCCGCGCCGGCGCTTCGAGGAGGACGCCCTGCGGATGCTCCGCGCCGTGCGCTTCGCCTGCCGCCTGGACTTCCAGATGGAGGAGGCCACGGCCGCGGCGCTCGCGGCCTGTGCCCCGCTGCTCGACGCCGTGGCGCGCGAGCGCGTGGGCGTGGAGCTGCAAGGTATCCTCGCCACCCGGCACGGCGGGGACGCGCTGCTCCGCTACCCAGAGATCATGTGCGCGGCGGTACCCGAGCTCGCGCTCCTGCACGGCTTCGACCAGCGCTCGCCCTACCACGCCTTCGACGTGTACGAGCACACCGCTCGCGTGCTGACCGTGGCGGGAGAGCTTTCCGCCGCGCCCGCGGATGGCGGGGATCCGAGTGTGCCGCCGTCGTCCTCGCTCATGTGGGCGGCGCTCCTGCACGACATCGCCAAGCCCGCCTGCTTCACTTTGGACGAGAACGGGCGCGGCCACTTCTACGGGCATCCGGAGGAGGGTGCTCCCGTGGCACGCGCCATCATGCGCCGGCTGGGGCTCTCGGAGCACCTCATCCGCGAGAGCTGTCTGCTCGTGCGCTGGCACGACATCCCGCTCGATCCCACGCGCAAGAGCCTGCTCACCATGCTGAACCGGCTCTCCGGCGAGGGCGTGGACGCCCCGCGTCTCATGGACGAGCTGCTTGACCTCAAGCGCGCCGACACGCTCGGCAAGGCCCCGAGCTGCTTCTACTACGTGGAGGAGATCGAGCTCATGCGGGAGCGCGCCCACGAGTTGCTGACGGCGGGGGAGGCCTACAGCCTGAAGACGCTCGCGCTCTCCGGCGGCGACCTGGTGCGCGCGGGCGTACGGCCGGGTCCGCGCATCGGCGAGCTGCTGAGCCGGGTGCTGAAGGCCACGATCGCCGGTGCCGTTGCCAATGAGCGGACGGCGTTGCTTGCGTTCCTCGGTCTCGATTCCTGATTGGCCGGTCCGACGGTTCCCGGCCAGCCGGTCCGCCGCCGCGCTGCCTTTGTTTCCAATCGGTGCTACGAATCGATCGCGTTGTGATATGCGACTGCTTGGAGTATCATGCACAGAGTGCTACGAAGCACGTCATTCGTATTACCCAAAGCGAACGAAGGAACGATCGATGCCATATACCCTGACGCGCCGCCACGCACTCGCCGCAACCGGGTTCGCTGCCCTGTCCGCCTCGGGCATGCTCGCCGGGTGCTCGGAGAGCGCCGGTACCGAAGCGGGCGGCTCCGACAGCGCCGCCGTGGACGCGAAGCACCAGGTGACCATCGCCATGAGCACCACCAACGAGCCCGACGGCGGCTTCGACCCCTGCGTGGGCTGGGGCGCGGGCGAGCACGTGCACGAGCCGCTCATCCAGTCCACCCTGGTGGTCACCGACAAGGACATGAAGTTCCAGAACGACCTTGCCACCTCGTACGAGTGCTCGAGCGATAACCTTACCTGGACGTTCTCGATCCGCGACGACGTGAAGTTCTCCGACGGCACGCCCCTCACGGCGAAGGACGTGGCCTTCACCATCGAGCAGGTTCGCACGAGCAAGAACGCCCAGGCCGACCTCACGATGGTCAAGGGCGCGAATGCCACCTCGGACACCGAGGTGGAGATCCACCTCAGCAAGCCGTACAACGCCCTGCTCTACACCCTGGCCGTGCTGGGGATCATTCCCGAGCACGCCTACGGCAAGGACTACGGCGAGAAGCCGATCGGGTCGGGCCGCTACAAGCTCGTCCAGTGGGATAAGGGCCAGCAGGTCATCTTCGAGGCGAACCCGGACTACTACGGCAACAAGCCGAACATCGAGCGCCTGACCGTGGTCTTCATGGAGGAGGACGCGGCCCTCGCCGCGGCCAAGGCCGGCCAGGTGGACATGGCGTTCACCTCGGCCACCTACGCTGACCAGACGATCGACGGCTACCAGCTCACCTCCTACAAGTCCGTGGACTCGCGCGGCATCCAGCTGCCGGTGATCCCGGCGGGGCAGAAGCGCAAGGACGGCCTCTCGGACACCGAGTACCCCTCCGGCAACGACGTGACCTGCCACCTGGAGATCCGTCAGGCCATCAACCATGCCATCGACCGCGATAAGATGATCAAGAACGTGCTCGCCGGCTTCGGCCGCGCCGCTTACAGCGTGGGCGACGGCCTGCCCTGGGCGAGCCCCGACATGAAGGTGGACTTCGACCTCAAGGCCGCCCAGAAGATCCTGACGGACGCGGGCTGGCAGCAGGGCTCGGACGGCATCTTCACCAAGGACGGCCAGCGGGCCGCCTTCACCCTGTACTACCCCTCCAACGACTCGGTGCGCCAGGCCATGGCCAACGAGTTTGCCAACCAGATGAAGGACCTGGGCCTCGAGATCGAGACGAAGGGGCTGGGCTGGGACGACCTGTACCCGCACGAGTTCTCCGACCCCATCATGTGGGGCTGGGGCTCCAACTCGCCCTCGGACATCTACGAGCTCAACTACTCCAAGGGCACGATGAACTACGCCTGCTACGAGAATGAGACGACCGACTCCTACCTGGATCAGGCGCTCGCGCAGCCGGATGTGGAGGCGTCGTTCCCGTACTGGCACAAGGCCGAGTGGGACGGCACCGAGGGCATCGCGCCGCAGGGCGCCGCCACCTGGGCCTGGTTCGCCAACATCGACCATCTCTACTGGGTGCGCGACGGCCTGAAGGTGGCCGAGCAGAAGCTGCAGCCGCACGGCCACGGCTGGTCCATCGTCAACGACGTCGACACCTGGAGCTGGAAGTAGCCCATGGAAGGTAGGGAGACGGAGGATCGGAAGCGGGTGGACGAGCCGCTTGCTGCGGCCGGCGCGGCGGCGGGTGCGACGGCGGCGTTGGCCGCGGCGTCGCCCGCTCCGGCCGGCGATGCGGGGCGCCCCGCGCAGCGGTTGCCGGGCTGGGCGCGCGAGCTCGTCCGGTTCGCCACCCTCATGGTGGCTGTGAGCATGGTGACGTTCGCCCTGGTGGGGATGTCACCGATCGACCCCGTGCAGATGAACGTCGGCCAGGCCTCGTACGCGCGCATGAGCTCGGAGAAGCGCGAGCAGCTGCGCGAGTACTGGGGCGTGGATGCGCCCATCTGGCAGCGCTACGTGTCGTGGGCCTCGGGCGCCGTGCGGGGCGACCTGGGCCAGAGTCTGCGCTTCAACCTCCCGGTGACCCAGGTGATCGGCGAGCGCGCGGCGAACTCCCTCATGCTCATGGCGTGCGCCTGGGTGCTCTCGGGCGCGATCGGCCTCGCACTGGGCGTGGCCGCCGGCGCGCGGGCGGGAAGCCTGCTGGACCGCATCGTCAAGGGCTACTGCTTCCTGCTGGCATCCACGCCGACGTTCTGGCTCGGCCTTGTGGTGCTCATCGTCTTCTGCGTGGAGCTCAAGTGGTTCCCGCTGGGGTTCTCGGTGCCCATCGGCGTCGACGCGGCCAGCGTCTCGCTCGCGCAGCGCGCGTACCACCTCGTGCTGCCGGCGCTCACGCTCTCGGTGACGGGGGTGGCCAACATCGCGCTCCATACGCGCGAGAAGGTCATCGACGTCATGGAGAGCGACTACGTCCGCTTCGCGGCGACGCGCGGCGAGGGCACCTGGCGGATCGTTCGGCGCCACGGGCTCCGAAACCTCGTGCTGCCGGCGATCACGTTGCAGTTCGCGCAGGTGAGCGAGATCTTCGGCGGTTCAGTCCTGGTAGAGCAGGTCTTTAGCTACCCAGGGCTGGGCCAGGCGGCGGTGACGGCCGGCGTGGGCGGTGATGCCCCGCTGCTGGTGGGCATCGCGCTCGCCTCGGCGGCCATCGTGTTCGCCGGGAACGCGATGGCCAACCTGCTCTACGGCGCGGTGGACCCCCGCATGCGCGCGGGAGGCCGGCGATGAGCGCGCAGGACGGCCGGAACGGGTTCCAGGCACCCGTGACCGCTGCTGCCTCCGCCGCTTCCGGCCCGGCGGTGCTGCACGCCTCCGTCGTCCGCGGCCGCGGTAACCGGCGCCGTATGCTGGTGGGCCTGGTGGTGGCTGCAGTCGCGCTCGCGGTCATCGCCGTTGCGGGTCGCCTGCTGGAGCCCGTCGCGATGGCGACGGACTTCGCGGCCAAGAACCTCCAGCCCTCGATCGCGCACCCGTTCGGCACGGACTGGATGGGCCGCGACATGCTCGCGCGGACGCTCGCGGGCCTCTCGACCTCCATATTCGTGGGCCTGCTGGCCGCCGGCGCCTCCTCCTTGATCGCCCTCGCGCTCGCGTGTCTCGCGGTCCTCGGTGGCCCGCGGGCGGACGCGGCCGTGTCCTGGCTCGTGGACCTGGTGATGGGCTTGCCGCACATCGTGCTGCTCGTCCTGATCAGCTACGCGCTCGGTAAGGGGTTCTGGGGCGTGACCGTCGGCGTGGCCCTCACGCACTGGCCGAGCCTCACGCGCGTGCTGCGCGCCGAGATCCTGCAGCTCCGCGAGCAGCCGTTTCTGTCCGTCTCGCGCGTGCTCGGCGTGTCCCGCCACCGGATCGCTCTCGACCACCTGGTGCCCTACGTGCTGCCGCAGTTCCTGGTGGGGTTGATCCTGCTGTTTCCGCACGCGATTCTGCACGAGGCGTCGATCACGTTCCTGGGGTTCGGGCTCTCACCGGACCATCCCGCCGTGGGCGTGATTCTCTCGGAATCGATGCGCTACCTCTCGGCAGGGTATTGGTGGCTCGCCATCTTCCCCGGCGCGTCGCTCGTCGCCACGGTGGGACTGTTCGACCGAATCGGCGCGCTCGCGCGGCGTCTGGTGGACGCGCGTACCGTACAGGAATAGAAGGGAGGGACGTATGGACGAGCAAGCAAGCGCCCCGGGTGTGACAAACACATCAGATATGTTCGCCACCGGTGCGGCGCCGGCGGGGGTGGCAAGCGATATGACAAGCAAAACTGATCTGCATGGCACGCAGGACGGCCATCGCGACGGCGAGTTCCACCACGGCCACAGCCATGCCGCGGAATCGCACCATCCCGGCGCGCACCACCTGCTCGCGGTGGAGGGGCTGACCGTCGGCTTCGACATGTACGACCCCTCCGCGCCGTTCTTCTCGGCACCGCGCGTGCGGCAGGAGGTGGTGAGCGACCTGTCCCTTTCCGTGCACGAGGGCGAGATCCTGGCCGTGGTGGGCGCGAGCGGTTCCGGCAAGACGGTGCTCGCCGACTGCATCATGGGTTGCTTCGAGCCCAACGCGCAGGTGACGGGCCGCATCTGGTTTGACGGCGAGCCCCTGGACGAGCACGCGCTCTCCCGCTTGAGGGGACACGGCATTTCGATGGTCCCCCAGAGCGTGGAGAACCTGGACCCGCTCATGCGCGTGGGCGAGCAGGTGCGCGGTGCGGCGCGGGGGCGAACGCGGGCCGAGCGCCGGGCGGACGCGGAGCGCCGGCGTGCGCGCCAGCGCGAGCTCTTCCGCGCCTACGGGTTCGATGACGCGGTCGAGCGGCTCTTTCCCTATCAGCTTTCGGGCGGTATGGCTCGCCGCGTGCTCCTCATGTGCGCGCTTATGGACGATCCCCGGCTGATCGTGGCCGACGAGCCCACGCCGGGCCTCGACCTTGACCTTGCGGTGCGCGCCCTGGACGACCTGCGCGCCTTCGCGCGCAAGGGCGGCGGCGTCCTGCTCATCACGCACGATATCGAGCTCGCCCTGCAGGCGGCCGACCGCGTGGCGATCTTTCGCGACGGCACGGTGGTCGAGGAGACGGCGGTGGCGAACTTCGAGCGCCCCGAGTTGCTGCGGCATCCGTTCTCTCGCGCCCTCTGGCATGCCATGCCGGGGCATGATTTCGCGGCGGTGAGCACCGATGGGGAACACGTCGCGACGGGGGAGGGGGATACCTATGACGCTTGAGGCCCGAGATCTCTCCTTTGCCTATCCGGGCGCAGCCCCGCTCTTCCGCGGTCTTTCGCTGCGCGTCGAGCCCGGCGAGCGCGTGGCGCTCTGCGCGCCCTCGGGCACGGGCAAGACCACCCTCTGCCGCGTGCTCGCGGGCTACCTGGAGCCGTGCGCGGGCACGGTGGTATGCGACGGTGCACCGGTTTCCGGTTGGGCCGCGCGTCGCGCCCAGGGACCGCGTCCCGTGCAGCTGCTCTGGCAGCATCCCGAGCAAGCCTTCGACCCGCGCCTGCGCATGGAGCGCTCGCTCGTCGAGGCGGGAGATGTGCAGAGCCCCCGTGTCGAGGAGCTGCGCTGTGTGTTCGGCATCCGCCCCGTCTGGCTCCAGCGCCTGCCGCATGAGCTGTCCGGTGGCGAGCTCATGCGCTTCTGCATGGTGCGCGCGCTCATGGCGCGCCCACGCTACCTCATCGCCGACGAGGCGACGGCCATGCTCGATGCCGTGACACAGCAGGAACTCTGGAGCGCGATCATGACCTTGCAGCAGCGCGAGGGCTTCGGCCTCCTGCTCGTCTCCCATTCCCCGGCCCTGGTTGACCGCGTATCGACGAGGCGCATCGACCTTGCCTGAGCCCCGCCCGCTGCGCCGGACCCCCCGGTTCGGTAAGGCATCGCGAGCGAGCTGCGAGAACTCACCGGGAAACGCGCAGGAATGCGTTAAAACGAGGATGGGGATTCGGCTTGCGGCGAGCATGGAGACCCCTAACGCATTCCTGGCGTTTCCCGGTGAGTTCTCGCAGCTCGCTCGCGATGCCTTACCGAACCGGGGGGTCCGGCACAGCGGGCGGGGCTCAGGCAAGGCCCGGGGGATGTGTTTCAAGCGAGTGTCACGGCATTTCCATGTTTCGCGCGCGGTATCCGGTTGTACAATGAAGACCCGTGAAGGAATGTGTCCAACCTCTACGGGAAAGCGCAGGTAACTAAATATGACCAAGCACATCTTCGTCACCGGCGGCGTCGTGTCCTCGCTCGGCAAGGGCATCACGGCGGCTTCGCTCGGCCGCCTGCTCAAGAGCCGCGGCTACAAGGTTACCATGCAGAAGGCCGACCCGTACCTCAACGTTGACCCGGGCACCATGAGCCCCTTCCAGCACGGCGAGGTGTTCGTGACGGAGGACGGCTACGAGTCCGACCTGGACCTCGGCCATTACGAGCGCTTCATCGACGAGAACCTCACGCGCGACTCCAACTTCACCACCGGCGCCATCTACAAGAGCCTGATCTCGCGCGAGCGCCATGGCGACTTCCTGGGCGGTACCGTGCAGGTGATCCCGCACGTCACCAATGCTATTAAGGACAAGTTCCGCCGCGTGGAGGAGCAGACGGGCGCCGACGTGGTCATCACCGAGCTCGGCGGCACCATCGGCGACATCGAGGGCCAGCCCTTCGTGGAGGCCATCCGCCAGTACCGCAAGGACGCCGGGCACGGAAACGTGTGCTTCATCCACGTGAGCTTGGTGCCCTACATCGCCGCGGCGCACGAGGTCAAGACCAAGCCCACGCAGCATTCGGTGAAGGAACTCCGCAGCTTCGGTATCCAGCCCGACGTGATCGTGCTGCGCTCCGACCACGAGATCGACGACGGCATCCGCGCCAAGATCGCGAGCTTCTGCGACGTGGACGAGGACATGGTGTTCACCAACGAGGACTGCGCGAGCATCTACGAAGTCGTGCAGATGATGGCTGACCAGGACTTCGACCTGCGCATCTGCGAGCGTCTGGGCCTGGAGCCGCGCGAGCGCGACCTCTCCGAGTGGGATAACTTCCTGGCCAAGCAGCACCATGCCAACGATCATGCGGACACGGTGAAGATCTGCGTGGTGGGTAAGTACACCCAGCTGCCCGATGCCTATCTCTCCGTCATCGAGGCCCTGCACCACTCCGGCGTGTTCTTCGACCGCCATGTGGACGTGGAGCTGGTAGACGGCGAGGCGCTCACCGAGGCCAATGTGGACGAGGTGCTCGGCGGCGCCGACGGCATCCTGGTGCCCGGCGGCTTCGGTAAGCGCGCGTTCGACGGCAAGATCTGCGCCGCCCGCTACGCCCGGACCCACAAGATCCCCTACCTGGGCGTGTGCCTGGGCATGCAGGTGGCCGTGTGCGAGTTCGCCCGCGACGTGGCCGGCATGGAGGGCGCCGGCTCCTCTGAGTTCGACTCCGACCTGCGCTACCCCGTCATCGACCTCATGGAGAGCCAGGAGGACGTGACGGACAAGGGCGGCACCATGCGTCTGGGCGCCTATCCCGCTAAGCTCGCGCCGGGCACGCTCACGCGCGAGGCCTATGCGGGCGAGGAGCTCGTGTACGAGCGCCATCGTCATCGCTTTGAGTTCAACAATGCCTTCCGCGACGAGTTGACCTCCGCGGGCCTGGTCATCGCCGGCGTTTCACCCGATGAGCGCCTGGTCGAGATGGTGGAGCTGCCGGAGGACGTGCACCCGTGGTTCGTGGCCACGCAGGCGCACCCCGAGTTCAAGAGCCGCCCGACCAAGCCCGCCCCGCTCTTCCGCGAGTTCGTGCGCGCCGCGATCGGTCAGCACGAGGGCGTGAACCGTCTGGACGTGACGCCGGAGAACCCGGAGGACTAATTTTCAGTCGTCGATAAGCTTGGCTGAGCCCCTGCAGACGCGTTGAGCGTCTCAGGGGCATTCTATTTTCATTGCGTTACGACGTTAAAGTGCGACTAGGTATCTGGTATTTCTATGCATCGCTTTGGCAGTTGTTTAGGCATAGATGTGCTTTCCAACCACCGTTATGGCAGCTGAAGAGTGACCTCTCATGAGGTACTTATGCTATTATCGCGGAGAAATCGCTCCCGATTGTGGTTTTTGAACAGGTGAATATGTGTTTGGTGAGGGTCTCAGAAAAGACCTCGGCAGGCGTTTGTCGTGCTGATGGGCATCTTGCTCGTGAGCCAGACCATCTTCAGTTGGGCCGGTCCGGTGTTCGCCTAGGAAATCGCCCAAGTGGAGGAGCAACGCGCCTGGTCGCAGGCGGGGGAGCAATCGGGGGAGCGGGCCCGGCAGCCAGACGGCGCTTCCGATGGCGCGGACGCTGCCGATGCGACTTCGGTGCAGGTGGGCGATGCCGCGAAGGCTGCGGCCTCCGCGTCTACGGGTCAAGCGAGCGATTCCGGCGACCAGGTCAGTGAGAGCCCGACATCCGCCACCACGACGGTTTTCGCGTACAACCCCGATGCTCCGGCGTCCGAGGTCTCTCAGGGCGTGACGCTCAAGCTCTACACGGATAAGAACCATACCGAGTCCTTCGATCCGGCGCAGGACATGATCGAGGTCGGCGACGGATTCCTTCACCTTCAAGAAGAGGCTCACCGGGCGCGCGCTCCAGGCGGGCGAGTTCTCCTTCGAACTAACCGGCCACGATGGGGCTCCGATGCCCCAGGGTGCCGAGGACGGCGTGCTGACCGTTCGAAACGCTGCGGACGGCACGGTCTCCTTCGGTGCGATTGCCTACGAGCGCCCCGGCACCTACACCTACGAGGTGCACGAGGTGGCGGGCTCGCTCAGCGGGGTTACCTACGACGACGCGTCGTACGTTGTGGTTGTGACCGTGGTCGACAACCATGACGGCACACTTTCCGCCACGCACGTGGTGACGCGTGACGGCAAGATGGTCGGCGCCGAGAACGCCGTCTTCTCCAACGGCTTTACGCCACCGCGCGATGAGACGCCGTACGAGGCGCAGAAGGGCGACCGACCCGGTCGCACCTGCGCGCTGCCGAAGACCTCCGACCCGGTGACGCCCGCCTTGCTCGGAGCCATCGCGGCAAGCGGTCTCGCCCTTGCCGGCCTGGGCCTCGCCCTCGGTCGCCGACGGAGCTAGCAGGTTATTCGGGAGACGGCGCTTGCCGCATTCATAGGGACGGCGGCCCTGCAGACGGTTCATACCGGATGCGGGGTCGCCGTCCCTTCCTGTTTCCGTCCCGGCGCTTCGGGGGTAGCATGGAGCGGTTGAGAGCGCTTCGAGGGTGGGAGGGGCCGATGGGTGGATCACGGCGAGATGCGGATGGAGGCGCCGTCCCCGTGCGCGCGGACATTCCCGCCGCCCCGCTCATCGGCGCCACCGAGCTCGAGCGCGGCCGCGACGAGTACCTGGCGCACCTCTCGCTCGAGCGCAACCTCTCGGTCAACACGGTGGCGGGCTATCGACGCGACCTCGATGCCTACATCGCGTTTCTCCTCGAGCGCGGTATCGAGCGGCCGGATGAGGTGTCCCGGCGCGACGTGGAGGACTTCGTGGCCGCCAAACGCGCGGCCGGTTACGCCGACACCTCCGTTTCCCGCGCGCTCTCCGCGGCCAAGGGCTGGCATCGCTTCCTCGTGCGCGAGGGGATGGCAAAGGCGCATCCCACGGCCTCGATCAAGCTTCCCAAGACGGCCGACCATCTGCCCGACTACCTCACCGTGGATCAGGTGACGGCGCTCCTCGACCAGCCCTTTCCCGACACGCCCGCCGGTGCGCGCGACCGCGCCGCCCTCGAGGTGCTCTATGGCTGCGGCCTGCGCGTGAGCGAGCTCTGCGGCCTCACCGAGCGCGACCTCTACCTGGATGACGAGTTCCTGCGCGTGCTGGGGAAGGGCTCTAAGGAGCGGCTCGTCCCCATCATGGGCTCCGCCCTCGCCGCGCTCGAGGCGTATCTCGCCGGCCCCCGCGCCGAGCTCGCGGCCCATGCGCGCCGCGGCGGCCCGGCGGATGCCATCTTCCTGAACGCTCGCGGCCAGCGGCTCTCGCGCCAGTCCGTCCACGCGATCTGCGAGCGCTATGGCCGGCTCGTGGGCATCGAGCGCCTGCATCCGCACACGCTCCGCCATTCCTTTGCCACGCATATGCTCGCCGGCGGTGCTGACTTGCGCGTCCTGCAGGAGATTCTGGGGCACGCGGATATCTCCACCACGCAGATCTACACGCATGTGGACCGCACACAGGTGATGGAGGAGTACCTGGCGGCGCACCCGCGGGCGTGACGCAGCGTCCCGGTTCGCGGCGACGGTCCTGTTTCCCACCGTCGCCACCTGCCGGTTCTTTGTTTCGACACAATCCCTTGCGGTCGAACAAAAATTCGATTCAAGTGCAGGTCGAAGGTTAAGCTTTGCCCTCGACCAATCTAGAAATGGAATAGGAATCGCAGCGTGAACACAAGATGTTGTATTTGCGTTTCGCTCGGCATGGGCTGTGCACGTGGGTTCGTGGGGGAGCGCGGTGGACCGTTGGGGGAAGGAGTGGGAAAGAATGTTGCAAAGAGGGAAGCGACTCCATATTATTGAATGCGTCGACAGGCGGGGTGGCTCCCCGTACACGCCCAACCGAGTAGCCGAGAGGAGGGGCGCAGGCAATGATGCTGACCGGAACATACGAGCGCAACCTCGATGCGAAGGGACGTCTCTCGCTGCCCGCGGCCATCCGCAAGCAACTCAGCGACCACGTGTACGTGCTGCCCGCTCCCGATGTCGATGCCCTGTACATTTTCTCGGACGACGAGTACGAAAAATGGGTCATGGGGCTGTTCGAGAAGCGCGGCGGATTCGATTCCCGCAAGCGCGAGGACCAGGCGCTCATGAGGAAGCTGAACGCGATGGCGACGCCGATGGATATCGACTCCGCCAGCCGTATCGGTCTTTCCGAGGCGCTGCGCGGCAAGGCTGGCCTTGACCGCGAGGTCACCGTGGTGGGCAACTACGACCACCTGGAGATTTGGGACCGCGCGCGTTGGGATGAGGCCAACGAGGCTTCGGACGACGACCTGACCGATCTGTTCTTCTCGTAAGTCAAGGAGAGGCGTACATGGCAGCGGGAACGTTGACACCTGAATATCGGCATGAACCTGTCATGCTCCAGGAAGTGCTCGAGAACCTGGATCTGAAAGCCGGCGGCACGGTGTGCGATTGCACGCTGGGCGGCGCGGGCCACTCCGTGAGGATGGCTCAAGCCGTGGGCGCGGACGGTCTGCTCCTGGGAATAGACCAGGACGACATGTCGCTCGCTGCAGCGGGGGAGCGGCTCGACCGAGAGGCGCCGGACACCCCGCACCGGTTGCTGAAAGGCAACTTCGGCGACCTCGACGAGCTCCTTTGCTCGGCAGAGGTCCCCGGCGTGGACGGCTTTCTCTTTGATCTGGGCGTTTCGAGCCCGCAACTCGATATCCCCGGAAGGGGCTTCTCGTACCACGAGGACGCCCCGCTTGATATGCGGATGGACCCGGGTAACAACACCCTAAACGCAGCTGAGGTCTTGAACACCTACAACGAAGCCGACCTCGCCCGGATCCTTCGCGTCTACGGAGAGGAGAAGTTCGCCCGGCAGATCGCACGCGAGGTCGTGCGCCGGCGGGCGGAGGCACCGCTCCGGACCACGGGAGACTTCGTCGAGGCCGTGAAGGCGGGCATCCCCGCTGCCGCGCGCCGACACGGAGGGCACCCCGCCAAGAAGAGCTTCCAAGCCATCCGCATCGAGGTCAACCACGAGCTCGATGTGCTGGAACGGGGGCTCGAGGCAGCGGTTCGCTGGCTGAACCCGGGCGGGCGCATCTGCGTCATCTCGTACCACAGCCTCGAGGACCGCATCGTCAAGCATCTGTTCCAGGAGCGCAGCCAGGGATGCACCTGCCCGCCGGATTTGCCGGTGTGCACGTGCGGTCATGTGCCGGTACTCAAGGTCATCACCCGCAAGCCGTTGGTGGCGAGCGCCGAGGAGGTCGCGCGCAACCCGCGGTCGCGGTCCGCGAAGATCCGCGTCGCCGAGCGGCTGGAACCGCAGGCCCCGCGGATGCCGAGCGCGCCGCATTATCGCAGCTGAAACGAACCACTCTTAGAAAGGGAGGGCGCATATCATGGGTAATCCCACTTCAAACGCATCATACGCCCGTGATATGCGATCCTACCCCGGCTACGCCTCCGCCTTCGACGGCAACGCCGCGCGCGACCTGGCCTATGCCGAGCCCGCGCGCGCCCCGCGCCCCCGTGTGGACGAGCGTCCGGGCCTGGACGTCGTCACCGGCGCCGGTCGCCAGGCCGATCAGGAAGTCAGTCCCGCCTTCACCCACGTCGTCAAGCTCTTCTGCGTGCTCGTGGCGCTCTTCTGCGTCCTCGGCGGCGCCCGCGTGGTGCTCGCCGGCATGACGACGGCGAACCTCAACCAGAACGCCAAGGTCCAGACATCCCTCGAGGAGCTTCGCACCGAGAGCTCCAAGCTCGAGGTCATGCGCTCCGCCTACGGCTCCAAGAGCCGCATCCGCGACCTCGCCGCCTCCATGCTCGGCATGGTCGACGGCACCGCCAACGGCGTCACCATCGACCTGAGCGAGACTGCCACGGGAACCGCGGACCAGGCGTCCACCGGTGCCGCGACGGCGACCGCGGTGGAGTAGCGATCATGCCGAGCGATCGAGGCGACCGGGGCCCCGGCTCCGGCCCTATCCGTGGCGGGCGCGGGTACCATCCCGGTCCCGGCCGCCGCGGGGCTCCCCAGCGCGGCGAGATCGAGCCGATCAGCCCTCGCGCCGCCCAGCGCGCCCGCGAGCAGCGGGAGCGGGCCGAACGCGAGGCCAATCAGAGCTTCATGTCGCGCCGCGTGTTCATCGGGCTCGTCTTTGCCGCCGGCACCCTCGCGGCCACCGGCAAGCTTCTCGACTACCAGGTGTTCAACCGCGAGCGCTACGTGACGGAGGCGGACTACCGCCGCGTTGACAAACAGACGCTCTTCGCGCTCCGCGGCACCATCTACGACCGCAACGGCAACATCCTCGCCTCGAGCGAGGAGTGCAGCAACGTCTACGTGAACCCCCAGCTCGTGACGAATGTGAACAAGGCCGTCTCGGCGCTGGTGAGCGTGCTCGGCGTGGACGAGAAGGCCTGCCGCAAGCTCGTCGCCGACACCTCCACGAGCTTCAACTACATCCAGCGCAAGGTGGACCAGGAGGACGCCGACAAGCTCTCCAAGATGGGGATCGCGGGCATCGAGTTCGAGCCCACGGTCAAGCGCGTCTATCCCAACCAGTCGCTCGCCTCGCAGGTGCTCGGTGCCATCAACGACGAGAACAAGGGTCTGCTCGGCCTCGAGCTCTACTACGAGGACATTTTGCAGGGTGAGAACGGCTCCATCCAGCGCGAACGCGCCCGTGACGGCAGCTACATCGCCGGAGGCGCCTACACCAAGGTGCCCGCCAAGAACGGCACGGACATTATGACCTCGCTGGACATCACCATCCAGAAGGCGGCCGAGGAAGCCATCGCCAAGGCGGTGGAGGATACGGGCGCCAAGTACGGGTCCGCCGTGGCGATCGACCCCATCACGGGCGAGATCTTCGCTGCCTGCTCGTATCCCACCTTCGACCAGGAGAACCTGGCCGAGGCCAAGTCCGAGAACATGAACCTGCGCATCGTGACCGACGCCTACGAGCCGGGCTCCGTCTTCAAGACCTTCGTGGTGGGGGGCGCCCTGGAAGATGGCGTGATCACTACGGACACGGTCTTCAACGTGCCCGCCGTGGTGAAGGCCGGCGACGACAACGTGCGCGATTCAGACCAGCGCGGCGCGGCCATGGACATGGACGCCCGCGAGATCCTCCGCCGTTCCTCGAACACCGGCATGGTGCTCATCGGCAAGAAGATGGGCGCCAAGAAGTTCGCCGCCAACATCAAGCGCTTCTGCTTTGGCACCATCACGGGCGTGGATTTCCCCGGCGAGACGAAGGGCCTCGTGAAGAGCCTGGACGAGTACGACGGCGCGAGCGTGGGCGCGATGTCGTTCGGCCAGTCGCTCGCCGTGACGCCCGTGCAGGTGCTGCGCGCCGCCTCGGGCCTCGCCAACGGGGGCGTGATGAGCATCCCGCACTTCCTCACGGCCAAGCACGGCGAGGAGGTCGACTGGTCCTCCAAGCAGAAGACCTGCATCGAGGCTGCGCATGCCGACGAGGTGGTCTCGATGATGGAGACCGTGGTCGAGAGCGGCACCGGCACCGGGGCGCAGATTCCCGGCTACCGCATCGCGGGCAAGACGGGCACCGCCGAGCGCGCGGGGGACGCGGGCTACGAGGCGGGCAACAACATGGCCTCGTTCCTCGGCTTCACCTCCCCTGAGAACCCCCGCGCCATGGTCTACATCACCCTCGACGGCACCGCCGCCACCTCGCACCTGGCGCTCGAGCCGTTCAAGACGGTCATGCAATCCTGCATCGACGTCCTGGGCATCCAGACCGATGCGTAGGCGCTCGGACAGGCGGGACCGCCGGGGCGCGGGGCCTCCCCACTCCGTGCTCGCGAAACTGGAAAACCCCGTCGCGGAGCCTCGGGAACGAACCGAACGGAGGGGCGCTCACGGGTCCCCGCGGGCACGGGGCCGCGGTTCGTTCCTGGACTCCGCGACGGGGTTTCCTCAGTTCGCTGCGCAAGGTCGTCGGGAGGCCCCGCGCCCCGGCGGTCCCGCCTGTCCGAGCGCCACAGGGCCTGCACCAACGCCCGGGCACGACACGGTACAATATCTGGGCTTTGCATCATCCACGAAGGGTTGGGCATGATAGAGATCGCAGTCAGGTACCTGGAGAAGGTCACGGGGGCCAAGCCCTGGACGGGCAACGCCGACCGTGTGTGCCGGGGTGTCGTCATCGATTCGCGAAAGGTCGAGGAGGACTCCATCTTCGTCGCCTTCCCCGGTGAGCGGGTGGACGGCAACGACTTCGCCGCCCAGGCGATCGAGGCGGGTGCCGGCTGCGTGGTGCTCACGCGCGAACCCGACCGCGCGCTCCTGAAGCTCGCCGACGCGCACGGCTGCGCGATCTTCACCTGCGACGATCCCGAGGAGTTCCTGCTGCTTTTGGCCCAGGGCTACCGTTCCCGCATGCGCTGCACCGTGGTGGGCGTGACGGGTTCCATCGGCAAGACGACCACCAAGGACGTGCTCGCCGAGTTGCTCGCCACGAGCTATCGCGTGCACGTGACCCAGGGGAACTACAACAACCTCATCGGCATGCCGCTCACCATCCTCTCCGCCCCGCGCGACACGCAGGTCATGGTGATCGAGATGGGCATGGACGGGGCTGGCCAGATCGAGCGCATGACGCGCTGCGCGCAGCCCACCTACGCCATCATCACCAAGATCGGCACGAGCCACGTGGGCAAGCTCGGTAGCCGCGAGAACATCGCGCGTGCCAAGGCCGAGATCGTTTCGGGCATGCCGCCCAGCAGCGAGAACTTCGAGGGGCATCATTCCAAGCTCGTGCTGTGCGGCGAGGATGACTTCACTCCCTTCATCGTGGAGCACTTCGCCAAGCCCGCCGGCGTTGACGTGCTGCTCTGCGGCACCTCGCCCGATGACGACGTTTCCGCCTCGCATATCGAGGTGGACGCCGAGGGGCGTCCCTCCTTCGACATCATGTTCGAGAACGGGGCCAACTTCCATACCGGTCTTTCCATCCCGGGACGTCAGTCCGTGGTGAACGCGCTCTTTGCCGCCGCCGTGGCGCGCGAGATGGGCATTGCCGGCTTCGTGATCGACGAGGTGTTCCATAAGCTGAACATCACGGGGAGGCGCCAGGAGACGCGCACCGCCACCTGCGGCGCCCGCGTGCTCGATGACTCCTACAACGCGAGCCCGGAGTCCATGGCCGCCGGCCTTGACCTGCTTTCGACCCTGCCCTGCGAGGGCCAGCGCATCGCCGTGCTCGGCGAGATGGGCGAGCTGGGCGAGGCCGAGGGCCCGCGCCTGCACGAGCTGGTGGGCGCCTACGCGGCCGCCAAGAAGCTCGACCTGCTCGTGTTCGTGGGCGGTGAGAACGCCCGCGCCATGGAGCGCGCCGCCCGCCTGATGGGTCAGCCCGAGGAGGGCATCGTCCGCGTGCCGGACTGCGAGCGCCTCTGCCGCCGCTACGGCAACGTGCTCGGAGCCCATGACCTGGTGCTCGTCAAGGCCTCGCGCTTCGTGGGGCTCGACCGCTTCGTCGAGGAGGTGTGCCGATGATCGGCAATCCCGCGTACCCCACCTACCAGGCCTTCCTGGCCCTTGGCGTGGCCGCCCTCATCACCGCCGTCCTCATGCCGTTCTGGATTCGCCTGCTCCGCGTGGAGGGTATCGGCCAGCAGGTGCGCGCCGACGGCCCCAAGCGTCATCTCGTCAAGCAGGGGACGCCCACCATGGGCGGCGTGATCATCCTCATCGCCGTCGTCATCACCTGCCTGCTCGTGGGCCGCGTCACCACGCGCCTCGTGCTCGTGCTCGTCGCCACCGTGGCCACGGGTGCCTTGGGTCTCATCGACGACCTCACGAGCGTCACACACGGCCGCTCGCTCGGACTCACGCCACACGCCAAGATGATCGGGCTCACGCTTATCTGCGTCGTCTTCACCGTGCTCGCGGTGAGCCTCTGTGGCGTCGCGCCCTTCGTCTCGTTCCCCGGCGGGTTCTCGATCGATCTGGGCGTGTTCACCACCACGTTCGCCATCGGCGGCCAGACCTACGTCTTTCCCTGGCTCTACCTGCTCTTCACCTGGCTGCTCATCGCCGGGCTCTCCAACGCCGTCAACCTGACCGACGGCCTCGACGGCCTCGCGGGCGGCACGTCGATGATCGCCATGCTCGTCATGGCGGCCATCACGTTCCTGGGCGGAGACCCCAACCTCACGGTGTTCGCCACCGCGTGCGCGGGTGCCTGCCTGGGGTTCCTCTGGTTCAACTGCTACCCTGCCTCCATCTTCATGGGCGATACGGGTTCGCTCGCCCTGGGCGCCGGCTTCTCGTGCCTGGCCGTCATGGCCAAGGCGGAGGCCGTCTCGCTCATCGTGGGCCTGCTTTTCATCATCGAGACCCTCTCGGTGATGATCCAGGTGGTGAGCTTCAAGCTCACCGGCAAGCGCGTGTTCCTCATGGCGCCCATCCACCATCATTTCGAGAAGCTCGGATGGGCCGAGACGAAGGTCGTCATTCGATTCTGGATCGTGGCCGCGGCGTTCGGCTCGCTCGGCCTTGCCCTGTATTTTCAGCTGGGAGCGTGATACACGATGCCGTTGCCTGAGCAATTCTCGCTCGTGGTCCTCGGACAGGGTTCCACGGGCCTCGACGTCGCCCGTTGGGGTGCCGATCACCTAGGGGAGCGCGTGAGCTCCGTCACCGTGGTGGGCGGTGCCAAGAGCGCGCCCACGCCGACTACCGCCGAGCTCGAGAGTCGCGGCGTGCGCTTCGTCTTCGGCACCGAGGAGGTTTCCGGCTCCTTCGACGTCTGCGTGACGAGCCCCGGTATCTCGGAGTTCTCCGACTTCTTCGCCGCCGGGCGTGCCGCGAGCGCGCAGATCATGGGCGAGCCTGAGTTCGCCTATCGCCTCTCGCCCGATCGCTGGATCGCGGTCACCGGCACTAACGGCAAGACCACGACTACCTCGCTTGTGGACCATCTGCTGCGTTCGAGCGGCATCGCGAGCCACGCGGTTGGAAACATCGGCGAGCCGCCCATCCACGAGGTCGACGGGCGCGCTCCGGGCTCCTGGTTCGCCGCCGAGCTCTCGAGCTACCAGATCGCCACGACGTCCGAGCTGCATCCGCGCGCCGCGGCGCTCCTGAACATCACCCCCGATCACCTAGCCTGGCACCGCACCCATGAGGCGTACGCCCGGGCGAAGATCAGGCTCTTCCAGAACATGGACGAGCACGACCTCTGCGTCGTCAACGTGGATGATCCGGGCACGATGGCCTTTGCCGACGAGATCTTCCTGCCGGGTCGGCGCTTCTGTCGTCTGGGGCTTGCCGAGCCCGGTACCACCGACGCCGCGTTCGTGCGCGACGGCATGCTCGTGGTGCGCCTGGGCGGCGCCGAGCACGAGCTGGTGCGCACAAACGAGCTCATCCTCAAGGGCAGCCACAACTGGCTGAACGCGCTCGCCGCGGCGGTCCTCGTGCTCTTCTGCGGCGCCACGGACGACGGCGTCCGCGCGGGCCTGCGCAACTTCAAGCCGCTCGAGCACCGTGTGGAGCCCTGCGGTGAGATCGACGGCGTGCGCTTCGTCAACGATTCCAAGGCGACCAACACCGATGCCGTTGAGAAGGCACTCACCGCCTTTCCCGATGACCGCGTGGTGCTGCTGCTCGGCGGCCATGACAAGGGAACGCCGCTCGAGGGCTTTGTCTCGCGCGTGGTGCCCCAGGTGGGCGCCATCGTCTGCTTCGGCGACGCGCGCGAGCGCTTCCGTCGCGCCGTCGAGGATGCCCCGGGCGCCGATGCCATCGACATCGCCGAGGCCAACGATTTGGAAGACGCCGTGCAGGTGGGCCGCTCGCTCGCTCATCCGGGCGACGTAGTCCTGCTTTCCCCGGCTTGCTCCTCCTTTGACGAGTTCTCGGGCTTCGAGGAGCGCGGACGTGTCTTCAAGGCCATCGTTGCCGGCATGAAGGACAATGACGGTGAGTAGCGCCCCGGAGCGTGCCGTGCCCGGCGGTGTGCGCACGCAGGCGGGTGCTCCGGCCGATGCGCGCGCATCGAAGCAGAAGGGGGTTCAGGCTTCACGTCGTCGCGCCGCGGAGGGTCGCTCCACGCTGCATGACAAGTTCATCGCGGGCGTGCCGGCCCGCATCATGCGTCCGCGGCTCGTCTTCATCGCCTGCCTGGCGGCCATCGTCTGCTTCGGCGTGCTCATGGTCTACTCGGCATCCGCCGTGGAGGCGCTCTCCGAGCTCGGCGACCCGACGTTCTTCCTGACCCGCCAGCTCGGGTTCGTCGCCGTGGGCGTCATCCTTGCCGTGTGCGTCGCGTACGGTAAGCCCTGCACGCTCGAGGGCTACCGCCAGGGCGGTGCGCGCTTCCTGCTCGTGGGCGTGGTGGTCCTGCTCCTCGCGGTGTTCGCGTTCAGGTCGGCGGGCGGTGCGCATCGCTGGATTCGCTTGGACAGCTTCACGTTGCAGCCATCCGAGTTCGCCAAGCCGCTCATCATCATCTTGGCCGCACGCTCGCTCAACGATTATTTCGGTGAGCACAGCATCGACCTACGCGAACTCCTCGCGCGTTTGGGCGTCGAGGTGCTCGTTCCGCTGCTGCTCATCATCGCGGAGCCGGATACGGGTACCACTCTCATCATCGTGCTCACCGTGGCTGCGTGCGCCATGCTCGCCGGCCTTTCTCCCAAGGTGATCTTAGGCAGCATCGCCGTGGTCGTCCTTGCGGGAATCGTCTTGGTTGCGTTCTCGCCGTACCGTCTGGCGCGCTTCCAGGTGGCGCTTGATCCGTGGAAGGACCCGTACGGCGACGGCTACCAGGCCGCGCTCGCGATCATGGCGTTCGCCTCCGGCGGGCTGTTCGGGCGCGGCATCGGTGGTTCCACCATGAAGTACAACTACCTGCCCGAGGCGCACAACGACTACATCCTCGCCATCATCGGTGAGGAGCTGGGGCTTGTCGGGACCCTGATCTTCTTCGCGGTTTTCATGCTCATGGTGTACGCGGCGTTCAAGATCGCCGAGCAGTCGCCCACCCTGTACGGAAAGCTCGTCGCGGCGGGATGCGCGACCGTCTTGGGGCTCCAGTTCTTCATCAACGTGCTCGGCATCCTCTCGGTGACGCCCATGACCGGCAAGACGCTGCCCTTCGTGAGTTACGGCGGCTCGTCAATGTGGGCGTCCATGATCTTGGCGGGGCTCATCGTCCGCGTATCGGTTGAGAGCCGCGATGGCAGCCTCTACCGCGCCGCCCGCTCCACGTTCTCTGTGGTGGGGCGGGAAGGAACCCCGGGTGCTCCGGCAGATCCGGGCGCTGACGTCTCCAGCCATCTTGGTCGGAGCACGGCCGGCGTCCCCCACGTTCGCACCGCTTCGCGTGGCGGGAGCGCCCCCGATCGCGCCGGGCGCGAAGCGCGGCGTGGCGGCGAGCGATCCGCTTCCCAGAGGATCCGCGGCTTCTCGGTATATGAGGGCGGCGCCGGCGCTTCCGGGCGTGCGTCTGGCCGCATGCGGGGCTCGTCTCCACTCGCCGGCACCGGCCGCGGCGGTTACGAGCGCATCGATTTGAACGCGGATCCGGGTGAGCGCCTACGGACCCATCGTGAAGTGAGAGGGGACACGCGCTATGACGACGAAGGCTGATCGACCGTTGAATATCGCGATTGCGGCGGGAGGAACGGCGGGTCATGTGAACCCCGCGCTTGCTCTTGCCGAGGAGCTCCGCGAGCGCGGTCATCACGTGTGCTTCTTTGGCCAGACGCGCCGCCTCGAGGGTCGCTTGGTCCCCGAAGCCGGCTTCGACTTCTTTCCGGTGGAGGTGACGGGCTTTAATCGGACCCGCCCGTGGACGCTCGTCACCGCGCTCGTGCACGTGGCGCATGAGCAGCGCCGTCTGGTGAAGGCGTTCCGCGCGGATTCCTCGCTTCGGCCCGATGTGGTCGTGGGCTTCGGCGCCTACGTGGAGCTGCCCCTGGTGCGTGCCGCCCATCAGCTGGGTATCCCCGTGGCGCTGCATGAGCAGAACTCGGTGCCGGGGCTTGCGAATAAGACGTCGGCCAAGGGCGCTGCACTCATCGCCATCGCCCAGCCGAGCGTCCGTGAGGTCTTTCTGGCCGCCGGTGCGCGCGATGAGGTCGTGCGGTTTACAGGGAATCCGGTGCGTCGCTCGGTGCTCGTGGGCGATCGCACACACGGTCGCGCGGCCGAGGGCGTGGGGGAGGACGAGACGCTGCTGCTCGTCTTCGGCGGCAGCCTGGGGGCGCGGCATCTGAACGAGCGCATGGCCGGGCTGAAGAAGCAGTTGCTCGACCTGCCCGGTCTGCGCGTGGTCCACTCCACGGGGGCCGCGGACTTCGAGGCGACCAAGGCGGCGCTGGCGCTTGATGACGCGGAAGCTGCTCGCTGGGACGTTCGCCCCTACATCGACGGCATGGGCGACATGCTTGCCGCGGCCGATCTGGTACTCTCGCGTGCCGGTGCCTCGACGATCGCCGAGATCGCGGCGCTGGCGGCTCCCTCGGTGCTCGTTCCGTACCCGCTCGCCACGGCGGACCATCAGACGACCAACGCGCGCTACTTGGTGGATGCCGGTGCCGCGGTGATGTTCGCCGACAAGGACATCGACGACGACGCGTTCAGTACCGAGCTCGTCTCGCTGCTCGAGGACCCCGCGCGGCGAGCGGCCATGCGCACCGCGGCGCGGGGCCTTGGTCAGGATCGCGCCGCCGAGGCCCTGGCAGATGCGGTGGAAGGACTCGTCTCCCAGGACTGACCCTCTCCTGAACGGGGTGCTACGAGGCTTTTGCTAAGCATATCGGACGCTAAGGGCCCATTTAGGGCGTCTTAGCGTCCGATATGCTTAGCTACGTTCTGCTGATGGCGATATTGCTTAGCAACCGCCACCTTGGTGTCCAACCTGCTTAGCAACCGCCCCTTGGTGTTCGCCTGGCGTCCGATCTGCTTAGCAACCGTCTGTTGATCGTTTGCCGGACACCGTGGATGCGGATGAAAAAGGGGAGCCCGTCGGCTGATGGGCTCCCCTTCGAGATCGCTTCTTCTTGAAGCCGCTACTTCCGCTTGCTGCGGGTCGTCGGTTTCTTAGCAGCTGAGACGCGCGTCCTCGTCACCGGTTTGGCTGCCGGCTTGGCCGGGGCCGAAACAGCCGGCTTCTCGGCGGGCGCGGGCTCCGCCATGTGCTTCGGGCTGGTCGGAGTCTCCTTCTTCGCCGCGGGCTTCGCGGCTATGTGCTTGGGAGCTGGCTTCGCGACAGTCTTCTTCTTCTCGGCGGGCTTTACCTCGGCAACAGGCTTGGAGCTCGCCGAAGCTTTAACTGCCGGAGTGGCTTCCGCCGACGCTGCCTTGGTTGCCCTCTTAGCCGTCACAGGCATCTCAGCGACGGATTTGGCGCTCGTCGCGGGCTTTGCAGTTGGTTTCGTCGCTGTCGTCTTATGGGCCGTCTTGTGGGCCGCGGGCTTGGCCGGGGCCTTTACCTCGGTCTTGGCGGGTTCGACAGCCGTAGCCTTCGTGGCTGCCTTGGCTTCCGCCACCTTGACCGTTACCTTTGTCGCCGCCGCCTTCTCCTCCGCTGGCTTCGCGGCGGTCTTGGTAGTCGCCTTGGGAGTGGTCTTTACCGCGGCTTTGGCGGGGGACTGAGCGGCAGGTTTGGCCGCAGGCGCAGCGGCTGTCTTCTTCGGTGCGGTTTTGGTCGCGGACTTGGCAGCCGGCTTCGAGGCTTCCGACGTCTTCTCGGCGGCAGGTTTCTCGGCAGCAGCCTTCGCGGAAGCGGCCTTCGCCGCCGTCTTGCGCGCCGTGGGCTTGGCTGCCGGCTTGCTCGCGGCCTTCGGCTTGGTTACACCCTTCGCTGCGGGCTTCTTCTCGATAGGCTTCTCCGCAGATTCTACCTTTGCGGCGGGCTTCTTCGCCGCGGGTGTCACGGACTGCTCGGCAACCGGCTCAACCTTGGCCTCCGGCTTCGCAGCGGCCTCCGCATCCACAACCGCCTCGGACGCCCGCCGCGGCACCTCCGGATGCATCCAGAAGTACAGGTCGAGGTACTTGTCCGCGCTCTTCTTCCAGCTGAAGTCCTGGCTCATGGCGTTTAGCCGCAGCTGGTGGAAGGCCTCGGGATCATCCCGGAACAGGCGCGCGCCGCGGAACACGGCGTCGCCCATCTCGTCGCCGTTGAAGTTGGCGAACGAGAAACCTGTGCCCTCGCCCGTCACGTAGTTGTAGGGCGCCACGGTGTCCCTGAGGCCGCCCGTCTCGCGAACCACGGGCAGGGTTCCGTAGCGCATGGCGATCATCTGGGAGAGGCCACAGGGCTCAAAGAGGCTCGGCATGAGGAACAGGTCCGAGCCGGCGTACATGCGCTTGGAGAGCGCGGCGTCGAACTGGATGCGCGCGCTCATCTGACCAGGGTACTTGCCCTCGAAGTAGCGCAGCGCATTCTCGTACTCGTAGTCTCCCGTGCCGAGCACCGCCACCTGCACGCCGCCGGAGAGGATGCGGTCGAGCGCGTAGGTCACGAGGTCCATGCCCTTCTGGCGCGTGAGGCGCGTGACCATCGTCATGAGCGGGCGGTCATCGCGGACCTCGAGCCCCAGTTCCTCTTGCAGTGCTCGCTTGCACGCGGCCTTACCGGAGAGGTCCTCGGCCGTGTACGTGGCTGCGATCGCCTTGTCGGTGGCCGGGTTCCAGGCGTTCACGTCGATGCCGTTCACGATGCCCTGCAGGGCCTCGCTACGGCGGCGCAGCACGCCGTCCAGGCGCTCACCGAAGGCCGGCGTCTGAATCTCTGCCGCGTAGGTGGGGGAGACGGTGGTGATGGCGTCCGCGTAGTTGAGTGCGCCCATCATGTAGTTGATGGAGCTGTCGTCGCAGCGCAGCTGGCTCGCGGCAGCGGTGATATGCGCCAGTCCCAGCACGTCGTTCAGCATCTTGTCGGTGAACTGGCCCTGGAACGCCACGTTGTGGATGGAGAAGATTGTCCGAACGTTCTCGTAGAGGGGGAGACCCTGGTAGAACTCGCGCAGGAACACCGGGGCGAGCGCCGTCTGCCAGTCGTTGCAGTGCAGGATGTCGCAGGTAAAGCCCTCGGGCAGGTGCTGCAGGCTCTCCACGATGGCCTTTGAGAAGAACGCGAAGCGCTCGCCATCGTCAAAGAAGCCGTAAGGGTAGCTGCGGTCGAAGTAGCGCTTGTTATCTACGAAGAGGTAGGTCACGCCGTCGTGCACCAGGCGCTCCAGGCCGCAGTACTCGTTGCGCCAGCCCAGCGGAACGTAGAAGTCGCACAGATGCTCCATCTGGCGCTGGTACTCCTCGGGGATGGTGCTGTAGAGCGGGACCATGACGATGACGTTCACGCCCTCGGCCTCGAGCGCGGGAGGCAGCGAGCCCGCCACGTCGCCGAGCCCGCCGGTCTTCACGAAGGGCGCGGCCTCGGCAGAGGCAAAGACGACGCCGAGCTTCCTTGTATCAGACATGTAAAACTCCTTACATTCGAGAGACCGCCGCCCGCGCGCAATGCCCGGACGACGGTCTCATCATAGCGCTCTCACGTTGCCGGGGTGTTACTCGGCATTCAGCGGGGCCTTACCAAGCACCAGGGTGTGCTCGGGCGTTCCGCGCAGCTCCGTGTTGGCGGGAACCACGTTGTTCTTGTCCAGGATGGCGTTCTCCACGCGCGCGCCGCTCTTGATGACGCAGCTTTGCATGAGGATGGAGTTGACCACCTGTGCACCGCTCTCCACGATCACGCCGCGGGAGAGGATGGAGCCGCGGACGGTGCCCTTGATCTCGCAACCGGTAGAGATCAGTGAGTTGGTGGCACGGCTGCCCGCGAAGTACTTCGCCGGGGGCGCGTCGTGCGCCTTGGTGATGATCGGGCGATCGGGGTTGAAGAGCTGCTCGTAGATGCTCGGGTCGATGAGCTGCATGCTCCGCTCGTAGTAGGTCTCCTCGCCATGGATGCCCACCACGAGGCCCTTGAACTCGTAGCTGCACACGTCGATGCGCGCGAAGTCGCCGGCGATGGCCTCGAAGATGTCGAGGTAGTCGGCCGTGGCGTAGTCCTCGATGATGTCGAGCAGCAGCTTGCGGTCGATGATGAAGCAGTCCATGAACTTGTTGTCGCCGTAATCGCAGCCGGGCCTGACCTGCGTCACGCGGCCGCGGTCGCCGATCACGAGCGAGGAGGCGTCGTCCTGGTGGCGGACCGCCTTGACGTACACCATGGTGATGCCCGCGCCCGAGGTCTCGTGCGCGTCCACGATCTGGTGCAGATCGAGGTTGAACACGATGGAGGAGCCCATCATGACCACGTAGGGCTTATCGGAGCGCTTGAAGAGCTCCTTGTTGGCGATGATGTCGCGCAGCAGGAAGCGCATGCCGCGCTTGGAGGTGCCGTAGGCATTTCCGGGCACCAGGAAGAGACCGCCCTTCTTGCGGTCGAGCAGCCAGTCCTTACCCGAGCCGACGTGGTCCATGATGGAGCGGCAGTTGCCGGGCATCACGAGGCCGACGGTCTTGATGCCCGCGTTCATCATGTTGGAGAGCGGGAAGTCGATGAGCCGGTAGCGGCCCATGAACGGCACGGACGCCAGCGGGCGGTTGGCGGTCAGCACGCTGTTCTCGCGGGTGATGTAGTTAGCGGTGATATAGCCGAGAGTGCGGTTCTGCGTCATGCTCATCGGTTCATTCCCCCTTCCCGATGACGACGTCGTTTCCAACGACGGCCGTATCCTTCGTCGTGTCCACGGAGCCGAGCTTGACGCCTTCCTCAACCACGGCGTTCTCGCCCAGGATGGCGCGGCGCACGTGCGCCCCGGCCTTCACCTGCGCGCCGGGCAGCAGCACGGAATCCTCGACGACGGCGCGCTCGCCCACCACCGCGTCGGTGGAGACGATCGAGTGGCGCACGGTGCCGTACACCTTGCATCCGTTCGAGACCAGCGCGTCGTCGATCACCGCGTCGGGACCGATGTAGTGCGGCGGGCGCGTGGTGATGTTGCTCAGGATCGGGAAGCTCTTGTCGTACAGGTCGAACTCGGGGTTCGGGCCGAGCAGGTCCATCGACGTCTCGTGGAAGCTCGCGATGGTGCCGACGTCCTTCCAGAAGCCGTGGAACTCGTAGGTGTAGAGGCCATAGCCCTCACTGAGCAGCTTGGGGATGATGTCCTTGCCGAAGTCGTGGCTCGAGCGCTGGTCAACGGCATCGGCCTCGAGGGCGTCCACGAGCACCTTGGTCGAGAAGATGTAGATGCCCATGGAGGCCAGGTTGCTCTCGGGCTTCTCGGGCTTCTCGTCGAACCGCTGGATGCGGCCGTCGTCGTCGGCGGTCAGGATGCCGAAGCGGCTGGCCTCCTCCCAGGGCACGGGCATGACCGACACGGTGAGGTCGGCCTTGTGCTGGATATGGCTGGCGAGCATCTTGCGGTAGTCCATGCGGTACAGGTGGTCACCGGAGAGGATCAGCACGTACTCGGGGTCGTACATCTTGATGTACTCGAGGTTTTGCGTGATGGCGTCGGCTGTGCCCGCGTACCAGGCGCCTCCCTCCTGGGTGGCGTAGGGGGGGAGGATGGAGACGCCGCCGTCACGGGCGTCCAGGTCCCACGCCTCGCCGGAACCGATGTAGCTGTGCAGCAGGTAGGGTCGGTACTGGGTGAGCACGCCCACCGTGTCGATGCCGGAGTTCGTGCAGTTTGAAAGCGCGAAGTCGATGATCCTGAACTTGCCGCCAAACGAGACGGCCGGTTTAGCGATCTTCGAGGTCAGAGCCCCCAACCTGCTTCCCTGTCCTCCTGCGAGGAGCATCGCGATGCATTCTTTCTTGCCCATCGAACCTTTCCTCTCAACCGATTGCTTCCGATACTGCCTTCTCTGGGGTCGTGCGTGCCCGACGATCGTTCGCGGTCCCTACGCGTGCCAGATGTCGTCGCGGTACTCGCGGATCGTGCGATCGCTCGAGAACCAGCCAGACATGGCCGTGTTGTGCAGGGCGCGGCGGTTCCAGTCCCTCGTGTCCTTGTAGGAGGCGGTGAGCTCCTCCCAGGCGTCCACGTAGGAATGGAAGTCCTTCATAACGAGGTCGTAGTCGTTGTTGAGCATGACCTCGTGACGAATCCTCTCGAAGTTGCCGGACTGGCGCGCGAAGGTGCCGTCCGTCAGCTCGTTGATGATGCGGCCCAGACGGTCCGGGTCGCTCTTGACGATGTCCCAGGCAAAGTAGTTGCCGCTCGCGCGGAGCTCCGCCACCTCGGGCTTGGTGAGACCGAAGATCATCTCGTTCTCACGCCCGGCGAGGTCGGCGATCTCCACGTTGGCGCCGTCGAGGGTGCCCAGCGTGATCGCGCCGTTCATCATCAGCTTCATGTTCGAGGTGCCCGAGGCCTCCTTGCCGGCCGTGGAGATCTGCTCGGAGATCTCGGCGGCGGGGTAGATGAGCTGGGCGTTCGAGACGCGGAAGTTGGGGATGAAGCACACCTTGATGAGGTCGTTCACGCGCTCGTCGTTGTTGATGACGTCGGCCAGCGCGTTGATGAGGCGGATGACCTCCTTGGCGAAGGTGTAGCTCGAGGCCGCCTTGCCCGAGAAGATGAACGTGGTGGGCTGGACGGTAAAGCGCGGGTCCGAGATCAGACGGTTGTAGAGATCCATGATCTTGAAGCAGTTGAGCAGCTGGCGCTTGTAGGCGTGGAAGCGCTTCACCTGCACGTCGAAGATGGAGTCCGGATCGATCATGAGGCCTGTCTCGCGGCGCACGTAGCGGGCGAGGCGCAGCTTGTTCACGCGCTTGGAGGCGCCCACGCGCATGAGGAAGGAGGAATCGTCCTCGAACTCGGTGAGCTTGCTTAGCTCGGAGGCGTCGTCCAGCCAGCCGTCGCCGATGGCCTCGGTCACGAGCTTGGCGTAGCTGGGGTTCGCCTCGGCGAAGAAGCGGCGGGGCGAGATGCCGTTGGTCTTGTTGTTGAACTTCTCGGGCTGCAGCGCGTAGAAGTCGTGCAGCGTGGTCTCCTCGAGGATGTCCGTGTGGATCTTGGCCACGCCGTTCACGCTGTGGCTGCAGATGACGGACAGGTTGGCCATGCGGACCTCGCCGTCCCAGAGCACGGCGGTGTTCCGCAGACGCTCCTGCCAGTCGGGCATCTCGGGCGTGAACTGGTCGCGCCAGCGGCGGGAGATCTCCTCGATGATCTGGTAGATGCGCGGCAGCAGTGCGGAGAACGTGGGGATGGGCCACTTCTCCAGGGCCTCGGGCAGGATGGTGTGGTTGGTGTAGGAGACCGTCTTGGTGACGATGTCCCAGGCCTCTTCCCAGGTGAGCTTCTTCTCGTCCATGAGGACGCGCATGAGCTCGGGGCCGCACATGGCGGGGTGGGTGTCGTTGGTGTGGATGGCCACGTACTTGGGCAGGCTCTGCCAGTCGGCGCCGTGCTCCTCCTCGAAGGTCTCCATCAGACGGTGGATGCCGGCGGCCACGAACAGGTACTCCTGCTTGAGGCGCAGCAGGCGACCGTGCTCGCCCTGGTCGTTGGGGTAGAGGATGGCGCTGATGGCTTCGGCATCGGCGCGGGCCTTGTCGGCACCGGAGTAGTCGCCGCGGTTGAAGGCGTCCAGGTCGAAGTGCTCGTCAACGGGCTCGGAGCTCCACACGCAGAGCTTGTTAACGGTCTCTCCGCCGTAACCCACCACGGGGATGTCGTACGGGACGGCGAGCACGTCGCTCGTACCCTCGGTGCGGAAGAAGGTGCGGCCGCCCTCCTGGTAGGAGACCACGTGGCCGCCGAAGCCGATGCGCACGGCGCGGTCGGCGCGGCGCACCTCCCACGGATAGCCGTTGGTGAGCCACTCGTCGGCCACCTCGACCTGGTGACCGTCCACGATCTCCTGCTTGAACAGGCCGTACTTGTAGCGCATGCCGTTGCCGTAGCCGGCCATGCCCTCGTGGGCCATGGAGTCCAGGAAGCACGCGGCCAGACGGCCCAGGCCGCCGTTGCCGAGCGCGGCGTCAGGCTCGAGCGCGCAGAGCGCGTCAAGGTCGCTGCCCATCTCGGTCAGGGAGTCGGCAACCAGATCGCGCACGCCAAAGTTCAGCAGGTAGTTGTCGAGCAGACGGCCGATCAGGAACTCGATGGAGAAGTAGTACACGCGCTTCTGGCCGTTGTCGGCGTAGCGCTTCTCGGTATCGGCCTCGACGTCGCGGGCCTTGAAGGCGACGAGTTTGGCGAGGGCCTGGTAGCGGTTGAGATCGCTCGCGTCCTCGAACTCCTTGCCGCAAGAGGAGACCACGGCCTGGCGGTACAGCTCTTCGAACTCTTCCCTGCTCTTGAAAAGGGGCTTCATGCGTTCCTCTCCGGGGCCGCGGGGCCCCTCTCTCTCTCGGTTGTGCAACAGCCCTCCGCGGCCTGCGCCGCGAGGGGGCGATTACAGTCTACTTCGCGCGCTTGCGCTTGCCTGCGGAATTAACAGAGGTTGATTCCTTCTTTACCGCGGCTTTGGGCGCGCTGGGCTTTTTTGCCGCGGGCTTTGCTGCGGGCGCGGGTGCCGCCTTCTTGGCAGCCTGCGCCTTCGTTGCCGACGTGGGCTTGGCGGGTGCCTTGGACGCCACCGGCTTCGCGGTCGTCTTGCCTGCCGCCGGCTTCTTTGCGGCCGCGCTCTTCTTGGCGGCGGGCTTGCGCTTGGCCGTGCCGGTGCGCTTGAACACCACGCCGGCGAGTGGGGGCAGCTGGGGGATGATCGAGTACTCGCGACCGTCGCAATCCTCGTGGCGGCTGATGAGCTGGCGCGGGTTCACCTTGCCGGAGCCGCCAAAGCGCGTGTCGTCGGAGTTCAGGATCTCTTTCCACTTGCCCTCGCGCGGCACGCCCACGCGGAAGCTCTCGTAGTAGGCGGGGGTGAGGTTGATGACCACGAGCAGGTCGTCGTCAGGATTCTCGCCATGGCGCACATAGCTGATGACGGACTGCTCGGAGTCGTTGGCGTTGATCCACTCAAAGCCGTCCTCGGTGTAGGCGCGCTGCCAGAGCGCGGGCTCCTGCGTGTATAGGTGGTTGACCGTGCGCACGAACTCCTGGACGCCGGCGTGCAGCGGGAACTGCTCGGCCAGGAACCACTGGATGGACTCGTAGTAGCGCCATTCGATGTACTGGCCGATCTCGTTGCCCATGAAGTTGAGCTTGGCGCCCGGATGCGTCATCTGGTACAGCGAGAGGCAGCGGAGCCCTGCGAACTGGCGCCACTGGTCGCCCGGCATGCGGGTGATGAGCGAGCACTTGCCGTTCACGACCTCGTCGTGGCTGAGCGGCAGCACGTAGTTCTCGGAGAACGCGTACATGATCGAGAAGGTGAGCAGGTTGTGGTTGCCTGGGCGCCAGGGGAAGTCCGTCTGCATGTAGTGCAGGGTGTCGTTCATCCAACCCATGTCCCATTTGAGCTGGAAGCCCAGGCCCCCGTCCTCGGGCGGGTAGGTGACGAGTGGCCAAGCCGTGGATTCCTCGGCGATCATCATCACGTCCTCGTGGAGGGTGCCCATGGCGCCGTTGACGTTGCGCAGGAACGCGGAGGCTTCCAGGTTCTCCTCGGTGCCCAGCTCGTTGAACTTCTTATCTGCCGGGTTGTCCACGCCGAAGTTGAGGTAGAGCATGGACGAGACGCCGTCCACGCGCAGGCCGTCCACGTGGAACTGGTCGACCCAGAAGATGGCGTTGGAGAGCAGGAACGAGACGACCTCGGGGCGGCCGAAGTCGAACTTGTAGGTGCCCCAGTTGGGGTGGTACTCGCTCTCATAGAGCATGTGGCCGTTGAAGTTGGCGAGCCCCTGGGCGTCCTGGCAGAAGTGGCCGGGAACCCAGTCCATGATGACGCCGATGCCGGCGGCGTGCGCGGCATCGATGAAGTGCATGAGCTGCTGCGGCGTTCCGTAGCGCGAGGTGGCGGAGTAGAAGCCGGTGCCCTGGTACCCCCAGGAGCCGTCGAAGGGATGCTCGGCGAGCGGCATGACCTCGATATGCGTGTAGCCCATGTCGCGCGCGTAGGCCACGAGCTCGTCCGCGAGGTCGTCGTAGGTGTAGTAGGTGCCGCGCTGCGCGGGGAAGGGGTCGCCGGGGCCGGGGTAGGTGCCGTCCGCGCGGGGCTCGCCCTGCGGCTCGTCGCCGTGGCGGCGCCAACTGCCTAGGTGCACCTCGTAGATGTTCAGCGGGCTCTTCATGAAGTCGCGCTTGCCGCGCGCCTTGAGCCAGGCGGCGTCCTGCCACTCGTAGCCATCCAGGGTCCACAGGCGCGAGGCGGTGCCGGGGGCCTTTTCGGAGTAGAACGCGTAGGGGTCGGCCTTGTAGAGACGCTCCCCGTTATCGGTCTCGATGAGGTACTTGTAGAGCTGGCCGCGTTCGGCACCCTCTTCGAAGCCTTCCCAGAGGCCCGTAGACTTTACGGGGGAGAGCGGGCAGGCGGTCTCGTCCCAGTCGTTGAACTCGCCGATCACGTGCACGGAGCGCACGTCCGGGACCCACACGCAGAAGCGCCAGCCCTCGACGCCGTTCTGGACGTCGGGGTGAGCGCCCATCTTCTCCCAGCTGCGCTGCCAGGTTCCCTGCTTGAAAAGATGGATATCGCCGTCCGTTACGGCGAGCTTCGACCGGGTCGACTTCTTGGTGGCCAAAGGAATCCGTTCCCTTCAAACGCGCGGGCACGCATGGAGCGCCCGCTCGACTGCAGATGCGGTCATGGATCGCTCGGTATCGATATGGGCGCCGGCATGTGCGCGATGGTCGCGGCATGCGGCAGGGTGCCGGAACGGAAGCCATGACCCCCTGAATGTAACACTCCGAGGGGGCGCGCATCGTCAGAAGGTGAGGAGCGGACTGGTTTTCACCGTGGGCGTTCCCCGGGTAAAAATGCTTGACAAATCGAATTTCAGTTGGTTTTTCAGAACCTTCCGCAAGGCGTTTCAGGACTGCGTAAAGGGACCGTGCGCGATGGGTCCTTGTCCCCGCCATCTGCTAGGATGTGCGCCGTGCGAATCGGTCCCGAAAGGAGCGCCATGTCCCAGAATCAAGCCCTTCCCGCCGCCTTTATCTTCGACTGCGACGGAACCCTCGTGGACTCCATGGGTGCCTGGCTCGACGTCCAGCCCCGCTTGCTCGCGAGCTTTGGCGTGGAGGGTCTCACGCCCGATGACTTTGCCGAGTTCGAGGCGCTCTCCGTTGAAAACGAGTGCGCGGCCTACCACGATAAATGGGGCGTGGGCGAGCCGGGCGGCCGGGACATCTTCGAGCGTTTGCTGGGCATGCTCGAGCAGGCGTACGCCGAGGACGTGCCGGCGCGGCCGGGTGCCCCCGCCTTCCTCGAGCGCGTGCACGCGGCGGGGATTCCCTGTACGGTCGCCACGTCCACGCCCGCGCATCTGGTGCAGGCGGCGCTCGAGCACACGGGGCTCGCGCCCTACCTGGAGGGCATCACCACCACGGAGGAGGCGGGTGCCTCCAAGGAGCATCCGGACGTCTACAACCTCGCGCTCGCGCGGCTGGCTGAAGCACATGGCCTGGGCGAGGTTGACCGCCGCCGCGTCTGGGTGTTCGAGGATGCGCTCTTCGGGCTTTTGAGCGCGGGGGCTGTCGGCTACCGCCGTGTGGGCATCCACGACCCAGCCGGCCGGTTCACGCTGGAGCAGGTCGGGGCGAACAGCGAGATCTTCATCACCGCGTACGAGGACGACCTGCTCGATCGCGTCCTCGCTTTCCGCTCGGAGGGGGCGTAGCCCGTGGGTGCGCGCGTTCTGGTGGTGGGCGGGTCCCCGCAGGGGGCATCACCTGAGGTCGTCCGCCGGGCCGCCCAAGGGTGCGATGCCGTCGTCGCCGTTGACCGCGGACTCGACGCCGTGCTGGCTGCCGGCCTGATCTGCGATCTGTTCTGCGGGGACGCCGACACCGTGAGCGCCGAGGGTGCCGCCCTCGTGGCCCGCGCGGTTGCGGAGGGGTGCTTCGAGGTCGAGCGGTACGACCCGCACAAGGACTTCACGGACCTCTCGCTCGCGCTCCGGGCGATTGGCGCGCGCTGGCCGGGGGCGACGCTCTGCGCCACCTGCCTTTCCGGGGGTAGACCCGACCACCTGCTCGGCGTGTTGGGGAGGCTCGTCTCGTGGGGCGGCGCCGTAGAGATCGTCGAGGACGCGTTTCGCGGCCGCGTGCTGCGGGCGGGGGAGACGTGGGGCATCGAGGGCGCTCGTGGTCGAACGTTCTCGTTCGTGCCCCTTGCACCGGGTACGCGCGTGTCGCTTGCCGGCATGCGCTGGAACCTCGATGACGCACCCGTAGGCTGTCTCTCCGATCTGGGCATCTCGAACGTGGTGGAGGACTCGCCCGCCCGCGTTGCGTGCGATTTCGGTGCCATAGCCTGCTGGCTCTTTGACTGAGGGGTGCGGGAGAGACATTTCCGGTGCTGCGACGAGTGCATGACGCCGGCGGGTCCGCATCGGTTTTTCCGAGTAGTGAACGCCTGCCATCCGCCACCGTGAGGGCCTTTCGAAAAACCGCAGGTCAGCTTTCATGGGATTATCCGAGTTGTGAATGCAGCGTTCACTACTCGGCAGTTGATGGGCCTTGGGCGTTCACTACTCGGAAAAACCTACGGGAAATGGGGCCACGGTGCCCATTTGAATTGAGCTGTCGCTCGGGCTGTCGGCAAGCGTCTGGGACGAACTGCTTATCTTATGAAGATGTCGAGCGCTAAAACTAGTGAAACGCTTCAATATATATGAAGATATTTCAAATGAGACTTATACTGCAATGATTTAAGTTATTGCAGGTAAAACGCTTAAACTGCCAACACATCAAGTCTTCGTGAATGCCATCCAAGCAAAGCACCCTCATCCAGTTTAATCTCAAATCAGGCTATGAAGCGCTTCAATCTTTTCAAACCGTTCACGGAGTTGGCAAAAACGGGCTTGCGCCGCGCTATAGTCGAGTCATGGTTCATGCCCGCCTGCGACAAAAGGAGAAACGTATGGCGAAGAAACCACCCGTTCAGCCGGAGATCGTCGACACCGTGGAATCCCTTGAGGCCAAGCTCGCTCGTATGCGTGCCGCCCAGGGGATTTTTGCTACCTACACCCAGGAGCAGGTCGACAAGATCTTCTTCGAGGCCGCCATGGCCGCGAACAAGGCGCGTATCCCGCTGGCTAAGATGGCCATCGAGGAGACCGGCCGCGGTGTGCTCGAGGACAAGGTCATCAAGAACCACTATGCCGCCGAGTACATCTACAACGCCTACAAGGACACCAAGACCTGCGGCGTGATCGAGCACGACGAGGCCTACGGCATCACCAAGATCGCCGAGCCCATCGGCATCGTGGGCGCCGTGATCCCCACCACCAACCCCACCTCGACGGCCATCTTCAAGTGCCTCATCTGCCTGAAGACCCGCAACGCCATCATCATCTCCCCGCACCCCGCGGCCGCGCGGTGCACCATCGCCGCGGCCAAGCTGGTGCTCGAGGCCGCCGTCAAGGCCGGCGCCCCCGAGGAGATCATCGGCTGGGTGGACGTTCCCTCCATCGAGCTCACCAACATGGTGATGCGCGACGTCGACATCATCCTGGCCACCGGTGGCCCGGGCATGGTGAAGGCGGCCTACTCCAGCGGCAAGCCCGCCCTGGGCGTGGGCGCCGGTAACACGCCCGTCGTCATCGACGACACCGCCGACGTGCAGGTCGCCGTCAACTCCATCATCCACTCCAAGACGTTCGACAACGGCATGATCTGCGCTTCCGAGCAGTCCGTGACCGTGATTGATACCATCTACGACCAGGTGAAGGATGAGTTCAAGCGCCGTGGCTGCTACTTTGTCAAGAAGGGCAAGGAGCTCGAGGCGCTGCGCGAGGCCATGTTCAAGAACGGCGCGCTCGACCACCGCATCCCCGGCATGCCCGCCGCCAAGATCGCCGAGCTCGCCGGCATCGAGGTGCCCGCCAAGACCAAGATCCTCATCGCCGAGGTGACCTCCACGGATCCCTCCAAGGAGGAGTTCTCCCACGAGAAGCTCTCCCCGGTGCTCGCCATGTACCACGCCAAGGACTTCCAGGAGGCCGTCGACAAGGCCGAGCACCTGGTGCTCGCCGGTGGCCCGGGCCACACCGCCTCGCTCTACGTGCACCCCGCCGAGGCCGATAAGATCGCGCTCTTCGAGGACACGATGAAGGCCTGCCGCATCGTCATCAACACGCCCTCCAGCCACGGTGGCATCGGCGACCTGTACAACTTTGGCATGAAGCCGTCGCTCACGCTGGGCTGCGGTAGCTGGGGCGGTAACTCCGTCTCCGAGAACGTTGGGGTGAAGCACTTGCTGAACGTGAAAACCGTGGCCGAGCGCCGCGAGAACATGCTGTGGTTCCGTGCCCCCGAGAAGGTCTACTTCAAGAAGGGCTGCACGCCCGTGGCGCTCGACGAGCTCAAGCACGTCATGGGCAAGAAGCGCGCCTTCATCGTGACCGACCAGTTCTTGTTCAAGAACGGCAACACCCGCGCCATCGAGGCCAAGCTGGACGAGATGGGCATCGCGCACGATTGCTTCTACGACGTCGAGCCCGATCCGTCGCTCCAGTGCGCTCGCCGCGGCGCCGCTCAGATGCGCCTCTTCGAGCCGGACGTGATCATCGCCGTGGGCGGTGGCTCCGCCATGGACGCCGGCAAGATCATGTGGATGATGTACGAGCACCCCGAGGCGAACTTCGAGGACATGGCCATGGACTTCATGGACATCCGCAAGCGCGTCTTCACCTTCCCCAAGATGGGGGAGAAGGCCTACTTCGTCGCCGTGCCGACCTCTTCGGGCACCGGCTCCGAGGTGACGCCGTTCGCCATCATCACCGACAAGGACACCGGCATCAAGTGGCCGCTCGCCGACTACGCGCTGCTGCCGAACATGGCCATCGTCGACGTTGACAACGCCATGACCGCGCCGCGCGGCCTCACCGCCGCCTCGGGCATCGACGTCATGACGCACGCGCTCGAGAGCTTCGTCTCCATCATGGCCTCCGACTACACGCGCGGCCTCTCCATGAAGGCCGGCAAGCTCGTGTTCGAGAACCTGCCCGCGGCCTACGAGAAGGGCGCCGCCGACCCGCACGCCCGCGAGGAGATGCACAACGCCTCCTGCATGGCCGGCATGGCCTTCGCTAACGCCTTCCTGGGCGTGAACCACTCCATGGCCCACAAGCTCGGCGCCTTCCACCACATTCCGCACGGCCTGGCCAACGCCGTCATCCTGCTGCGCGTTATGCGCTACAACGCCGCCGAGGCGCCCGTGAAGATGGGCACCTTCTCGCAGTACCCCTATCCCAACGCGCTCGCCGCGTACGCCGAGTTCGGCCGCTACTGCGGCTGCACCGGCAAGGACGACCGCGAGGTGTTCGAGAACCTGCTGGTGAAGCTGCAGGAGCTCATGGACTTCATCGGCGTGAAGCACACCATCGCCGAGTACGGCGTGGACGAGAAGTACTTCCTGGACACGCTCGACGAGATGTCCGAGCAGGCCTTCAACGACCAGTGCACCGGCGCCAACCCGCGCTACCCGCTCATCTCCGAGATCAAGGAGCTCTACCTGGATGCCTACTACGGCCGCGAGCCGCAGGACTACGGCGTCCTGTAGGACGACGCGACGAGCATACGCATGAGGGCCCCGGTGAGGCCGGGGCCCCAACCAGAAAGGACGTGGAAACATGCAGCTTCCCGATTCCAAGCAGCTCATCGTCGAGCACAGCAACAAGAAGGTCTACGACCTGGGTACCCAGATCGTTAAGGTGTTCAACGCCGACAAGCCCGCCAGCGACGTGTTGAACGAGGCCCTGAACCTCGCTCGCGTGACCGAGTCCGGCGTGAAGACCCCGCACGTGGTGGAGGTCTCCCAGGTTGAGGGCGCCGGTTGGGCCCTCGTGACCGAGAAGGTGCCGGGCGTCACCCTCGAGCAGAAGATGGAGGAGGATCCGAGCCGCTTCTACGAGTACCTGGAGCAGTTCGTGGATCTGCAGATCTCCATCCACCAGCTGCACAACCAGCTGCTGCCGCGCCAGAAGGACAAGTACGGCCGCATGATCGACAGCCTTGACGGCCTGAACGCGACCACGCGCTACAACCTGCAGGAGCGTCTGAACGGCATGCGCCGCCATCGTCGCATCTGCCACGGCGACTTCAACCCGTCCAACGTGATCGTGTCCGAGGACGGCACGCTGTCCGTGTGCGACTGGGCCCACGCCACGCAGGGTTCGCCCGCGGCCGACGCCGCCATGACCTACCTGCTCTTCGCCATGAAGGACCAGCAGCAGGCTGAGGCGTACCTGGAGCTCTACTGCGACCGCGCCGACGAGCCCATGCAGGTGGTTCGCCAGTGGATGAGCATCGTGGCCGCCTCCGAGCTGGCGCGCAAGCGCGGCGACCAGAAGGAGTTCCTCATGCGCTGGATCGACGTGGTGGACTACAACTAACCTCGCGCCGGTACGGCTCGCTGGGTGATTGATTGACCGGCCGGTCGCACGTACCCTGCGCTCAGTCCTCTCGAGACTGCGCGAACGGTTTTGCCATTCGCGCAGTTCGCTGCGGAGTGTCGCTTCGGGTACGTGCGGCCGGCTTTCGTCTACCGGGTCGAGCCGGGGCGGCTCGGTTGTTCCGGTAGCCTGGTGGGGTGTTCTGGTTGGGACCTGGTTCTGTCCCGCCCCGCGGCTGCCCCGCGGCCGCTACCTTCTGCGCAAGGGGTAGAATGGCGGCCGTATTGAACCTGAGACTGATGGGAGTGGCTCTATGGCTGAGGAAACGGGTTCCGGCGCGGTTGAGAAGAAACGCGACGACGAGCTTTCGCGCGTGCCGGCAGATACGCTGACGGCGGTGCCGGAGGCGGCGTCGGCGCGGCTTGCGTGGCACGGTTCGGACGGCGCGTCGATGGACTACGTGGCCCGGGCCGGGCACGTGGACGTGCGCTCGGATGCGGGCGCGCTCATCGGCAAGATGTTCGCGCTCTCTTATGCGAAGGTGGGGAAGTCCGGGGAGCCGGATGCGGCGCGCCCGGTGACGTTCTGCTTCAACGGCGGGCCGGGTTCGTGCTCGGTGCCTATCAACTTCGGCGGTATCGGTCCGGTGCGCGTGCCGGTGGAGGGCGTGGAGCACCTGGCTGCCACGGCTCCGGCGGAGGACAACCCGCACACTCTGCTCGTCCAGAGCGACCTCGTGTTCCTCGATGCGCTCGGTACGGGATGGTCCCAGCTCGCCGAGGGCGTCGATGCCAAGAAGGCCTGGGGCGTGGACGCGGACGCGGATTGCTTCGCCCGCGCCATCGCGGCCTGGCTCGAGGGGAACGGTCGCTGGGGCTCGCCCGTCTACCTGTTCGGTGAGAGCTACGGCACGGTGCGCAACGCCGTGCTCATGCGCCTGCTCGCCGAGCGCGGCATCCAGCCCACGGGCGTGGTGATGCTCTCCGCCCTCTTCGATTGGGTGCAGGCGCTTCCCGGCCAGGACCTCTACTTTATGGGCATGGTGCCCACGTTTGCCGCCGCGGCGCAGTTCCACGGGCGCGCCGGCGCGGGCAAGGACGTGGATACGTGGTTCGACGCCGCGTGCGCCTTCGCGGAGGGGGAGTTCGCGACCGCGCTGCTGCGGGGCGACCGGCTGCCGGCGCGCCAGCGCGCGGCCGTGGCGAAGAAGCTCTCGCGCTTCATCGGCCTGCCTCAGGAGCTGATCGAACGCCGGAACCTGCGCATCGACCTCGACACCTTCCGCCGGTCGCTTCTGGCCGACGAGGGTCTTGCCACGGGTCGCCTCGATACGCGCTTCACCGCCGACGCTCCGTCCACCTACCAGGTCTCCTCGCTCTTCTTTGCGTGCGAGGACGCGGCGGACGATGCCATCGAGGGGGCCTACACCGCTGCGTTCCGCGCCTTCGTGGCGCGTCTGGGCTACAAGAACCCGCTGCCGTACCTGGTGAACAACTACGCCAAGGTCAGCGAGGCGTGGGATTGGGGTCACGAGCAGCCCGGTTCGGATGACGGCAAGCTGCCGTGCGCGAACGTGGCCCACGACATCGCCACGGCGCTTCGTCGCAACACCACGTGCAAGCTCGCCATTCTCGGCGGACGATACGATGCCGCCACCACGTACTGGAATGTGGAGCACGACATCGCCTGCCAGTTCCTGTCCCCGCAGGCCCGCGATCGCGTGGAGTTCCATCGCTATGGGTGCGGGCACATGGCCTACACCGACGAGGAGACCTGCCGCGCCATGGCGGCCGATATGGCGTCGTTCTATGCGCGCTGACGGGTGCCCGGCGTGCGTTTCTTCGGTGGTTTCATGCAGGAAAGAAGAAGATTCGCACGGGTTCCCATCTGTGGTATAGTTATCGGCGTTTGTTCACGCGCGCGCCCTGGGGCGCCCGCCCAAGGAGGGTCATTATGTCCAAAGTTTGCGAGATCTGCGGTAAGCACCCCGTTGCCGGTCGTTCCGTCAGCCACTCTCACCGCGTCACCAACCGTACGTTCCGCCCGAACATCCAGCGCGTCTACGTGGTTCAGAACGGCAACCGTCGCAAGATGAACGTGTGCACCAGCTGCCTCAAGGCTCAGAAGGTCGCCCGTTCCTAAGCAAGGTTCCCACTCGCGGCTTCCGGACTCTCCGGGCCCCGGTACCTCGCGGTCTACGACTTCTTGAGGGCGCTTCCCATGGTGGGAAGCGCCCTCTTTGCGTTTTGGAACGATGTAGGCTCGCTTGCCCGTATACTGTTCGGAGTTCGCGGTTCTCTTCTCGTCGGACGCGGGTCTCAAGGCGCGGTTGGCTATGGCGCTCCCGCTGGTGAAAGGTCACGACATGGCTGATCGAGATTCCCGTCCATCTCCGCCGGAGATTCCGGTGCCTGATCCCGCGCACCGGCCATCATCCTCCAGCGGGGATGATGCCGCCGGTTGGACCACGGAGAACAACGGCCGGCGCGTCGCCCTGACGGCGGCGGGTGCCGCGCTCGCGTTCGTTCTTGCCATCAGCATGTTCTTCCTTGCGTCCTGCACCTCGTTTCTCACCACCTGCGATGCCGACCCGCGGGCGCTCATGGAGCTCGATCGCGTGAAGGGCGAGGCCGCGCGCTATTGGAGCGAGAAGTACGGCGAGGACCTCAAGATCAAATCCGCCGCCTTCGCGCGCGAGCTCTTCGCGGGCACGGATATCGGCTCCTACCGTTTGGACGACGTCCTCATCCAAACGGAGGACGGGTACCGGATCTTCTACCGGGACGACGACAAGCTCTTGCGCGACAACCGTCAGGCGCCCGTGATACAGAAGGCGTTGCGCGAGTGGCTGGCGAAGCGGCTTGAGCAGGCGGTGGGCGATTCGGCGAAAGACGGCTGGAAGCTCTCGGTGGCCACGCTCGATTCCCAGCGCTGGCAGCTCGCCGGCCAGCCGGGGAACCCCGACACGGGGAAGCCCGAGCGTTCGCGCGAGTACCAGCCACCGGTGTTCAGCATCTATGAGCATGCGAGCGAGGAGGATGAGTCTTGGAGCGGGTTCTCCACGTACTACGACGGTGATCTGGATGCCTTTCTCGATCAGGCGAAGAAGACCGGTGAGCTCGCCATGCCGGCGGGCGACCTGCTCTTTCTGGGCTTTGAGCCGGCGGATGGGGGAGAGGTCGAGCTTCCTGTACGGCTGGACGCTGGCGAGGTTCCGGGGTGGCGCGCTCAGGCCGATGCGCTCGTGGACGAGCTCGATGACGTCTTCGCCGAGCGTCCGCGCGTGAACGCGGTGACGACGTATGCCGCCTATACCGGCCTGAGCGATGCCATCGATCAGCTTGGCTGGTACGAGCCACGCGGGCTGGGAGAAGAGCCCGAGGAACCGGTGACACTGAGCTACGTGCCCCTCGATGGGAAGTATCCCGACGCCCTGATGGTCTCGAGTGCCATGCCGGGGATCGTGCTCCAAAGGGGCGATGTCTCGCTCGAGGAGCTGAAGACGGTGGGCGAGCGCCAGGTAAACGATGCCCTCGCGGCGCTGGATGACTGGCCCGTGACGCTCAAGACGCCGGTATGGCGGCTGAGCTTCTCTGATTCGGTGCGTAAGCAATTGAACGCGTATGCGGAACGGGTGGGGTCGCCGTCCTTCCGCGTGTTCGCGCCCAGCTCCTGGGCCGAAGGGTATGGGATTCCGTCCGATTCGGATTCCTGGTCCTCGGGGGAGAGCGTTCCCGAGTTTTTCAGCATGGAGGTCGCGAACGTCGCGGCGGGCGGAAGGCTCTCCGTAGGCGCCGAGGGGACTACGTACGGCGTCGAGCAGCTGCCGGTGAGCGATGTCGAGCCGAGCGCCATGTGGTTGCAACGGGATGGGGACGAGCGACTCCTGCTCGGCGCGGTCGAGCATCCGGAATAGGGTCGGCGCCACCCCCGCGCCTCTCTGTGGAGACACTGTGCGAGGGCATGGGGTGTCTTCTGCTGGATATAATACCTAACGCTAGAAGCTAATAGTAGAAACTATTTCTGGTGTTAGGAGTGATCGAGATGGAAGGACCATCCAAGGGCGACGCCCGCGAGGAGGAGCTACGCGATATCGTGCACGGGCTCTTCGAAGAGGGCCAGCGCATGATGCGGTTGAAGCCCATGCCCGCCATGCAGGATTCCGTTCGCGGCCTCGGTGCCGTTACGCGCGAGCTGTGCCTGAGCGCCCGCCCGCTTTCTCCCGGCGAGCTCGCGCGCGTGGCGCATGTGTCCGACGCGCGCATCGCGAACATCCTCAAGGTGCTCGAAGAGCGCGGCGTGATAGAGCGGCGGACCGCGAAGGCGGATCGCCGTCGCGTGGAGGTCGTGGTGACCGAGAAGGGTCGCGAGGAGGAGCGCCGGCGCTTCCAAGAAGGCGAGCGCTTCATGGTCGACTTCTTCTCCGAGCTGGGCGTTGAGGACTCGCGTGAGTTCGTCCGCATCTTCAGGCGCATCAACGATGTCATGGAGCGCCGCCGCGTCGAGGGGCGCGAGGTCCCGCCGAGTCCGGACGGTTGCGATGGGGGCGCGTGCGCATGAAGGTGTTCAAGCTGCTTCGCGGTCACGTGCTCGCGGTGATCGCCATCTTCGCCCTGCTCGTGGTGCAGGCGAACGTGGAGCTTGCGCTGCCGAGCTACATGAGCGAGATCGTGGACGTGGGTATCCAGCAGGGTGGCATCCGCTCGGCGGTGCCGGATAGGATTCGCGCCGACGCGCTTTCCGACCTCGAGATGTTCACGACCGCATCCGATGCGAAGAAGGTCGAGGCGGTCTACGGCGAGGCGGATGCGGACGGTATCCGGGCGTTCACGGGTTCCGTCGATGACATGGCCGACGATTCCGAACTCGCTGCCATCATGGCGACGCCCGAGACCATCGTGCTCTCGCTCGAGAAGGGCGTGGACGCCTCCACGCTCTCCGAGGGTGCGCTCGGTGCCGGTTCCGGCGCTTCCGCCCAGCAGGACCCCGCTACCGCGGCCGCCCTGCAGGCCCAGCTCGCGAAGAGCGGTGGAAAGATCGACCTCGACTTCATTCGCTTAGCCTACCAGGCGGGAGCCATCACCCGCGAGGAGCTCGTCCAGTCCGGTGAGCAGATGGCCGATGCCATGGGTGCCATGGGCGGCTCGATCGTCTCGCAGCGCGCCGTGCAGTACGTGAAGGCTGAGTATCAGGCTCAGGGGCGTAATCTGGACCAGGTGCAGAGCGACTACCTGGCAAGCACCGCTGCCCTCATGTTCGGACTCTGCCTGGTGGGCCTTCTCATGAGCGTGGCCGTGGGCGCCATCGCCTCGCGCACCGCCGCGAGCATCGCCCGCGACCTGCGCCACGATACGTATGCCCAGGTCATGCGCTTCTCGCCGGCCGAGGTCAACCGGTTCTCGCAGGCCTCGCTCATCACCCGCTGCACCAACGACATCCAGCAGATCCAGATGGCCGTCGTCATGCTGCTGCGCCTCGTGATGCTCGCGCCCATCATGGGCGTGGTGGCCGTGATGCGCGTGGTGGCCACCTCCACCGGCCTCGAGTGGACCATCGGCGTGGCGCTCATCGCCGTGTGCGCCGTGGTCGGCCTGCTCATGGGCCTTACCATGCCCAAGTTCCGCCGCATGCAGCAGCTGGTGGACCGCGTGAACCTCGCCGCCCGCGAGATGCTCGACGGCATCATGCCCATCCGCACCTTCGGCCGGCAGGAGCACGAGCTTCAGAAGTTCGACGACGCCAGCCGCGAGCTCATGGGAACGCAGCTGTTCACCAACCGCTCCATGGCCTTCATGATGCCGCTCATGATGCTCGTGATGAACCTCGTCACCGTGCTCATCGTGTGGTTCGGCGCGCACGGCGTGGGAGAGGGAAACCTGCAGGTGGGCGACATGATGGCGTTCATCTCCTACACGATGCAGATCGTGATGAGCTTCATGATCCTCTCCATGGTGTCCATCATCCTGCCGCGTGCGAGCGTGGCCGCGGGCCGCGTGCAGGAGGTCATCGACTGCCCGCTCGCCATCGTGGACCCCGCGCAGCCGAAGGCTATCGCGGCTGGCGCGCCGCACGGTGAGATGGCGTTTGAGGATGTGTCCTTCCGCTACCCGGATGCCGAGGAGGACGTGGTGTCGCACGTGTCGTTCACCACGCGCGCCGGCAGGATGACAGCGCTCATTGGCTCCACGGGCTCGGGCAAGTCCACGCTCGTGCAGCTCATTCCGCGGCTGTACGACGTGACCGGTGGCCGCGTGATGCTCGACGGCGTGGACGTGCGCGATCTTGCGCTCTCCGATCTGCGCGGACGCATCGGGTACGTGCCGCAGCAGGGCAGGCTCTTCTCGGGCACCATCGAGAGCAACCTGAAGTTCGCCGGCGACGGCGTGAGCGACGGGGACGTTCGCGAAGCGGCGCGCATCGCCCAGGCCGAGGGCTTCATCGAGGAATCCGCGGACGGGTACGAAACCGCGGTCTCGCAGGGCGGCACGAGCGTCTCCGGCGGCCAGCGCCAGCGCCTGGCGATCGCCCGCGCGCTCGCCAAGAAGCCCGAGGTGCTCGTGCTCGACGACTCCTTCTCGGCGCTCGACTACAAGACCGACGCGGCGCTCCGCGAGGAGCTGGCGCGCTCGGCAGGGGGCACGGCGCTCGTGGTCGTGGCCCAGCGCATCGCGAGCATCATGCACGCCGACGAGATCCTCGTGCTGAACGAGGGGAAGGTCGTGGGCCGCGGCACGCACGAGGAGCTGCTGCGCTCCTGTCCCACGTACCTGGAGATCGCCGAGAGCCAGCTCTCGGCGGCTGAGCTGGGGCTTGATGGCTGCGGTGACGAGGCAGCTGCGGGTTCCTCCGCGGAGGCTGCCGCCTTGGGTGATTTGACGGTGAAGGGAGGCGAGTAGCATGGCTGAGGCAAAGACGGTCGAGACGCCCAAGCGCAAGGTGCCCGCGGGCGGTCGCTTCGGCGGCGGTCGGCCCGTGGAGCACGCCAAGGACTTCAAGGGGACGGTTCTCCGGCTATTCGGCTATCTGGGCGAGCATCGGGTGGCGCTCGTCATCGGCCTTGCGTTCGCCATCGTCTCGGTGGTGTTCAATATCGTGGGGCCCAAGATCTTAGGCCAGGTCACCACGAAGCTCTACGAGGGACTCGTGGCGAAGGTCCAGGGCACGGGCGACATAGACTTTGGCTGGATCGGACGGACGCTTATGCTGCTCGTAGGCCTCTACCTGGCGAGCTCGGGGGCGAGCTTCATCCAGGGCTGGCTCATGTCGAGCGTCTCGCAGAAGGTGGTCTACCGCCTGCGCGGAGAGATCGCCCGCAAGATCTCGGTGGTGCCGCTGTCGTATTTCGGCGAGCACTCCAAGGGCGACGTGCTCAGCCGCATCACGAACGACGTCGACACGCTCGGCACCTCGCTTAACCAGTCCATCTCGCAGCTGGTGACGAGCATAACGCAGGTCATCGGCGTGCTGGCGATGATGCTCTCGATCTCGTTGCCGCTGACCGGCGTGACGCTGCTCACGCTGCCCGTGTCCGTGGCCATCGTGATGTGCGTGGTGCACTTTTCGCAGAAGTGGTTCCGCGCGCAGCAGGTGGAGCTCGGCGCGGTGAACGGCATGGTGGAGGAGAACTTTGCCGGCCAGGAGGTCATTCAGGTCTTCGACCGCGGCGAGGCGAGCATCGCCGAGTTCGATGAGGGCAACGACCGCCTGTTCAAGAGCGCGTGGCTGAGCCAGTTCCTCTCGGGACTCATGATGCCGTTCATGACCTTCGTGGGGAACATGGGCTACGTGGGCGTGGTCGCCGTGGGCGCAGCGCTCGCGGTGAACGGGCAGGCCACACCGGGCGACATCCAGAGTTTCATCCAGTACGTGCGCAACTTCACCCAGCCCATCCAGCAGCTCTCGAATGTGTCGAACATGTTGCAGAGCATGACGGCCGCAGCGGAGCGCGTGTTCGAGTTCCTGGGGGCACCGGAAGAGGAGGAACCCGCGGAAGGCGCGGCGAAGCTGCCGGAGCGTCGCGCGGGGCGCGTCTCCTTCGACCACGTGCGTTTTGGGTACGTGTCGGGCAAGACCATCATCCACGATTTTTCGTGCACGGTCGAGCCGGGTGAGACCGTGGCCATCGTCGGTCCCACGGGCGCCGGCAAGACGACGCTCATGAAGCTGCTGCAGCGCTTCTACGACGTGGACGGCGGTGCGGTGCGCGTGGAGGGCATCGATGTGCGCGACTGGCAGCGCAACGAGCTGCGCACCGACTTTGCAACGGTGCTGCAGGACACGTGGCTCTTCCACGGGACCATCCGCGAGAACATTCGCTATGGCCGCGCCGATGCGTCGGACGCCGAGGTGGAGGCGGCGGCGCGCGCGGCGCAGTGCGACCACTTCATCCGCACGCTCGCGGGCGGCTACGACTTCGTGATCAACGAGGAGGGGACGAACGTCTCCCAGGGCCAGCGGCAGCTGATCACCATCGCCCGCGCGATTCTGGCGGACCGCCCGATCCTCATCCTTGACGAGGCGACCTCGAACGTGGACACGCGTACCGAGGGGGTCGTGCAGCGGGCCATGGACGCGCTCATGCAGGGGCGGACGAGCTTTGTGATCGCGCACCGGCTGAGCACCATCCGCAACGCCGACCGCATCCTGGTGCTGCGTGACGGCGACGTGGTGGAAAGCGGCACCCATGAGGAGCTGCTCGCCGCGGGCGGGTTCTACGCGGAACTGTACAACAGCCAGTTTGAGGATTGCGACTGATTCTGCTGGCAGCGGGCATGTTAAAGTGAATTGTTTGTATGGGGTTGGGGCCGTGGCCTTCGGGTCGCGGCCCCTTTTCGTGTGGGGAGGCGTGCGATCGGGGCGGGTGATGCCTGCGGCGCCGGTGCTCCGACCCGGGTTTCGTGTGGATCTGCCCGCTGCCCCGGAGCCTGGTGCTCATGACGCGGGAAAAGTGGGGACGACCGCTATAGCCGGGTTGCCCGATCGGGCCGCAGGGCTGTCCCGGGGGATTCCTCCTCCCCGGCCGAAGATAAACGCTAAAATGTAGACTTTCCGGTGACCCTTGCCGGTACACCCACTTATGCCCGCGACAAAACCGCAGGTCACCGTCCAACGGGCTGGCGGCTCTTCCCGCTGTTCGCCCTCCGGTGCGTTGAAACTCTACACTTTAGCGTTTGTCTCCCCAGCAACTACGGAAGCGCGCCACTTGGAGGGGCTATCCGCAAACCTGCGGGGCCAAGCGCCCGCGCACCGCCTCCGTTGCCGTGCCCTCTGTCCCTTTTGTCGGGTCTGCCATCGTCGGACGTCTCCGCGCTACAATGACTCGGATTGACCCTGCATATTTGGGAGGATTCATGTCCACCATCACCGTACCAGACCATACCGATGCGCCCACGTTCAAGAGCGCGCACTTCATCGGCATCGGCGGCGCCGGCATGAGCGGTATCGCGCTCGTGCTCCACGAGCGCGGCTTTGCGGTCACGGGTTCCGATCTTAAGACCTCGCGCTACATCCGCCAGCTCACGCGAGCCGGCATCGACATCCACATCGGCCACGAGGCCGCCACCATCGACGCGGTGAAGCCCGACGTCGTGGTCGTCTCCACCGCCATCCCTGAGACTAATCCCGAGCTCGTGCGTGCTCGCGAGCTGGGCATTCCCGTCTGGCCGCGCGCCAAGATGCTCTCCGCGCTCGGTGCCGGTCACGTGACCGTCGCGGTTGCCGGCACGCACGGCAAGACGACCACCTCGTCCATGTGCGCCACCATGCTCGACCGCATGGGCCTCGATCCGAGCTTCCTCATCGGCGGTATCGTGGAGGGCTTCGACACCAACGGTCGCAACGGCTCCTCCCAGTACTTCGTGTGCGAGGCTGACGAGTCGGACAGCTCGTTCCTCTACCTCGATCCGGACGTGGTGGTGGTCACCAATATCGAGGCCGACCACCTGGACCACTACTCCGGTATCCAGGAGATCGAGGACACGTTCTGCGCCTTCATGAAGCTCGTGGGCGATGCCGGCACCGTCGTGGTGTGCGGTGACCATCCCCATCTGGTGGAGCTCGCTCGTTCCACCGGGCGCCGCGTGCTCACCTACGGCTTCGACCCCTCCTGCGACGCGCGCATCACGGAGGTTGCCGGCGGCCACACCCTGGGTTCCGCCTTCGAGGTCTTCCTACCCGACGGCACGAAGCACCACGTCTCCATCAAGAGCAATCCCGGCCGCCATAACATGTTGAACGCCTCCGCCGCCCTGACAGTGTCCTACGTACTGGGGCTTTCCACCGACGACGCGGCGAAGGCCCTCTCGAGCTTCGAGGGCGTGCGCCGGCGCTTCACGCACGTGGGCGACGTGCGCGGCGTGACCATCGTGGACGATTACGGCCACCATCCCACCGAGATTCGCGCGACCCTTGCCGCTGCGAAGGGCCTGGACTTTAGCCATGTGTGCGTGGTATTCCAGCCGCATCGTTACTCGCGTCTGCAGGCGCTGCTCGACGACTTCGCCGACGCGTTCGCCGATGCCGACAAGCTGATCCTCATCGACGTCTTCCCGGCGGGCGAGATGCCCATCCCCGGCGTGACCTCCAAGGCGCTTGCCGACGCCGTGGCCGAGCGCCATCCCGGCAAGGATGTCCGCTACGTGGCGGATCGCCCCGCCCTCATGCGCGCCATCGACGAGATGGCAGGGGAGGGAGACCTGCTCATCACCATGGGTGCGGGCGACGTCACCAACGTGGGGCCCGAGTACCTGAAGTACAGCTCTGAGTCCCGCTAGAAACCCATGGGGCTCTTCAACGCGACATACGCCCTTTCGGGGCAGATCGATACCGAGGTCGTGGAGGGCGAACGTCTTGCCCGCCACACCAGTTACCGCATCGGCGGCAAGGCGGATCTCTTCATCACCTGCCACAGCTACCACGCGCTCCGGCGCACCATTGAGGTGCTCGCGCGCGAGCAGGTGCCGTGGGTGGTCATCGGCAAGGGATCGAACCTGTTGGTGGCCGATACCGGCTACCGGGGCGCCGTGGTGACGCTCGGCCGCGAGTTCTCTCACTTCTCGCTTGATGAGGAGGGGCGCGTGCTCACGGCCGGTGCGGGGGCGCTGCTCGCCCGGTTGGTGAACGAGGCGCTCACGCGCGGCCTCTCCGGTCTGGAGTTCGCCGTGGGCATTCCCGGCACCGTGGGCGGCGCCGTCTCCATGAACGCGGGGTCGCGCAAGGAGTGGATCGGTTCCGTGGTGCGCGACGTGGTGACGTACCGTCCGGGTGCGGGGATTCGCCACTATGGGCGGGGTGAGGTCACCTGGGGGTACCGCACCTCCACGCTTCCGCGCGACGAGATCGTTCTCGAGGCGACGTTCGAGCTCGAGCCCGCTCTCAAGCAGGACATCCGCGAGCGTATGGAGCGCTCTCTCGCACGTAGGCGCCGTACCCAGCCTATCGGCAAGGCAAGCTGCGGTTCCGTGTTCAGGAACCCGCCCGATCGCAGCGTCGGCGCGATGATCGAGGAATGCGGCCTCAAGGGCTACCGCGTGGGCGGGGTAGAGGTGTCCCCCGTGCACGCCAACTTTATCGTGAACAACGGCACCGCGAGTGCTGCGGACGTGGCGTCCGTCATCCAGCACGTGCACCGGACAGTGAAGGAAACGTATGGCATCGAGCTTCAACCAGAAGTCAAGTTCCTCGGCTTCTAGCTCGCCGCGGCCGACGTTTCGTCGGGCGTCCGGCAAGGGCACGCCACGCGTGAGCTCGTCTGCGCCCAGGGCGCGGCGCTCCGTTGCCTCTGGCGCCTTTGGGTCGGGGCCCGCTCCCGCCGCCCCCGGTTACAAGCCGCCCGCCGGCTACTATGCCGTGCCCTCTCCGCACAAGAAACCGCGCTCGCTCGCGAAGCCCACGACACGGAAAGCCGGTGCCGGCAGGGTCGCGACCCCCACCCGGTCCACCTCCGCGCCCAAGGCGCCCTCGCGTCGCACCTTCACGAGCGTCGCTGCGCCCGCGCGTCCGGCGGCACCGAAGCCCAAGAAGCGGCGGTTAGGCGCTCTTGGGGCGATCGGCGGCGCGTTCGCGCTCGTGTTCGGGTTCCTTGCCGGGTTCTTGCGCTTGATTCCGCATCCGAAGCTTCCCGCGACGGTACGGCGCTACGCGCTCATCGCCCTCGCCGCGCTGGCCGTGCTCGGCGTCTCCTTTGCGGTGCTGGCGTTCTCCCCCGTGTTCTCCGCCACCGATATCCAGGTGCAGGGGAGCGAGCACGTTTCCCAGCAAGAGGCGCAGGCGCTGCTCCAGGTGCCGGAGGGCACCACGCTCCTGAACGTCAACGAGGCTGCGATCGCTCAGGGCCTTGAGAGAAGTCCCTGGGTGTCCGGGGTGAGCATCGAGCGCACGTTCCCGCACACGCTCGTGATCACGCCGGTGGAGCGCAAGGTGGCCGCCATCGCATACATCGCGGCCGACGACGTCGCCTGGGCCATCGGCTCGGATGAAACGTGGATCGCCCCGCTCTCGCTGGACGTCACGCTCGGCTCGGACGGTAAGCCCATCTCCGATACCACCAAGCTCGCCACGGGGGCCCAGGTAACCCAGCTCTCCGGTTTGGACGCTGCGCTCGTGCTCGCCAAGCAGGTGGGGGCGGTGCTCTTGACCGATGTCTCGGCCGACGTCTCTCCCTCGAGCGGCGCCAAGGTGGAGTCGAAGATCGTGCTCGCCGGCCTGGCGTATGCCAACGGGTTTTCGGAGTCCTTCATCTCGCAGGTGAAGGACCTGTCCGTGCCGTCCGTTGAGGCCATCGCCGCCAACCTGGACTCCGGTGTGGAGGTGCTGCTGGGCTCGCCCGACAACATCAAGACCAAGGAACAGGTCGTCACCAAGTTGCTCGAGCAGGAGCAGGGCGTCACCTATATCAACGTCCGTACGCCCGATTCCTACACATTCCGGAGCGCCGACACGAGCAACTAGCATCTGCGGTCGCGCGGGCTGCGTCACTTCCGGTGCGCGCGACCATTCGGGACCTGCGGTTCCGCGAACGGCTGCGCGCCGTACCTGCGCGATTGCCGCTCCCTCCACATTTGTAGTGGTTTTTATTTGACTTGGTTTGCGATTTTGTGCAAACATACCATGATTTACCTCGATGTTTAATCTCTACTTGAAGGTTAACGTCGGCGTGGATCGCGCGCACGCACATGCGAAACCCCGACGTTCGGAGGACCGACACATGCACGAGAACGAGATCAACAACTACCTGGCAGTCATCAAGGTGGTGGGCGTGGGCGGTGGCGGCACCAACGCCGTCAACCGTATGATCGAGGAGGGCATCCGCGGTGTCGAGTTCGTTGCCATCAACACCGATGCGCAGGCGCTTGCCATCTCCGATGCCGATATCAAGGTGCATATCGGTACCGACCTGACCCGCGGCCTGGGCGCCGGTGCCAACCCCGAGGTGGGCCGCAAGGCGGCCGACGAGAGCCGCGACGACATCGCCGAGGCGCTCGCGGGTGCCGACATGGTCTTCATCACCGCGGGCGAGGGCGGCGGTACCGGCACGGGCGCCGCTCCCATCGTGGCCGACATCGCCATGAACGAGGTGGGCGCGCTGACCGTCGCCGTCGTCACCAAGCCGTTCACCTTCGAGGGCCGCAAGCGCCGCGGCGCCGCCATGGAGGGCATCAAGACGCTCTCCGATTGCGTGGACACCCTCATCGTCATCCCCAACGACAAGCTGCTCGACATCGCCGAGAAGAAGACCTCCATGCTCGAGGCCTTCGCCATGGCGGACGGCGTGCTCTCCCAGGGCACCCAGGGCATCACCGACCTCATCACCGTCCCGGGCGTCATCAACCTGGACTTCGCCGACGTCAAAACCATCATGCGCCAGGCCGGCACCGCCATGATGGGCATCGGCGTGGCCTCCGGCGACACCCGCGCTGTGGATGCCGCCCAGCAGGCCATCTCGAGCCGCCTGCTCGAGAGCTCCATCGACGGCGCCACTCGTGTGCTGCTCTCCATCGCCGGTTCCAAGGACCTCGGCATCCAGGAGATCAACGACGCCGCCGACCTCGTCGCCAACGCGGTCGACCCCGAGGCGAACATCATCTTCGGTACCGTCGTGGACGAGTCGCTCGGCGACCAGGTGCGCATCACCGTCATCGCCACCGGCTTCACCGACGCCAACGTCAACAAGCAGGACGAGCTCTTCAGCGCTGGTCGCGCCTCCGGCAAGCCGGCTGCGACTCCGGCCGCGTCCGCTGCCTCTACGGCCGCCCCGGCAGCCGGTTCGGCTCCCGCCACGCGCAACATCGGCGGCACCGAGCTGCCCAACTTCGGGAACGATCAGTTCGAGCTGCCCGACTTCCTCAAGCGCGGCAACTTCTAGCAGTCATGAGGGGCGCCGCGAGCGCCCCTTTTTCTTTCCTGCGTCCGCCTGACATCCGGTGCCCTCTTGTGCGGGTCCTGATTTCGGCGGACGTTTGCAGCTTTCAGCCCACTCGTCTCTGAATCGTGAATGGAGGGTGCGCGATGGATATGCTCGAGCGCTTTTCGAAGGATGGCGTGACCCTGGTGGGGAATCGCGCTGGGCGCGTGCGTTTCGGCTTCACGGAGCGTACCGGCGGGATCTCGCTACCGCCGTATGCGAGCCTGAACCTAGGTTCGCATGTGGGGGACGATCCCGATGCGGTTGCCGAGAACCGCCGCCGTGCGCTCGCGACCTTGGACTGCGCGGATGCCTTCGACCGCCTACTCGTCCCCAACCAGGTGCACGGTGTCCATATCGCTCGCGCGCGCACGAGTTCCCCGGACGAGCTTGCCTGCGTGCGCGACGAGATCGCCCGTGGAGCCGATGCCATCGTGTGCACCGCCCCCGGCGTGCCGGTGCTGCTTTGCTTTGCCGACTGCGTGCCCGTGATCCTGACGTGCGAGACGGGCTTCGCCGTCGTCCACTCGGGTTGGAAGGGAACGATCGCCCGCATCGTGGCAAGTGCCGTCCGCGCCCTTGCGGAGGAATCCGGCTGCGAATCCTCGGAGATCCGCGCCTTCGTGGGGCCGCATATCCTGGGTGACGAGTACGAGGTCTCGCCTGAGCTCATGGAGCGGTTTGCGGGCGAGTTCACCTGCATGCGCGAAGCCGCTGGTGCGGGGAGCCGCCTGCTCGACCTGGGCGCCTGCATCCGGGAGGCCATGGGCGAGGCCGGCGTTCCTTCCGAGCATGTGGAGGACCCTCTGCTTTCCACGATGAAGCTTGCCGATCGCTTCTACTCCTACCGGCGCGAGGCGGGAACATGCGGCCGCCACGGCGCCCTCGCCATCCTTGCCTGAGGCTCAAGGGGAGAAGCTCGTGTGGATACCGCTGGTGAGAGGTATCGTTCGATGATCGTGGGGTAGGATGGTCCCGGTTTTTGATGGATGTATGAGACTGGTGAGCCGTATGGACAAGTCATATGCGGATGAGGTAGCGCGTCGCCGACAGGCTATTCTGGAGCGCATCGAGCAAGCTGCGGAGCGTGCCGGGCGCGACCCGGCAGACGTCCGCCTGGTCGCCGTTTCCAAGACCGTGGGCGTCGACGAGGTCATCGCCGCCATCCATGCGGGGTATCGCTGCTTTGGGGAGAACCGCCCTCAGGAGCTCGGTCGCAAGCTCGCGGGTCTTGCCGAGCATGACGACCTGCCGACCGTGCGCTTTGACATGATCGGCAACCTGCAGAAAAACAAGATCAACGCCGTGCTCGGAAGGGTGGGGCTCATCCACTCCATCAGCTCGGCCCATCTCGCCGAGGCCGTGAGCTCGCGCGTCCTCAAGCATGCGGGCGAGGAGAAGGCCGACACCGCGATGAAGGCCCCCTTCGTCCAAGACGTGCTGCTCGAGGTGAACGTCTCGGGCGAGGAGAGCAAGTCGGGTTTCTCGCCGGATGAGCTGCGGCGCGCCATGCCCGATCTAGTGGAGCTCTCGGGCATCCGCATCCGCGGCCTCATGACGATGGCACCGCGCGGGGACGCCGAGGCGGCTCGCCGTACTTTCTCCGAGCTGCGTGAGCTCCGCGACGAGCTTGCCGCCGCGTACCCCGCACAGGACCTGGGCGAGCTCTCCTGCGGCATGAGCGAGGACTTTCCCATCGCGGTCGAGGAGGGATCGACCGTGGTCCGTTTGGGAAGGGTGGTCTTCGATCCCGCCTTTGAGCTAGAATAGATGGGTCGGACTGCGCGTCCGTCCTGCACTCACGAACCAGAAACGCACACCGTGCAGAGAGGTGGAGCAATGGGCTTCCTAGACGATATCAAGAGCAAGCTCTCGTTCGGCCAGAACCAGGGGTACGACGATTACGCCGACCAGGGCGATGGCTACGACGATTACTACGATGATGGCTCCGCCCAGGGCGGGTACGGCGATACCTACCAGGATGGCTACAGCACCCCGGCATATCAGCAGTCCTACCAGCCCGAGGACGGCAATGGCGTACTCGGCCAGACGCGTCGCGGCGAGGCCGAGAGCGTAGCCGTGTATACCCGTTCCGGCGAGCTGGTGGGGGATGCCGATCGCCATGCCACCACGTACAACCCTCCCGCTCGCAGCACCGATGCCGCCGTGCATCGGCCCGGTGCCTACGACACGCCCTCGAGCTATGCCGAGTCGCTCCGCTCGGTGCCGCAGATGCCGACGGCGCCCCAGCAGGACCAGGTGACAGCCCACATGAGCGCGCTCGTCAACAGCACCGCGCAGCTGCCGGCCTACGTGCTGCGCCCCGAGAGCTACGACGACGTGGAGACCGTCGTCCGCCGCGTGCGCACCAAGCAGCCTGTCGCCCTCGTCTTCGTGGGCGTGCGCACCGAGATCGCCAAGCGCGTGCTCGACTTCAGCTACGGCTTTGCCTGCGGTCTCGGCGCCACGGTGCGCGAGGTGGGCGACCGCATCTTCATGGTGCTTCCCGCCGGCTGCGAGGTACGCGAGTCCGATCTGGCGAAGCTGCGCCAGGACGGCTACCTCAAGAAGTAGGGGAGTTTCGGTTTCATGTATTCGATCGCACGGATCGTTCAGCTCGCCTTCAACTTCTACAACGGGCTCATCCTCGTGTACTGTATCCTCTCGTGGTTTCCGCGGAGCGGGAACATGATCGTGAATGATCTGCGCTATGCGCTGGACGTGTTGGTCGGCCGGTTCCTGAGCGTCTTTCGAGGCTTCATTCCGCCCATCGCCGGCATGGACTTTTCGCCCATCATTGCGATTCTCGCGTTAAGTTTCGTTGAGCGGCTGCTGTTGAATATACTTTTGTAGGTTTGCGAGCGCGTCCCTTTTCAGCACGCGCACGATGAAAGGACTACCAAGATGGCTATCACCCCTGCAGACATCCAGGCCCAGCGTTTTTCCGAGGCCAAGCGCGGCTACGATCCCGCCGAGGTCGACGAGTTCCTCGAGCGCGTTTCCGTCGAGGTCGATGCGATGCTCAACAAGATCGTGGACCTGAAGAAGCGCCTGGATGCGTCCGAGCAGAAACTCGCCGACGCTCAGAACCAGCTCAACTCCCAGACGCAGGCCGCGCTCGTTCCCGCTCCTGCGCCCGCGCCCGCTCCCGTTGAGAACCACGGTGCCACCGAGCGCCAGATCTCCGCAGCGCTCATCGCCGCCCAGCAGACCGCCGACGCCATCGTGGCCGACGCTACCGAGAACGCCGAGCGCATCAAGAACGAGGCCGACGCCAAGGCGCGCGAGGTCATTCGCCAGGCGCTCGCCGAGAAGCAGACCGAGATCGAGGAGATCGACCGCCTGAAGGCCTCCCGCGAGGACTTCAAGAACGAGTACCTGAAGCTCATCCAGCACTTCATGGACGAGGCTCAGAACTCCTTCCCGCCCTCGCTGATGGCCTCTCTGCCCAACGGCTCCGCTGCCGCCGAGGTTGCCCCGGCGGCCCCCGCGCCCGCGCCCGAGCCGGCGGCCCAGCCCGTACCCGCGTCGCAGCCCGCTGTCGATCCCTTCGCGCCGCAGGTCAACTTTGCCGTGGACGATCTGGATTAGTTCTTCACCCGCATATGAGGTCGAGGGCCCTGTGCATGCAGGGCCCTTTTCTTATCGCTGCACCATGCCGATTGTTATCGGGCTCTTTACGGAACGCTTACACGAAAAGCTGCAGGTATTGGTTTTGTAATACAAACGAAATGATATCCTGTAGCCTGTCCGCTGAACCGACGAGAAAGCGAATTATCTTGGACGTTTCGTTCGGCTATTTCGTGCAGCAAGTGTTCTCTTCGCCCGTGCTTGCCATGACCGTTGCCCTGACGCTCGGCGTTATCTTCGTCAACGGTTGGACCGATGCCCCCAATGCCATCGCCACCTGCGTCACCACGCGGTGCATGCGCGTGCGGCCTGCCATCATCATGAGCGCCATCTTCAACTTCCTCGGCGTGCTCATCATGACGCATCTGAACGCCAGCGTTGCCTCCACCATCTCCAACATGGTGGATTTCGGCTCCGACACCTCAACCGCGCTGGTCGCGCTCTGCGCCGCGCTCTTCTCCATCGTGGTCTACAGCGTGACCGCCGCGAAGTTCGGCATCCCGACCTCTGAAAGCCATAGCCTGATCGCCGGCCTCTCCGGTGCGGCTATCGCGCTCGGCGGCGCGTCCGGCATCAACATGAACGAGTGGGTGAAGGTTCTCTATGGTCTCGTGCTCTCGCTCGTGGGCGGCTTCGCGCTCGGTTGGGGCTGCTGCAAGCTTGTGACCCTGCTCTGCTCGGGCTTGGACCGGCGTCCCGCGAACACGTTCTTCCGGTATGCGCAGATCTTCGGCGCCGCGGCCACGAGCTTCATGCACGGCGCACAGGATGGTCAGAAGTTCATCGGCGTGCTCTTCCTGGGCATGGCGTTCTGCAACGGCCAGCCCAGCGTCGAGGGCGTCGTCATCCCCATCTGGCTCATGATGCTCTGCTCCACCATGATGGGCGTCGGCACCTCCGTGGGCGGCGAGAGCATCATCAAGTCCGTGGGTATGGACATGGTGAAGCTCGAGAAGTACCAGGGCTTCTCCGCCGACCTCGCGAGCTCGCTCTCCCTGTTCATCGTGACCGTCACCGGAATTCCGGTTTCCACCACGCATGTCAAGACCTCCGCCATCATGGGCGTGGGCGCCGTCAAGCGCGTTTCTGCCATCAACTTCTCCGTGGTGAAGGACATGATGCTCACCTGGGTGTTCACCTTCCCCGGCTGCGGCCTGATCAGCTTCCTCATGGCAAAGCTCTTCGTGCTGCTCATCTAGTTTCCTGAGCGCGTGCGCGCCCAACGATAAAGGGAGATTCCATGGCTAAGAAAAAGGACGAGTTCTACTTCGACAACTTCATCGCGTGTGCGGACATCGCCCATCGCGCCGCCGAGTTGCTGCATGCCGAGCTCGCGGACTTCCATCCCGAGCAGATCGACGTGGCACTCGACAAGATGCATGCCATCGAGAACGAGGGCGACGACAAGAACCACGAGATCGCCGACGCGCTCGTGACCGCGTTCATCACCCCGATCGAGCGCGAGGACATCGCGCTGCTCTCTGAGCGCCTAGACTCCGTGACGGACCATCTTGAGGGCGTGCTGCACCGCGTGTACTTCACCAATATCCAGGAGATGCGCCCCTCCGCGCTCAAGATGTCGCAGAAGCTGGTGGATGCCACCGAGCAGCTGGCGGGTCTGGTGCGCGAGCTGCCGCGCTTCAAGCGTTCCAAGACGCTGCGCGATCAGGTCATCACCATCAACACCATCGAGAGCGAGTGCGACGAGCTCTACATCGAGAGCATGCGCGAGCTGCACACCAAGGAGCCTGATGTCATGCAGGTGATCGCTTGGCGCGACGTCTACACCTTCCTCGAGGTCTGCGCCGACTCCGTCGAGGTCGTTGCCGAGACCATCGAGAACGTGGTGATGAAGAACAGCTAGGTGCCGGCAGTTGACCGGGACGGGTCCCGACGGGACGGAATCGCCCGACGCATCCTCGCATCGTGCTCCGCAACGCAGTTTGCAAAAACTTGAGATTGAACTGTCCCTCATGGAGAATAGCTCGCAATCGACTTCTTGAAGCGCCGTGGCACGTCCACGGCGCTTTTATCATTGAAGGGGCATCGGATACCGAGTCAATGTGACCAAGGAGTGTATGTGATCATGGATGCTCAAACCGGATCCACGGCGTCTGCGTTCCCTCCCGGTTTCCCCTGGGGTGGTGCGATCGCTGCCAACCACGCGGAGGGCGCCTATCTGACGGATGGGAAGCGCCTGGATATCTCAGATGGCTTCCCACGCGGCATCAAGCATGAGTACGATGCCGTGATCGATCCTAAGAAGTGCTATCCGACGCATGAGGCGATCGACTTCTACCATCGCTATCCCGAGGACCTCGCCCTGATGCGGGAGATGAACTTCAGAGCGTTCCGGACGTCCATCAACTGGTCCCGTATCTTTCCCAACGGCGATGACGATGAGCCGAACGAGGTTGGTCTGCAGTTCTACGATTCGCTGTTCGACGAGATGCGCAGCCGGGGCATGGAGCCGGTGGTGACGCTCTCCCATTACGAAACGCCCATCCATCTGGTGGGATGAGGGAGACCTGAATCGATAGCGTCCAAGCTCATTTCTGCTTCCCGCGCCGAGGCCGCCTGCGGTCTCTGCGCATGCGTTGTGCTACAATTCCTCCCGCGAAGTGGGCTAGACGGCCGCGCGCGGGGTTCCTTGGAGCGCTCGCGTGAGGAAAGTCCGGGCTCCATAGGGCAGGATGCCGGCTAACGGCCGGGCGGAGTGATCCGACGGAAAGCGCCGCAGAAAAGAAGACTCCCACCTGCGCGCGAGCGTAAAGGGAAAAGCTGAAACGGTGGTGTAAGAGACCACCAGCGTCCTGGCAACAGGGCGGCTTGGCAAGCCCCATCCGGAGCAAGCGCAAATAGGGGTGCGATGGGTCGGCCCGGCCCGCACCCGGGTAGCGTGCGTGGAACTGCGCGGTGACGCGTAGGCAAGATAAATGGTCGTCCCCGACAGAACCCGGCTTACAGGCCCGCTTCGCGTCTTCTGCGTGCAAGGGGAGGCGCCATGGACGGCTACATTACGATGCGCGCCGGCGCTGAGGCGGTCGGCGAGTTCGAGGACCGTCGCAGCCGTTTCATCGCCCAGATCGTGCACGTCGAATCCGAGGATGCCGCCGCGGCGCACGTTGCCGCCGTGCGCGCCCGCCATTACGACGCGCGCCACAACGTACCCGCCTGGATTCTATCCGATGGTCGCGAGCGCGCTTCGGACGACGGCGAGCCCCAGCGCACCTCCGGCATGCCCACGCTCGAGGTGCTCCGCGGTGCCGGGCTTCGCGACGTCTGCTGCGTCACCACGCGCTACTTCGGCGGCACGCTCCTCGGCCCGGGCGGCCTCGTGCGCGCCTACACCGCGGCGGCCCAGGCGGCGGTGGAGAGCGCCCGCGCGGCGGGGCTGCTCGTCGAGATGACCTCCGTGGTGCCGGTGGATGTGTCGCTCGCGTACCCCGATTATCAGCGCGTCCTCGATCTGGCGAACCGGGGTGGTGCGCATGTGGCGGGGACCGACTTCACCGATTCGGTGGCGCTTCACCTGGTATTCAAAACGGGTGGGGAGGAGACGTTCCTTGCCTCGCTTCGCGAGTTCCTGGCGGGGCGCGAGTGCGTTGAGGTGGGGACGCCTCGTTTCGCCGAGTTCTAGGATGGGTGCTCGGACGACGCTTTTCGCCGCGCGATATCGCTGGCGCCTTTTGCCGATAATTGATGCTTGACTCAAAATCCCCTCGGACTATTATCCTTTGTCGAGATTAGTTCGATGACCGGTATTGACGTGTCGGTGAACGGTACCGACGCGCCGCCATCGAACAACCGCGTCCCAGAGAACGCGACGCGGACAGGGGAAGAAGGCAAGGTAATATGAAGCTCATGAAGGTGCGGCAGTTCGCCGTGGCTGGACTCGGCGCGCTCTTGATGTCGAGCGCCCTGCTGACGGGTTGCTCGGGCGCGGCCACCAGTGCCGGCTCCGCGGCCGGCTCCGCCGCCGTGACCGAGGCCGCTGGTTCCAGCGATTCCGGCGCCACGCGCACCGTCAAGGACACCGACGGCAACGAGGTGACCATCCCGGCCAAGGTGACCAAGGTCGCCCCGACCATCGGCGCGTTCGCCCAGGTGACCGAGATGCTCACCAACGGCAACGGCAAGATCGTCGCCGCCGCCACCAAGCAGGTCGACGACAACTTCAAGTCCGTGTTCTCCGACTACACCAAGTCCAACCCGGATAACAACGACTCCACGTCCGTCGAGGGCATCATCGCCAGCGGCGCCCAGGTGGCCTACGGTCCCAAGTCCGCGTTTTCCGACGAGCAGCTCCAGCAGCTCAAGGATGCCGGCGTGACCTTCGTGAACGTCGCCGCCATGAAGACGCCCGACGAGATCTGCACCTCCATCCAGACCATCGGCGACATCCTGGGCAAGGATGAGAGCGCCCGCGCCAAGGAGTTCGTGAAGTACTACAAGAAGCAGATCAAGAACGCCGAGGATCGCGCTAAGAAGGTCTCCGACGACAAGAAGGTCACCATGATCGAGCTCTCCGTCGAGGGCGGTCAGTACTTCGTGGCCCCGAGCACCGATATCTCCAGCCAGTACATGGAGGCTGCCGGCGTGACGAACCTCGCCGCCGACTACACGAGCGACACCAAGAGCGCCAACGGTTCGCTCATGGCCGTCTCCGCCGAGCAGATCGCCGCGTGGAACCCGGACTACATCATGTGCTTCAACCAGGCCACCAAGGACGCCATCATCAAGGACAAGGCGTTCAGCAAGCTGACCTCCATGTCCGACGGCGGCTCCAGCAACTTCGATAAGGTGTTCGTCTGCCCGAAGGGTCTCTACCTCTGGAGCGTCCGCTCTGCCGAGGGTTGCCTGCTGCCCGAGTTCATCGGCCAGTACGTGTACCCCGAGCAGTACGAGGACTTCAGCATGCAGGACACGCTGAAGAGCTTCTACAAGGATTGGTACAACACCAAGCTCTCCACGCATGACGCCGAGAGTATCCTGACGGGTGCCACTAACTCCACCGTTGCCGGCAGCAAGAAGTAACCAAGCGCTCGATATGGCGTGCGAGGCCTGGCTCGCCCTGCGATCCCGCAGGCGGGCCGGGCCTTTTTCTTGAGAGGGGAATCCATCCATGAGGGACCATTCGCACCACATCCAGCTTACCCGCGAGGAGGCCGTGCGCCAGATGCTCGTCGCCGTGGACGAGCTGCCTGGTGGTTTTGGCTGGTGCGCAGGGGAGGTGGCCAAACGGAGTGCGGTCGAGCGCGTTTCCGTTCTCGAGGCGTGCGGACGCGTGCTCGCAGCTGACGTGCGCGCTCGGGCGACGCTCCCCACGTGCCTCACGTGCGCCATGGATTCCATCGCCGTGCGTTTCGATGCCTTTGAAGCGGCGGCTGCAGGTGGCGCGCTGCCCGATACGACCACATGGGAGCGCGGACGCGACTGGGAGTTCGCCAACACCGGCACCGCCATGCCCGCTGGGTTCGATACGGCCATCGTGGTCGAGCATGTGACGTTTTCCGAGGACGGCGAGCGGGTGCTCGCCGTGGACGCGGCGCCGAGCGCACGCTTTGCCGGAACGCGCCCCGCAGGAAGCAGCATGCGGGAGGGCGACGTGCTCGCGACGGCAGGCTCCGTGGTGTCGCCCGATATCGCCGCGCGCATCGCGGGCGGCAACGTCTCCACGGTGCCCGTGACGCGCCGCCCGCGCGTAGCCTTCATTCCCACGGGGGACGAGCTGCAGACCCCGGGGAGTCCCTTTGTCGCTGCGGGTAAGAACATCGAGACGAACTCCGTGCTCTGCCAGTTGAAGGTGGAGGGCTGGGGCGGCATCTTCGTGCCCTTCCAAACGGTGCGCGACCGCCCCGAGGAGATTCACGCTGCGCTCGCCGAAGCATGCGGCACGGCCGATATCGTCGTGCTGAACGCCGGCTCCTCCAAGGGCTCGGGGGACTGGTCCTGCGAGGTGATGGAGGAGATGGGCCGCGTCATCTGCCATCAGACCAACCACGGCCCCGGCCATCACAGCAGCTACGCCGTCATCAAGGAAACGCCCGTGGTGGGAATCTCCGGTCCCTCGGGAGGGGCTTCTCCCACCATGGACTTCTACCTGCGACCGCTCATCCGGCACTTTCTCGGACTTGAGGCCGTGGCGCCTCGGGTGTCCGCGCGCCTGATGGAGCCCTTCCCCGCGGCGCATGCGCACGGGCATAAGGGCGCGCGCGTTCTGGGGCGCCCGCTGCCGGGCGAGAAGCGCCCCCTCGAGGACGGCCCCGATGGGTTCTTCGCCATTCGCTTCCTGAACGTGGCACCGGGTCCCGACGGCACGCTCGAGGCACGGCCGGTGGCTGGTGGTCCCGGCTCCGCTGCGGTGGCTGCCTGCAACGCCTACTGCATGGTGCCGACGGGGCCGGGTGTCGAGCCCCCGCAGGTCGGTTGCGTCTTGCAGGTCGGGTTCCGATAGCGCGAGAGGAGTTTAGCGATATGGAGAACATCGCGTCTCCTCGGGTCGGCATCGCCCGAGAACGGCTGGTCGTCGTCGGGCTTGTGGCGGCGCTCGTGGTCGTGGGACTGCTCTCCCTGACCGCGGGCGACTACGACATGGCCCCCGCCCGCGTGGCGGAGCTCGTGGGCTCCTACGTTTTCTGGTGGGTCCAGACGGTCCCCGCGCGCATCTCCGCGCTCTTCGGCGGCGGCCCCGCCCCGGTGTTCACCACCTCGCGCGATTCCGTGGTGCTGTTCGTCATCCGCATTCCGCGGATCGTGCTCGCTGCGCTCTCGGGTGCGGCGCTCGCCGCCTCAGGTGCCGCCTACCAGGGGATGTTTCGAAATCCCATGGTCTCTCCGGACATCCTGGGCGTTTCGAACGGTGCGGCGCTCGGTGCCGCGGTCACGATCCTGCTCGGCTTCTCCTCCACGGGCGTCCACGTGGTCTCCTTCCTCATGGGGCTGCTCGCCGTGGCGCTTGTGATGACCATCGCCCGCGCGCTCGGCAAGGGGTCGAGCTCCGTGGTGGTCATCATCCTGGCGGGCGTCGTCATGTCATCGCTCTTCAGCGCGCTCGTGAGTCTCTGCAAGTACGTGGCCGACCCCGACGACACGCTGCCCGCCATCACCTACTGGCTTATGGGCAGCTTCTCGCGCTCGGGCACCTATCAGAACATCGGCTTCCTGGCCGCCGTGGTCGTCATCGCAGGCGGTCTGCTCATGGCGATTCGCTGGCGCATCAACGCGCTATCCTTCGGCGACGACGAGGCCAAGGCGATGGGCGTGGGCGTGAAGGGCACGCGCTTGGTGCTGATCCTCGCTTCCACGCTCCTTACCTCCGCCACGGTGAGCTTCTGCGGCGTGGTGGGCTGGATCGGACTCATCGTGCCGCATATGGCGCGCTTGGTGGTGGGTCCCAACTACCGTATCCTGCTGCCGGTCTCCATGCTCGGCGGCGCGGTCTTCACCATGGTGGTCGACGATGTCGCGCGCATCATCGTGCCCGGCGAGATGCCCGCGGGCGTCCTCACGGCGCTGATCGGCGCCCCGCTCTTTATCTACCTGCTCATACGCGGCCGGAAGGAGTGGTTGTGATGCGGTTTCGGGGTACGGCGGGTGCCGGCGCGCCCGCGCGCCGGGATGCGTGTGATGCCGACCGCATGCTCGCCGTTCGGGGTGCATCCGTGGGCTATAACGGCCATGCGGTGCTGGACCATGTCTCGCTGACGGTCGCGCCCGGCCAGATCCATTGCCTGCTGGGTCGAAACGGCGTGGGCAAGACGACGCTCTTCCGCTCCATCCTGGGCTTCCTGCCACTTCTTTCGGGCACCGTCACAGTCGACGGGCGCGATGCCTCCCAGCTCTCCGATCGCGCGCTGTCGCACGTGGTGGCCTACGTGCCGCAAGCAGGGGAGAACCCGTTCGCCTTCTCCGTGCGCGACGTGGTGGCGCTCGGTCGCCTCTCCCGCATGGGCGTGTTCGCCTCGCCCTCAAAAGGCGACCGGGAGATCGTGGGGAGCGTGCTCGCCCGGTTGGGTATCGAGTACCTTGCGGATCGCCCCTTAACGGAGCTTTCCGGAGGCGAGCGCCAGATGGTGCTCATCGCCCGCGCCGTGGCGCAGGAACCCGAGTACCTGATGATGGACGAGCCAACCGCGGCCCTCGACCTGGGCAACCAGGCGCAGGTGCTCCGCTGCGCGCGCGAGCTTGCCGATTCGGGCCTGGGCATCCTCATGACCACGCACGAGCCGGACCAGCTCCGCATGCTCGAGGCGTCGGGCACGCTGATCATGCCCGACGGCACGTACCTCACGGGGTCGGCGGACGAGCTCCTCGCGCGGGATAATCTGGAGCGCGCTTACGGGTGTCGCGTGACCGCCGCCGAGCACGTGTGGCGTCCCGCGCTGTAGGGCTATCATCTTCCTGTTGGCCACATCGCGAGGGGAGAGCGACATGACGGCAAGGGCAGAGGATTTGGATCGAGTCGCGCTGAAGGCGCGCGCCGCCGACTATCACAAGCAGGGCTACAACTGCGCCCAGGCGGTCGTCTGCGCGCTGGCACCCGAGCTCGGCATGGACGCGGATACCGCGTTCCGGCTTGCCGAGGGCTTCGGCGCCGGCATGGGCGGCATGACGGAGACCTGCGGGGCAATCTCGGGCGCCGTGATGGCGGCGGGCCAGGTGATGAGCGGCGGCATGGCGGACCCCGTCACCAAGGGTCGCACCTACCAGCTGTCCCGCCGCATCGCCCGCGACTTTGCCGAGAAGAACGGCTCGACCATCTGCAGGGAGCTCAAGGGCGTGGGCAGTGCCGCCGGTCCGCTTCGGAGCTGTCCCGGTTGCATCGACGACGCGATCGATATCGCGGTTGATGTACTGAGATCGGTGAGCTAGGTCGTTCGCGCCGGGACCGGAGGGCCACCGGCCCCGGCGCGAACGCCATATGGACGGCTTGTAGCGTTCTTCTGCCCCCGTGCTCATCGTAGTAACATACATGGGATTGCTCGCCAAGGAAGGGAGACCTCCGTGCCTGAGACCATTCCCGGATCGCTCGCCGTCTCGAACGACGTCATCGCCGACCTCGCCGGCTACGCTGCCATGTCCTGCTACGGCGTGGTAGGCATGGCCGAGCAGCTGCAGGGTGCCGAGAGCGTTCGCATCCTGCCCATTCAGCGCCTGCGCAAGGGTGTTTCGGTTACCGCGACCGAAGAGGGCCTGTCCGTCGATCTGCATGTGGTGCTCGAGTCCGGTGTCAATATGCGCTCGGTCTCCGAGAACCTTGCCAGCGCGGTCACGTTCTCGCTCGAGGAGGTCGCGCAGATCGACCCCTCCCGTTTGAAGATTGCCATTCACATCGACGCCCTCAAGTCGCGCGCTTAGGCTTCGCGCCACGCACCTACGTTCCCCTACGATATGGAGCTGCACAACCGATGATTGCCAAGACCGTACGCACCTGCTTTCCCGTGGCCGCCCAAGCCGTTGCCGACAAGGCTGAGGACATCAACAAGCTGAACGTCTTTCCCGTGCCCGACGGCGACACGGGTACCAACATGTCCCTCACCCTGGCTTCCGTGGTGCGCGAGCTGAACCAGCTCCCCACGGATGCCGACATGGAGGCCATCGCCGGCGCCATCACGCACGGGTCCCTCATGGGTGCGCGCGGCAACTCGGGCGTCATCACGAGCCAGATTCTCCGCGGCGTGGCCGAGGGCCTCGTCGACGCGCACGATCCGGTGAACTCCTCCGATATCGCCGCGGCCTTCCGTCGAGCCGTGAAGGTCGCCTTCCAGGCTGTGCGCAAGCCGGTGGAGGGCACGATCCTCACCGTGCTGCGCGACGTCTCCACCAAGGCCGATGAGTGCGAGAAGAAGCGCCTCTCCGCCGCCGACGCGCTCGACGCCATCGTGGTCGAGGCCTATCAGTCCGTCGCCCGCACGCCTGACCTACTGCCCGTGCTGAAGGAGAACGGCGTCGTGGACTCCGGCGCCTTCGGCTTCGCCATCTTCCTGGAGAGCTTCGTGGCCGCCGCCCTCGGCCGTACCGCCAAGGCGGATATCCAGACCACCTTCGATGCCGTCAATGCCAGCGATGCCAAGGCCACGGCCATGGGTCGCGTGGAGATCGAGGCCAACGATGACTGGGAGGGCTCCGAGTTCCGCTACTGCAACGAGTTCCTCTTCAAGGCCGACAAGAAGTTCAACGAGGAGAAGACGCTCAAGTTCCTGGCGAGCATGGGCGACTGCGAGCTGCTCGTGGGCTCCTTTCCCGACTACAAGGTGCACGTTCACTCCAACACGCCCGACAAGGTGCTCAAGCACTTCCTGGCCCTGGGTCAGATCTTCGAGGTCTTCATCCACAACATGGACCTGGAGGCTGCCGAGCGTACCGCCAAGATCCACGCCGACCAGGACGCCGCGGCTCCCGAGCCCACGAAGCCGCTCGGCTTCGTGGCGGTGGCGGCCGGCTCCGGCGAGGCCGACATCCTGAAGTCCCTGGGTGTCGATGTGGTCGTCTCGGGTGGCCAGACCATGAATCCGAGCACGGCCGACCTACTGGACGCCGTGGCCAAGGTGAACGCCGACGCCGTCATCATACTGCCCGACAACGGCAACATCCGCATGGCCGCCGAGGCTGCGGCATCTGCCTGCGAGGACAAGCAGGTGGCTGTGGTCCCCACCAAGACCGTGCCCCAGGCGTTCTCCGCGCTTTTCAACGTGGAGCCGGGCTCCTCGCTCGAAGATGCCGTGGAGGTCATGACCGAGGCTCTCGCTGACGTACGCGATGGCGAGGTCACGCGCGCTGTGCGCGATAGCGCGGCGAGTGACGGCGCTCCCATCCACGCCGGCGACGTCATGGGCATCATCGGCGGCTCTATCGACATCGTGGGCTCCTCCGTCAAGCAGGTCACGGTCGACTGCATCAACCGCATGCAGGAGGAAGAGGAGGGAGACACGCTCACCATCCTCGCCGGTGAGGAGCTTGATGACGCCGCCTTCCAGGAGATCCTCGATGCCATCGAGGAGGCCCAGCCCGATCTTGAGATTGATTCCCACCGTGGCGAGCAGCCGCTCTACCCGGTGATCTTCTCCATCGAGTAGCAAGTCTTTTCCAACATGCCGCGCGCTTTGGAGCTTCCCACCGCTGCGAGTCGGCTCGCGCGCGCCGGTGTGCTCGGGCGCGATATCGCCCGCTTGCGTTTCGTGAACGATGCCCGCGAGGAGGTGCTTCGGCGCCTCCATGTGGGCACTGTTGGCGATTTGCTGCTGCGTATTCCGCGTCGCTACCTCGACTTCACCCGCGCCTACGCCATCGAGCAGGCGCCGCTGGGCCAGGTGGCGACGATCGTCGGCACCGTGGACAAGGTGGTGGAGAAGCACCCGCGGCCGCGCATGGTGGTCACCCAGGTGTTTCTGGTCGATGACACGGGCGTGCTGCAGGTGGCGTTCTTTCGGCAGCCCTGGCTCTCCAAGCAGATTCAGAAGGGCGACCGCCTGGCGGTGATGGGCAAGGTGGAGTTTGCCTACGGGTTCAAGCAGATGGCTTCGCCGCACTTCGAGAAGCTCGATGAGGGCACCTTCACCGGCTCCATCTTGCCCGTCCACCCGGCTACGGAGGGACTTTCGGCGGCGTGGATGCGCCGGCTCGTGAGCGTGGCGCTCGAGGATGTGGACGCTTTTCCCGATCCGCTTCCTGCCCGCTTGCGTTCGCGTCGGGCCCTGATGCCGCTTTCCCGGGCGCTTCGCTGCATCCATTTTCCGCGCGCGCTTGCGGAGGTTCCGCTCGCGCGGCGTCGTCTTGCCTACGACGAGGTGCTCTACCTGCAGCTCGCCCTCCGTCTGCGGAACGATGCCAACCTGCTCGACGTGGCTCCCATGGCCCATGTGGCGGGCGAGCACGTGGAGGCCATGCGGCACGCGCTGCCGTTCGCGCTCACGGACGAGCAGGAGGCGGCTGCCCGGGACATCCTTGCCGATATGGCGAACGGCTCGCACGTGATGAACCGCTTGCTGCTGGGCGATGTGGGCACGGGCAAGACCGCGGTCGCCTGTCTGGCGCTTGCCAGTGCGGTGGATACAGGTGGCCAGGCCTGCGTCATGGCACCGACCGGCGTGCTCGCCCGTCAGTACGCCACCGGGACCGGTCCGCTGCTCGAGGCCGCAGGTATCTCCTGGGCGCTGCTCACGGGGGCCACGCTTGCCGAGGAGCGTGCGGGTATCCTGCGTCGGTTGGCATCCGGCGAGCTCGACGTGGTCATGGGCACGCACGCGGTGCTCTCCGATGATGTTGCGTTCAAGCGCCTGACACTCGCGGTCATCGACGAGCAGCATCGCTTCGGCGTGGGGCAGCGCACCGCGCTCCGCGCCAAGGGACCGGGGGCAGACCTGCTCGTCATGACCGCCACGCCCATTCCCCGGACGCTTGCGCTCTCGCTGTACGGTGACCTGGATGTGAGCATCATCCGGCACCGTCCCGTGCCGGGCGCCGGGATCGCGACCAAGGTGCTCGACGAGGCGAATCGCGATATCGCATACGGCGCGATTCGTTCCGCGCTCGAGGAGGGGCGGCAGGCGTACGTCGTCTGCCCGCTCGTGGCGGAGCGAGACGATGCGGAGGAGGAACTCGACGACGTGCCCGGCCTTCCGCGCGACGATGACGGAAACGTCGAGACGACGGTTCCGCTCCATGCGGTGGAGACCGAGGTCGAGCATCTTCGCCACGTGTTTCCGCAGGCGCGCGTCGAAGCGCTCCACGGGCGTATGCGCGAGGCCGAGAAGACCGCCGTCATCGATGCGTTCCGCGCTGGCGAGATTCAGGTGCTCGTCTCCACCACGGTAGTCGAGGTGGGCGTGGACGTCCCCAACGCCACCGTGATGGTGATCGAGAACGGTGAGCGGTTCGGTTTGGCCGCCCTGCATCAGCTGCGTGGGCGCGTGGGGCGCGGGCGGCATGCCGGCTCGTGCTTCGTCATGGCCGCGCTCAAGTCCAAGCGGGGGAAGAAAAGCCCTGCGCTCGAGCGCCTGCGCGCCCTGGAACGGTCGTCCGACGGCTTCGAGCTCGCCGAGATGGATCTGCGTCTGCGTCATGAGGGCGAGATCCTGGGGCTTCGGCAGAGCGGCGGCGTGACGCTCCGCTTCGTCGATCTGGGCGTGGATGCCGACCTGGTGGAGGCGGCGCACGAGGACGCACTCGAGCTGCTCCGGTATGCTCACACGTTGGACGCGGTCGCCACCCGGCCGCTCAGATTCGAGGTCGTGGAGCGCTATGGCTCCATCTTCAAGGAGGTCAGCGGGGGATGAGGATCGTTTCGGGTGAGTGGCGCGGCAGGAAGCTCGGTGAGCCGCAGGGGCGCGACGTGACGCGTCCCACTACCGATCGCGTGCGCGAGGCCTGCGCCTCCATGGTGGAGTCCGCGCTCGAGGACGGCATCGCGGGTGCGCGCGTGCTCGATGCCTTCGCCGGTTCCGGCGCGCTCGGTATCGAGATGCTCTCGCGCGGCGCCGCGTGGGCCACCTTTTTCGATATCGACCGCCGCGCGGCGGCGCTCGTGGAGCGAAACCTGTCCACACTCGGTTGCGCGCGCTCGCGCTACCGGGTGGTGATCGGAGACGTGGCCCTCGCTGCCCGTCGCGCGCGCGTGGTGGGAGTCCCCTTCGACCTCGTGCTGCTCGACCCGCCCTATGCCATGGCGGCCGACGAGGTCTCGGCATTGGTCATCGCCCTCGATCAAGCTGGCGCGCTAGCCCCCGGTGCCGTGGTGCTCTACGAGCATGCGGCGAGCGCGCCCGGCATATGCCCCGAGGGATTCGAGCTGCTACGCGAGAAGCGCTACGGCATCACTGCTGTTGACGTGCTCATGCGAAGCAGGCAGGATTAACCAGGCGCGGCGTGCGGACGAAGGCGCTGCGCACTTGATCGCGCCGTGGTAGTTCACCAGATGGAGGATTCATGACCCAGATCGCCCACGCCCTCGTGCCGGGCACGTTCGACCCGATCACGTTCGGCCACATCGATGTGGTACGTCGCGCCCGGCGGCTGTTTCCCCGGGTGACGGTTGCCGTTGCGGAGTCGCTCGGCAAGCGTGGCGGCACTACGTTCGCCCTCGACGAGCGCGTGTCGCTCGCGCGCGAGGCGCTGGCGGACATGCCGGGCGTGGCGGTTGAGCCTTTCTGTGGGCTGCTGGTCGACTTCGCGCGCGAGCAGGAGGCCGGCGCCGTGGTCAAGGGACTGCGCGCCATGACGGACTTTGAGTACGAGCTCCAGCAGGCGGATCTGAACTATCGCCTGGACGAGAACCTGGAGTCCATCTTCATCATGAGCGCCCCGCAATACGGCTACCTCTCCTCCTCCGTGGTGCGGCAGATCGCCTCGTTTGGAGGGGATGTGGCGGAATTCGTGCCACCCTGTGTAGCGCTCGCGCTGAAGGAGCGCTTCGCCTGAGTAACCGCTGCTTGTGGTACCATGGGAATTTGACGTGAACCCTTTGGAAAGGAGTCCCGATGCCGGGCGAGAGCAACCTTCCTGGCGAGAGGATCGAGAGCCTGGTCAACGAGCTTGAGGGCATCATCGACGAGGCCAAGCCTCCCTTTGGTAAAAATGCCCAGTTCAAGGTCATCGAGACCGATGTGTTCTACAACATCCTCGACGAGATTCGCATGAGCTATCCCGAGGAGTGGCAGAAGTCCCGTCGCATTCTGAAGGAGCGTGACGAGCTTCTGGCCTCTGCCACGGCGCAAGCGGACTCCATCATCGCCGATGCTCAGCAGCAGGCGCTCACCATTGCGAGCGAGCAGGAGATCGTGCGCTTGGCGCAGAGCCAGGCCGACGACATCCGCGACCGCGCGCAGCAATACGAGCGCGAGACCCGCTATGCGGCTGAGGACTACGCCGAGCAGGTCTTCACGCATCTGGAGGAGAACCTGAAGTCGCTCACGGGCACGGTCTCGCGTTGCCGCCAACAGCTCAACGAGGGTGCCAACCAGCAGCAGAACGGTCAATGGTAATGGCCGGGCAGACGGAGTTCTCCGGTTTTCCGCCCGTTCGCGTCGACCTGACCGGTCTCGTCGAGAATCCCGGCGAGTCGCATGCGGTGTCGGGGCGCGTGGAGGCAGATAGCTACCGTGTGGGCGAGAAGGAGTACCGTCTGACCGACGGCGTCTCCTACGATGTGGTCTTCACCAACGCGGGCGATGGCGTGCTCGTTTCCGGTATGGTGCGCGCCCATGCGGAGGGCGAGTGCGATCGCTGCCTGGAGCCCGCGTCGTTTGAGGTCGCCGGAGAGATCCAGGAGTACTACCTCTTTGCCGAGCCTGACGATCCAGACGCGTATGAGGACGATTTTGAGGTGCTCGGCCAGGACCGCGTGATCGACCTCGCTGATTCCATCCACGACGCCGTGGTCATGGATACGCCGTTCGTGGTGCTCTGCCAGCCCGATTGCAAAGGGCTGTGCCCCACCTGCGGCGCCAACCTGAACCTTGGCGACTGCGGCTGCTCGTCGCATCAGGTTGAGGAACACGCTGCGTCTGACGATAATCCCTTCGCCAAGCTCCGCGACCTCAAGCTCGATAACTAACAGCTCGATATCTTTGTCATGTCCCCAAGCGCTACGGTTCCGCTTGGGGTCATCCTTTTGCGATTGCGTGCGGCATGGCGAATCCGTTCGAACACAACATGTACGTTCTTTTGTGCGGGGACGGAAGTCTGTACACGGGCTATGCCGTCGATGTCGAGGCGCGGCTGGCGGCGCATCGGACAGGTAGAGGAGCGCGCTATACCAAGGCGTACGAGCCGGTGTGCGTGGTGGCGCGGGCGCGTTTCTATTCCAAACAGCGGGCGATGAGCGCCGAGGCGCGTTTCAAGCGGCTCTCGCGCGGGGAGAAGGATCGGCTGCTGGCGCTGGCCGAGCGGACCCCCTTCGAGGATGTGTTGCGGCGGGAACTGCCGGGGTTCGGGGATGACACGGCCTGCGAGTTTGTGCGACGGTCGCTCGCCGCACATGTTGATAATGGCTACCAGGCTTTTCTCGCTTCGCTCATTCCCAATATCGATCCACGCCGCATCGTGGGCGTGCGTACGCCGGAGCTTCGGAAGATCGCTCGTGAGCTCGTGCGGCGCGACGACGCGGACGGCTTTTTACGCGAGCCTCCCCATCAGCTCTTCGAGGAGATGCAGGTACATGCCTTCGCTATTGGGCTCGAGCGCGATTACGATGCGGCGCTCGCGCGTATCGAGGCGTTTCTGCCGTATATCGACAACTGGGCGACGTGCGACCAGCTGCCCGCGCGGGTGCTGGAGGCGCGCCTTGAGGAGACGCTCGCGCACGTCGGGCGATGGCTGGAATCGGGCCGCTGCTACATCATGAGATTCGCCATCCGCGTGCTTATGGCGCAGTTTCTGGACGAGCGGTTCGAGCTGCGGTTTTTGGATCTGGTTGCGGGCGCGCGGCTGTCGCTAGGCGGGGAGCGCGGCGCCTCGAGGGACGATGTCTACTACCTCAACATGATGCGTGCCTGGTATTTCGCCGAAGCGGTGGTGAAGCAGCCGGCCGCCGCGTTGCCGTATCTTGAGCGGGAGAGCGCGGGTGACGACGCTGCTTTGTTCCTCGACGAATGGACTCGGCGCAAGGCCATCCAGAAGGCCATCGAGAGCCGTCGCGTGCCGCCGGAGTTGAAGGGGCGGCTGCGTCGAAGCCGTTGACGCTATCCGGATCGTGTCCCGTGAATACGGTCTTTTTACGCTCCGATTAGGCCGAATGCGATGAGCGCGATGAGGCGCAGGACGAGCGAGAGCACCCAGGGAGCCGCGATGTGGGCTGAGAGCCGCTTTCCGAGCGACATCCCGATCGGCCATCGGCCTGCCGGTAAAACCAGCAAAGGTGCCAGCGCATTCCTTCTGCTACGACACATCAACCCTCCGGTTCTCCGCCGTAACGATCTCCTTCACCGTGATATCTGCATGTAGGTAGTGCTTGACGAGCCGTGCGAGGTCGTTCGTCGCGGCGGCGCAGTCATCGCGACGCTCGGGATCGACGCACTCCACGATAAGGAAAGCGTTTCGGGAATCGTCGCGCAGGGCGGTGCGCTGGCCGTCTCGCCAATTCCAGCAGCGGCACACGGTGCCTTCGTCATCGAGGTAGGCGAGCTCGCCGGGGAGGGTGGGGTCGGTCTCGTCTTCTCCGAGCGGCAGGAACGCATCACCGCCATCGGTCACGCACAGGCGCATGTCACCTCGAACCGCATCCAAGTCCTCGCCTCCCAGCGGAAGGGCGTATTCAAGCGAGATGGTGTTGTAGATGTCGACCGCCGGTGAGATCGGTTCCACGGGATGGTCTTTCAGTACGCGCTTCAGAAGATTCTCGATGCTGCAGCGGGCACCTCGCTTGGTTTTGAAACGTCGATACGCCTCGCGCCAAACCTTCACCGGTTCAATCTCCGAGATGGTCGAGCTGGTGAGAAAGCGCTCGGCGCGTGCGTTCGCGCGACGCAGCAGGTCGGAAAGCTCCTTCCGGTCATCCTCGGGCACGTCCTCGGCGGGTAGCATGTTCCGCGCGATCACGATGCCGAACGAAGCGCCCGGAAACAGCTTCCAAAACGAGTCCTCGGTAACAAAACGGTCCACAACGTTCTCCTTTCAAAAGAAAAAGCACACATACCTGCCGACCACCTTCAAAGCCCTTACGGTGTCGGCACGTATGCGTGCTCGCATGCTTTACCCGGGGGCAAAGCCAATATGTTGATGAACGTGAGTTTAGCGCCAGTGATGAGTGGAGGCAACTGAGATCGGCACATCGCCCGACGCCGAGCTCGCAAACTCGTCCCTGAGGCAGGCATGCGCTCAGCTCAAGGAGGGTGAGCATCCTCGCGGGTACAGTGACTGCGGAGGCCTTAACGCTGGCCGGGGTGGATCGGGATATGCGACGAGCGCGGGATCATGCGGTCGATGTCGAGGAAGGGGCGCTCGCCGGACAACCAAAGGCGCAAGGGATTCTTCGGCAGATGCAAAAGAGAGTTCTTCTACGGAAGAGACTGGCACGGTGTCAGCATCGAGGGGTTCATGGAGATGCTGGATGGCTACCTAGTTTGCAACTGGACGTCGAAAACCGGTCTTAGTGTTACAGATTGAGACAATTCGGCCGGATCTACCCTGTTTGTCTCGATCTGTAACTGTGCTTAAAATACGGCTACGTGTTACAGATCGAGACAAGAGAAAAAGAACATCAGGACTTGAAAAAGTAGTTCTGATAAGGGATTCGTCCAGTTAAGACGGTGCGGCAGACTATCGCAATTAGTTTGCCGCCGGAGTTGTAAGCATAATGAGTTAACTCGAGTGCTGGAAGTTTTGCAACACCATAATTGCTGGCTTCGGAATCGCTAAGCTGACGTGCTCTATAACTCTCTCGAACAGATTGGATAGACTCGGACAAGTCATCCATGATTCTACAAAATGCCTGAAAATCTAACTGATTATTCGGAACGTGCGACTTCGAAATAAAGAACGTATCGGCGGCTATGAAGCTGCCTTCAAGTTCGTAGGTCAATTCAAGACGCTGAATCTCATCGCGACTTTGGCATCCAAAATGTTGGAGCATCATTACGGAAATTGAACGACCTGATGTGAGACCGCCGAAATGTTTCGTGACGGTATCCGGATCAACACCATCGCAATGGCTTGCAAAGTCAAAGTCTAAAAGTGAATTGAGCCCACCAACGCGTTTTGGTGCAACAAATGACCCCTTACCTTGGATTCGATAGATACTACCGCGGCGCTCCAGTTCACTCATTGCAAGTCGAACGGTCGTTCTGCTTACGGCGTATTCGTCGCAGAGTTCCATTTCTGTTGGAAGTTTATCGTCTGCTTGGTATACATCGACGATCTGCTTGAGCAGCGCGTCGGTGAGCTGTAAATAGAGTGGCCGTTTTTCGTGTGTATCGAGCATTGGAGCCTCAGATTGCATGTTGGTGGTATCTGATGGTTGCCTTGGGTCAAGATATAGCCTGGGCGCAACAACCTTAACGTATCACAGAGCGGCTCAGCATGACGATCTGATGCCTGTAGCCACGAATGGCTTGTCCGAGCGCGAAGACGTTCTGGGGCAGGCAAATACCGTTCATGGAGTCTCCGATATGTTGGAGGTCTGCACCGGCTGCTTTTGCTGCAAGGCCTATTTTCTTAATGGTCTCGCTGTCGCAGGAGTCTTGACTCGTCCCGTTCGCCGCCATGACGAGAACCTTCTCTTCAATTGACTTGCCTGCATTGTGGGACCGTACAAAGTCTACGATGGCGCGTAGGTCTGTTTCTTGGAAGCAGGGGACAGTGTAGGGGGCTGGCACGAGAAGGATATCGACGCCGAGGTCAACAAACTTGCGCGCTATTTCGAGCGTCATGACAGGTTCCGCAACGCCCGCTCCATGCATTTTTCCGGCTATGATAAGGCCATTGAAATGCTCTTTGGAGAGTTTGATCGAATGGGCGATTGCATCGTTGGAGACGCCAGTTCCAGGGTTGCCCGTCAGGCAGATAAAATCAAATCCGAGTTCGTTAGCCTTTTCTAAGGTCTTAGGAGAGACGCGACGACCCATGGGGATTTCCGTACGGGATTCAGACATCTCTGCCTTGTTATCAACTGGTTCCAAATTGACGCCAATGGGCCTTCCGCATGCTCTCTTCACCCACGTGACCGGGTTTTCATTGAGATCATCTGGAATGCCGGCAATCACTGGATTGAACACATCGAGCGCGTTAAACAGAAGAAGGTCGGCACCTGCGGCACGTTCGATTTCTGCATTAGTAACGCCGCCGAGAAATTGGGAAGAGGGTACGTTTTCCGCCATGATGGTACGTCCCTCGGAAGCCAGAATCGCCTGCTTTAGATCCATGGGTGACGTGGCGGCAAAATCGGATGCGGACATGTTCAGCAATCGTTTGGGCATTGTTACTTCCTTTGACTAGAGTGACAGGATTGTGACATTGTCTCTAATATTGTTACAACAATTTATTCAACATGTTATATCCAATCGGTAAACGGTTACAAACGTGATCTTCTGCTCAGAAAAAATAGCCATGAACTGGGCAAATATACTATTTAGAAACTGCCGTTCACCGAATTAATAATCTAAATCTTGACATGTCGACAAAGCGGAAAAAAAATTGGTTATGACAAATCGCGCAAATGATATTACATTTCGCGCGGAACGTATTCACGTACATAGGTGGATACAAACTGGGATGACGGCGGTTGAGTCCGGATTAATCGTTGCGTGCCAGGAAATCATGAAGGGATGTGCTATGGATGCTATCGTCAAATTCCTAGAAAAACACCAGGCCTTCTTTGACAAAATCTCAAAGAACATTTATCTGGTGGCGATTAAGGATGGCTTTCTCTCGAACATGCCAATTGTGCTGTTCTCGAGCCTGTTCCTTCTTCTTTCGACGCTCCCTGCATATGTAGGCATCACGCTTCCGTCTGAGGTGCTGGACTTCTTTAATAAAATCTATGCATATACGATGGGGCTTCTTGGCATTATGGTCGCCGGCACCACGGCGAGCTCACTTGCCATATCGATGAACCGCCGCATGCCTTCGGGTAAATCTCTCAATCCTACCTCGTGTATGGTTTGCGCCATGTGCGGCATGTTCCTGTTATCGGTGACGAACGATGTTGTCTCGATTGGCGGAGCAGATACATCTGTTTTTGAAACCGGTTATATGGGAACCAAGGGTTTTCTCTCTGCGTTCGTGTCTGCATTCTTGACCGTTAATATCTACAAGGTGTGCATTAGCCATAATGTGACGATCAAGCTCCCCAAAGAGGTCCCTGGCGCTATTGCGCAGAGTTTTCGCGATATCTTTGCGTTTGGGTTTTCAATCCTTGCGTGCGCCGTTATCGATCTCGCGAGCCGTACGCTGCTTGCTGTGCCGTTCGCTAATTTGGTATCCGCTCTCATCTCGCCGCTGTTCTCCGCGGTCGACACCTATCCGGGCATGGCGCTTATCGAAGGCGCGGTCGCACTTTTCCAATTTATGGGTATTCACGGTGCTTCGGTTGTCATGAGTCCGATCAATGCAGCGCTCTACGGCAATACCGTTACCAATCTTGAGGTTTTCCAAGCAGGTGGACACCCGTCAATTGCTCTCACGCAGGACTTTACAAGCTTCATCGGTGGTTTGGGCGGTTCGGGCTGCACGTTCATCGTTCCTATTATCCTGATCATGCTTATGCGTTCCAAGCAGCTTAAAGCCATGGGCAAGGCATCGATTATCCCGGTGATTTTTGGAGTTAACGAGCCCGTTCTCTTCGGTTTGCCGATCGTTCTCAATCCCTATATGTTCGTGCCCTTCCTCGCGGCTCCTATGGTTAACGCCATAATCGGTAAGTTCTTCATTGACGTAATTGGAATGAACGCCCCCATGTATACCATGCCGTGGGCGCTTCCCGGCCCAATCGGTGCGTTTCTCACCACGGGTCTCGATCCACGTTCTCTCGTATTGATTGCAGTGCTGTTGGTCGTTGACTTTGTAATTTACTATCCGTTCTGTAAGGCGTACGACCATCAGCTTTGTTTGGAAGAGTCTGCAAAGGAGGCTGCGGGAACTTCGGATGCAGATGCTATCGCCGCACAAGAAAACGCCGAAAAGGCTCTCGAGGCGGTAAAGAGCAAGGTGGAGCAGATCCGCGTGCTTGTGCTTTGCCAGGGTGCCGGCACGTCAACTCTTTTGGCAAATGCTCTTCGCGAAGGCGCCGCTGCTAAGGGTATTGACCTGGTTTCTCAGTCCGGTGCGTACGGAAGCCACTATGAGACAATGGACCAGTACAACGTGATCGTTCTTGCGCCCCAGGCACGCATGTACTATGACGCTATGAAGGCCGATACCGATCGTCTTGGAATTAAACTGCTCACCACAAAGGGCAAGCAGTATATCGACCTTACCAACGATCCAGAAGGCGCAATCGACTGGATCGTTCAGGAACTGGCCAAATAATAGATTATCATTCGTCGTTTATTCGTCGGTGTATGACATGGTCCCGCAGTTCATTGAGCTGCGGGGCCATGCTGCATTGAGTGTCTCATTGCAGCAATGAACGCAACCGTCGTGAGAGCGTACTGTCGCTCTCCGAGTCACCTACAAACTGCCTTCCATCTATGTGACCAAAGGTCATTTCCGCTAGGTCGACGATGCAAATGACTCTGCTTCCTTTGGCGCCGAGCGGGACGTTGACTCGCCCTTGCCAAATCTCACGAAGATAGAGCCTGATTTGCTCGCGGCGCATGCATCAAAGAGCTTGTTGATCAAGATGTGCCCTCTTAACGCATTGATCCAAAACAAACAGGCCGCATGCGAGCCCGTGAGGGATTCGCATGCGGCCGACAGGGGTATGCGGCTGAAACTAGGCCATGAGCAGGCCGGTCTCCGCGACGTTCTTGTACCAGTACGCGCTTGCCTTGGGATAGCGCTCCTGGGTCTCAAAGTCGATGTAGAACAGGCCGTAGCGCTTGTTGTAGCCGTTGGTCCAGGAGAACTGATCCTGCAACGACCACACAAAGTAGCCGTCAACGTTCACGCCGCCGTCGATCGCCTTGAGGATCCACGCGAGATGCTGACGCATGTAGTCGATACGGGGAGCGTCGTCGATAAAACCGTCCTCGAAGTCGTCCTTATAGCCCATGCCGTTTTCGGTGATGTAGATCTTCTTGTAGTTGGGGTAATCGTTTTTAATGCGCAGCAGCAGGTCGTACAGGCCCTCGGGATAGATGATCCAGTCCCAATCGGTGGTGGGAACGCCCGGGCGCACGCATGCCTCGCCAACGCCCTTGAGGAACCAACGCGAGGAACCCTTGTCGCCGGTGCCGTTGTGGTTGATGTCGTTTTCGCCCTCGGCGGCACGCAGGAACTGGCACTTGTAGGTGTTGACGCCCAGGCAATCGTTGTAGGGGAGCGCAGCGGACAGCGCGGTGATGTCCTCGTCGCGAACATCGAGCTCGCCGCCGGCGATATGGGCCAGCTTGGTCGCGGCTTCCATGGTATCGGCTGCATAGTGGCCGCGGAACGTGGCGTCGAGTACCCAACGGTTGTTGATGACGTCGGCCATGCGAGCGGCCTCGCAGTCGGCGGCGCTGTTGGGATCGAGGGGATACTTGGGCTCCAGATTCTGGACGATGCCTATCTCGCCCTCAAAGCCGCCATCATGGAAGGCGACGACGGCCTTGGCGTGGGCAACCATCATGTTGTGCATGAGCTGGAAGGCCTTGTCCAGGCGATACTTCTCGCCGTGCGGCCAGTTGCCGACAATAAAGCTGCCCTCGGCTGTCGCGGGAATCTCGTTAAAGGTAAACCAGTGCTTGACCTCGGTGAATTCGGCAAAGCAGAACTTGGCGTATTCCACAAAGGCGTCGATCGTCGCGCGCGTCAGGAAGCCCTCGCCACCGTCCTGGTAGAAGGCCTCGGGCGTATCAAAGTGATCGAGCGTGACATAGGGGATAACGCCGGCTTTGTTGCAGGTGGCAAAAAGCTCGTGATAGAAGGCGACGCCCTCGGGGTTGATCTCGCCAGTGCCGTTGGGGAAGATGCGGCTCCAAGCGATGGAGACGCGGATACCGTTGATGCCGAAGCGCTGGCACAGGTCGATATCGACCGGATATTTGTTGTAGAAATCGCTTGCGGGGTCGGGAGAGAAGCGACCCTGAGCTGCCAGGAAATCGTCCCAGGGCACTTTGCCCTTTCCGTGCGTACGGGTTTCGCCCTCAACCTGGTAAGCAGCGGTGGCGCCGCCAAACACAAAGCCGTCGGGGAACTGCATGGGGTTGTTCATGAGTCATCCTTTCTGTGGGATACGAAAAGGGGGAGGTACCCGAACGGGGATTCGGGCACCACAGGGGGATTAGTCGTGATTCTCGCGGAGCCACTTGATGGCGCCGGCAGGATCGCGGGTGAGGTCGATGTTTTCCTTGTCGCGCGGGGCGAGTAGCTTAAAGCCCCGGCGGTCGGTGTCGACCTTCATATCATCGTAGTAGCTACGAGCCTGCGGGGCAAACACGATGACATCGTACTGATCCATGATGGCGTCTAAAGAGCTCCTTTGCTACTTGATGCGCGATGCATGTGGATGGAACTGGTCGTTGATGGATGGTCAGGACTGTCCGGTACCCTCCGGCTAGGGAAGGCACTGCATAATGACAACGTTGTCATTATGCAGCAACAACCTAGAAATCTTTGGGAAGGGCAACAAGTTTTTACGGGTGAACGGTTGGTATTGTCCGATAAACGGTACATTTGAAAAATGAGCAGGTAGTGTTTACTAGACCGCAAAGAACAATCGATAGAGAACCGACTGGAGAAGCAGTGGCAACGATGGACAAGAAAAACGTCTCAATGAACGATGTGGCGGTTGCCGCAGGTGTTTCCCTCAAAACGGTGTCTAGGGTGATCAATGAACCCGATAACGTGCGCGAGTCGACGCGCGATAAGGTTCATGCGGCCATGGAGGCGCTTGGGTTCCGGGCCAACTTTGCCGCGCGTTCACTCAAATTGGGCCGTTACGGGTGCATCGGTGTGGTGATGTTCCATTTGTCGGGCGGCGCCGTGGACATGATTGACGGCATCGCCGACGCTGCCGAGGAGCGCGGGTTTGCACTCACGATGATCAAGAAGCGTGCGGGGGAGAAGATGACCCTTGCCGATGCGGCGCGCAGGATGTCACGGTTGCCTGTTGACGGAATGATCTTTAACTTGCGCCAGATGGTTGATGACTTCGATACGTTCAGGGCCCCTAAAGACCTTAAGACGGTAATCATTACACCTATGGAGCATTCCACATGTTCTACGGTTAGTGATGATCAGGAAGGCGGCGCGCGCATGGCGTGCGAGTACTTTTTGGATCGTGGTCATCAAAACGTTTATTTCGTTGCAGGTAAGGAGGAGTCTCTTTCAAGCCAATGTCGCCTGAAGGGATGGAGGAGCGCGCTTGAGGCGAGGGGAATTGAGCCACCTGAGCCTCTGCAGGGTGACTGGGGTGCGGACAGCGGATATGCCGCGGGTCTTGTACTCGCCGATAAACCTGATTGCACGGCGGTCCTGGCCGCTAATGATTGTATGGCGAACGGCATCATGATGGCCCTGCGTAACAAGGGGTTGAGCGTTCCGGAGGATGTGTCAATAATCGGCTTTGACGACGAACTCTACAAGACGATTCCCAATTCGATTTTGACCTCCGTAAAGTATCGCCACCGTGAGTTGGGTGTTCGTGCGCTCAACGAGGTCGTTGCGGGCCTGGAAGCCCCGAGCTCCAGAAGCCGTACGCTTGTCTCGGGCGTGCTGGTCGAGCGTTCCAGCGTGAAAGACCTGCGGGCATAATCATAGAAGTCAGTGTTCTCCTCTTCGCTTTGACATAAGGGAGGCGGTGAGATAACTTCGCTGGCGTGCAGGTCTGTTTGGGTTACCAGCCGATTTGTTTGATATTGTTCGAAGTGGTTTGAATCCCGTTCACGGACGAATAACGACCGTTGATAGCTCGAAATTAAGTTTTGCATTGCTCTCTTTTGTTTGAATGTTAGTATTTTAGGGTTACGGAGCGCAGCGCGCATGCCCGGACGCGATGCTCTCCATTGCTTCATACGTGAAAGGAACGCAATATGGCAACCAAAGAAGAAATCTCGATGGTCGGATTCGAGATCGTCGCATACGCCGGTGACGCCCAGACCGACTTGCTCGCTGCGCTCGATGCCGCCCGCGTGGGCGATTTTGAGAAGGCCGAGCAGCTGCACAAGGATGCCAGCGATGCGCTCATCGGCGCTCACGACACGCAGACCAAGTTGCTTTCGCAGGAGGCCGGCGGCGCCGAGATGGAGATGACCTTCATCATGGCCCACGCTCAGGACACTCTGATGACCACCATGATCCTGGAGAAGCAGGTCCGCTTTACCATCGATGCCTACAAGCGCATCGCCGAGCTCGAGGCCAAGCTCGCCTAACCCTTTTCCGCAACCCGGTTCCCTTCCAAAAGCCCTGCCGCTTTTTGAACTGCCTCCCATTTCTGCAAAGGACCCCGTTTCCTGAACATCAAAAGAAGTGAATCAGGCGGCCCGGCCGCGTCTGTACTCGACCGGGCTGCTTCCGCCTAGGCGCTTCTTGATGCGCACGTTGTTGTACCAGTCGATGTGCTTTCCCAAATCCCTTTCGAAAACGTCGGGATCGTCTCCCTTCCAATCGTAGTAAAGCTCGGTCTTGACCATCGAGAAGAAGTTTTCAGCCTTCGCATTGTCGAGGCAGTTTCCTTTGCGGGACATGGACTGGACTATCCCCATCCGCTCAAGCGCGA
>NZ_CABWID010000023.1 GCF_902501965.1 Collinsella sp. AK_207A | reverse complement strand
GGTTGATTTCCGATCCCAACCGAACACATTGAGCTGACGGCACGCTCCCGCAGTTAACCGAACGCCCCCGAGGTCCTATCCGGGCCCCGGGGGCGGCATTTTCCCAGTTGAAGGAATGGTGGAGATGTGTTTCGATGGGTCCGGTGGCCATGCTCCGCCCGCCGCCCGGCACCTCTTCCCAGACTCAGCCGGACGGTCGGTTCCGCCTGTTCAGCTTTCCCTTTTTGGGCTAGGGCAGCGGGGCATCGCCCCTTTCCGCGCGCGCCCGCCCGATGAGCCCCGGCGTCAGGTCGAGATCGCCGAGCGGCACGTCCTCCACGCCGTAGGCGTCCAGCAGCGCCGCCGCGTCCTCCCCGAGCATCGCCCTGAAGGCGCGCGCGGGCGTCGCGAAGCCGAGCGCGCCGCGGGGCTCGGAGTTCACGTGCGACATGGCCAGCGCCAGGTCGGCCGGGGCGAGCCGGTCGAACCTGATTCCGGCGCCCTTGGGCAGCAGCTTCCTGATCTCGACGTGGTTGCGCTCGCAGGCGCCCTTCTGGTCGCTGCGCCCGGGGTCGCAGTAGAACAGCCTCGTCTCGCCCGGCCCCTCGCCGAGCAGCGCCGCGATCGCCGCCTCGTCGGAGAACTCGGCGCCGTTGTCGGTGAGGACGGCGCGGAACACGCGGCGCGCCCCGTCGGCGCCGAGGATGGCCCGGACGCCCTCCAGGGCGTCCGCGACGCACCCGGCGGTCTTCTCCTCCAGCGGCAGCGCGAGCTGGAGCCTGCTGGGGCGGTGCAGCAGCGTGAGCAGGCAGGCGGAGTCCTCCCGGGCCCCCTCGACGGTGTCCATCTCCCAGGCCGCGGCGCACGCGTCCTCCCCGAGGGCGAGGAACGCGGCATGCGACCTGCGGGCGGAGTGGCGGGTCGCCGCCCGGCCCGCGGCGCGCTTCCTCGGCCTGTAGCCGACCTTGCGCCTGAGCTCCATGTTGGTCATGCCGTCGTAGCCCGCCGAGACCCAGCGGTAGATGGTCGACGGCGACAGGTCCACCGGGCCGCCGTTGCGCGCCGCCATCTGCTCGGGCGACAGCCCCCGGCGCAGGCAGTCCCTTATCGCCTCCAGCCTGGCCGCCGCGGCGGGCTCGTCGGCGTCTATCCCGCGCCTGGACGAGACGAGGACCGAGTCGGCGCACAGCTGCGCGGCCCGGGCCTCGTAGAAGACGTGGGGGCGGCGCTTGCAGCCGATCGCGCGGTACCGGCCGCACCCGTTGCAGCAGCGCGGCCACGCCGCCAGGCGCGGGCAGGCCGCCGACAGGTCGGCGGAGGCGTCCACGCGCTCGCCGCGCCTGGCCTTCGGCGCCGTCACGAACCTGTGCGACGCCACCTCGGCGCTCACCGTCGAGGGCGACCTGCCCAGCTCCCTCGCGATCTCCCTGCACGACGCCCTGCGCTCCAGCATCCTCTGGACCGTGTCCCGCTCGTGCCTCGTGAGCCTTCCGTAGGCCCTCGGGACCGCCCTTGCGGAGCCGCTCTTCTTCTTTCCGGACATGCCGTCCTCCGATCTCCCGGGGCCGGCCGATCCGGCCCTCAGGGTATCGGGTTCCCACATTCATCCGCACATGTGCGGATGAATGTGGGAGGTGTTCGGATAAAGTTGATAATCAAGG
>NZ_CABWID010000022.1 GCF_902501965.1 Collinsella sp. AK_207A | reverse complement strand
TCCGGACATGCCGTCCTCCGATCTCCCGGGGCCGGCCGATCCGGCCCTCAGGGTATCGGGTTCCCACATTCATCCGCACATGTGCGGATGAATGTGGGAGGTGTTCGGATAAAGTTGATAATCAAGGGTTGCTTACTAACCGTTAACCGAAACCAAATACTCATTTGAATATGAAGAATGTAAACTAGTATCAAGTGCTACCCGATAAGAAGTACGGGGCGTGATTACGAGGAGTTCCTCCTCGTAATCACGCCCTTTTTTGTTGGAGGAATGACTCTTGAGGATAATCAAACGCATTAACCACAATGCCGTTCTTTGCGTGGATAGTAAAGGGCATGACGTCGTGGCACTCGGCTCCGGTATTGGGTTTCCCGATGGAAGTAACGAGGTCGAGCTCCAACGTATTGAACGTACATTCTACGGCGTAGATGATCGCTATCTGGACCTTATGAAGGACATACCCTCTGATGTTCTTGGTTTTTCTGCACAGATGGCAGATGTTATACGCGGGGTGCTTTCGTATGAGCTGAGCCCGAATTTTCCGCTCGTTCTTGCTGATCACATCGCGTTTATGATTAAACGCACACGTGGGGGCATGATGACAAACATGCCGCTTTCATATGATATCGCCCAGCTCTATCCACTCGAGTGGAAGCTCGCTACCTTCGTTATTGATCGAGCTGAGAGTACGTTTGATCTCCCCCTAAAACGAAGTGAAGTGACGGGGGTTGCACTCACCATTCTGAACTCTGTCAATTCTGATACCACGACTGCAGAAGAAGGGGTCGCGGTTGAGCGAATCCTTGATGGCGTCACGCGGACTGTTGAGGAGAAGCTCTCCATCATTATCGATCGAGATGGTATGAACTATGCCCGGTTTGCGACGCATATGCATTATCTATTGCGAGGGTTAAGGACTGCTGGGCTGTCTGATAAGCAGGATGAGCATATGTTGCGCCAGCTAAAAAACGAAGTTCCCGACATCGTGAGTTGCGCTCTGGACGTGGGCGCGTTTGCAGAGCGCGAGGCAGGTATACATCTGGGAATGAGCGAGTTCGTGTATCTCGCTATTCACATCAATCGACTATATAACGCTGCGAAAGGAGGGGAAGTTTCTGCGTCTCAGGAGAAGAGTATCTAAAACACGCGACACATCTACTTACAGTGAGCTCTGGACATGATGGGAGATGCAATGGATAACAAGGCAATAGCTACCGATGTTCTTGCAGCGGTAGGCGGCAAAGAAAATGTAACGTACGTGACGCACTGTGTAACGCGTCTACGTTTTAACCTCAAGGATTCGGGTCTTGCGGACCGAGACGTAATCGAGAAGATTCCCGGCGTTATTGGCGTACAGGAGGCAGGAGGGCAATACCAAGTCATCATTGGTACGAATGTCGGTCAGGTTTACGACGAGGTCTGCCGTGTTGGTGGATTTGCCCACGAAACAGCTGTGATGCCGGACAAGGACTCGGTGGGTAAAAAAAGTATCCTGAGCTCAATGCTCGGTACCATCATAGGGTGCATCATGCCACTTATTCCCATACTTATCGGTACGGGCTTGGGCAAATGTATCCTGATGATTATTCAACTGGCGGGCATCGCCTCGTCCGATACGTCCATGGCGTTCTATGTATTCAGCTTCGTGTTCGATGCAGGGTTTACATTCCTTCCAGTATTTACCGCGATTGCCGCAGCTAAGCATTTTGGTTCGAATCAGCTTATGGCGGCACTCATGGGATGCGCCTTGCTGCATCCGAATTGGACCAGTCTTGTTTCGGCTGCTGATCCTAAGTTCATTGGCGATATGTTCGGCATCCCTCTCTATGGCATGTCGTATGCCTCGTCGCTTATTCCAGCAATCCTTATCGTATGGGTTATGAGCAAGCTCGAGGGTTTTCTTAACGCCAAGCTTCCCGAACTCGTTCGTGGAATGCTCACGCCGCTCATTACGCTGCTCATTATGACCCCTCTTTCTTTCCTCTTGCTTGCTCCCGCAATGGGCTATCTTGCGGTGGCTCTGGGTGATGCTCTTCTTACGATTTACAATGCTGGCGGCGGCGTCGTTATCGCACTCATCTGCTTTGTATATCCGTGGATGGTTGTTACGGGGACTCATTCCACACTGGCAATCGCTGGCATGCAGCTCATGGCGCAGACTGGTTACGACCCCTTCTCCCGTACGCTCCCGCTCGTGGCGAATATGTCGCAGGGTGCCGCTGCGCTTGCCTGCGCACTTCGGACCAAGAACAAGAAGTTCCGCAGCACATGTCTTTCCACTGCGTTTACCGTGTTTTTTGCCGGTGTTTCTGAACCTGTCATCTACGGTGTGACGTTGCGCCTCAAGCGCCCAATGTGGGCAGTCATGATTGGGAGTGCCGCTGGAGGCCTCGTTGCAGGTATCTTTGCTCTGAAAGCCTATACCTGGATGACGCCAAGCGTTATCAACGTTGCAATGTGGATCGGCGGGGACGGCTTGAATAACTTGTTCGTTGCTATTGCGGCAATGGTCGTTTCGGCAATTGTGAGCTTTATTGCAACGCTCTTGATCGGCTTTGAAGATCCGACGAGTGATGAGGTTGAAGAGGGAGCAGATTATCAGCTGTAGGGACGACCGATGACGATTCGATCATGCTGTTGATCGTTGCCGTTTATCCAGGAGAGGAGGAAATGCAGTGACTGTGTATGCTGACATGCACGTGCATACGAATCATAGCGACGGAACGCAGACGATCGATCAGGTAATGAAGCGTGCTGCTGATCTGGGGATACATACTGTGGCAGTTACCGATCATGATACGGTCGATACTTGGGAAGAGGTGCGATCGTCCGCCGCTGCTCATGGTATTCAAACGGTGCGCGGCGTTGAGATGAGTTGCTACGACGAGAGCGTTCACAAGAAAACACATGTAGTAGGACTGTGGCTGGGAGAGGACGTCTCTGCTGTTCAGAGGCTCTGCGAGCATACTCTTGTCTGCCGAGATCACTATCATAAGACGCTTGTTTTAGAGCTTGCCAAGAAAGGCTATCCACTTGATTATGATCGTGTGCGAGAGATAGCCCCATTCGGTGTGGTCTTTAAGATACATATCTTCCAAGCGCTCATGGAACGGTATCCGGAGAGTATGAGCGTTAAGCGATATCGTGAGTTATTTGCTGGCAAAACAACGTATGAGGTAGATAGGCAGATGGGGTACACGCCCATAGCCGAGGGTATTGCCGCAATCCGAGAGGCAGGCGGCCTACCGGTGATCGCGCATCCTTGTGAATATGATAACTATGATGAGATACCTGCTTATGTGGAACTCGGTTTGCAGGGGATCGAAGTATCTCATCCCAGTATGAAAGAGGAGGATTATCCGCGGACGCGGTCGCTTGCTCGCCACTTCAACCTAGCTCAAAGTGGTGGAAGCGATTACCACGATCCAGATTTAACGCCTTGGTTTGGGAGATACGGGCTTACAGCGCATGAGTTTGCCGAACTGGAGGCACGGGCATTGTCAAGAATATAGGGTTCTTTCTTTTACGAGGAGTTTTCCGGTAGCAGAGTTCGAACTTGCTTGATAAAGGCAGGCAGGTCGTCGAAGATGACCCGAATAACGATGCGCCAGTTGGTACCTTCGTAATCGTGAACAAGACGATGCCGCAGCCCGGCAACCTTTGACCAGGAAATACCCGGACGCAGAGCTTGAAGCTCCTTTGAAAGGTGCGAAGCGTATTCACCAATGTTGTAAAGAGGCGTTGTTACTGCCCACTGGACGAACCGGTCGTTCGCAATGAGCTCGGGCGTAAGATGGAGTGCATGAAGACGGAGAATCAATTTGGTTAATGTCGCACGTTCAGGTGACGAGCATTGACCTAAAAATGGTTTATCTTGTGGCTGAAAGAACGAACCAGGTTCGTTCTTTCAGCTAGGCGGGGAGGGCTGCGAGGTTGTCCCAGCCGGGCGTGCGCTCGTCGCGCTCCATCTGGTGGATGAGCTCGACGACGGCGTCGTTCACGGGGGTGGGCACGTCGTGCTCGGCGCCCAGGCGGCAGACGGAGCCGTTGATGGCGTCCACCTCGGTGCGCTTGCCATGCTCGAGGTCCTGCAGCATGCTCGCGCGCAGCCGGGCATGCTTCTTGATGGCGATGGGGATGATCGCGAACGAGATCATCCGCTTGAGCGCGCCGTGGTAGTTGAGTAGTTTGGCGACGTCGGTGCCCTGGATCGGTTCCACCCGGATGCCCGCGGCGTCGGCCACGTCCAGGCACTCCTTGATGATGCGCTGGACGTAGACGCGCGAGCGCTTGTCGTTGGCCGCTTCGCCGAAGGTGGATCCCAGCACGGCGGACATGCCGCTGAACGAGGCGTTGATCAGGAGCTTCGAATAGCGGGCACCGATGAAGTTGGGCTCGAGCTCAACGGGGCACATCGTCTCCAGGAGCTGCTGGACCTCGTGAGCACGGCGCTCGGGAACCGGGGAAAAGACGCCGAGGCCGAAGGAGAGCGCGTCGGGCTCGCTCGTGAGCTCGGAGACGCCAGGCGCGGTCATGGTGGCGCCCCATGCCACGGTGCAGCCCATCGTGCGCGCGGGGCCCACGATGGACGAGATGAGCATCTCGGGAAGGCCGTTCTGCAGCGTGCAGATCACGCCGTCGGGTGCGAGCAGGGGTTCGAGGTCGTGGACGGTGGCCTCGTTGTCGAGCTGCTTGGTCATGAGGAAGATGACGTCGTAGGGCCCCTGCATCTGGTCGGGTGTGAGCGCGGTGACGGGCACGTTCATGTTCACGGTACCGGTGACGGTCGCGCCGTGCTGGTTCAGGGCGTCGACGTGCGCCTTGTTGCGCGTAACGAGCTCGATGGGCACGCCGCCCTTCGTGAGGTAGGCCCCCATAATCGTGCCGAGCGAGCCCGCTCCGAAGATCGCAGCTTTCATGATGCCGATACGCCGTTCTTCTCGTTGTCGTTGCATACGAGAAAGCAGTATAGGCCTTCGGCCGGGCAATCCGCGGTGAATTTGGACATCAGTTAACGAACTGTTGCGTAACTGCCAAGGAATGCCGGGGCACCAACAGGGGTGAAAGAGCGAGCCTGGTTCGATCTTTCAGCCTGCCGGGGTGTGGCCCGTTCATTTTTCAGGTTGTGGACAAAAACGTACGGCACGAGCAGCCTCGCTCCTGGCAAAAAATGGAGACGTTTCTCAAATGAGAGAACCGTCTCCAAGAAACAGGTGCGCCGCGGAGCTAGAGGAGGAGGAACACCGCCAGGCAGAGGGCTGCACAGAGTGCGATGAGGCCGAGGGTGACGAGCCAGCTGGCGGGGCGGGCCCAGTTGAGTCCCCAGCCGATGCCGAAGCGCTTGGGCACCACGACGGCCGGGTCATCCGCGTTGGCATAGAAGACGCCCAGGTGCCAGAAGTGGTCGTCGTCGAAGTTCAGGCTCTCGGAGCCCGTCGCGCCCGCCTCCCGTTCGGAGAGCAGCTTGACCGCGCGGCTTCCGTTCTGGCCGTACGCGTAGGCAAGCCAAGCGCATCCGACCACCGCACCTGCCGCAACGACCATGGCCGCAGTAAACGACGCGTTCGGAGAAAGGATGCCGGCAAAGGTGAGCGGCATGAGCGCCAGAACCAGGTTCAGCGCCAGACCAAGCACCACGAGCATCATGCTCTGCGCCCGCACGAACAGCGCGTAGCCGTAGGCGCTCGTTGCGGGGGCATCGCTTGCGATGCCGCGCTTCGAGCGGAGAACCGCCAGATGACAGGCCGCCATCGTGATCGCCAGGAACACCATGATCGCCAAGGGGAGGGCGATGACCGCAGGGCCCTTATCGATCCAGCCATTGGGCGTGCCTGCAAGGTCGAAATGAATGGCGATTCGGTCTGGCATGCTGGGCATGAGAACGAAGCCGAGAACCAGTACGAGCAGGAACAGGGGAAGGTGCAGGAGCTCCCAGGCGAGCGGTACCGCCTGCGGCAAGTCCGCCTCGCCGAGGGCCGCCACATGCAGCCGGTGCTCGGCGCGCCAACCCTCCGTCGCCTTGATGGCCTGCACGCGACCCCGTGCGACCTGCATCAAGATGAAGGGCACGATGACGAGCACGAGCGATGCAGCGACCAGGACCGCGATTCCGGCCGTGCCCGTGGCATCGGCGGCGAAGACGACGCCGACGACGACGCTGCAGAGCGCCGTGAGCGCGAGGGTCGTCACGGCATAGCGACGCTTGAGCGCGACCAACCGCTCATCGCTCGCCGCTGCGCCCGGTACCGTGACGGAGAAGCACTGTCCGTGTGCCTCGAGCCAGGGCATCGCGGCCATGAGGATGCCCGTCGCCGCCACGATCAGGACCATGAAGGACGGTATCAACAGGTTATTCATCGTGTTTGTCTCCCTTCGGCGCGGCAGCGCCGTATGCGGTATCCAATTCCATGCGAACCGCTTCCTCGAATGCCTGCCGCGCACCGCCCGCCGCCTTGAATTCCGCCACAAGCAGCGCCAAGCCGTCGGAAAGCCGTTTGAGCGCGGCGTCCTCTCCGGGCGGGGTCGCCACGCTGGCTCCGGCTCGGCCGCGCATGACCAGGTAGCCCTCGTCGCGCAGGAGCGCGTAGGCCTTGTTGACGGTGTGCAGGTTGATGCCGAGGTCTCTGCCGAGCGTCCGCACGCTCGGCAGGCCATCGCCCGGTGCGAGCTCGCCCGTGGCGATGGCCGCTACAATCTGGTTGCGAAGTTGCTGGTAAAGGGGCATGTCGCTTGATTGGTCAAGCTGGATGAACATATATGCCTCCGTTTCTTGCTCTCCAATCTGTTCCAATGAATATAGAACAAAACGGCTCATGTACAAGAGAAATGTTCTCGTTTCATATAACAAAAGACCATCGCGCAGCCTTGGAATCGTCGCTTGCGCCCTGCGCGCACTCTGCTAAACTAAATTGCGTTGTTGACCGAAAGGACATTCCGAGCATGAAGACGTGCCTCGCACATATTCAGCTGCTAGGCCTAGCGCTATCTAAGAATACGCGCTAGGGTCTTTCGTCAACCTCTTTCGATTCCAAAGCACCCGAACGCGTATGCAATCCTTGCTTGGCAGGGCGTTTGCGCGGCGGGTGCTTTCTCGTCTTTCGGTTCTCGATAATCTGAGCCGACCGCATGAAACCTCCTGCCAGGCGCCTGAACAGCACCGTTGATCTAGGAGGAACCATGAGCCGCAAAATCGCCATCTTCGACACCACGCTCCGCGACGGGGAGCAGTCTCCCGGAGCGAGTATGAACACCGAGGAGAAGCTCGTCATCGCGCGCCAGCTGATCCGCATGAACGTCGACGTGATCGAGGCGGGTTTCCCCATTTCCAGCCCCGGCGACTTTAAGTCCGTGGCCGAGATCGGGCGCATCGCTGGCGACAGCTGCACCGTGTGCGGCCTGACCCGCGCCGTGGACAAGGATATCGAGGTGGCGGCCGAGGCGCTGAAGACCGCCAAACGCCCCCGCATCCACACCGGTCTGGGCGTGTCGCCCTCCCACCTGTACGAGAAGCTCCACATGACCGAGGAACAGGCCATCGAGCGCGCCGTTCACGCCGTTAAGCTCGCGCGCAACTACGTGGACGACGTTGAGTTCTACGCCGAGGACGCCGGTCGCGCCGATCAGGACTTCCTGGTGCGCATCGTCGAGGCCGCGGTCAAGGCGGGCGCCACGGTGGTGAACATCCCGGATACCACCGGCTACAACATGCCGTGGGACTTCGGCGCGCGCATCCGCGACCTTCGCGAGCGCGTGGACGGCATCGAGAACGTCACCATCTCCGTTCACACGCACAACGACCTTGGCATGGCGACGGCACTTGCCTTGGAGTCCGTGCGCAACGGTGCCACGCAGATCGAGTGCACCATCAACGGCCTGGGCGAGCGCGCCGGTAACACCGCGCTCGAAGAGGTCGTCATGGCCATCAAGATGCACGAGAAGGAGCTGGACGCCCACACGGATATCGTGACCAAGGAGCTGACGCACGCGAGCAAGCTCGTGAGCAGCATCACGGGCATCAACGTGCAGCCCAACAAGGCCATCGTGGGCGCGAACGCCTTCGCCCACAGCTCCGGCATCCACCAGGACGGCGTGCTGAAGGCGCGCGATACCTACGAGATCATCGATCCCGCCGACGTGGGCGCCGCCGGCTCCGAGATCATCCTCTCCGCCCGCTCCGGCCACGCCGCGCTGCGCCATCGTATGGCGGAGCTCGGCTACACCTTTGAGGACGCGGAGTTCGAGCAGGTGTACCAGCGCTTCCTGGAGATCGCGGACCAGAAGAAGGAGGTCTACGACGAGGATCTGGAGAGCATGGTGCAGGAGCGCCAGCGTGAGGTCGCGGCCGTCTACACGCTCGACGCGCTGCAGGTGAGCTGCGGCGACCCGCTGGTTCCCACCGCCACTGCCACCATCACCGACGAGGTGGGCGTGCAGCATGTGGTCTGCGCCACGGGCACCGGTCCGGTGGATGCCGCCTACCAGGCGATCGACCAGGTGGTTGCGGTCCACGGCGACCTCTCCGAGTTCTCCATCAAGGCCATCACGCGCGGCATCGACGCGATCGGCGAGGTTACGGTGCGCGTGGCGGCCGAGGACGGCAACGTGTTCACCGGCCGCGGGTCCGACACGGACATCATCGTGTCGAGCGCGAAGGCATACGTGAACGCCATCAACAGGATGATTCAGACCGCCCGCGCCAAGGCCGGAAAGTAGGTCACTCAGGGCTGGACGGGCATACCCTTCGCTCAGTCCTCGCGAGACTGGGAAATGCCTTCGGCATTTCCGCAGTTCGCTGCGGAGTGTCGCTTCGGGTATGCCCGTCCAGCCCCAACGCAGCTGCCCCACGTTCCGCCTAAGAAAGAGAGGGAAAAGTATGCGTGCTGCTGCGCAGCGCCCTATATATAAGGCGAAGCGAAGCTTCGCACATGCTTTATTGTTTGTTTCAAGCGCGATGGGCTCGATCTGATTTGTGCCCATCACAGCAGGGCCAGGACATATCGTCCTGGCGCAGTTCACGCGAAGCGTGCTGTTTGAGCACAGGACGATATGTCCTGGCCCCCACGCTCGCCTGAGGCTCAAGAGAGGGAGAGCCCATGCCAAGACCCATGACTATGGCCGAGAAGATCCTCGCCGCCCACGCCGGCCTGCCCGAGGTCGTGCCCGGCCAGCTCGTCGAGTGCGACCTCGACCTGGTCCTCGCCAACGACATCACCGCGCCCATCGCCATCAAGACGGTGCGCGAAATCGGCGCCGGCGTGTTCGACCGCAAGAAGATCTGCCTCGTGCCCGACCACTACGCGCCCAACAAGGACATCAAAAGCGCCGAGCAAACCAAGATTACGCGCGACTTTGCCCACGAGCACAAGATCACCCACTACTACGAGCAGGGCTGCATGGGCATCGAGCATGCGCTCCTGCCCGAGCGCGGCGTGGTGGTCCCCGGTGACCTCATGATCGGCGCGGACAGCCACACCTGCACCTACGGCGGTATCGGTGCCTTCTCCACCGGCGTGGGCTCCACGGACGCCGGCGTGGGCATGGCCACCGGGCGCGCCTGGTTCAAGGTGCCCGAGGCAATCCGCTTCGTGGTGGACGGCGAGCTCGCCGACGGCGCCACGGCCAAGGACATCATCCTGCATATCATCGGCATGATCGGCGTGGACGGCGCCCTCTACTGCGCCATGGAGTTCGCCGGTTCCACCATCGAGGCGCTCTCCGTGGAGGGCCGTCTCACCATTGCCAACATGGCCATCGAGGCGGGCGGCAAGGCCGGCCTCTTCGAGGTGGACGAGAAGTGCCGCGAGTACGTGCGCGCCCGCAGCTCGCGCGAGTTCACGGAGTACCATCCGGATCCGGATGCGCAGTACAAGCAGGTCATCCACATTAACGCGGCCGACATCGTGCCCTGCGTCTCGTGGCCGCACCTGCCGAGCAATACGCATCCCGTCACCGAGAGCCGTCACATCACCGTTGACCAGGCCGTGATCGGCTCCTGCACGAACGGCCGCATCGAGGACATGCGCGCCGCCGCCGAGGTGCTGCGCGGGCGCAAGGTGGCCGACGGCGTGCGCTGCATCGTGATTCCCGCCACCCAGAAGGTGTGGCTGGATTGCGTGCACGAGGGTCTGATGGATGTCTTCATCAACGCTAACTGCGTGGTCTCCACGCCCACCTGCGGCCCCTGCCTGGGCGGCTACATGGGCATCCTCGCCGCGGGCGAGCGCTGCATCTCCACCACGAACCGCAACTTCGTGGGCCGCATGGGAGACCCGACCTCCGAGGTTTACCTGGCGAGTCCCGCCGTCGCCGCGGCATCGGCCGTGGCCGGGCACATCGCGCTTCCCTCCGATATCGCGTAAAGGAGCATATCCATGCAGTTCAAAGGCACCGTCTTCCGGTACGGCCGAGACATCGACACCGATGTCATCATTCCCGCCCGCTACCTCAACACATCCGATCCCGCCGAACTCGCCAAGCATTGCCTGGAGGACCTGGACAACACCTTCACGGCTCGCGTGAAGCCGGGCGACATCATCGTGGCCGATGAGAACTTCGGCTGCGGCAGCTCGCGCGAGCACGCGCCGGTGGCCATCAAGGCCGCTGGCGTGAGCTGCGTCATCGCCAAGAGCTTCGCGCGCATCTTCTACCGCAACTCCATCAACATGGGCCTGCCCATCCTGGAGTGCGCCGAGGCCGTGGACGCCATCTCCGAGGGCGACGTGGTGCACGTGGACGCCGACACCGGCACCATCACGGATGAGACCACGGGCGCGGTCTTCCATGCCGCCCCGTTCCCGCCGTTCATCCAAGAGATCATCAACGCCGGAGGCCTGGTGGCCCGCACCAAGGCCAAGCTCGCCGCCGAGGCGAGGACGGGGGAGGAGTAGCCCATGCCCGCGTATAAGATGTGCTGCCTGCCGGGTGACGGCATTGGCCCTGAGATCATCGCCGAGGGCAAGAAGGTGCTCGCTGCTGTGGGCGCGCGCTTTGGCGTGGACTTCGCCTGCGAGGACGCGCTCATCGGCGGTGCCGCGATCGATGCCACGGGAGAGCCGCTGCCCGCGGCCACGCTCGAGGCCGCCCAGGCTTCGGACGCCGTGCTGCTCGCGGCGGTCGGCGGCCCCAAATGGGACACGACCGACTCCTCAAAGCCGCGCCCTGAACAGGGGCTTCTGGGCATCCGCAAGGCGCTCGGCCTCTATACCAACCTGCGCCCCGTGCAGATCTTCGCGCCGCTCGCCGGCGCCTCCACACTCAAGCCCGAGGTCATCGATGGCGTGGACCTCATGATCGTGCGCGAGCTGACGGGCGGCCTGTACTTTGGTGCGCGTCATCGCTACTACGACGAGGAGGGCGCCGGTCCGGACGGTACGCCCGGCCAGCGCGCCGTGGATACCCTCGAGTACCGTGAGTACGAGGTGGAGCGCATCGCCCGCCAGGCCTTCGAGGCCGCTCGCCGGCGCCGTGGCCACGTGACCAGCGTGGACAAGGCCAACGTGCTGGACACCTCGCGCATGTGGCGCGAGGTCGTGCATCGCCTGCACGATGCGGAGTACCCGGACGTCACGCTCGACGACATGCTCGTGGACAACACCGCTATGCAGCTCATCAACCGTCCCGCGTTCTTCGACGTCGTGGTGACCGAGAACATGTTCGGCGACATCCTCTCCGACGAGGCCGCGCAGATCACGGGATCGCTCGGCATGCTCGCCTCTGCGAGCCTGGGCGACGGCGTGGCACTCTACGAGCCGAGCCACGGCTCCGCGCCGGATATCGCCGGCAAGGGCATCGCCAATCCGCTCGCGCAGATCCTCTCCGTCGAGATGATGCTGCGCTACAGCTTCGATATGGGCGAGGCCGCCGACGCGGTCCACGCCGCCGTGGAGGCTGTGCTCGACGAGGGCTGGCGCACCGGCGACATCGCGGATGCGTCCACGCCGACGGACCATGTGCTCGGCACCGTCGCCATGGGCGACAAGGTGGTCGAGCGTATCTAGGCGAGGTTCGGCGAATCCCGTCTAAGCTCTCCGCGCAGCGTCCCCATCACCGGCTTGGTGGTGGGGGTGCCGCCGTTGCATCGCGCGCCTAGTATGCCGGGTCCTGTCCCGTCACCTGCCGAGAGAAGGTGCTGATGGGCACGTAGCCGTCGTTCGTGAGCACTTCCACCACGAGCATGACGAAGTCCTTCTTCTTGCTCGGTCCGTAATGTGAGGGGTTGTCGTACTCTGTGGGGGAGATGCGCGTGGGATAGCTTCGACCATTCACCTCGATGTAGAGCTTGCCGACCCGGTCACTGTCATCGTCGAACGGGTTGTACGGCGCGTATTTCCAGCGCGCCTGCAGATGAAAACGGTCTTGGATGTCCTGGATGGCGATCTGGGCGGCCTGTTCCTGCTCGGCTTGGTAGTTGGGGTTGAGCGCGTACGTCGCCAGACTCAGGACGCACACCAACGAGCAGACAAGCGTCGTGACGCCCTTCCTGCGGGTCTTGGCGTCGAGCGGCATACCGGGGAATTGCTGGCGCGCGGCGAGGAAGCGGCGGATGAACGGGATGATGTTCCAAATAACGAGGAAGAGTGCCGCGCAGAAGATCGTGGCGATGATCATGCCGGACGACGACTTGTCATAGGGCACGTAGATGGTATCGAGGTTCCCCGAGAGCTCGTAGGACATGAGGCCTCCCAGCCTGTGGCGCATATATGGCCCCAGTGTACTCTTCAGGACCTGTCCCGTGATGCGGAGCGCGGCGGCATTGGTGCTCCATACCACACGTTGCCGACATGTTACGGTTGGGAAACGCCGCCTCGCCGATGGCATCGTCGTCCGCCCCCGTGGGTAAGGTGGAGCCACCGTGTTTTCAATGCGGAACTATGCACAAGGAGGCATGCTATGCAGCTCGAAATTCATTCCCATGCCATCGAATACGTTGACCCCGATGGTAAGGCGCTTGCGCGCGTCACCTTTCCCGATCGCGCCGACGGTACGGTGGATATCGATCACACCTTTGTGGACGAGTCCCTGCGCGGGCAGGGCGTGGCGAGCATGCTGATGCGCGCGGTGGCGGAGGAGCTGCGCGAGACGGGACGTCGGGCGCACCTGAGCTGCAGCTATGCCAAGAGCTGGTTTGAGAAGCATCCCCAGGAGCTCGATCTGGTGGTGGAGTAGCACCGCGCCCTGGGGCTGCGGGACTCCGTGCGGGCTGATGCTATCATGCCGGGTCGAGGACCCGGCAAAGGAGGCGCGGCGATCAAAGCCCCTTTTTTCGACATCGACGGTACGCTGATCAGCTTCGAGACGCATCGCATTCCCGATTCGACCAAGAACGCGCTCATCCAGCTGTGCCAGCGCGTGCCGACATCTCGGCCTGATCGACTAGCCGCCGTCCGCGTATGAGGTTCTGGTCTTGCGATGGCCGCTCTCTCGCATGAGGGCCTGCGGCATAGTACGACCCCATATGGGTACCAGCTTTGTAGTAAAATACGCGAGCATTTACCAGAGGAAGGAGCCACGCGTGGCTGTGAACGAGAAGCTGCTCAAGGAAGTCCTCGAAGAGATTCGCCCGAACCTCCAGGCCGACGGTGGCGATATGACCTATATCGGCGTCGATGACGAGGGCGTGGTCAAGCTGGAGCTTTCGGGTGCCTGCGCCGGCTGCCCCATGAGCTCGCTCACCCTCTCCATGGGCATCGAGCGCATCCTGAAGGAGCACGTGCCGGGCGTGACGCGCGTCGAGGCCGTGAACGACGATGCGAACGCCGAGGATCTCTACGAGGAGTATCGCCCCTTCTAGGCGAGAGCGCGCATGACGGCGACGAGCCTGACGGAACAAGATAGAACGGTCGATGATCCGCGCCGCGAAGACGGCGTGGTCATGTGTTGGACGGTGCGCGGGTGCGCGGGCCTGTGGGGCCCCACGGGCGCGAGCATGGAAGACGACTGCCCGCATAACGTGCCCGGCCGTTACTCGCCCTGCCCCTCAACCTGCGCTTACACGCGCTGCCAGCGTCCCTGGCATCGTGAGGCCACCTCGGTCTGGGACCTGCTGGACCCCGACGTGGACCGCATGGGGGCTATCAAGGAGGAATGCCGTCACTGCCTGCATTTCATCCACCACGGTCCGCGTGCGTGACGCTTTGGGAGGCTCGCCATGCTGAATGATCTGTACCATATGCTCGATCCGGTAGCCATATCCGCCGGGCCCATCACCATCTACTGGTACGGCATCGCCTACATCGTGGGTGCCGCGCTCACGGGCGTCGTCATGTACCGCACCGCGCGCCGCTGGGGGCTGGGCCTCACGGTTGACGACATCTGGATGGTCGTGACGGGCACGGTCTTCGGGCTCATCATCGGTGCCCGTTTGTTCTACTGCATCTTTTACGGCGATGGCTACTACTTCGCCCATCCGCTCGAGATCCTCGCCGTCAACCAGGGTGGTATGAGCTTCCACGGCGGTCTGGTGGGCGGCGTGATTGGCGGCGTTCTGGTGTGCCGCGCGATGGGGCTCTCGGCCTGGACGATCGCGGACCTTGCCGTGTGCGGGGCACCGCTCGCCCTCATGCTGGGGCGGTGCGCCAACTTCGTCAACGGTGAGCTGTGGGGCAAGCCGACGGACCTCCCCTGGGGCGTTGTCTTTGGCGGCGCCGCCGGCACCATGCCGCGGCACCCGAGCCAGCTCTACGAGGCGGCGCTCGAGGGCATCGTGCTCTTCTTCGTGCTGCAGGTCCTCAGCCGCCGCAAGCCCCTGCTGCCGCAGGGAACGTTCATGGGCACCTTCATCTTGGGGTACGGTATCTGCCGCATCCTGGTCGAGTTCGTGCGCGTGCCCGATGCCCAGCTGGGCTACCTGTTCGGCGGCGTGGTGACCATGGGCCAGCTGCTCTCGTTGCCGCTGGTGCTGGCCGGGATCGCGCTGCTGGTGGTGGCGCACCGTCGCGGCGCTCCGCAACGGGGGCGTTTGGGCGAAGGGGACATGCCGACAAGTGCCCGCGAGGCCTCCCGTCCGCGCGATTCCCGCGATGCGTAGCCGGTCTCTGCCCGCGCGAGCGGCGATCTACCTTACTGCCACGGTTGCCGTGCTGCTGCTGTGGAGCGCGGCGTCGGTGCTCCTGGCGTCTCCGGCGCTCCCGCTTCCCACGCAGGCCGCGGGTCAGCTGGTGGAGAACCTGCCGGAGCTGGTTCCCGCCTTCGGTGTCAGTCTCTACCGCGTGGTCGCGGCGCTCGCCATCGCCTCGGCGCTCGCCATTCCCGCTGGCCTCGCGCTCGGCCGCTCTCCGCGCGCCGATGCCCTGATCGGTCCCGTTATCCACATCCTCTATCCCGTGCCCAAGGTCGTGCTGCTGCCCGTGCTGCTCGTGTTTCTCGGCCTGGGTGATGCGGCTAAGATCGCGCTTATGGCCATCACCGTGTTCTTCCAGGTGCTCGTGACGGTGCGCGATGCGGCTGCCACCGTGCCGACCACCTCGCTCGAGGCCGCCCGGAGCGTCGGTGCTGGCCGGTGGGTCACCTGTCTGCACGTGGTGGTTCCCGAGGTGCTGCCCACGCTCTTCACGGCGTTGCGGACCGGCATGGGCACGTGCGTCGCCATCCTCTTTCTCGCGGAGGCCATCGCCGGCTCCACGGGGCTCGGCTACTTCATCGTGGATGCATGGGGTATGCTCGACTACCCGCGCATGTTCGCCGGCATCATTGCCATGGCCGTGCTGGGCGTGGGACTCTACGAGGCGCTGACGGCGCTCGAGTGGGTGCTCACGCCCTGGCGTCATCGCGGGCGGGTGGCTTAACCCGATTCAGGCGAGGGGCCCCGTCTTACTTGCCGTCCTTGAAGGTGCCCGTTTCCTCGTCAAAGGTCAGCGCTTGCTTGAGATAGCCCTTCTCGAGCATCCAGTCGAGCTGCGGCTGGATCATCTCGCTGGTCGGTTTGGCGTCGACCGGATACGTGGGGATGGGATAGCTCTTCTTGAGCGGGTCGGCTAGGTTCGCCTTCTCCACCAGGAGCGCGCGATAGCTCTCCGGGTCCTCGTTGATCGCCTGTGCCGCCGCGTTCCAGCCCTGCTGCACCGCATTGATCGCCGCGGCACCGCCGTTCCCTTGAGCGAACTCCTCGCGGACTGCCATCACGGACTGCGAGAGGTTCTTGCCCTGGGTGTCGTCGACGATGGTGCGGCAACCCTGTGCCTCGCCGAGCGCGAGGAGGCTCGCGGGAAGCGCGGCGGCATCCGTCTTGCCCGAGACCATCATCTGAAAGCGGACGGGCATCTTCTTGACCTCTTCTTTCTTGAAATCGTCGGCCCCGATGCCCGCATCCTCAAGCAGCATGTCCATCACGTACTCGGGCACGGTGTTGGAGCCCACGCCGATACTCGCGCCTGCCAGTTGCTCCACGCTCGCGATCTTCGAGTCCGGGCCCACCTGGATGCCAAAGCGCCCCTGGTCGGGCGTGGCGCCGAGCGTGATCCAGGCCAGGTGGACCGGCGTACCGCCGGCGGCGAGCACGGCGGAGACCTGCGGGTCGGTCATGGCCAGGTCGATGTCGCCGGAGGTCATGGCGGCGGCGAGTTCTTGGGCGCTTTGGAAGGTGATGATGTTCACCTGCGCGTCCGTTCCAAAGAGCCCGTCGCGCTCGGCCGCCCAGCCGGGCAGGAAGTCCTCGGTCACCATGGTGCCCACGTTGACCGTGCCGGCACCGCCGTCACCCGCGTGGGAACCTGCGCTCGAGCCCGATTCCGCGTTGCCGCTGCATCCGGAGACGAGCGCCGCTCCGGTGATCATGGCCCCTAAAAGAAGATCGCGGCGCGTGAGCGCGACGGTTGTGTGGTTTGCCAGCATCTCTTCTGTACATCCCCTTCGATTTCGAGGTTTGGCGCCCGCGGCTCGTCCCATCATGAAGCGGGTCCGAGCGGTCTCTCCTCGTGCCTCTCGTGTGTTCAGCGTTGCCAGTATAGTCCGCAATATGGTTTTGCGCGCGTGTCATTTTGCGCGGGCGCGCGGCACGTGTATGCTCGTGGACCGTGAGAGGGGAGTTCGAGAAAGGAGGGCACACCATGCATGAGATTCGCAAGCGCCTCGCCCAGGTCGTGTGGGGCGACGTCCACACGGGCCACCGGGGAGGCTTGGAGATCCTGAAGGCCATCGGCCCGGGCCTGCTCGTAACGGTGGGATTCATCGATCCGGGCAATTGGGCGTCCAACATGGCCGCCGGTTCCACCTTCGGTTACGCCCTGCTCTGGGTGGTGACGCTTTCCACCATCATGCTCATCCTGCTCCAGCACAATGTCGCCCACCTGGGTATCGTTACCGGCGAGTGCCTGGCCGAGTCGGCCACCCGGCACCTGCCGCGCCCCGTGGCCTTCGTTGCGCTCTCCACCGCCATGCTCGCGAGCATCGCGACGGCGATGGCCGAGGTGCTGGGCGGTGCCATCGCGCTCCAGATGCTCTTCGGCCTACCGGTGCGCGTAGGGTCCATCCTCGTCGCCCTTGTTGCCCTGGCGCTCCTGCTCACCAACTCCTATCAGCGCATCGAGCGCATCATCATCGGGTTCGTCTCGTTGATCGGCCTAGCCTTTCTGGTCGAGATTCTGCTGGTGGACGTGGACTGGCCCACGGCCGCTTGGAGCTGGGTCGTGCCGTCTATGCCCGCGGGTTCGCCCGTGGTGGTGATGAGCGTGCTCGGAGCCGTGGTGATGCCGCACAACCTGTTCCTGCACTCCGAGATCATCCAGAGCGCGCGCTACGACGAGCGGGGCGAGGGGGTCATTCGCCAGCGCCTTGACGACGAGTTCGTGGACACGCTGTTCTCGATGGTCGTGGGCTGGGCGATCAACTCGGCGATGGTGATCCTTGCCGCCTCCACGTTCTGGAAGGCGGGAATCCAGGTGACCGATCTGGCGCAGGCGGCGGATACGCTCACCCCGATGCTCGGCCGTGCGGCGAGCGTCATCTTCGCGCTCGCACTGCTCATGGCGGGCATCTCGTCATCCATCACCGCCGGTATGGCCGCGGGCACTATCTCTTCGGGTGCCATGGGCGAGCCCTACGACATCCACGACCGGCACAGCTCGGTGGGCGTGGTGACGACGTTCGTCCTGGCCGTGGCGGCGATCTTCTTCGTGAGCGACCCGTTCCAAGGGCTCGTGCTCTCGCAGGCAGCGCTCTCGGTCCAGCTGCCCATCACGATCTTCTTGCAGATCTACCTGACGAGCTCGGGACGCGTCATGGGGAAGTACGCCAACGGGGCGCGAATGCGCGCGGTGCTCGTGGGAATCGGCCTCATCGTGACCGCGTTGAACGTTTACTCTCTGCTCGGCCTGTAGCGGCTCGGTTGGAGGGCTGCGCTCGCGACCCCGCCCGCGCCGCGCGCTTTCTGGGCGAATTGCGTGGCCCCTTTATCTGACCTGCCGTTGGGTGTAATATCCAAAACCGTATGTTTACATGGGTTCTCCAGCGCTGGCGCGCGCGGGAAGCCTCACGCACGATAGAAGGAGTTCGCATGTCCGGACACTCAAAATGGGCCACTACCAAGCACCGTAAGGGCGCGCAGGACGCCAAGCGCTCCGCCCTCTTCTCCAAGCTTAGCCGTAACATCACCGTTGCGGCGCGTCTGGGCAACGATCCCAACCCCGAGAACAACGCCAGCCTGGCCGCCGCCGTGGACAAGGCCAAGGCCCAGTCCATGCCCAAGGACAAGATCAAGTCCGCCATCGACAAGGCCTTTGGCGCCGGTGCCGATGCCGCCGTGTACGAGGCCATCGACTACGAGGGCTATGGTCCCGCGGGCGTGGCCGTGTACGTTGAGTGCCTGACCGACAACCGCAACCGCACTGCCGCCGATGTGCGTTCCGCCTTCAGCCATGCGGGTGGCAACCTGGGCACCACCGGTTCCGTGTCCTTCCAGTTCGAGCGCAAGGGCCAGATCATCGTGGTGAAGGAGGTCCTCGACCCCAACGCCCGTAAGGAGGTCATGATTCCCAACGGCGCCGCAGGCGACGAGGAGGAGTTCATGATGGCCATCGCCGAGGCCGGTGGCGAGGACTACGAGGACGCTGGTGACGAGTGGCTCGTCTGGACCGCCGCGAACGACCTCAAGGCTGTGGCCGACGGCCTGAAGGCCCAGGGCATCGAGGTCAAGGGTTCCGAGCTCACGCGCGTTCCCACCACGCCGACGGCCGTCTCCCCGACGGACGCCAAGAAGGTGCAGCGCCTCATCGACCGTCTGGAGGAGCTGGACGACGTGCAGGACGTCTACAGCACGATGGATATGACCGACGAGGTCATCGCCGCCCTCGAGGAGGAGTAACTGCAGCACGGACACATGTCCGCTGCTGTGTGGAGTGAAGCCGGGTTCGCGCTGGGCGAGCCCGGCTTCACCTGTATTTGGGTAGAATGCCCTGAGTGCTTGTTTCTCAGGGCGGATGCCCCCAGGTAAAGGAGTCGCATGAGGCCGCTGAAGAGAGCCGCCGCCATTCTGTATCTGCTGTGCTGTGTGTTCGTGCTGGGCTCGTTTGCCTGCTCGATCGTTGGTCCCGCGCAGGAGCGCATGGCGTATCTGCTGGGCCTCCCGGCGTTTCGCATCGCGCTGCTGGCGGCTACCGGGGTCATAGCGATTCAGGCGCTCTACGTGCTGGGTCTCGTCATCGTGTGGCGGCCCGAGCCCAGGAGCGTGCACCCCGATGCCAATCCCGATATCGAGGTCACCTGCCCTGCGATCGAGAAGGTGGCGCGTATGGCCGCCGCCGACGATGATGACGTCCTGGTTGAGAGCGTGCGGGCGCGCGTGGCCGGCCGGGAGGCGGCCCGAGTTCGGGTAAAGGTGGAGGCCATCGCCCTTGTGAACGAGGGGCTTCCCGGTATGGCGCATCGCATGCAGCAACGCGTGCAGGATGCCTGCGAGGCCATGCTCGGGTGTCCGGGGGTTCACGTGCGCGTGCGGTTCCTGCCGTCCAAGACCACAACCGAGATAAAGGAGGCCTCCGATGAGTGAGGAGAAGGCCCGGAGCGCCAAGGCGCCCAAGGCTGTGATCGAGCAGGGGGACGACGCGAAGGTGGATGCTGACCCCTCCTTCGCTGCCGATAGCGGAGAGCAGGGCGGTTCCCGTCGCGCCGCATCCGATGCGGCGGAGGATCCCGCTCGGGTTGGCGGGCGCTTCCAAGATGCCACGATGGGCTTCATCGAGGGCGTGGGACGCCGGGCGTGGGCGTATGCCGACGCGCATCCGCACACCGTGCTCTACGGAGCGGTGGGCCTGCTGCTCGCGGTGCTCATCTTGGTGCTGGGGCTCTGGCACACCATCGTCATCGCCATCTTCGTGGGCGTCGGAGCGACGCTCGGTCAGATGCGCGACGGCGAGGGCGGCATTCACGATTTCTTTTGCCGAATCTTCGGTAGCAAGCGGTAGGCGAGAACGGTCGCGCGCAGCGCGGTTGAAAGGGGCGTTCACATGACCAAGAAGCAGACGAAAGACCAGGAGCAGGAGCTGGACGAGGCGCGGGAGAAGCCGGCGCCCGAGGATCAAGCGCCCGAGGACCAGACCGCTCGGGAAGAGGCACCGGAGATTGAGGACACCGAGGACGTGGAAGACGATTCCGAGGATTCCCTCACGTACTCCAACGGCGTGATCGAAAAGATCGTCGCCATGGCCACGCGCGAGGTGCCGCACGTGCTCGGTATGAAGGGCAACTTCTTCCATGCCGTGCAGGAGCAGTTCGGCGTGGAGAACCTCACCAAGGGCGTGACGGTGGAGGTGACGGACGACAACCGCGTGGTCGTGAACATCTCCGTCATCATCGAGTACGGTGCGTACGCGCCGGACATCTTCGAGGACGTGAAGGAGCGCGTTACCGAGCGCCTGACCGCTATGACCGGCCTCGAGGTGGCGGGCATCAACCTGCGCATCGAGGACGTGGTGACGCCCGAGGAGTATCGGGAGGGCCAGAAGCGCCTGGCCGCCGAGGTGGAGTAGCCGCCTGTACAACGCATGCGGGGAAAACGGCCCCGAACCATCGCCGTCCAACGGGGCGAGGTGGTTCGGGGCCGCCGTTTCGAGGCGCGCAGCGGGGCGCTCAGGTTGCTACCGCACGTACTCCACGACCTCGCCGAAGGGGCGGCGCGTCTTGGGATGCGCGCGATGGCTCTCGTCGTGCACGCCGAACTGCACCAACACGGAGACGCCCCATTCGCTCGGGTCGTAGAGCTTGGCGGCGGCGAAGAGCTCTTCCAGGGCATCGCGGTTGTAGCCCTCGATCGGCGTAGCGTCCACGTCCAGGAGCGCCGCTGCTGAGAGCATGTTGGCGAGCGCGATATAGCTCTGCTTGCCCGCCCAGTCGAACAGGGTGCGGTCGTTCTCGAGTACCTGCAGGTCGTTTTGCTGGAATCCGGAGAAGGCCTGAAGACGCGCTTGCTCGTCCTGCTTGCTCAGGTGCTGCACGTCGTGCGCGATGTGGTGGACCCACTCGCTCTCGGCGCTCACGCCGCGGCGGGCCAGGATGAGCACGGTGCGGTCGGCGTTCTTCTTGGTGCCCCAGGCACGCTCGAGAATATCCGCCAAGAGGCGACGATCTTCGATAACCAGGAACTTCCAGGGCTCAAAGCCAAAGGAGCTGGGGGCCAGGCGCCCCGCTTCGAGGATGGTGTTGAAGGCGCTGTCCGAGATGTGCCCCTCGGGGTCGTAGCGCTTGCAGGTAAAACGGCTCTCCAGCGCGTGGATGTAGGTCTGTCCCTCGGAATCGGCCATGATGATTCCCTTCGATCGTGGTGATTGCCAGATACAGAACGGTATACCCCACGGTAGCCCATTCCAAGGGGGAAGGGTGAAATATCGGGTAACCGGCGTCCGGGGCAGCGTGATTCCACGGTGAGGGCGAACGCGTGGTGCATTCTGAGCCGGTGTTGGCCTATCATGGCCCTGTCGAAAGGAAGTTAGCCATGTTTGACGGTTTGGACACGCCCGGCCGCAACGACCCGTGCTGGTGCGGGAGCGGTCGCAAATACAAGAAGTGCCATCACGAGTTCGATGAGCGTCTGGAGGAGCTCTGGGAGGGCGGCGACGAGGTGCTGCCGCGCGACCTCTACAAGAACGCCGAGGATATCGCCGCCATCGAGCGGAGCGCGCAGGTGAACATCGGCGCACTCGACTACGTGGCCGAGAAGATTCACGCCGGCTGCACCACCGAGGAGATCGATCGCTGGGTGCACGAGTACACCGTCGAGCACGGTGCCGTGCCCGCGCCGCTCAACTACGAGGGTTTTCCCAAGAGCGTGTGCACGAGCGTGAACAACGTCGTCTGCCACGGCATCCCGAGCAAGGACGAGGTGCTGCACGACGGCGATATCGTCAACGTGGACTGCTCCACCATCCTCGGTGGGTACTTCTCCGATTCCTCGCGCATGTTCATGGTGGGCGAGGTGTCGCCCGAGCGCCGTCGCCTGGTGGAAGTCACGCGCGAGGCAGTGCAGCGCGGGCTCGCCGCGGTAAAGCCCTGGGGGCATCTGGGGGACGTGGCCCACGCCGTGCAGAGCTACGTGGAGGAGAACGGCTTCAACGTGGTGCGCGAGTTCGGCGGCCACGGTATCGGCTTGGAGTTCCACGAGGACCCGTTCGTGGGCTTCGTGGGCGAGCCCGATGAGGGCGTCGTGCTGGCGCCGGGCTTCTGCTTCACCATCGAGCCCATGGTGAACGCCGGCGAGCCTGGTATCGATATGAACGATCCGAACGGCTGGACGGTGCGCACCAAGGACGGCAGCGATTCCGCCCAGTGGGAGGTCCAGCTCGTGGTGACGGAGGACGGCTACCAGCTTCTGAGCTGGTAGGTTCGTTGCTTCTACGCGGGGGCGGGGGCGTCTGCCGGGCACATGCTGCTGGGCGCCGCGCCCGCCGCGTGCGTTATGAGCGGAGAGGCGCCATGGTTCACATCTACCACGGGGACGGCAAGGGTAAGACGACGGCGGCCATGGGGCAGGCGCTCCGCGCGCTCGGCCATGGTTGGCACGTGGGCGTGGTTCAGTTTCTCAAAGATGGTTCCTCGGGTGAGGTTCGCATGCTCGCCAGCTTGCCTCGCACGTCGGTCGTGGCGTGTTCCACGGATGGGAAGTTCACCTTTCAGATGACGTCCGACGAGCTGGCGGCGATGCGCACCCGCCAGGAAGAGGCGCTCGCCCGGGCGCGTGCGCAGGCCGAAGCGGGGGAGTTCGACCTCCTCGTGCTCGACGAGGTCCTAGACGCGGTGAACACGGACACTCTTGCCGCTAGCTCCGTGGAAGATGCCGTGCACGCCTGCAAACCGAGCTGCGAACTCGTGCTCACCGGCCGCGATCCGGCGCCAGCCCTGCTCGAACTTGCGGACTACGTGACCGAGATGCGCTGTGAGAAGCATCCCTACCAGCAGGGTGTCGCTGCGCGAGAAGGCGTGGAATGGTAGGGTCATGCTGGCTCCGACCCCTGCATCATGGCAATTGAACGATGTTCATTGACGAACGTTCAATTCGTGCTACGGTAAGGCAAGCGCAGAGGGGAACCTGCGCTCTGTGAAGCCGCTGCGGGCTCGCCTGCCCGCAGTGCGCTCTTCCTTGGCTCGTTTTCGCACGAAGAGGAGGCGTCGTCTGCCATGCCACGCACCGTCAAGCAGGCAGATGAGCGCAAGCGCGAGTTGCTCGACACCGCTATGAGGCTGTTTGTGGAGCGGGGTTACAGCTCAGTCTCCATGCGCGACATCGCCCGTGAGGCGGACGTGACGCCGGGGCTCGCCTACCATTACTTCGAGTCCAAGGATTCGCTCTTCGCCGAGGTGCTCCAGTCGTATGCCGCGCAGTGCGCCGCGCCCGGTATCCGGATGCTCGAAGATACGGACATGTCGTTTGGCCAGCAGGTAGACGCCTTGCTCGATATCATCTCCCAGGAAGAGCACCTGCCCTATCACGAGTTCTTCCATCGTCAGGGCAACCGCGCCTTCCACGAGCAGCTCTCCGTGCGCCTGTGCGATCTGCTGGTGCCGCATTTGACCGTGGCGATTCAGGGGGAGGCGGAGCGCCTGGGGAAGGAGATCCGCTCGCCGCAGACGCTCGCTGACTTCATTGCGCACGGCCTCATCAACCTGCTCTCCGATCCGGACGTACCCGACGCCGATGTAGTCGCGCGCATGCGGGAGTACGTGGCGGCCTTGGTGGCGTCCCAGCTCATCTAAGGTGGTCCGACGCACGGGAAACGGGTGCGTAGACGTGAATTCTTCAATCGCGGGCGAGCATCGCTGCAGCGTGGTACACTACATCCGTTCCTGAAAAGCCTTTCATGAGGAGGTTTTTGTATGCTCGTCAACGCTGCCGAGATGCTCAAGAAGGCCGAGGCTGGCCACTATGGTCTGGGCGCCTTCAACACCAACAACATGGAGTGGACGCTCGCCATCCTGCAGGCCGCCGAGGAGGCCAAGAGCCCGCTGATCATCCAGTGCACCTCCGGCGCCGCCAAGTGGATGGGTGGCTTCAAGATGTGCTCTGCTATGGTGAACGCGGGCATGGAGGCCCTGGGCACCACGGTTCCCGTCGCCCTGCACCTGGATCACGGTTCCTACGAGGCCTGCTTCGAGGCTATCGAGGCCGGTTTCACCTCCATCATGTACGATGGCTCCCATGAGGAGACCTTCCAGATCAACCTCGACCGCACCAAGGAGCTCGTCGAGATCGCCCACTCCAAGGGCATCTCCATCGAGGCCGAGGTGGGCGGCATCGGCGGTACCGAGGACGGCGTGACCTCCAACGGCGAGCTGGCCGATCCCAACGAGTGCAAGCAGATCGCCGACCTGGGCGTTGACTTCCTGGCCTGCGGCATCGGCAACATCCACGGCCTGTATCCCGCCAACTGGGCCGGCCTGTCCTTCGAGCGTCTGGGCGAGATCAAGGCCCTGACGGGCGACCTGCCCCTCGTGCTGCACGGCGGCACCGGCATCCCCGAGGATCAGATCAAGAAGGCCATCTCCCTCGGCATCTCCAAGATCAACGTGAACACCGACCTGCAGGTCGTCTTCGCCGCTGCCACGCGCGAGTACATCGAGGCCGGCAAGGACCAGCAGGGCAAGGGCTACGATCCCCGCAAGCTGCTCAAGGGCGGCCGCGAGGCCATCGTGGCGCGCACCAAGGAGCTCATGGAGGAGTTCGGCAGCGTCAACAAGGCGTAGATTGAACAAGGCTTAGAACGCGCTTTGCGGCCGGCCATCCTTGCCCTTCGTTCGGTCCTCGCGAGACTGGAAAACGGCTTTGCCGTTTTCGCAGTTCGCTGCGGAGGATCGCTACGGGCAAGGATGGCCGGCTCGTTTCGTTTACGGACTTGTGGGTCAACGGGGAAGAAATAATCCTAACTTGGGAAGGCGTCGGTGGTCGGCGCCCATTTTGACAAGACTCTTTATTGCAAGGATTTTGGGCCGCGGCTCCTCAGGGATCCGCGGCCCTTGTTCATGCCCGTCCGGATCGCTGGGGTAACACGGAGCGTTTGGAATTCAGAATAGCCGGTCATAGCTTCCCGCTATATCGCAAGGTCAAAACGGTATGGTGGAATCGTCCGGGTTGCCTGTTTCGGGCTTGTGACGTCGGGCGTTGCCTTGCGCCGCCCTAGGGCACCTGCTATCCTCGTCCCCATGGTTTACGCTGCCGCACATAGCACGATGATGATGGTCATGGAGATGCCCTCGCCCGGGCACTTTGCCATGCCGTGCCGCGCTGGCCGGCATGCAGGGACCGGGCGCCTTCATTAGGTCGTCTCCGGCGGGGGATGACCCGCCTGCTCTAGACAACATCACATCGAGCGGAGCTCACCCGTGATCAGCATTCAACACGTATCCAAGACGTTCAGCCCCGTGGGGCATCGTGGCGCAGACGCCACGGCCGTCCACGCACTGAACGACATCAACCTCGAGATTGCCGACGGCGACATCTTCGGCATCATCGGCATGAGCGGAGCCGGTAAGTCCACGCTCGTGCGAACCATCAACCTGCTGGAGCGCCCCACCGAGGGACGCGTCGTGGTAGATGGCCAGGACGTCACCCAGCTCGCCGGAGCCGACCTGCGGGCGTATCGTCGTCGTGTGGCTATGATCTTCCAGAACTTCGGCCTGCTCGCGCAGAAGACGGTGCTCGCCAACGTGTGCTTCCCGTTCCTCGCGGCTGCCGGCAAGGTGACCGAGGCGGATCGCGAGCGTGCGCTCGGCTTGCTCGAGCGCGTGGGGTTGAAGGAGAAGGCAAACGCCTATCCGAGCCAGCTCTCGGGCGGCCAGCAGCAGCGTGTGGCGATTGCCCGCGCGCTCGCTTGCGACCCCGAGGTGATCCTCTGCGACGAGGCCACCTCCGCGCTCGACCCCAAGAGCACCAACACGATCCTCAAGCTGTTGCGTGACATCAACCGCGAGACGCACGTCACCCTGGTGGTCATCACGCACTCCATGGACGTAGTCGAGAAGATCTGCAAGAACGTCGCCGTGCTCGAGAACGGTCGCGTGGTGGAGCAGGGGCCGGTCGAGCGCGTCTTCGAGGCGCCGAGCGCCCAGGCCACGCGCGTGCTGCTCGGAAGGGTTGATTGGGATGCCTGATATCGCCGCTTTCATCGACCAGTTTGGAGCGTTGCTCGCCCAGGGAACCGTGGACACGCTCATCATGGTGTTTCTCTCCACGGGCATCGCGTACGTGTTCGGCATCCTGCTCGGCGTGATCCTGCACCTCACGGCGCCCGGCGGCCTGCGTCCGGCTCCCGTGGTGAACGCCGTGTTGGGCTGGATCGTCAACATCGGTCGCTCGCTGCCGTTCATCATCCTGCTCGTGGCCATCATGCCTGTGACCATGCTGGTCGCTCACGCCACCACGGGCGTGCAGGGTGTGGTGTTCCCGCTCGTGGTCGCCACCGCTCCCTTTGTGGCGCGCATGGTGGAGCAGTCGCTCGCCGAGGTGCCGCGCGAGGTCGTGGAGGCAACGGAGGCCTGCGGTGCCTCGGTGCCGCGTATCGTGTTCTCCGCGCTGCTGCCCGAGGCTCTGCCGAGCATCGTGCGCGGCGTGGCGGTGACCCTCATTGCCGTGCTGGGCTACACCGCGATCGCCGGCGCCGTGGGCGCGGGCGGCCTGGGCGATATCGCCATCCGCTACGGTTACTACCGCTACGAGGACCAGGTGATGATCGTCACCGTGGTGCTGCTCGTCATCCTCGTGCAGGTGATCCAGAGCGTGTGCAACCTCATCGCCCGCAAGGTCGATCATCGGTAAATTGCACAACCTCGTTGAGCAATAACTCGTTGACATGGATGAACCCATGCCTTACCCTCTGATTTCAATAAACCAACTTATCCAGTAGGAAAGGAAAATTACTATGTCGAACCTCAACGTCAACCTCTCTCGTCGTGGCTTCCTCGCAACCGTGGCTGGCCTTGGTGCCGTGGCTCTCGCTGGTTGCAGCAACGGCGGTACCGGCACCGCTGCCGGAAGCTCTGCCGGTTCCACCGCCGCGTCCACCACGCTGACCGTGGGCGCCTCTCCCACCCCGCACGCCCAGATCCTCACGGACTTCGCCGCCCCCAAGCTCAAGAATGAGGGCATCGAGCTCAAGGTGAAGGAGTACACCGACTACATCCAGCCCAACAAGGACACCACCTCGGGCGCTCTCGATGCAAATTACTTCCAGCACATCAACTACCTCAACAACTACAACAAGGAGAACAAGACCGACCTGGTCTCCGCAGGCAAGATCCACTACGAGCCCTTCGGCATCTATGCCGGTAAGTCCAAGGATCTGTCCAACATCGCCGACGGCGCCGTGATCGCGGTGCCGAACGATCCCACCAACGAGGGCCGCGCGCTGCTGCTGCTCGAGCAGGAGGGCATCATCAAGCTCAAGGATTCCAAGAACCTGGAGTCCACGCCTAACGACATCGCCGAGAACCCGCACAACATCACGTTCCAGGAGGTCGAGGCCGCTGCCGTGCCGCGCACGCTCCAGTCCGTTGACTTTGCCGTCATCAACGGCAACTACGCCATCGAGGCCGGTTACCACGTGAAGGATGCCCTGGCCCACGAGAAGGCCGGTACCACCGCGGTGAACGAGTACGCCAACATCATCTGCACCACCAAGGAGAAGGAGGACGACGCCTCCATCAAGGCCCTGGTGAAGGTGCTGCAGAGCGATGACTTCAAGAAGTACCTCGAGGAGAACTTCGGCGAGGACGTCCTGCCGGCGTTCTAGGCTTGGCTGATATAGCTGATCTACAAGCGGCGGGGCTGCCGACGAGGCAATCGCCGAATCTTGGGCACGGTTCTTCGGGGCCGTGCCTTTTTCTATGCGCTGGGGTGAAGCATCCGTCCACCGAGGTTCTCGCAGGTGTGCCTGCGCGCTGGCATACAATGCAGTATGGGGGACGTTTCCAAACTGCACGACCCGATGGAAGGGGTTTCCATGAGCCGTCACGATTCCGAGCCTGCATCGACGCCCGCCGTCGATAGGCGCTCGCTACTGGCGTGCGTCCCCGCCATCGCCGGCGCGGCGGCTCTTGGGGGCTGCGGGGCGACATCGGATGACGGGCAGGGAAGCGACCCCGCGCAGCAGGGAGGGGGTGCGCGCACCGCTCGCAGGCCCAAGCTGTCGGCCTCAACGGAAGACCTGTCCGCTTCCGTGACGCCGTCGACGACGGCGTTCACATCTACGCCCGCGGACGTTCTCGCCGATGAGGGCGACAAGGCGAAGTACTTCGATTTCAGCGTCCGTCTCTTCCGGCAGGTGGCCGCGGGTGCCTGGGCATCCGATGCGCAGGCGAACGTGTTCATCTCGCCGCTGTCCATCGCCCGGTGTCTCGCGATGGCGCAAAACGGCGCGGACGGGCAGACGCTCTCCCAGATGGAGCGGGCGATCGGCCTGGGTGTCGATGCCGCGAACGAATATCTGCACGCGTACGGCGAGCGCGTGGCCGGTCGGCTCCACGGGACTGCGACGGCGCGGGAAGCCGTGAAGGCCGCCCTGCCGCTCGACCTCGCCGAATCGATCTGGATCAAGGGCGATGCCGGGCTGGAGGTCAAAGAATCGTTCCTCCAAGATAGCGTCGATGCATTCGACGCGGAGATCTACCGGGCACCGTTCGACGACGCGACGGTGAAGGATGTCAACGCGTGGGTCGACGCCAAGACGGATGGCATGATCGATCACCTGCTGGACGGCATTCCCTCCGACGCGCTGCTCTACCTGATCAGCGCCCTGGCGTTCGATGACGCCTGGGAGGATCCCTATGATGCCGACCTGACCGAGGACGCGACCTTCACCTGCGAGGACGGCTCCCGGCTCGACGCGCGGCTCATGGCGTCCCGCGAGACGAGCTATCTGGAGAATGACGCATGCCGCGGCTTCATCCGCCCGTACGGGGGCTACGACTTCGCATTCGTCGGGCTGCTGCCGCGCGAGGGCGTGAGCGTGACCCAGCTGGTCGAGAGCCTGACGAGCGAGGGGCTGGAGCGCCTGCTGGTCCCTCGTGGCGGCTATGAAGTCGAGGCGAAGCTGCCGAAGTATGCGCTATCGTTCGAGACGCAGCTTGTCGACGCGCTGCGCGCCCTGGGAATGCGGGACGCCTTCGACGCGGCCGCCGCGGACTTCTCGCGCATGGGGAAGGCGAGCCAGAACCTCTACGTGGGCGAGGCGATCCACAAGACGTTCATCGAGGTGAACGAGGAGGGGACGCGCGCGGCGGCGGTGACGGAGATGGGCGTGGAGGCCACCTCGGCTTTGGAACCGACCGAGCCCGTCGTCGAGGAAGTCATCCTGGACCGGCCGTTCGCCTACCTGATCATCGACTATCAGGTCGGCCTGCCCGTATTCATGGGCGCGATGGCGCGGTTGCCGTAGCGAGGATTAAACGCCACGTCTGCCGTCGGGGCCTGCGGTCAGCTGCCGGCTCACGGCTGAGCCTGCCACGCCATCTCTTCGCGCCGCCTTCATCGAACCGAGAGCCCTTCCGGGTAGAAGAATGGGGCGGTTGAGACGAACGCGGCGACACCGAAGGGGCGGCTAGATGATCCAAATCGTGGCGCGGGATGCGGCGTGCCAGATCCCATCACCGTGCGCGGAATGCGCCTGCTCCAACAGGCCGACGTGGTCGTGTGAGCGACATTCCGCGTTCGCCCCTGCGAAAATATGGAGTTCCCACCAAGCGTAACTTCTTCTGGCAAACGCCTGCGCGACCGCGTATCATACCATACGTATTGCCCGGCTTCTGTCGGTTCATCGTCATGCCGGTCCGCCATGGCCGCGCATGTATGCGACAGAGGGCACGAGGACAGCGAAAGCGCAGGTAGCAATAGCCTCACGCGCCGCAGCCACGCCCCGTGCTGAAAACCCCAAAGGAGTGAACATGGCTGAAGAGAAGTACGTTCCGCGTCTGAAGACCAAGTACAACGACGAGGTCAAGAAGGAGCTTCAGGACAAGTTCGGTTACAAGAACGTCATGGAGATCCCCAAGTTCGAGAAGATCGTCGTCAACATGGGTGTTGGCGAGGCTGCCACCGATTCCAAGGCCATCGACGGTGCCGTGCGCGACCTGCGCGCCATCACCGGCCAGCAGCCCATGGTCACCCGCGCCCGCAAGTCCATCGCTAACTTCCGCCTGCGTGCCGGTATGCCCATCGGTGCCAAGGTCACCCTGCGCGGCGACCGCATGTGGGAGTTCTTCGATCGCCTGACCGCCATCGCCATCCCGCGTATCCGCGACTTCCGCGGCATCTCCGCCAAGAGCTTCGACGGCCGCGGCAACTTCTCCATGGGCGTCACCGAGCAGCTCATCTTCCCGGAGATCGAGTTCGATTCCGTCGACCACACCCGTGGTATGGACATCACCATCGTCACCACCGCCAAGTCTGACGAAGAGGCCAAGTTCCTCCTCGACTGCTTCGGCTTCCCGTTCAAGAAATAGGTTCCCATCGCCCCGGGCAAAGAGCGCCCGGGGCGTATATACACATAGGTGAGGAGGAAATAAGTGGCTAAGACATCGATGATCGTCAAGTGCTCTCGTGAGCCGAAGTTCTCGACCCGCAAGTACACGCGCTGCCAGCGCTGCGGCCGTCCGCATTCGGTTTACCGCAAGTTCGGCCTGTGCCGTGTCTGCTTCCGCGAGATGGCGCTGAAGGGCGAGCTTCCCGGCATCAAGAAGGCCAGCTGGTAAGTCACTACCAGCGCGCGCGACGGCAAGGCCAAACCTGAACCGTCCACGCGCAACGGAAGTACGTGCCTGGAAGAGGCTTTCCCGCTACGGGCAGGAGAGGACCTCAGGCACTTTCATCAAGGACGAAGGAGAATCTGCATGAACGTCACAGACCCGATCGCAGACATGCTCACGCGCATTCGCAACGGCAATTCTGCGAACAAGGCCGAGGTCTCTATGCCGAGCAGCAAGAAGCTCGTCGAGATCGCTCGCGTCATCTACGAGGAGGGCTACATCGAGAGCTATTCCGTTGAGGATACCGCTCCCGCCAAGACCCTCCACATCACGCTCAAGTACGGCCCCAAGAAGGCCAAGGTTATCAACGGCATCAAGCGCATCTCCAAGCCGGGCCTGCGCAAGTATGCCGGCGCCAAGGACCTGCCCCGCGTGCGCGGCGGCCTCGGCACCGCCATCGTGTCCACCAGCCAGGGTGTCATGGCCGACCGCGATGCTCGCAAGAAGGGCATCGGCGGCGAGGTCGTCGCCTTCGTGTGGTAACGCAATCGGTGAGTAGAAGGAAAGGATACAACCGTGTCTCGTATCGGTAAGAAGCCTGTCCAGATTCCCGCCGGAGTCGAAGTGACAGTCGATGGCAACAAGGTCATCGTGAAGGGGCCCAAGGGCACCCTCGAGCAGGGCATTTTCGAGAAGCTGAGCGTGGCCATCGAGAACAACGAGGTCATCGTCTCCCGTGCCGACGACGAGCGTGAGACCCGCGCCCGCCACGGCCTCGACCGCGCCCTCATCCACAATATGGTCGTTGGCGTCTCCGAGGGCTACACCAAGAGCCTCGAGCTCGCCGGCGTTGGCTACCGTGTCCAGCTGAAGGGCAAGGACCTCGAGTTCTCCCTCGGCTACAGCCACCCCGTGCACTACGCCGCCCCCGAGGGCATCACCTTCGAGGTCCCCGACAACACGCACGTGAACGTCAAGGGCATCAACAAGCAGCAGGTCGGCCAGGTTGCCGCCGAGATCCGCATGAAGCGCCCGCCCGAGCCGTACAAGGGCAAGGGCATCCACTACGTTGGCGAGCACATCCGCCGCAAGCTCGGTAAGGCTGCCAAGTAGTCAGGCTTCACGCTCACGTAAGACCGGCACCCCGTTAGGTGTCGGCAGGACTCATCAAAGGAGTTAGCACATGAACAAGCACAAGGCGAAGCAGGCGGGTCTCAAGCGCCGTCAGCGTCGCATTCGCGGCAAGATCTCCGGCACTGCCGAGCGTCCGCGTCTCCGCGTCGTTCGCACCAACGCCAACATCTACGCCATGATCGTGGACGACACCAAGCACAACACGCTGGTTTCCGCCTCCACGCTCGGCACCGAGCTCAAGGGCATCAACGGTGGCAACAAGGAGGCCGCCGAGAAGGTTGGCGAGCTCGTCGCCAAGCGCGCCCTCGAGGCTGGCATCAAGCAGGTCACGTTCGACCGCGGTGGTCGTATCTACCACGGCCGCGTCAAGGCGCTCGCCGAGGGTGCCCGCGCCGCCGGTCTCGAGTTCTAGGAGGATAGTGAACAATGGCTCGTAATCAACGTCAGCAGCGCGAGGCCTCCGAGTTCGAGGAGCGCGTCGTCTTCATCAACCGCGTGGCCAAGACCGTCAAGGGCGGCCGCCGCATGTCGCTCCAGGCGTTCGTCGTCGTGGGCGATGGCAAGGGCAACGTCGGTCTGGGCGCCGGCAAGTCCGCCGAGGTCCCCACGGCCATCTCCAAGGCCGCTATCGACGCCAAGAAGCACATGTTCCACGTGCCGGTGACCGAAGAGGGCACCATCCCGCACGACGTGCTGGGCGAGTTTGGCGCTGCCCGCATCCTGATCAAGCCCGCTGTCGAGGGTACCGGCGTGATCGCCGGCGGCGCTGTGCGTCCCCTCTTCGAGCTCGCTGGTATCAAGAACGTCCTCTCCAAGTCCCTGGGTTCCGACAACGGCCTGAACATCATCAAGGCCGCTGCCGAGGGCCTCAAGGAGCTCTCCAGCCCCGAGGACGTCGCTGCGCGCCGCGGTATGACCGTTGCCGAGATGTTCGTCGGTAAGGAGTAGCGAATCATGGCAAAGACCATCAAGATCAAGCAGGTTCGCAGCATCAACGGCTGCAAGGAGGACCAGCGCCTCACGGTGCGCGCCCTGGGCCTGCATCGCATCAACCAGACCCGCGAGATCGCTGACAACGAGGGCGTTCGCGGCATGATCTTCAAGGTCAAGCACCTTGTCGAGATTGTAGAGGAGTAACTCATGCAGCTTCACGATCTCAAGCCCAACGCGGGCTCTAACAAGCGCCGCAAGCGCGTTGGCCGCGGTAACGGTTCCGGCAAGGGTACCTACTCGGGTCGCGGCCTGAACGGCCAGGGTTCCCGCGCCGGTGGCACCAAGGGTGCCGGCTTCGAGGGTGGCCAGACCCCGCTCGCGATGCGTCTCCCCAAGCTTCCCGGCTTTGTGAGCCCGCGCCGCATCGAGTACACGCCGATCAACGTGTCCACGCTCGAGGCTCGTTTTGAGAACGACGCCGTCATCGACGGTGCCGCTCTCAAGGCCGCTCGTCTTACCAAGTACGAGGACGAGCCCGTTAAGATCCTCGGCGACGGCGAGCTGACCAAGAAGTTCACCGTCAAGGCCGACAAGGTCTCGGCTTCCGCCAAGGCCAAGATCGAGGCTGCCGGTGGAAAGGTCGAGCTCCCGTGCTAAATGGTCTGAAGAACACATTCCGCATCAAGGAACTGCGCGGAAAGATTCTCTTCACCATCGCCATGATTGCGCTGTATCGACTCGGCGCTCACGTCCCCGTGCCCGGTATTCCCGTTGATGACATCACCAAGCTGTCGATGACGAGCGGGAACACCGTGGCCGGGGGTGCCATGGCGCTTCTGAACCTCTTCTCCGGCGGCGCTCTTTCGTATGCGTCTGTCTTCTCGCTGGGCATCATGCCCTATATCACCAGCTCGATTATCCTCCAGATGCTCCAAAGCGTCGTGCCGAGTCTGCACGAGCTGTCGCGGGAGGGCGAAGTTGGCCAGCAGAAGATCACCCAGTACTCGCGTTACCTGACGCTTGGCCTGGCGGTTCTGAACTCCATCGGCTACCTCTTCCTCTTCAAGAGCTTCGGTATCGGCTTCAACGGTGCCGCCGCTCCTGAGTGGATCTTCGACATCATGATCGTGGGCACGCTCACCGCGGGCGCCATGCTCATCATGTGGATGGGTGAGCTCATCACCCAGCGCGGTATCGGCAACGGCATGAGCCTCATCATCTTTGCCAACATCATGGCGGGGCTGCCGCAGGCCATCCTGCGGTCGTCCGAGGGCGGCACCGTGGACCTCGTGGTCACGGTCGTCATCTTCGTGGTGATCCTCTGCGTCATCCCGCTCATCGTGTACCTCGAGCGCGGCCAGCGCCGCATCCCGGTGCAGTACGCTAAGCGCGTGGTGGGTCGTCGCATCATGGGCGGTCAGTCTACCTACCTGCCCATTAAGGTGAACACCGCGGGCGTTATCCCCATCATCTTCGCGAGCGCTCTGCTGTACTTCCCGGCGCAGCTGGCTGTGTTCTTCCCCAACGTCGGTTGGGTGCAGGCGGTAGCCAGCGCGCTTTCCACGGGTTGGCTCAACTGGATCCTCAACGTGGTGTTGATCGTGTTCTTCGCGTACTTCTACACCTCCATGGTGTTCAACCCGGATGACACGGCCGACAACCTCAAGAAGCAGGGCGGCTTCATCCCGGGCGTTCGTCCGGGCAAGGCCACGGCCGCGTATATCAAGAACGCGCTTTCCAAGATCACGCTGCCTTCGGCAATCTTCCTGGCGCTCATCGCCATCGTGCCGTCGGTTGTGTTCTCGTTCACGTCCAACCAGCTGGTGCAGGCCTTCGGCGGTACCTCCGTGCTCATCATGGTGGGCGTGGTGCTGGACACGCTGGACAAGGTGGAGAGCCAGCTCAAGATGTACGACTACGACGGTTTCTTCAAGTAAGTTCTGGCTGAGAGGAGCTACCTCATGAACATCGTATTGCTAGGAGCACCCGGGGCCGGTAAGGGCACGCAGGCTCAGCGCCTGGTCCGCGATTTCGGGGTGGCTCACATCTCCACGGGCGATCTGCTCCGTGCTGCCGTCAAGGGCGGTACCGAGCTTGGCATCCAGGCTAAGAAGTTCATGGATGCCGGTGAGCTGGTTCCTGACCAGCTGGTGATCGACCTTGTGAAGGAGCGTCTGGCGCAGGAGGACGCCCAGAACGGCTTCATGCTCGACGGGTTCCCGCGCAATACCGTGCAGGCCGTCACGCTCGACACCGAGCTTTCCGCTCTCGGCCGCGAGCTTGACTGCGCCCTGCTCGTTGACGTGCCGTACCCGGTGATCATCAAGCGCCTGTCCTCCCGTCGCACCTGCCGCGAGTGCGGCTACACCGGTACCGCGAGCGATACCGTGTGCCCCAGCTGCGGTGGCGAGATGTACCAGCGCGATGACGACAAGCCCGAGACCATCAAGAACCGCCTGGATGTGTACGAGAAGTCCACGAGTCCGCTGGTGGAGTACTACCGCGGTCAGGGGATTCTCAAGACGGTCGATGGCAATCGCGACGTCGATGTGGTGTATGAGGATGTAAAGAAGGCCCTCAATCTATGATTCACCTTAAGTCTGCACAAGACATCGAGCAGATGAAGGTTGCCGGAGCGCTGTCTAAGACGGCGCTCCGTCGCGTTGGGTCCATGGTGCGCCCCGGCGTCTCGACCTTCGAGCTCGATCAGCTCGCCGAGTCCGTCATCCGCATGCATGGCGGCACTCCTGCTTTCAAGGGTTATGGCGGATTTCCCGGGACGATCTGTGCCTCGCTGAACGATGCCGTGGTCCACGGCATCCCCAATCCCGACGTCATCCTGCGCGACGGCGATATCGTCTCCATTGACACCGGCGCCATCGTGAACGGCTGGGTAGGGGACAATGCCTGGACCTTCTACTGCGGCAACCCTTCTACCGAGGTCAAAGCGCTCTGTGAAGTGACGCGCGATTGTCTGGAGGCGGGTATCGCCCAGGCCGTTCCCGGCAATCGGATCGGGGACATAGGCCACGCGGTTCAAAGTCTGGCTGAGCGCCATGGCTACGGCGTGCTGCGTGAATATGTGGGGCACGGTGTGGGCCACGTGATGCATGAGGAGCCGAACGTTCCCAACTACGGCAAGAGCGGTCGCGGCGTCAAGCTCGAGGTCGGGATGGTTATCGCGATCGAGCCCATGATCACTATGGGAAGTCCGCGTGTGAAGACCGGTTCGGACGGATGGCTTGTTTCGACCAAAGACCATCTGCCTGCGGCCCATTACGAGAACACCATCGCCATCACCAAGGATGGCCCCGTGATTCTGACTACCGACGTGAACGGACCTTGGTGCTCCATGCAGGGTGGCCAGCTGTAACAGTCGGGCGTACTCCTCATATCAAGGCTACAAGAGGAAGGGGTCGGAGCTAAGTGCTCCGACCCCTTTGTTGTGTTTTGTCTTCTGTTATGAAGACTTCAATCTCGCGAATCACTTAGCTGAGTTGCGGTAGATGTTAAACAAAAGAATAGTTAGCATCTCGGCCTGATTGAGGTCGAAGCTGATGTTCTCGCCTGCAGCGGCAGCTTCAAGTATCTCAGGCTCGACTCCGCAGATGAGCCCAAGCCCCTCAGAAGTTAACATCCTTGAAGATAAGGACGATTTGAGAACCTCGAGTAAAATGTCAGGAAGGCCAGCAGAGTCAACATCGTCAAAGGTGCCCCGCATGTGAAGTAGAGTCTCGCGGAGCGTGGTGGCCTCGGTTTCCGTTAGCCTCATCGTTCCGACAGTGTTGCCTTCAACGTCCACCGCCTGCAAGTACCATGTTCCTTCAAATAGATCCATAAGGATAACTCCTGTTGCTTGATGCTTAGAACCGGATAGAAAAGCTGACGCTTACGCCGCTAGGAACTGTATAAAAGAAAGCACCCAATCCATTTGCGGTACCAGTCAACGTCACCTTATAACTATTTCCGTCAGCAACGTTAAACTGAACATTGCCACCAGTTCTTCCGCTGCCCCGTGATCCAATAGTTTTATATGTGCTATGTCCAGTACGTCTGTTTGTACAAATGAGAGTTCCCGTGAATGTGTAGAAGTGTGGAAATGCAGGCTGAACTGCCCAATAAATCTGGCCATTACCGATATGGTCAAGTACGGAAATCCCTCCAGAGCCGGTAACAGTAATACACGGTTGCAATTGTTCGTCTTGAAGCGGGAGGATGGCTTCATCAACTTGATTACCCGCGTTAGATGTCAGATATGGTGTTTGATCTGCACTGGTTTTTGTAAATGCGAATGCAGGACCGACAGGTAAGAACAAAATAAGAGTAAGTAAAATAGATATACTAATCTTCTTCATGGAACCCTCCTGTTCAAAAGAACACTTAAATAACATTATAGATTAATCACCACGGAGGGTAAGTAGAAATTAGGGTCTATTTGTGCTCAGTGGCATAACTTTCCAATGTGCCTTTAAGTATTGAACGGAAGTCTGAACATCTAATGAATTTGTGAAGTGGTCTGAGAAACTGGGCCGACTTCTCTTGTAGCAGTAATATTCAGCGTTGCTGTCGTTTTCTGTCTAGAGAAAGAGGACGCGCCTGTGAAGAAGGAAGACGCAATCGAGCTTGAGGGCACCGTCACCGAGCCGCTCCCCAACGCGATGTTCCGCGTTGAGCTGGAGAATGGCCATTCGGTTCTCTGCTCCATCTCCGGTAAGATCAGGATGAACTACATCCGAATCCTCCCGGGTGACAAGGTTGTGGTGGAGCTCTCTCCGTACGACCTTACGCGTGGGCGCATCACGTATCGCTATAAGTAAACACAGCTTGCATGCTCTTCTTCGACCGTCGGGTTCGCTCAAGCCCTGCGGTCGAGTTTGCATGTTCACTGGATTTGGTCATTCACGCCTGCGGCTGGGCGAGTAGATAACATTCCGCGTTTTTGTAGTTTGAGCACGATCGAGAGGAAGAACGATGAAGGTACGTCCTTCGGTCAAGAAGATGTGCGATAAGTGCAAGATCATTCGGCGCCACGGCAAGGTTCTCGTCATCTGCGAGAACCCCCGTCACAAGCAGCGCCAGGGCTAGGAGAGGAGACCTAAGTTGGCCCGTATCAGTGGTGTCGACCTTCCGCGTGAGAAGCGCGTCGAGATTGGTCTGACTTACATCTACGGCATCGGCCGCACGACCGCCACCAAGATCTGCAAGGAGGCGAACATCAACCCCGACACTCGCGTGAAGGATCTCACCGAGGACGAGGTGAACGCCATCCGTGCTTATATCGACCAGGCCCATATCATGATTGAGGGCGACCTGCGTCGTGAGCGCACCCAGAATGTCAAGCGCCTTATGGACATCGGCTGCAACCGTGGCCTGCGTCACCGCAAGGGTCTGCCCGTTCGCGGTCAGCGCACCCACACCAACGCTCGCACCCGCAAGGGTCCGAAGCGTCAGATCGGTGCAAAGAAGAAGAAGTAAGGAGCGCTTAGATGGCTACTGCTAAGAAGAACGTCCGAGGCGCCGCGAACCGCATCAAGCGCTCGGATCGCAAGAACATCTCCGTGGGGCAGGCTCACATCCGCTCCACCTTCAACAACACCATCGTGTCGATCACGGATGCCCAGGGCAACGTCATTGCTTGGAAGTCCGCCGGTACCGTGGGCTTCAAGGGCTCTCGTAAGTCCACGCCGTTCGCTGCCCAGATGGCTGCGGAGGCCTGCGCCAAGATCGCCATGGAGCACGGTATGCACAAGGTCGCCGTGTTCGTGAAGGGCCCCGGCTCCGGCCGCGAGACCGCGATTCGCTCCCTCCAGGCCGCCGGCCTCGAGGTCTCGAGCATCCAGGACAAGACCCCCATCCCGCACAACGGCTGCCGCCCCAAGAAGCGTCGCCGCGTGTAACTGAAAGGATCGATACATATGGCAATCGACAGGACTCCTGTTCTTAAGCGCTGCCGTCAGCTCGGGCTCGATCCCGCGGAGCTGGGTTACAGCAGCAAGAAAGAATCCATCCGCCAGCCCAAGCGTCGCCGTAAGGAATCTGAGTACGGCATGCAGCTGCGCGAGAAGCAGAAGGTCAAGTTCATTTACGGAGTGCTCGAGAAGCAGTTCCGTGGCTACTACGAGCGCGCTCGTAAGCGCCCCGGCATCACGGGTGAGAATCTGCTCGTGATCCTCGAGAGCCGCCTGGACAACGTTGTCTTCCGTCTCGGCTTTGCCCGCACCCGCAAGGAGGCTCGTCAGTCCGTGCGTCACGGTCACTTCACCGTGAACGGCCGTCGCGTCGACATCCCCTCCTACCAGGTGAAGCCCGGCGACGTCGTGGCCGTGGGCGAGAAGTTCCGCGACCTGCTCCCCATCAAGGAGGCCCTCATCTCTTCTGAGCGCTTCGAGGTCCCCGGCTGGCTTGAGGTTGATATCGAGAAGCTCTCCGGCAACGTCATCTCTCTGCCCACGCGTGAGCAGATCAGTGGTGACATCAAGGAGCAGCTCATCGTCGAGCTCTACTCTAAGTAACCCTCGGGTTGCTGAGGCTGGAGGTAATACATGTCAGAATTCATTAGGCCCCAGGTTCAGGTCGAAGAGATCAGCGACACCTGTGCCCGTGTGTCTGTTGAGCCACTGGAGCGCGGCTACGGCGACACGCTCGGCAACTCGATTCGTCGCGTGCTGCTTTCCTCCCTCGAGGGTGCTGCCGTCGAGGCCATCCAGATCGACGGTGCCCAGCACGAGTTCATGGCGATCGACAACATGGTCGAGGATGTCACCGATATCGTCCTGAACGTCAAGGGTCTGGTGTTCCGCTCGCTCGGTTCCACCAACGAGGCCACGGCCACCATCTCGGTTGACGGCCCCTGCGAGGTTACCGGTGCGGATTTCTTCGTGCCGGCCGAGTTTGAGCTCGTGAACCCCGAGCAGCACATCGCCACCCTCACCGAGGGCGGTCACCTCACCATGAGCATGAGGATCGGCTACGGTCGCGGCTATGTCTCCGCCGACATGAACAAGCAGCCGAACGACCCCATCGGCATCATCCACGTGGATTCGCTGTACTCGCCCGTGCACCGCTGCGCCAAGCTCGTCGAGGCGTGCCGCGTGGGCCAGCACACTGACTACGATCGTCTGGTCCTTGAGGTTGAGACCAACGGCGCCATTACCCCGCGCGTCGCGGTGGTTCAGGCTGCTAACATCATCAACCAGCACATGGCCGCGTTCATGAACCTCGCCGATGACGCGCAGGAAGAGGAGGAGACCTCCATCTTCGCCGCGGAGCAGACGAGCGACAACGCCGAGCTCGACAAGCAGATCGAGGACCTGGACCTTTCGGTTCGCTCCTACAACTGCCTGAAGCGCGCGAGCATTCACTCCGTGCGCCAGCTTGTCGAGTTCTCCGAGAACGACCTGCTGAACATCCGCAACTTCGGCGTGAAGTCGATCGAGGAAGTCAAGGATAAGCTTGAATCCATGGGCCTGAGCTTGAAGCCGTAGCCCGTCCGTGTATTAGAGGAGAAGACCTATGCGTCATAACAAGAAGAAGGGCCTGAAGCTCGGCACGGACGCCGCGCACACCAAGGCCATGAAGAAGAGCCTTGCCAAGGCGCTCTTCGAGAACGATCGCATCAAGACCACCATCACCCGTGCCAAAGCGCTTCGCAGCTACGCCGAGCCCATCATCACCTGGGCCAAGAAGGGTGACCTGCACAGCCGTCGTCTCGCCATCGCCAAGCTCGGCGATAAGCAGCTCGTCGCTGAGCTCTTCGACAAGGCCGCGCAGGGCATGTGGGCCGACCGCAACGGTGGTTACACCCGTATCTACAAGCTCGGTCCCCGCAAGGGCGACAACGCCGAGATGGTCATCATCGAGCTCGTCACCGAGCCGGTGAAGAAGAAGGACAAGGTTGCACCCGTCAAGGCCGCTGCCAAGAAGACCGCTCCCAAGAAGGTCGAGGCTGAGGTTGAGGCTGAGGCTGCCGAGGCCGCTGAGGACGTCGCCGAGGTTGCCGAGGCTGTGGAGGCCGCTGAGTAGACTCTTGCTGCTTCAGAGCTAATTTAGAAGGAGGTGCCGACTGGTGCCTCCTTCTTTTTTGAGTAAATGGCGGGTTCAATTCGTCCGTTCATCGCGCGCAATGAGTTAAGAGATGTCAGATAAGCCTTGAAATGACGAAAACCTGCATTTCAAGGCTTAACTGACATTTTGGTAAAGTAGCCAGATGTCAGTTAAGCCCCGAAATCGCAACAATCTCGTTTTCGAGGCTTAACTGACATGAAGGCGGTCTATTCGGTTGTTCGCTGCCATGCGCTACACGGCGATACTCACGTTCACTTCTTGCACCGGAACGTCGTAGAACGGGTCTTCGCGGCGGCCGAGGAAGTCGCGCGCCTGCTCGGGGAAGAGCGCGTAAGAAAGCACGTCCTCCTCGGAGCGAGCGTAGCAGGCGATTTCTTCACGCAGCCTGGGGAGAGCGGGTTCGAGCAGGTCAGCTGGCCGGCAGCTCACCGGTTCGTCGTCCCCAATGATATCTTGCTGCACCTCGGGGTCGATGGGCGCGGGCGGTCGCCCATAGAGCCCATGTACGTAGTCGTTGATCTCTTGTGGCACGATCTTGTAACGTTCGCCCGAGATGACGTTCATCATCGCCTGCGTGCCCACCATCTGAGAGAGCGGCGTCACGAGCGGCGGATAGCCCAAGTCGGCGCGGACGCGCGGTACCTCCGTGAGCACCTCGCTGTAGCGATTCTCTATACCCATTTCCTTTAGCTGGTTGATCATGTTGGACAGCATGCCGCCGGGCACCTTGTAGAGCAGCGCCTTCGGTTCCACGGCAAGGACCTTGGGATTCAGGATGCCGTCGGCGAGGAAGCGGTCGCGTACTGGTGCCAGATGCTGGGAAACGAGCTCTACCTGGTCGAGGTCGAGGCATGTGTCGTATCCCAGCTCGCTGAGCGCGATAGCGAGCGATTCCGTACAGGGCTGGCTCGTACCCTCGGCAAGTGGTGCGGCGCAGGTGTCGATGATGTCTGCGCCCGCTTCAACGGCCTTGAGGAGCGTCATCTGGCCAATGCCGGCCGTACTGTGCGTGTGCAGCTCGAGCGGCAGGTCCACCCGCGCCTTGATCTGGCTCACCAGGTCAAAAGCCACGGCAGGGGTCAGAACGCCGGCCATATCCTTGATGCAGAGAGCGTCTGCACCGAGCTGCTCGATCTGCGCGGCAAGGTCTACGAAGTACTCAACGGTGTGGACGTCGCTCGTGGTGTAGCAGATGGCCGCCTGCACCTGCCCGCCCGCCTCCCGCGCGGCGCGGATGGAGGTGGTGAGGTTGCGGACATCGTTTAAGGCGTCGAAGATGCGGATGACGTCGATGCCGTTTTCGACGGACTTCTTCACGAACTCTTCGACCACGTCATCGGGATAGTTGCGGTATCCCAGCAGGTTCTGGCCGCGGAGCAGCATCTGAAGCTTGGTGTGCTTGACGTGCTTGCGGATGGTGCGCAGACGCTCCCAGGGGTCCTCGTTCAAAAAGCGCAGGCAGCTATCGAACGTGGCACCGCCCCAAACCTCGAGCGCTTCGTACCCGGCAGCGTCGAGGGCGGGGAGAACGGGCAGCATGTCGGATAAGGGCATGCGCGTGGCGATCTGGCTCTGCTGGCCGTCGCGCAGGATGGTTTCGGTGAATTTGACGGTCTTGGCCATGGCTACTCCTTTGCGGGCGGGAACAGCTTGGTGAGCAGCATGGATACCAGGTAGATCACGAGCATGACCAGGAACACGCCGCCCCAGCCAAGACCGAGGATCTGAAGCGCCTGTTCAAGAGTCTCGAACATATGCGACTCCTCTCATGACACCGAACAATACGGGTTTGTTCGGGGAAGGGTTGGTAAAATGTCGGAACGACCGCAGCGGTTAGAGCAGGATGCCGAGTACGAGGCCGCCGGCTACCACGGATGCGATCTGACCGGCCACGTTGGCGGCGCTCGCCTGCATGAGGATGAAGTTCTGCGGGTCGGCCTCGGTGGCGAGCTTCTGCACCACGCGTGAGCTCATGGGGAAGGCGGAAATGCCGGCAGCGCCCACCATCGGGTTGATCTTCTCCTTGCGGAAGAGGTTCAGCAGCTTGGCGAACATCACGCCGCCCACGGAGTCCATCACAAAGCCGAGCAGGCCCAGAACCATAATGATGAGGGTGTCTACCTGCAGGAAGTCGTGGTACTCCATCTTTACGGACACGCAGAGGCCGAGCAGAATGGAGATGAGGTTCACGAGCTCGTTTTGCGCGGACATGCTCAGGTTGTTGAGGACGCCGCATTCGCGCAGCAGGTTGCCGAACATGAGGAAACCAACGAGCGGCAGGGAGTCGGGCGCTACCAGGCCGGCGACGATGCAGATGATCACCGGGAAGAGGATCTTGGCCGTCTGGGACACGCCGCGCGGGTTGTACTTCATGCGGATTTGGCGTTCCTTCTTGGTGGTCACGGCCTTGATGGCAATGGGCTGGATGATGGGCACGAGTGCCATGTAGCTGTACGCGGCGACCATGATTGCGCCCATGTACTTACTGCCCAGGCTGTTGGCGACGAAGATCGAGGTGGGACCGTCGGCGGCGGCGATGATGCCGGCGCTGGCGGCATCGGCAATGTCGAATCCCAGAAGCGAAGCCACGATCGTCACAAAGAAGATACCGAACTGGGCGGCTGCGCCAAAGAGCAACAGGAACGGGTTCGCGAGCAGCGGGCCGAAGTCGATCATCGCGCCGATGCCGATGAACAGCAACAGCGGGAAGAGCTCGGTCTCGATGCCGGCCTGGAAGAGCACGGTGAAGGGGCCGGCCTGGCCGCCGGTCTCGAGCACGCCGGTGTTCGGGATGTTAACGAGGATAGTGCCGAGGCCCATGGGCACGAGCAGCGTGGGCTCGTATTCCTTCCGAATGCCCAGGTACATAAGGACGCAGCCGATGGCGATCATGGCGATGCGCCCCGGCTCGGCCACGAGGCCGAGAATGCCTTGGATGAGAACGTCCATAGGAGACTCCTAGAGAAAGACGGAAAAGCGCTTGACGCCTTAGCCGTGCGAGAGCGGCGTCGTTAGGCGATGGAGAACAGCGGGTCGCCGGGGTTCACCATGGCACCCTTCTCCACGTTGACGGAGGCGATGGTGCCGGCCTGCTCGGCCACGATCTGCGACTCCATCTTCATGGCCTCGAGAATCATGACGGGCTGGTTGACCGCTACGGCGTCACCGGTATTGACGAGGATGTCGAGGATCTTTCCGGGCATGGGGGCCGCCTGCTCGTGGGCGCCGGCGGGCGTGACCGCGGCAGCGGGTGCCGGAGCAGCGGGCTCGGGTGCGGGCTCCGGAGCTGCGGGTGCGGGGGCCGGGGCGGGCGCCGCCGCCGGTGCCGGAGCAGCGGGTGCGGCAAGGGAGTCGGTGGCGGTAGGCTGGGGAGCGCCGATTTCTTCCATTTCCACCAGGTACTGGGTTCCATCGATCGAGATCTTGAACTTACGCAGCATGGGTCTCCTCCTGGGACGACTTCTTATAGATACGGGTTACGGCAAACGTGGATTCCGGGAGCGCGCCGGCGGCGAGCGCGCTGGCGATGAGCGTCACGCGCTGATACTCAGGGTTGGCGAGGGACACGCGCGTCACCGTGAGGTCGCTCGTGGGGCGATCGCCTGCCGCGATGGCGGTGGCGGCGATGCAGACGGGCAGATGGTCGTGCGGATCCACGGGCAGGTAGGGCGCGAGCGGCTCCCAATCGGGGCCGGGCCACGCGTTGGACGCGGGCGGCGCGGCGGGCGCGCCGGCGGATGGGGGATCGGGCGCCGGATGCGGGGAATCATCCTCCCCGCGGGGTCTGAGTGCGTGCAGCCAGGACAAGAATCCCATGGGCAACCTCCGGGTTCGGAATCACTAGGCGGATGGTAACGCTAACAATCTCCCAGCTCGTTCCACAAAGCGGCGAACCGCTCGCATACGTCCGGGGGCGGTCCAGACGGAGGCGTTTTGCAACCGGCATGCCAATCGGGGCGTCGCTCGCCGGGCGTCGCCGATACGCGCGCGTCCGGTAAATCGGCAAGCGTGTACAATAGATCCTTGTGAGATCAACCAAGCAAGGAGCATCTTCATGTCCCTCTCTATCGGCATCGTCGGACTGCCCAACGTAGGCAAGTCCACGCTGTTCACCGCGCTCACCAAGAAGAGCGGTCTAGCGGCCAACTATCCCTTTGCCACCATCGATCCCAACGTCGGTATCGTGGACGTGCCGGACGATCGCCTGCAGGCGCTGGCGGATATCGTGCATCCCGGCCGCATCGTGCCCGCCACGGTGGAGTTCGTCGACATCGCCGGTTTGGTGAAGGGTGCCAACGACGGCGCCGGCCTGGGCAACCAGTTCCTCGCCAACATCCGCGAGACGGATGCCATCTGCGAGGTCGTGCGCTATTTCACCGATGAGAACGTCATGCGCGAGGACGAGCACGTGGGCGAGTTCGTGGATCCCGCAGCCGACGCGGATACGATCATGACCGAGCTCATCCTGGCGGATATCCAGACGCTCGAGAAGCAGCTGCCCAAGCTCGAGAAGGAGTCCAAGCGCGACCGCGAGCTGGCGCCCAAGTTCAACGTGGCTACGCGACTACTCGCCTGGCTGAACGAGGGCAACCGCGCCGCCGCCATGGACATGACGGACGAGGAACGCGCCGCCGCCAAGGCGCTCTTCCTACTCACCATGAAGCCCATTCTCTACGTTGCCAACGTGGACGAGGACCAGCTGGGCGAGACTCCGGCGGCCATCGACGGCGTGACGCCCATCCCCATCTGCGCCAAGGTCGAGGCCGAGCTGTCCGAGCTCGAGCCCGACGAGGCAGCCGAGTACCTGGCCGACCTGGGCCTCGAGCGCTCCGGTCTGGAGACACTCGCACAGGCTGCCTACCACCTGCTGGGCCTGCAGAGCTTCTTCACCGCCGGCGAGATGGAGGTCAAGGCCTGGACGGTGCGCCAGGGCGCCACCGCTCCGCAGGCGGCCGGCGTGATCCACACGGACTTCGAGCGCGGCTTCATCAAGGCCGAGGTCATCGGCTACGACGACTACATCGAGCTCGGTGGCGAGAAGGGCGCGCGCGAGGCCGGGCGCCTGCGCATCGAGGGCAAGAGCTACGTGATGGCCGACGGCGACGTCGTGCACTTCCGATTCAACGTTTAGGGGGCTTTTTCGATGCCTATTTTCCGGTACGGTAAAAAGGGCGGCGTCATGGCGATCTTCCTGCTGGTGCTCGCCGTCATCCCCATTCTGCTCGCTATCATCTACGTGCCGCAGATGGCCGATCAGGTGCCCACCAAGGTAAACGCGGCGGGCGAGGTGCTCCGCTGGGGTAGCCGCTATGAGATGCTCGTGGCACCGGCGCTCTGCTTCCTGCTCTCGGTGGCCACGCTCGGAAGCGCCTTCAAGCAGGCGAACCTGCAGAAGGATTCCAAGGTCATGGCGCGCCTCACCTACGAGCGGTTCGTGCGCAACGGCATGGTGACGGCCGTGGTCCTCAACCTGGCGAACGCCTATCTGCTCATCATGGTGATGACCGGGCGCGGGTACGGCTTCTAAGACTGGGACGGACCTTCGGGGCTTCAAGAGAGGGCGGGTGCCTTTGCTGAGCAAGGGACCCGCCCTCTTTGCTACATCGTGCGGTCGAAGTTGACGGGCCGGTAGAAGAGCTCGGCGAGCCGCATCTGATCGCGCGTTTGGCCGAGCGCCCACATGGTCTTCGCCACGAGCGCCTCGGTGGTCATATCGCCGCCCTTCAAGATGCCGGGATGCTCCGCATAGGCACGGCCGACCTCGTAGACGCCCAGGTCGAGCCCCTCCTCGGGTACCTGCGTGGTCATGACGAGGGTCCGGCCGGAGTCCACCCAGCCAAAGATGGCGTCCTGGAACGTCCGCCCGGCCGCGTCGGCGTAGTCGGGCACCCCGCCGATGCCGAAGGTCTCCAGGATGACGCCGTCGTAATCGGGGCGGAGTAGGTCGAAGACGTGCGGCGTGAGCCCGGGGGTCAGGCGCACCACGCAAACGCGGTCGTCGAGGGTGTGGGAGAACCGGGGGTCACCGGAGGTGCTTTCGCTGTCGCTGGATACCATGGCACCCGGCGTTCCGCTGCGGATGATACGGTCGGTGCGGATGTAGGCGAGTGAGGGATAGTTCACGCTCTTGAAGGCATTGAAGCTCATGGTGCGCTGCTTGCGCCCGCGCGTGCCGGCGATCACGGCGCCGCCGAAGACGATGGAGACGTCGCGCGAGCGGTCGTTTGCGGCGTAGAGGATGGACTGGTAGAGGTTCAGCCGCGCGTCGGTGAAGGGGTTGCCCATGGGCTGCTGCGATCCGGTCAGCACGATGGGCTTCTCGCTCCCCTGGATGAGGTACGAGAGCGTGGCCGCGGTATACGACATGGTGTCGGTGCCGTGGAGCACCACGAAGCCATCGTAGGAGCCATATGCCTGCTCGATGACGTGGGCGATGGCGAGCCAGTCCGCGGGGCGCATGTTGGTGCTGTCGATGTTCATGGCCTGCGCTACGTCCACGTGGGCGATGCCAGCGATCTGCGGCACGGCGCGAACCAGGTCCTCGCCGCTCAGGGCGGGGGAGAGCCCGTCCCCCTCTTCAGCGGAAGCGATGGTGCCGCCGGTGGCGATGAGCAGGATGTTCTTCATGGGCAGCTCCTCGAGTGCGGTGACCTGGGTGCGGTGCATTGCAAGAACCGATTGTCTCACGAGTATCCCGGCGGCCGCATGGGTCAGCTGATTCTGCAGCGAATCGCCGTTCACCCTCCCTATGCCAGGGGAGGGGTGAGCTGGAAGTCTCGTGCATGCCCGGCAGCCCGGGTCTCCGCGAGCGTGCGCCACGTTATCATGAGCAGGTTGAGAAATACGTCCGCGCAGAGAGGAATCGCATGTCGCAGAACGCAGCTAGCAACGTTGACCAGAAGGTCCTCGTGTTCGATTTCGGCGCGCAGTACGGGCAGCTCATCGCTCGTCGCGTGCGCGATTTGCACGTGTACTCAGAGATCGTTCCCTGCGATATCACGGCCGATGAGGTTCGCGCACTGCATCCCTCGGCGCTCATCCTCTCCGGCGGTCCCGCTTCCGTGTACGCCGAGGACGCGCCCAAGATCGACCCCGAGATCCTGAACCTCGGCATCCCCGTGCTCGGCTTCTGCTACGGTCACCAGACCATGGCCGTGGCGCTCGGCGGCGAGGTCTCTCACTCCGAGGTGGGCGAGTACGGTCCCGCCAAGCTCACCCGCGACGGCGGCTCGGCGCTCTTCAATGCCACGCCCATGGAGCAGACGGTGTGGATGAGCCACCGCGACAGCGTGACGCGCGCGCCCGAGGGCTTCACCGTGACCGCCTCCACCGACGTGTGTCCTGTGGCCGCCATGGAGTGCTCGGAGAAGAAGCTGTACTCCACGCAGTTCCACCCCGAGGTCAAGCACACCGAGCACGGTCAGCAGATGCTCAGCAACTTCCTGTTCGACATTTGCGGGCTCGAGCCCACGTGGACTATGGACAACCTGGCCGAGAGCATGACCGCCACCATCCGCGAGCAGGTGGGCGAGGACCGCGTGATCCTGGCGCTCTCCGGCGGTGTGGACTCCTCTGTGGTGGCCGCGCTGTGCTCCCGCGCCATTGGCAAGCAGCTGACCTGCGTGTTTGTGAATCACGGCCTGCTGCGTAAGAACGAGCCGGAGCAGGTGGAGGAGGTCTTCACCAAGCAGTTCGACGTCGATTTCATCCACGTGCACGCCGAGGACCGCTATGCCGCGCTGCTGGACGGCGTGACGGAGCCGGAGGAGAAGCGCCGGATCATCGGCACGCAGTTCTGGAAGGAGTTCTTCGCCGTTGCCCAGCAGCTCGAGTGCGACGGGCGTCCGGTGAAGTACCTCGCGCAGGGCACCATCTACCCGGATATCATCGAGAGTGGCGCGCGCAAGACGGGCGGCAAGGCGAGCACCATCAAGAGCCATCACAACCTGATCCCGTTCCCCGAGGGCGTGCACTTCGACCTCATCGAGCCGCTCGACCACTTCTTCAAGGACGAGGTGCGCGCGCTCGGCCTGACGCTGGGCCTGCCCGAGCATATCGTCTTCCGTCAGCCGTTCCCGGGTCCGGGCCTGGCCATCCGCATCATCGGTGCCGTGAGCCCCGAGAAGCTTGCGATCCTGAAGGACGCCGACGCCATCGTGCGCGAGGAGCTCGATGCCTACAACGCGCGTCTCTTCGAGGTGACGGGCGAGCGCAACAGCGAGCATTCCTGCTGGCAGTACTTCGCCGTGCTCCCGGACATCAAGTCCGTGGGCGTCATGGGCGACGAGCGCACCTACGCGCGGCCGATCATCCTGCGCGCGGTGGAGAGCTCCGACGCCATGACGGCTGACTGGGCCAAGCTGCCCTACGAGGTGCTTGCGCGCATCTCCGGCCGCATCGTGGCCGAGGTGCCGGGCGTGAACCGCGTGGCGTACGACATTACGAGCAAGCCGCCCGCGACGATCGAGTGGGAGTAGGAAATTCGGTAGTTATGGGGGTATAAATCGTCATTTCTGCTAGAAATACCCCGATAAACGCGATATTTGCTATACTGGCTCCAGTCGAAAGATTGGGGCCAGTATGCGTTTGTTCGAGCGCGAGGACTATCTCGAGAAGATCCGCGGGTTCTACCACGACGACGGCGTGATCAAGGTCCTCACCGGAGTCCGCCGGTGCGGCAAGTCATGCCTCATGCAGACCGTCGCCGAGGAGCTCAGGGCCACGGGGGTGCGGGAGGATCACATCATCTACCTCGACCTCGACCGATACGGCTTCCGCTCGGTGAAGACGCCGGACCAGCTCGAGGCGCTGATCGAGCCCGCGCTCAAGATTGACGGCATGAAGTACCTCTTCATCGATGAGATCCAGAACGTCGAGGGCTTCGAGGAGGTGGTGAACGAGTTCCGCGCCGAGGGCGGATTCTCCATCTTCATCACCGGGTCGAACTCCTACCTGCTCTCCGGAGAGCTCGCCACCAAGCTGACGGGGCGCTACGTCGAGTTCGAGGTGCAGACGCTCAGCTTCAAGGAGTACCGCGAGATGAAGCGCTTCCTAGGGCAGGCGGTCGACCCCAACCCTGTGGCCGAGCTTGACCGCTACATCCTCGAGGGCGGCTTCCCCAAGGCGCTCGACTACCCCAAGATGGCGGACAAGCGCGCTTACGTGAGCTCCGTAATCAAGGAGATCTTCGAGAAGGACATCCGCCGGCGCGTGAAGGTGAAGAACGTCTCGGTCTTCAATCAGGTGCGCGACTACGTCATCAACAACTTCGGTGCAACGACCTCGCTGACGAACATCCAATCCGACCTCGAACGGCAGGGCGTCCGCACCAAGCGCGAGACGCTCAACCGCTACCTTCAGATACTCGAGGATGCCAAAATCATCAGCAAGTGCACGCGCTTCGACATGAAGTCGCGCAAGTCGCTTCAGGGCGAGCAGAAGTACTATCTTGCCGATTTGAGCTTCTACTTTGCGCTGAACACGGACAACCGCATCAACTACGGGCCGGTGCTGGAGAACATCGTCTATTGCTACGCGAAGAGCCTAGGTTACGAGGTGAGCGTGGGGCGCATCGGCAAGCTCGAGTGCGACTTCATCATGCGCTCGCCCGAGATGGAGTACGCCTACGTGCAGGTGGCGATGACCATCATGAACAGCCGCGAGACCGAGGACCGCGAGTACCGCCCGCTCGAGCAGATACGGGACAACTGGCCCAAGTTCGTCATCACGCGCAGCGACCCCATCCAGCACCGCGGCGGCATCGTGCACGAGAACGTGACGGAGCTGATTGGGGAGGGGCGGACGTTCGGGCTGGTGTGGGCGGGCGTCTCGCCGGAGGCGGACTAGTAGAAAGTGACTTCTACAGACTCCTGCTTACTCAGCTCGAAGGATAGTGCAAGCAAGAGAGTGCGGATGCCGCAAGAAAAATGCGGCCGAAGGCGCAGGCGCCCGCGACCGCAAAAAGCCATCTGGCTTTTCACAATGGGTTGACTTTATCACATCGACTATTTGCATTGCGGAGATGTGGCAACAACGGGCATGCAATGTCAGACAAAGTACAACTGTGTGATAGGAGCCGCTGTGGCCTTTGCGGCTGCAACTGAGCCCATCTCCGTCAAGCTCCGCAAGGACGAAAAGGGGCGCTTCACTGCTGTCTGCGACGAGATTGGTGCCTCCCCGAGCAACGCCATCCGTATATTCGACTCCGCGTTCAGCCACCTGGGCGGGTTCCCATTCGACCCCTCGAATCCCTGCATATTCAGTCCCGAGACGCTCGCCGTGGTGGATGACGTGGCGGCGGGCAGGAACCTCTCCGGCCCCTACCGCACGGTGAAGGAGGCCATGGTCGCGTTCGACGAGGACTAGGCCATAATGGAGCTGAGGTTCGCGGCGAAGTTCGAAGCGCTCATGCGCACGGAGGGCTGCCAGAAGCGACACATGACCACTTTCTGGGCGGGACGTACCGTGGGTACCACACCGAGGTGGGATTACTGCTCATCTACCACATCGATGAGGAAGGTCTCGTGCTCGCCGTCACGCGCGCGAGGAACCAAAGGGAGTTGTTGGGACTGTGGGTAACGTAAGATTGTTATCTTCAGGACATTGTGCGAGCGATCGGGGGAAGATGGGTGACTTGATTATTTCAGTGTTAATCTCAATAGTGACTTCGCTGATTGCATCAGTGGTGTTTTCCGCTGCGACTGATGGCAGAAGATGGAGAAAGGTGAGGCCAAAAGTCGAATTCGATATATACGAGATTCTGCTGAGTCTAATGCGTTTTATCCAAGTGGGACTTGAGATTAACGAAAACGGATGGAGGTTTTCGTTTGAGAAGGTGGAGGCTGGTGAGGCGACGACAGAAGATTTCAACCTTTGGCTGCAAAACAAATGCCTGAATAATACCTACAAGTACGATGAGATGGGTGACAGGCTTCTACCTATTGGAGATAAGTTAGCTACTTGCAGGGATAAGCTATGCAAGCAAATCGATCGTTGTGCCGCCTACCATGCTTTTATGACCGCCGAGGAAATTCTGCTTCTGAAGAAGATAGCGACGAAGGTCTGCGTTTATTCATACGAAGAGAATGCGGAAATGGTCATTGCCGGCAAGGTGTTCCGCCCTGTTAATCCAACGCTGGCTTACATGGCAGATAATTTCCTCGAACTAAGTCAGCTTTATTTAGCGTTGCAGAATAAAGCTATTTCATATCGCAGGATCGATCGAACAATCAACAATTATGTCGTAAGCGATTTTAGAATTGCAAAAGCAAGGAAACATTATTATGCGGGAGAGTATCGGCGCTGTATTTGTGCATTGAGGCTGATGAGAAAGGTGGACGTATTTCAAAAGTACTCGCTGTTGTTTAAGGCGTATTATTGCTGCGGGGAAATAGAAAAAGCGCTTGTAGCTCTTAACCATTATCTCGACGTGACTACACTGAAGCCTATTTCATTTCGAAACATCTTCAGCGACATGCATATGAATATTCACAGCTTAGATGAGAGGGTGCTAGAAGATTTATGCGATCGTTTTACGAATGATGCAGTGAACGAGATGATTCGAGAGTTGGATCGAGAAAAACGTATAGAGGATGCCGCAATCAAATCGGCTTTAGAAATCAAATCGCATTATGCCAAGGGATAAGAAGCCAAGCAGGAGCTCAACTGACTTCATCTATATGCGCGATGAATCGATAATCTGGCTATAGGAATCAGCCTGCATAATATGGGTTGAGCTTCAGAGTAAGCACATGGAACGCGATCGTTCTTATATTCCGATGAAATGATGGTGCACCGTTTAGACAAGAGCGTGTGTGGGCTTTTTTCTCTTGCTGAATTATGGTGCGAAGAGGTGTCTTGGAGGAAACATGTCTAAGGATTCGCAAGGGCAAACAATCGGGGCAATATTCAAGGGACTTCTCGTGTTTGCAGTCTTGGTGGCAATTTTCGTTGTAGCTTCTTCTGCCATCATTAATTTCGTGTCAGCTTCAATAGCTGCGCTTTTTTCCACTCTATCCACTATTGATGTCGCTATAGTTGTCGCATTGATTACCGGCTGCGTTTCTATAGTAACCGTTATCGGGGGTGGTATTGCAAATAATTACCTAGCTTACCGTCAAAGAAACAGTGAGTACTTACGAGAGCATAGGGCGCAAGCGTACGAAAAGCTAATTGAAATAGTGTACAAAATGCTCATGAAATCAAAGAAGAAGGAACAATATGGTGCAGACGAAATGCTAAGCGACATGAATGACTTTAACCAGTCGCTGACTTTGTGGGGATCTTCCAAAGCCATTCGTCTATGGGATGAATGGAGGCTGGCGACCGTCGGAAAGCAGCCGTCTGCCTCCGAGCTTCTCTTTGCTATGGAGAAAGTGCTAATCCAACTACGGCGGGATATGGGGCAGGGTAGAGGTCTGAAAAAGGGCGACCTACTCAAACTGTTCATCAATGATGTTGATACGCTGCTTGGCAGCTCCAATTCTGCAAATCAATGAAGGGGCTCTTGGCGTTCTCGACACGTTGGTGCGTGTTGATTCCTAGGATCCATCTCCTTCTATTGAGAAAAAATGCCGCATGCGGCAAAATTGCTCAATAGAAGTCGATCGGGAATCAAGGCGAGGCACACATGGAAATCAGGCGGGACCGATATCTCAACAGGCTCATCGACCGCATGCACAACGATATGGTTAAGGTGGTCACGGGCATCCGTCGCTGCGGGAAGACGTATCTGCTCTTCAACCTCTTCGGCGACTACCTGCGCTCGGAGGGCGTCGATGACGAGCACATCATCGAGGTCGCGCTCGACGTCGAGGAGAACGCCGCGCTCCGCGACCCCGCCGCGCTGTCCGCGTACCTGCGCTCGAAAATCGCGAGTGGGCGCGAGCAGTACTATGTCTTTCTCGACGAGGTCCAGTATGCCATCTCGCGCGAGGAGCTCAAGAACCCGGACGTCCCACCCCGGCTCTACGGCGTGCTCAACGGGCTCCTGCGCATGCGCAACGTCGACGTGTACGTGACGGGGAGCAACTCGAAGCTCCTCTCGCGTGACGTCATGACGGAGTTCCGGGGGCGCGGGGACGAGGTCCGCGTGCGACCGCTGTCCTTCTCCGAGTTCATACAGGGCTTCGATGGCGATCGCTACCAAGGCTGGGCCGAGTACACGGTGTACGGCGGCATGCCGCTCACGCTTTCGATGCGCACGGACGAGCAAAAGGCGCGGTATCTCGAGCGGCTCTTTGAGGAGACGTATCTGAAGGACGTCGTGGAGAGGCACGAGATAAGGAAGCGGGATGAGCTTGATGACCTCGTGAACGTGCTCGCCTCCGGTATCGGGACGCTCACGAACCCAAGTAAACTCGAGAACACGTTCAGGAGCGTGCTCCATTCCAAGATCTCCTCGAACACGATCTCCAGCTATATAGGCTACCTCGAGGACGCCTTCGTCATCGAGGAGGCGCGGCGCTACGACGTGAAGGGGAGGGGCTACATCGGCAGCCCCCTGAAATACTACTTCGAGGACGTCGGGCTCCGAAACGCGCGGCTCGGCTTCCGTCAGGTCGAGGAGGGCCACATCATGGAGAACGTTGTCTACAACGAGCTCCGAGCGCGTGGGTACTCGGTGGACGTCGGCGTGGTCGAGAAACGTGTTCGCGAGGAGGGTAGGGACGTTCGCAGGCAGCTCGAGGTGGACTTCGTTGCTAACAGGGGCTCCGACCGCGTCTACATCCAATCGGCGTTGGAGATGAGGACTCCCGAGAAGGCCGCACAGGAGAAGGCCTCCCTGCTCGGCATCAATGACAGCTTTAAGAAGGTTGTGCTTGTGCGCGACGTGGTGAAGCCCCTGCGTGACGAGCGGGGCGTGGTCACGATGAGCGTGTTCGACTTCCTGCTCGATGAGAACAGCCTTGTTGGGATATAGGAGAAGAAGCGACCACGTTGAGTTCATTTTTGAGTTCATTCGGGCGTCGAAGATTCGGTTGATTTTGGTTAATGGGGAGGCGGCAGTACACCACGTAGACGAGAGACCATGGAAATGCACAATTTAATTACTGAGTGGGAATAAGCAGAGACCCTTTGCGAGGGAGGCCGGAAGCGGCCTCCCTCGTTTTTTATCTGTATGCGGTGGGCTGTTGTTCGCTCTCGTGTACGTTGTACAAACAAGCCATTGGAACAACCTCTCAAGCTGTTTAGCTGGGATTATTGTTTGACGGTATGTTTTGGCTCGATTCCAATTCGTCAAACCGCTCCATCAATCTTTAGCGAATTGATGCTGACCAGCCGATTGCTGTTGTAGGCGAAGGACCGCGCAATTTGGTACTCAAATTGTACTCACGGCATTTTGAGGGTCGATTTCTCGGTACTCACGGTGTCAGAAAGTTGCCCTTTACCTCGGCTTTTCATTTACTCTCTGCGATGCCTTCAAGCGACTGCTTGACTGCCTTGCGATGATAAAAGTAACGAATTCCCACAAGCGGTCTTCGTCCTGCCGCGCTTAGGAGTTTTGAGACTTATGAATGAATCTGACACACGGCTGAAGCTGATAGACCCCGTGATCATGAAGTCATGGGATCGCGACAGCCAGGTCTTCACCGAGTACTACTTCACGGATGGCGAAATCGTCGTCCGAGGGAGCATGGTCACGCGCAGGGACAAGAAGAAGGCCGACTATCTTCTTATGTATGCGCCGAACATCCCTATTGCCATTGTTGAGGCCAAGGATACCGACCACACCGTCGACGCTGGCCTTCAACAGGGCATGGGTTACGCCGAGGCCCTCGATGTTCCATTTGCCTACAGTTCCAACGGCAAGGGCTTCGTGGAACATGATTTCCTTACGGGCAAGGAACGAGATCTTGCCATGGACGAGTTTCCATCTCCGGCCGAGCTCTGGGCGCGCTACTCAAAAGCCAAAGGCCTCGAGAACCCGCACAGTCAGGAGATCGTTACCGCTCCCTATTACCAGGAGCGCGGCGGCAACCGACCGCGCTACTACCAGTGCATCGCCATCAACCGCACCCTCGAGGCCGTAGCGCAAGGTAAGGACCGAATCCTCCTCGTCATGGCCACGGGAACGGGCAAGACGTTCACCGCCTTTCAGATCGTGCACCGCCTGCGCCAGTCGACCGAGGTCCGCAAGGTCCTCTATCTGGCCGACCGGAACATCCTCGTTGATCAGACCATCGACGGGGACTTCAAGCCGCTCAAGAAGGTCACGACCAAGGTGACTGGTCGAAAGCTCGATTCGGCGTTTGAGGTCTACTTCTCCCTCTATCAGCAGCTCGTTGGGGAGGACGGCGAGGAGATATTCCGTGCATTCGACCGCGAGTTCTTCGACCTCATCATCGTGGACGAGTGCCATCGCGGCAGCGCGGCGGAGGACTCCGCCTGGCGTAAGGTGCTCGAGTACTTCAGCGGCGCCATCCAGATCGGCATGACGGCCACGCCTAAGGAGACTGAGGACGTTTCCAACATCACCTACTTCGGGGAACCCGTCTATACCTACTCGCTCAAGCAGGGAATAGAGGACGGTTTCTTGGCACCCTACAAGGTCATCCGCCCCAAGCTGAGCGTTGACGTCAACGGGTATCGCACTGAGGAGGGCGCCAAGGACGACCGCGGTGAGGTTCTGCCCAAGCGCGTCTTCGAGAAGCAGGATTTCGACAGCGAGATCGTCATCAAGGAGCGCTACGAGCAGGTGGCCAAGAAGGTCACCCAGTTCCTCAAGGAGACCGACCGCTACTCGAAGACCATTGTCTTCTGCGTAGACATCGAGCATGCGGAGAACATGCGCCGCGCACTCGTGAACGAGAACGCCGACATCGTGAAGGACCACCCGACCTACATTATGAAGATCACGGGCGATGACAAGGAAGGCAAGGCGCAGCTCGACAACTTCATCGACCCGGACGAGAAGTTCCCGACCATCGTCACCACGTCTAAGCTCCTCACCACCGGCGTCAACTGCAAGACCTGCAAGGTCATCGTCCTGGACAACAAGTTCGGCGGGCATGGCATGACCGAGTTCAAGCAGATTATCGGGCGAGGCACGCGAATCTGTGAGGACTACGGCAAGCGCTACTTCACCATCCTGGACTTCCGCGACGCGTCGCGCCTGTTCGCCGATCCGGACTTCGACGGCGAACCAGTCGTCATCTTCGATCCCCCCGAGGACGGACCTATGACGCCTCCGGAAGACGACCCGACGAATCCCGGCACGGGGGACGACCCTGGCGTCATCGTCGACCCGCCCGGCCCGGAATGGTCGCCCGTCGACCCACCGGACGACCCTCCGGGCCATATCAAGTACCACGTGCACGGCGCCGACGTCTACGTCGTCTCCGAGATTGTTCAGTACTACTCCTCTGACGGGCAGCTCGTGACCGAGAGCCTGAAAGACTACACCCGCAAGAACATCCTGGGAGAGTTCGACACCCTGGACCACTTCCTCGCGGCGTGGAACTCGGAGCACAAGAAACAGGCCATCATCGACGAGCTGCGCGCCCACGGCGTGTTCCTCGACGAACTCCGCCGCGAATCGGGGCAGGAGCAGATGAGCGACTTCGATCTCATCTGCCACATCGCCTACGACCAGAGGCCCCTCACGCGGAGCGAGAGGGCCAACAACGTCAAGAAGAAGGGCGTGCTCTATGAGTACGCCGGGGTGGCCCGTGAGGTCCTCGAGGCCCTGCTCGACAAGTACGCGACGTCAAACCTCGTCGACCTGGACGACACCCACGTCCTTGACCTCGAGGAGTTTCGGCGCTTTGGCAACCCCATGAAGATCGTCGCCGCGTTCGGAGGCAAGCAACAGTACATCCAGGCGGCGCAGAGGCTCGAGGACGAGCTCTACGTCGCGTAAAGAAAGGCAACGGTAGCAAATGGCGCTGGGATCTCTCGTAAAGACCCTTCAGAACATCATGCGCAAGGACGCCGGTATCAACGGCGATGCCCAACGCATCGAACAGATGACGTGGCTGTTCTTCCTCAAGATATACGACGCCAAGGAGCAAGAGTGGGAGTTCCACGACGACTCCTATAGGTCCATCATCCCCGAGCGCCTGCGCTGGCACAGCTGGGCGCACGACAACATGGACGGCAAGGCGCTTACTGGCGACGAGCTGCTTGACTTCGTAAACAATGACCTGTTCAAGACCCTTGAGAGCCTCGAGCTCGCGCCAGACGCGCCGCTGCGCCACGCCGTCGTGAAGGCGGCCTTCACCGACGCTAACAACTACATGAAGGACGGCATCCTGCTGCGCCAGGTCGTCAACGAGATCGACGGCGCCGTCGACTTCACCGAGTACAAGGAACGCCATGCCTTCGGTGAGATCTACGAGACCATCCTTAAAGATCTGCAGTCGGCGGGCAACGCCGGCGAGTTCTATACCCCGCGCGCCGTTACCGACTTCATGGCCCAGGCACTTGCGCCTAAACTCGGCGAGACCGTGGCCGACTTCGCGTGCGGTACCGGCGGCTTCCTTACGAGCGCGCTCAAAATCCTCGACGCTCAAGTGCAGACTCCGGCCGACCGCGAGCTCTACGCAAAATCAATCTACGGTATCGAGAAAAAGCAGCTTCCCTACCTTCTCTGCGTGACCAACATGCTTCTGCATGACATCGATAACCCGCAGGTGTTCCATGACAACTCCCTCGAGAAGGACGTCCGCGAGTGGCGACACAAGCCCGACGGTCAGTTTGATGTCGTGCTCATGAACCCTCCCTACGGAGGCTCCGAGAGCGCTTCTGTTCAGAACAACTTCCCGGCCGCGCTTCGCAGCTCCGAGACCGCTGACCTGTTCTTAGCTCTCATCCTCTACCGTCTTAAGAGAAACGGTCGCGCCGCTGTTATCATCCCGGACGGTTTCCTGTTCGGCCAGGACGGCGCCAAGACCGAGATCAAGCGGCGCTTGTTGGAGGAGATGAACCTGCACACCGTCCTGCGTCTTCCGCAGAGCGTGTTTGCTCCCTATACGCCCATCACCACCAACGTCCTGTTCTTCGACAACACCACACCTTCCGAAGGCGTCTGGTTCTATCGCATGGATATGCCCGAGGGTTACAAGCACTTCTCTAAGACCAAGCCCATCAAATCGGATCACTTTGCGCCCGTGAAAGAATGGTGGGAGAACCGCTGGGAGATCGTTGAGGACGGAAACCCGAAGGCCAGGTTCTACACCGTTGATGAGCTGCGCGACGGTGGCTTCAACTTCGACCTGTGCGGCTACCCACACGAGGAGGAGGAAATCCTGCCGCCCGACGAGCTCATCAGGAGCTACAAGGCGGAGCGTGCCAGGCTTGACGCCGAGATTGACCAGAAGCTTGCCCAGATCTGCGAGATTCTCGGAATTGAGGCGTAGATGAAGGCAAAGGACCTCAAGAACTCAATCCTCCAGATGGCGGTCGAGGGCAAACTCGTGCCTCAGGACCCCTATGACGAGCCAGCAAGTGTTTTGCTCGAGCGTATTCGTGAGGAGAGGCACAAGCTCATCGTTGAGGGGAAGGTCAAGTTCCCCAAGGGCGGCGAGAGCATTATCTATACCGGTTCCGATGGCTCCCCCTATGAGAAGCGCGTCGACGCCAAGGGGCGCGTGCTGAGCGACAAGAGCATCGCGGAGGAGGTGCCGTTCGGGATTCCAGGAAACTGGACCTGGGCGAGGTTGGAGGACTGCTGCAAGAACGTTGTTGATTGCCCGCACTCAACTCCACAGTACCTTGCAGCCGCAACAGGTTTTACCGCAATTGACACCAACTGCATGGATGACAATTGGAATCTTACGGATCTCAGAAATCTATCCGAGGAAAGCTACAGGAGGCGCACCGGAAGATATGTCCCAAGACCTGGAGACATCGTCTTTTCTCGCGAAGGATCCATCGGCAGGTCCGTAATCCTCGATTCAGAATGTGTATGTCTTGGCCAACGCGTAATGCTGTTGAGCTCCAATCCCAAGCTCCTTCTCAACAAATATTGTCAAGTCGTTCTTTCTTCACCCTATGCATGGGACCTTTACCTTGTAGCCAACGTTGGCACCGGTGTTAAGCACATCAACGTCTCCATGGTTAAGAGGTTGCTCGTCCCCCTCCCGCCCCTCGCCGAGCAGCGCCGCATCGTCGAACGCGTCAACGAGCTCATGCCCCTCGTCGAGGAGTACGGCGAGCTCGAGGACGCCCGCGAGGCGCTGGACGCCGCCCTGCCCGGCCGTCTGCGCAAGTCGGTGCTGCAGATGGCCGTGCGGGGCAAGCTCGTGCCGCAGGATCCCTCCGACGAGCCCGCGAGCGAGTTGCTTGAGCGCATCCGCGAGCAGCGCCGCCAGCTTGTGGCCGAGAAGAAGATGAAGGCCCCCAAGGGCGGCGAGTCCGTCGTCTTCGCCGGTTCCGATGGCCGCCGCTATGAGAAGCGCGTCGACGCCAGGGGCCGCGAGTCCGAGCCCGTCTGCATCGAGGACGAGATCCCCTTCGACATCCCGGAGAGCTGGGCGTGGGCGAGGCTGGAAAGTTTAATTACCCTGCTGTCGGGAACAGACCTAAAGCCAGCCCAATATAACGATTTGGGGAAAGGAGTCCCTTATCTCACCGGGGCTTCTAATTTCAAACACGGCTCATTGATTGAGAATCGCTGGACGGAAGAAGTGAGTCGGATAAGCCGTCGCGGCGAGCTTTTATTTACATGTAAAGGCACAGTGGGTGAGATGGCGCTAAATTCGTTTGACCAGGCACACATCGCTCGCCAGATCATGTCGATAATGCCATCTAAAAAGCAGACATTGCCCTACATCACCGTGTTCCTTGGCTGCATGGTCGAAGCCATCAAATCTCAGGCGAAGGGGGTTATTCCGGGGATAGAGCGCTCGACCCTGCTCCACGCACTTGTTCCCTTCCCTCCCCTTCAAGAGCAAGTTCGTATCGTGACGACCGCCAATGCAATATTGGCTCTGATTACCAGTCAATAGTCCTATCAACTGCGGCGCGCTGCTCGCTAGCAGTGCGCCGCAGGTATATGCGGGTCGTCTCGATGCTTTCGTGCCCCATGAGATCGGCTAGAAAAGCGATGTCGGGGTCTCGGGCTATGAAGTTCTTTGCAAAGAGGTGCCTGAAGGAGTGCGGATAAACGACATCCGGATCAACTCCGTAGCGGACTGCGATTCGCTTTAGTCCCAAGGCTATGCCCCTCTGCGAAATAGCATCGCCCGACGGGCCCGGAAACAGTGGGTCGTCACCCGATTTGCTCAAGCACAGCTCAAGCGTATGATCTTGAAGCTCCCGTGGTATCCAAATACGGCGCAGCTTCTGGCCTTTGGAAAGAATGTCCATGTAACCATTGCGCACATGTGCAATGGTGAACTTACGCAGCTCGCTCACGCGGGCTCCCGTACACGCCAAATACCGGACAACGAGATTCCAATACCAGTCCCCATCGCGTTCAAGACCGCGCCGGATGATGCCGTATTGCTCGTTGCTGATTACCTTGTCCAAGAACGGCTTCTGTTGGACGCGGACTCCTTTTAACCGCAGACCTTCGTAGCCGAGATAGTCCAAATACGCGTTAATAGCCCCGATGCGATTGTTTGCGGTCTTTGGCGCAAAAGAGGCGACCAGCCACTCCTTGTGCTCTAGGAGCGACTGGTCCGTTAAGTACTGGCATCTTGATCTGAGCTGTCTTGCGGCAAACGTATAGGAGTCTACGGTTTTTTTCGAAAAGCCTCTAAACAACAAATAACTAGCGAACTGTTCCATGACATCCCCCTTCGTTGATGCCATGAAACTACAGTTTAGATTAGTTGTGAGAGCACCTCTTCCACGCGCTCGACGATGCGACGCTGCTCGGCCAGGGGCGGGAGGGGGACGAGATACTGCTTTACCGTTTCTTGCGAAAGTTCCCTCTGCTTCGTGCTGCCGCTCGCCTGGTCCTCGATGACGGACTGGACCGATGGCCCGGCGAAGTACGCGAAGGCGTACGCGAAGCAGAGCCAGTCCTCGTGTGTCCGTATGACCGTCACGTGGCTGTCCGCAACGGCCCAGCCGTACTTGTTCTTCTTCGAGTCGTAAACGGCCATGCGTCCCAGCGTGCCCAGCCCGGTGGAGTTCCAGAGGAGGTCCCCGTCCCTGAGGATGCGATCATCGTCGTACTTCTCTACGGTGTCGGGGTCGACGAACTTCGCCTTCTCAAGGGAGAAACCTGCCCATTGGTTGCATTTCTGGGCAACCACGGGGTATTTCTCGACCATCGAGTACTTGGGCGACTTGCCCCTCTGGATGTACGAGGTCACGCTCTCCAGCCTCGCCCACGCCCAGCTCTCCGGGATGTCGAAGGGGATCTCGTCCTCGATGCAGACGGGCTCGGACTCGCGGCCCCTGGCGTCGACGCGCTTCTCATAGCGGCGGCCATCGGAAGCGGTGTAGATGACGGACTCGCCGCCCTTGGGGAGCTTCATCTTCTTCTCGTTTATAAGCTGCCTGCGCTGTTCACGGATGCGCTCAAGCAAGACGCCAACGGGCTCGTCGTCGGGGTCCTGCGATACAAGTTTGCCCTGCACGGCCTCCTGAAGCACGGATCTGCGCAGGCGCCCGGGCAGCGCGGCGTCGAGCTCCTCGCGGGCGTCCTCGAGCTCGCCGTACTCCTCGACGAGGGGCATGAGCTCGTTGACGCGTTCGACGATGCGGCGCTGCTCGGCCAGGGGAGGGAGGGGGATCAAAACCTCGGTAATCTTAGAGACGGCCAAACCGGGTTGAGCGGTCGCGGTCGCATATTGATTCAGGTCGAGCGCCCTAAGAAATAGGCATGCCCAAGCAACGCTAACTTCGGATGGACAGGTAGTTACAACTGCATGCTCAGTCGCATAGAACCTACCGGTTGCTCGTTGGACATTTCCGCAAAGAGCACCTTGGCGCCCGATTATTGGAAAATCCCCCTCATTGTTGAAACGTGAAACGTACCCACGGACTCCATTGCCTCCATAACAGCGATACAGGGCCTTGTCGTCCGCCACTTCAGAAATCTCGGCTGCCTTGATATTCTTACCGGCCTTCATTTCAAAGAGCGCGCCGATTCTCGTCCATGTCCATCCGCCGGGAATCTCGAACGGCACCTCCTCCGCGATGCTCTTGTCGCTCAGCACGCGCCCCTTGGCGTCGACGCGCTTCTCATAGGGGGAGCCATCGGAACCTGAGCGGCCTTTCGAGCAGCCCTTACGGCATGCGCCGGTTGCGTCCTCGTGCTCTGCGGCCGGGTGGCGCCTCCGCTGCGAGGCGTAAAGGGGGCCCACGAGACCCCGCACAAATCTACGCTTCGCTCCGATTGGTGGAGGTCTCGCGGACCTCCCTTGACCCCTCTTCGCTCCGGCGCGGCTTTGCGGGGAGCAAAGCGAACGACGACGCGCGGCGTCGCCATTCGCTTTGCCCGCAAGGGCTCGAGATTCTAAGGGCCACGCGCCCGGAACGGAGGAAGACATGCAAGCACTCATGACCGAGGAAATCGCCAAGGGGCTGCCGGCGCTGTACGCGCAGGACGGCGCCGACGACCCGACCGTTTTCGTCCACTACTTCTCATGCGTGAGCGGGTGGGACTGGTGGCTCACCGAGTACGACCCGGCGACCGGCGAGGCGTTCGGCCTCGTGCGCGGGCTCGCCGAGGAATGGGGCTACTTCTCCATCCCCGAGATGGAGGGCCTCAACCGCTCCAAGGGCTTCGGGGCCATCGAGCGCGGCGAGCGCTTCTCGCCCGCCCCGGCGAGCCGCATCGAGGGGAGGTAGGGATGCTCTCCTTCGAGTTCGAGCACCGAGGCGAGAGGCGTAGGCTCGCGGTCTACCGCGACGCCTACGCCGCGGGCGGCAACCTCGCGCTCGTTATGCTGGACGCGACCGACCCCCGCGAGGACGGGTACCTGGAGGAGTACGGCGTCCTTACGGTGAACCTCCCTTGCGACCCCGCCGCCGCCAGGTGGTGCGCCTGCCCGGGCCACGTCGTGGTGGACACCAACAACAACCCCGCCCTCCTCGTGGGCGCGCTGGAGGAGCAGGGGGTCCTGCGGGTCGCGCCTGCCTCCGTGCGCTCGGGCCATTGCCTTTACCCTCTCGCGTGTCTCTCGGCCGCGGCGATGGACGCGCTCGAGGACGCGGAGGGCACCGCGCGCTCGCTGCTCTCCGAGGCGGGGCCGCTGCCCGCGGGCTGACGCCGACGCCCCGGCCGGCGCGAGCGCCGGCCGGGGCACACTGTGGGCATGGGGGCGGGGCGGGCCCGCCCCGCCTAGGGGAAGGAGACCCGTATGGACCCGGAGGACCTGGAGGACCTGGACACCCTCGAGGAGGTCAGGCGCCACCTCTACTTCTGGGCCGAGGTGGGGACGGTCAGCGGGCACGAGGACTGCGACCATCAGCTCATCGGCGAGGAGATGGCGAGCGCCCTCAGTGCCGACGCAGACAGGGTGGGCGCCGTCCTCGCGAGGCTTTATGGGAGGCGCGGCCGCTGACGCCGGCCCGGCTGGACACGCAGAAGCGGGGCGAGGCGCAGGGACCCTCGCCCCGCTGTTTTTCCGCCGCGGGCGGCGGTGCAGGATAAGGCTCCACTACGTTTCGCCGAAGGCGAACGGCGCAACTCGGCGAGCCGAGTTCGAAGGTGCAGGTAGATAGCTGTGCCAAGCATGAAAAACGCCCGCGCCCGCGTGAAGTGCGCAGGCGCGGGCGTGTAATCGATCGGGACATTTCCGCTGGGTATGGGCGATTACACGGCTAGAAGCCCTCGGGAACGTAACCTGCGACCGTTTTCGGCTTCGTTGGCGCTGCCGCCGTGGCATCGGGGGCGGTCGGGCCCTGCCAAACCTCCGGGACCGTCCCGTTCCTGACCTTACGACGAGCGGTCGATTGCTCCATGAGCGCCCGCTCGGCATCGGGCGACGTCATCCCGAGCATGGTTCCCACGAAAGTCTCGGTGACGTCTCTGCTGGGAAAGGCCATCGGCACGCCGTCGTGGATAACGAGGGCTCCCGTCTCGCGGCCGGTCCAACGCTGGAGCTCGTCGGGCGTGATGAGCGGCCTGCGCACGAGCCCCTCGCTCGTGCCCGTCGACCCGGTGTTCGTTCCCTTCGTTCGGCTCGTGGACTGTGCGATCGCTGTGTAGGAGCCCATCGACTCCGAGAGCTTGCGTGCGGTGTCCAGGTTGGAGCAGGAGAGAACGACCTTGTCCTTGAGGAGGTCGAGTATCGTCTCGGCCTCTTCTTGGCTGTAGCCGGAGACGGACTGGAGCTGGAGGAGCGACTGGCAGAACCAGAGGACGTGGATGCCCTCCGAGCGCATCTCTCCCAGGTCCTGGACGATCCTCTCGTTGCGGCCGAGGGAGGCCGCCTCGTCGAGGAGGAGGACGGTCTCGACGGGGCAGCGTCCGGCATGGCCCGCAGCGCAGGAGCGCAGCGCCGAGAGCGCTTGCGAAACGAACGTCTGGACGAGTCGCTTGTAGTTGCCCGTTGCCGAGGACGATGAGATGAAGACCACCGTGGGTTCCTCGCCGATGCCCCCGAGACCGCACTCGTCATCGTGGAGCATCCGGGCCACGTTGCCATCGACGTATTCGGTGAGGCAGTTGCTCAAGGTCGAGACGATGCCGGGCCCGCCCCCGTGCTCGCCGTTGAGTCCGCCGAGGAAGGGGAGCGCGGGGTCTCTAGCGGGCAGGGATGCTGCCAGGGCGGCGATGCGGTCGAGCGGGCCCTGGTCGCCCAAGGGCGAGATCGCGGCCGCGACGGACATGACGGTCTTCTCGTCTTCCGGAATGGAGGCGTTCTCGATGAGGGTGAGGGAGATGCCGACGAAGAGGTTTCGAGCGCCGTCGTAGAAGAATGGCTGGCCTTTCGACGGTGAGGGTACGATGCAGCGCGCGAGCTCGCGCAGCTCCCTCGCACAGCCGCCGGCCCCCTCCGCCCTAAAGGCCTCTTTTGCCCTTTCGAGCGGATTGAATCGTACTGAGGACGCGGGCGCGTCGAACATAACGTCGACGATGCGGTGCGTGCCCGCCTTCTCGAACGCTGGCTCAAGGTAGGCCCTGAGCTCGCCCTTGATGTCGTTGATCACGATCGAGCGACCCTGCTCGAAGTTTGCCATGGCGGACATGATCGCGATACGGCGACTCTTGCCCTCGCCACTCTCGGCGAGGATGCAGGCGTGGACCGAGTCGATGAGCCTGATGCTCTTTCCGACCTCGCCCACGACCAGTGTGCCGCCTGAGGGCCTTTTGCCTTCCTGCCATGATTCGCTTCTGCGCTTTAGCTCACCGTGTGCTGAGATGAGCCTTGCGTCGCCGTGGATGGGTGCGCCTGGCGCGCGACGTCCGCCGACCCAGGTCCCGTCGTGGAGCCAACGGGACCAGTCGAGGTGGCTCCAGATACCGGCGGCTATTGAGAGGACGAGGATTGTCGCGCATCCCGCGAGGAAGGTGTCGTCCCCGATCAGCTCCGGCAGGGCTTCGAGCGGGTTTTGGAGCACGGTCTCGGGGAGTTTGGGCACCATAGCTGTGCCGAAGCTGGCGAGTGTCGCTGCCGTGCCGACAACCCATGCCCTCAGCCAGCGCCATATTGCGGGCAACGGCACGAGTGCGATCGCGACCCCGACGGCCGCGCTGGTGGCGACACAGCGCTTGAAGTGCGCGGCCTCGTCAACGTTGAAACTCTTCTGCTTGCTCATAGAATCATTCCCTTCACTATCGTTTTCGCCGGTGCCAGCACGATGCCAGCTGCATCGCCCCTGATCGCGGCCGATATGGCCGCTGCCAATGCTCTTGCGAGCACGCGCTCGGCTTTTCGCCCGACCTCGTCTGACAGGTCCTTCCTGCCTTTCGAGTTTTCCGTTGCGGATACGAGCGCTTTGGCAAGAGCTTTTCCCGCCGCAACGGGGGCTTTTGCCATGGAGAGCGCGTAGGACGGGCATGGCCGGAGACAACTCTCCGGGATGGGCCTCCGCTCGCGGACGGCTTTCCGCGCCTCCTCCAGGTCTTTACCTGTGACGCAGGCACGGATTTCGCCGATGAGCGTCCTCATGCGCTTGCGTTCCGTTGCGGGGCCGTCGTCCAGCCTTGCAGACGCTATCGGTTCCCGCTCGTTGGCCGTCGTTCGGTCTGGCGCGATGGTTCTCAGCAGGGCGTTGCCCTGGCGTACGCGCAGTTCGCGAACGGCGTCGTTTACGTAACGGTCTCTTGCGACGCCTTCGAGGCCCTTGAGGCCGGCGCAGCGCTCCACGGATTCGCGGTAGGAGGTGCCCGCTTCCTTGATTTCAGGGTGCTTTGACTCGGCTTTCGCAATCGCGGTGTCGACCGCCCTGGCGACATCTGGGTGCCAGCGGTGGAGGTGTGCGTAGGATATGCGGCCGTTCGGCGGCAGCGCGACGTCTATCTCCTCGGCGGGAACGCGGCGGGTGGCTTCGACTGTTCGCGATCTCGCGAGGTCGCGAGCCTCGTGCTCGGCCGCGAGAGCTGGGGCCAGGGCCGCGTCGGTAAGCGCCCCTCTTGCCCGATTGAGCCTGCTGCGGGCTATGAGCGAGTCGAACAAGCCGTCGGACGACCACGCTATGACGTGCACGTGCTTGGAGCTCGGGTGGTTCTCGTGCTCGGCGGCCACCCAGCGGACGCTTGACTCGGGGACGTCCATCGCCTCGGCGAGTGCTGGTGTGAGGTTCCGGCGACAGAAGCGCTGCCAATCCTCCTTGCAGGCGAGATCGAGCTCGCTCGCCTCGTCTCTTCGCACGCTGAGCACGACGGTGGCGATCGCGCCATCGGCTTTCTCGAGCTCCCTGCGGGCTGCGCGGAGCGGGATGGCCCCGTCCTGGTCGAAGAGCGCGGTCGACCCGGGTCTCTCGGCGCAGTAGCCGACGAGACCCATCCTCTTGGCGAGCGCGGAGCGCCTGAGGTCGTCGACGGTGGCGGACTTGTCGGCTCCCTCGCGTGTGGCGATGTACTCGACGTTGTTGGTGATGACGGCGGAGCGCCCGCGCGACCCGGAGAGGTGCACGTGGGCATTCACGACGAGGCTGCTACGACTTGCCATCTGACAGGCGCTCCCTCGCCTCCGAGAGCGTCATGCCGCGCTGCATGAGACCGGCCTGCTTGTCGTAGGCGGCATAGATGTCCGAGGCGCTCACGCCGCCCAGGCCCTCGAACGTGCCCTTCTCGATCTCGACCGCCGCGATAGCTGCGACGATGGAGGCTCGTGTCGCTCGGTGGACGACGCGCGCGATGCGGTCCTCCTGCTCGGCGTTGCGCTCGCCGAGCGTGCGGTCGAGCTGCTCCAGCAGCGGCTGCATGACGCCGCGAAGATAGGTGCCGAGCTCGGTGGAGTAGAGCGAGAGCCCGTCGGAGGCTAGCCCGGCGGTGATGAGCTCGCGCGTGGCTGCACTGTCGCTGAGACCCCTGGAAACCCCGTAGGCGTGGAGCCGACGGTAGGTCTTGTCGGGGAGGCGAAGGCTCATGACCTTCGACCGGTCTTTGCCGGCGGCCATATCAGATCCCCTCGTTCGGGAGGGGCGCGCCGACGGAGCGGAGGGCGGCGATGTTCTCGGGCGTACGCTCGTAGGTCTTGGGCCAGAAGGTGACGGGCACCATGACGAGGTCGTCGCGGGGGATGCCGTAGGCGAAGAGGTAGGCCGCGATGGCATCGCTGTACTCCATATTGTCGACGTTGTAGGCGTCGGTGAAGAAGATGCCGGTGGGGTCGTCGTTGCAGCCCTTGACGAAGTAGACGCCGTTCCCGCCTTCCTTGAACGGATTCAGGACCTTGTACTCCGGCTTTGCGTAGTAGGCGATCCCCGCGCGGACAATGCGCGTGAAGCCCGGGCGTTCACTGGCTCGCGCCGCTCGTGCGAAGCTCAGGCCGGGATCGGACTCCAGCAGATGGGCGAGCACGGAGCCAACGGCGTCGCCCTTGTGCTCGGGGATCGTCCCGAGAAGGTCGTCGAGGCGCGATTTGATTTTCTTGATCAGTTCCATCGTGGTTTTCCTTTCTGCCGGTGCCGTACGGGTGCCGGCAATTCGCTCGAATGTCTTGGTCGGTGATGGTTCTAGCTGCGGGGAGGTTGCGTGGTGCCAAAGGTGCCCAAGCTCGGTTAAGAGTTTTGGAATCCATGGCACCTTCGGCACCGTCCGCAAGGTCTTGCAGGTGAAGGGCGGAAGATAGGGTGCCGCTGCAGCATGCTGTGGCACCCCATCGGCCCTAATCCATTCCCCGGAACACCCAACAGCGCTGCTTGCCGTATGGAGGGCAGAGACGCTTGTTGCCCGGAACCCAACCGGGGCACTGCGACGAGAGGATGCGGCTGACCATCTTGCAGTTGGCCTTGGTCTTCTCAAGGTGGAGGGCCTTATCGAGGATCTCGAACGTGCACATGGGACGGTCGGTATTACCGGGGAGATATGCGAGGACCTTCTGCACACAGGGGTCTTCCTCGACGAAGCGTCCGCGCTGCATGGCTGCCTCGGCCTCCATCTCAGGTGTGAGGATGGTTGAGAAGCGGGGGTCGCCCGTCTTCATCCAGGTACGGGCCTCCGCCCATGCCTGGCGGACGGCGGCGGGAAAGTCCTCGTCGAAGACGGAATTCTCTGTGCGCTCGATGCCACAGAGCACTGGGAGGAAGCGCCTTGCGCCGCTCGTCCGCTCGCGGATGAAGTCGGCCTCGTTCGTGGTACCGACGAAGACCACGCGCCGTGGGAAAGCCTCCGTCCGCCGGCAGTAGGCCCCGCGGAATTCGTCGACCTGGCGGGTAATTCCGGCCTTGACACTCTCGACGGAGCGCTCGGACATGCCGTTGAGCTCGGGGATTTCAATGATCCACTTGCCCCGGTTCTGCTCGCCCGTGAGCTTGACGTCACCGAGGTTAATCACGGAGTCGCTGAAGTACTCGTCGCGCATGGCAAGGCCCCTCGCGAAGGAGGACTTGCCGATGCCCCCGGCACCGCACAGGATAGGCATGTAGTCGGCCTTGCAGCCCGGGTTGTAGGCGCGGGCGATGCCCTCGCAGAACAGGATGCGCTCGACCTCCGAGACGTATACGCTCTTCTCCGCACCGAGATAGGCGTTGAGAAGCGTCCCTACGCGCTGAGTGCCGTCCCAGGTGAGGGCGTCGAGCATGGCGACGAGCGGGTCGTAGGCGTTGTCCTCGGCGACGATGGTCAATGCGAGCAGCATGAACTTCTCCTTCTGGAGGGAGATGGTCTGTTGGAGGAGGGCGAAGAGCCGCGCGTCGTCGCTGTCGCGCCACCGGCGTTCCCTCGCATCCGCGTCCCAGGGGAGGGGCCCGGTCTTGAAGAGCTCGTTCGCGAGTCGGTTGTAGCCGACGTTCAAGGGGAGGGACTTGAGCTCTTCGACGATCTCGTTGACCGTCGGCGGGGAGCGGCGCTCCGGGGGCTGCGGCTCGGGGACGTCGTCGTGCTTCTGCGTACCCATCAGGCCACCCCACGAGACTGGGGGCGTCGAGGGCCATTGACGGGGTAGTTCTTGCCGGAGACAAGCGCTTCGAGCCGGCTGAGGCGAAGCTCCACGTCGACCAGACGCTCAACCAGCTCTTCCTCCGACAGGGGGTGGTCGAGGCCGTAGTCGCGCAAGACGGCGCGGCGTCGGGCGGAATTCATCATGCTAAGATTCATCGACAGGGTCCTCCTTACGTTGGGCTCATGTTTTTGGGCGACGGTCGAGCTTTGGTAGGGGAGGCCGTCGTCCATCCCGAGGTTTGCGATAAGCGCGTCTTCAAGTTCCACGGGGGAGCGCTCGGGTACGAACGACCCGGCGAAGGCGGAGAGCGTCTCAAGCGACTCGACGAGCTCGTCGTCCATATCTCCTGCGCGCCGGATACGTCGGAGTTCCGCTACGACAGGCCCCACGCGCTCCTTGACCGCCTTGCGCATACGGGTGGTCGCGACCACGGTAAAAGTGCCTTCCAACAGGCTTCTCGCGATGAAGTCCTGCTTCGACAGGCCGCTCAGGGCGACGCGGAGGTCGAGCTGGTCTGCCTCTGCGGGCGACATGCGAAAGGCGATGGTCTTGCAGCGACGGCGCCCCTTGGCGTCCAAAATCGGCCTAGACATCCGACATCACCCCATCGAGGGCCTCCACAAGATCGTGCTGGGTCGAGGGGAACAGATGCGCATACATCTCCGTGACCTCGGCGGTCTCGTGGCCCATGCGGTCGGCGATCGCCGTGGGCGAGTAACCACTGTTGATGAGGGCGCTTACATGAGAGTGGCGGATGTCGTGGATACGGATGCGCTTCACACCCGAGAGGTCACAACCCCTCTTCATCTCATGGGACAATGCGTGCTTCGTGACGGGGAAGAGCCGGTCGGTAGGAGCGATCTCAGGATGCATTGCCAGATAATCGTGCAGCTCCTCGCGGAGAAGACTCGGCATCACAATGTCGCGCTTCGAGGCTCGCGTCTTGGGCGGGCCGATAACGTCCTCTCCCTTGATGCGGGCGTAGGAGCGACGGATGCGGATGACATTGAGCTCGAAGTCGATGTCCTCCGGGCGAAGGGCGAGGAGCTCGCCCTCGCGGCAGCCAGATAGATAGAGCGTCAGGAAAGCGAGGTAGATGAGAGGCTTATCCTCGATGGCCTGGGAGAAGAGCTTGAACTCGGCAGGGGTCCAGTAAAGCATTTCCTTCTCAGGGCGCTTGGAGCCGACCTTTCCCGCCGCCAACATGGGGTTCTGGGGCAAGCGGTAGAATCGGACGGCGTGGTTGAAGATGGCCGAGAACTGGTTGCAAATGGTGTGGAGATAGCTCTGCGACAGGCCCTGCTCAAGGAGCCAATTCTCCCAACGCACAACGTCTGCGGCCTTGACGTCGCAGAGGCGCATCTTACCGAAGAACGGGAGGATGTACTTGTTGATGATGGCATCCTTGGTGAGCTTGGTGCCGGTGCGGAGCCGGGGATAGACGTCGCGTGCGTACATGTTCTTGACGAAGGTCTCGACGGTGACCTCGACGCGCTCCTCGCAGGACGCGAGGAAGTCGCGCTCCCAAGCGACGGCCTTCTTCTTGGAGGTGAACCCGCGCTTCGTCTTCTTGTGACGCTCGCCCATGGAGTTGCGGTACCACGCTTCGACTGTCCAGGTCCCGCGCTTCTTGTCCTGGCTAACCGACATGGCTCATCGCCGCCTTCTGCCTAGAGGGGGCGGAGAGAAGCCGTGCCTCAAAGTACGAGCGCTGGACCTTTCCGGGGATAGTCATGATTCCCTGAGCTGCAAGCTCTGCATTCAAAGTCTTGATCAGCTTGAACGCATAAGACTTACTCATGCCCGTGGCCCCTGCAACCTCCTCGGCGTTCATGAATTGGCTGGACATTGGAATGCTCCTTTCAGTCGGTTTGCACCTCACGAATATGTGAGGTGCTTCGAAAGATAGAATAGCTCACAAAAATGTGAGGTAAAGTGAAAAACTGAATTATCATCACGAAAATGTGATGTATCTCGTTTAACCTAATGAACGACGGGGAATTGACCACGAAAGAAGCGATGATGCGCAATTCGGACAAGCTGCGTATGGGCATGAAGATCCGTGCGTTACGCGAACGACGGGGAATGACACAGAAAGACCTGGCAAAGGTGGCGGGTCTAGGGGAATCTGCCCTGAGAAGCTATGAGTTGGGCGCGCGCTATCCGAAGGAGAAACATCTCGAATCGCTGGCAAAAGCGCTTAAAGTGCGCCCGGAGGCATTTGAAGTCTATGGAGTCGAAAACGAACTCCAATTTATTCACATGCTGTTTAACTTTGAGCAATCATTCAAATTGGAGCCGAATGGAGAAGGTTCTCCCAGCTTGCGCGCTTATGGGTACGGAATGGTACCGAAAGCACTTATGGACTGGGGGAGGAAGTTCGCACAGCTTGAAGAAGGCAAGATTTCGCGCGAGGAATACGAAGACTGGAAGGACACTTATAACCCGACGATTTTGAATAACTGGATGGGTGAAGAGATTCCTGATCCCTATACGGGAAAGACTCTTGCGGGCGAAGAGCGGGAAGGTGCCGTACACGCCGTGGAGATGATGCCGGAGTCACTCCAGAATGAGCTGGATCGTGCTCATCGAGCGGGGAAGATATAGCCTGCGCCTTGATCATTCCTTCCTGTGAGGACCAAATGTGTATCAAGCTGTGATGAGAAAATGCCTGATAAGACAGGTTGAGGCAATCCGAGCGCCCCATCTACCTGCGACGCTCGTTATCGAGTGGGAGTGACCCTAGGCTAATTTTGCCAAGCCACCTGAAATGATTCACCATGGCTCATAAAGTTCCATTGAGGGTCATAGCGAATCAAGGCACTTGCAAAACAAGAGAATGATTCCACCCCGGAAGCGTAAGTTTCCGGGGTATTTTTATGCCTTTGAACAGGTATTTTGATTTGCTGTCATTCTATGGATTCGGTATTCGTTACACCCCATGGCGACCATGCGACAACATAGTGAAAAAGCGACAATCGCCAAACCACCTGCGACGAGTGTTCTGGCGATTGTCGCGCTGTTTGAGGGTGATCCGAATCAATCGCGAATCACTGGGCCTTTTTCGGTGGTATTTGACTAAAACACCAGGTCAAATTGAGGGGATGACAAATCAATAATTAAGCTGATCTCAGCCTCAAAATGCCCCTTGCAACAACGAAAAAAGTGGTTTTGACCGCAAGAAGTGATTCTCAATCATTCCCAAAGTGGCTTGCTAGGCTCCGAATTTCGCCTTCCATTCGGCGAGCTGCTCGGAGGTGATTTCGCCGGACTATTCCGAATCAATCTGCGCAAGCCAAGCTTTGAGCGCCTGAGCGAGCTTGGGCGCTTTCTTCGACGACGGGCCGATCGTCAGGACGACCTCGCCCCCCCCCGATCTCTTTCGGCTTGAGGCCGAACTCCTCATCAATCCTGAAGATGAGCTCCAAGGCCTTGGCCTGGTGCTCGCCGCACTCGCCGTCGCCGCGCTATGCACCTGGATCGCCACAGACGACAGCGACAAGGCCGAGATCGCGGAGCCGCTCGAAGGCGCCGTGTCAGGGGAAAGCGAGCATGAGGAGCCCCGGGGTATCGACTGGGACAGCTTGTCCCAGGAAATCGTCGCCTGGATGGAGGTGCCCAGCACGAACATAAGCCAACCGGTAGCCAGGCCCGATAAGCGGAACCCGAAGGCCTATCTCTACCTGGATGCGCTCGGCCAAGGCGGCTGCGGCACCCCATACATCGACGCCGACTGCACGGAAGAGTCGCTCCTCGTCCCGATCTACGGGCGCAGCATGTCCGACGGCAGCGCGTTCGCGGATTTCACGAAGTACAGCGAGGAAGATTACGCGCGAAGCCATTCGCGCATCTTCCTGCATACCCGCGATGGCGGCACGTATGAGCTATCGGTCATTGCCATGGACGTCGTGGACGCCAGTGCTGAGACCGTATGCCCAAGCTTCGACGACCCAAGCGCGATTGCCGAGTGGATTGGCAAAAGCGACCTCGTTCTGCTTGAATACGATGGGTCGAGCAAAGTATTCGCTTTCGCGACCTGCTCATACCAGACCGTCAATTCTCGAACAGTCGTTTATGCGTTGTCGGCAGCCTAATGATTCGAGATTTACGATGCACTCGCCAAAACGGTCGCGGGATTCATTTCTTGCAGCAAATCATTCCATTTTCGAGAAAGCTGATCATTGAGCTTGTTGAAAACTCTAGAACTAAGCCTAGTTTTGTAATGCGCCTTCACGGCTTCGTATTCTAGGGCCGTCGATTTGAGCTTAATTGCATCGATGCCACTTCCGTCGTATTGCCGAGTGACAAAGATGTCAAAAAAGATCTCGTTCAATCGTTTGACCCGTGTATAGCATACTATGCTTCCCGTACAGCCGAAGAGAACGCAAGTAGAGAAAATGCCCTGAGCCAAGATCACTACCACCGCAGGATCGAAGCAGAACATGAAAACAGTCAGAGCGATTGCCGATAGAGTAATTTTCACGATTATCCCAGGAAGCATTTTCTTCAAGATTGCCTCAGTGAAATAGCAGCTTTCGTATAGGTTGAGCGCATATTTCGTTTCAGAATCGCCGGCGCCGTTGTTGTAATAACCTTCCGTGCGCATCGGCGTCAACTTGGTATGGAAAGCGTTTTCAATGGCGCCTTTTCGCCGCCCGTTCTCAGCTTGGTACCACACATGGAGGTCGTCGATCATATATATAGCCGAGTAAGTGAACGCCGATATCGCGATTGCGATGTTCAGGCAGAACGATATATCGTTAGGAGCCACTGTCGCAGCCAGGTTTAAAACTACCGTCAACGCGAACAGTACGGTTTCGGCTACGCCGAGACCTGTGGCAACTTTGTATACTGATGAGTGGTCATCCCTGGTGCTCATGGAATCACTCCGGGAAAATTATTTTTATTTCCGAGAGAGCGCTGTACGGCATATCATCCGCCTCGTATTCCAGAGCATTGTCGATATGTTGGACCGCATCGTCGACTTTCTTCCAATTCGTATCCCATTGAATGGCGAAGAAGGCCTTTTTCAGATATTCGGTGTAGGAAGAGCAGCAGAGATATGCATATTTCAGCTCTTCAGCGATCTTCTTCTCTAGCTCGAAAGATGCCATGTCTCTGCCGTTTAACGAAAGGTTCCATAGCTTCATGAGGCGAACGACAGGTTTGATCTTGTATTCGTTGTTCTTGTTGCACTCGACGAGGATGTTGTTAAATCCGTTCGGATCGGTTGCTTGCCATTCGCTTCTGCTTGCCGGTATATAGTAGCCGTACCAGCTCTTGTATGCAGGGGTAATTTCGAACGTGATATGTTCCATTTTCAGAACGATCGAGGGACTCGATTGAGCAACGATGCTATTTGGGTACCGGTATTCAGCAAATTTCTTAAGTTTGTCTAGGAAAGTTTGCGGCTTGCATCCGTACTCATTTTTGAATACTGCCATGATGTCAATGTCTGAGCGTGAGTCTGCCGAGCGGGGGAGGATAGTCCCCCTCGTGTAAGACCCGAATAAAAGGACATCTGACAAGTCGCTACCATAATAACCGTTGAGCCTTAATTTTATGGTATCAACCGATTTTTGAATCTTCTCTTTCTCGGTTTCACGAATAACCAAGTCATTTGCTCTGCCCTGCAAATACGAATTAACAGTCATGGCTCCTCCTTATCGAATCAAGCTATAGAGACACGTTCGTAGCTTCTTGATTTATGTTTAGTCAGTTTATTAATCACGAGTATTCTATCAGCCACCTGGAGACAAAACCGCACCGACAAGTTCTGCGCATCAATTTCTACCTTGTATCAAGATGGGCCTTGATACATTCTGAAGCAGTGCAATATTCCGCGATCTTTCAGGGGCACCTATGGCCAAACAGGTCAAATCCCGAGATCGAGTCATGGACCACGGCGAGGTCTTCACTAACGAGCGCGAGGTCAACGCCATGCTCGATAGGTGGCTTCCGAATGCGAGCGCATTGAAAGCCGCTTCCTTGAGCCCGCCTGCGGCGATGTGAGCTTCCTAGCCGAGGTATTGCGCCGCAAGCTTTCGGTTGTCAAAAAGAACCACGGCAAGTCGGCATCCGACTACGAGCGCAACGCGTTCCTCGCGGTGTCGAGCCCCTACAGCGTGGGGCTGCTCGCTGACAACACCGCAGCACGCCGCAGGCGCTTGTTCTCCTTCTCGAGCTTCAGAAGCCGCTGCTGCTCGGGTGTCCTGCTTCCGGCCGCCTTGCTGGATCCGGTCTCGTTGATCCTGGTGATCCAGCGCCTCACCGTGGACCGGCCCAAGTCGTACTCGGACATGATCTTCGAAACCGGCTTGCCAGCGTTGTAGAGCTCGACTATCTGGCGCTTGAACTCCTCGCTGAAGTGCCTGGGGTGCTGCGGGTCCACCATCTCAGGTCCTTTCTCTCAAGCGATCTTCCTCCCTCGTTTTCCTGCCCAAGATAGTGTAGCCAATCCAGGGCTCCCGGCCCTCCAGCTGGGGCCGGGATGGAGGTCGGTTACTCGACCCCTCAGCTGAAGGCGTTGATGTGGTGCCTCGGGAGCGCCCTGTCGGTGCTCACGACCAGCATGTCGATGATGTCGAAGCGGACCTGGATGTCGCCGTCGGGCGTGTTGCCTGCGAGCCAGGACGCTGCCGCGATCCCAAGGTCGCTGCGGGGGATCTTGCCGCCCCCGAAGCCGCCCCCGCCGTACTCGGTTGCGGTGACGTCGATGAAGACCAGGGTGTCCTCGTCGCTGGCGATCAGGTCGATCTGGGTTCCCTCGGGGGGAAGTCCAACCGGTCTCAAAAAGCTCGAAGCCCTTGCGCTCGATGAAGCGGGTGGCTGCCTTGACTGCCTTCTCCTGAAGTTCGAAATTGCTCATGATGACCTCCGTTTGTTCGTGGCCGGCCCCTTTGGCCTGCCTTGTGATTCGGAAGCCGCTCAGGTTCTGGCCGAGGGCAAGGAATCAAGCGAAAACCCGGTAGGGCTCGAGTTTTGCGCAGTAAAAGTTTTTCGCGCCTTGCCTGAAGAGCCTGGTTCTGAGCGAGTGTGGCGGAGCCAAGGAAGGCGAAGGGGGACGTCCCGGCATAGGGGTCTGCGCAATGAACTCAGGATGGCTGGATGGGCTTGCCGTCGCGTTTGCGCCTCCACCTGGCCGCGCTCTCATGGCTCACGCCGAAGCGGCGCTCCGCGTCTCGAGCCGAGTGTCCCTCGTCCAAATATGCCAGAACTCCATCGATTGCTTCTTTTGAGTACGCCATTTCGATTCCTCCTCGAGAGATTATCTCCAGGATTTGGGGCGCACCCCCAGCACCCATGGCGCACTGCAGGCACCATCTCAGGGCTGCATACTTTTGATAGGTCAAAAGTATAGTAAATACGCTATACTTTCGGTATGGCTAAAATCGACGACATATACGAGGCGGTAGACGACTTCGGCCTAATCACCTCTGCTGAGGCAGCCGGGCTCGGCATGTCCAGGGCGGAGATGGTCCAGCAAGAAAAGCTGGGGAAGCTCGTGCGCGTCGCGCGCGGCGTGTACCGCATGCCCATTTGGCCATCGCAGCCGCAGGCGCCCTATGCCATCGCCGTGAAGGCGGCGGGTGAAGATGCCTTCCTCTGCGGAGAATCGGTTGTGGCGCTACTGGGGCTGGCGCCGACCGACCCTACTAAAATGCGTCTCGCGTCGCCGAGGCGCTGCCGGCGCAATCTGGGCCCCGGGGTCACCTTGGAGCGAATGGGCGGGACGGTCCCCGTCTACCTGGAGGGCATCGCCTGCCAGCCCTTGCCGGCCGCCATCGCGGCGGCCTCGAAGACCATGGGGGCCGACAGGGCCGTCGAGGCCGCAAGCGAGGCGCTCGCGCGCGGCTACATAACCAAAGAGGAGGAAGAGCGGATCAAGGAGGAGATAACCCGATGAAGAGGCCCAACAGCATGCGCCATCTCGACGACGCGATACGCAGGCTCTGCGGGGGCGCGCCCCAGGACTTCGTGAGGGCGCGCACCGTGATGGCGAACGCGATCGTGGCGAGCATGCTCCCCGACGGGGTCGTCAAGGGCGGCAGCGCGCTCAAGATGCGCTTCGGCGAGGATAACACGCGGTTCACCACGGACCTAGACACCGCCACGGCGACCGATCCCGCAGCCTACGCCGCCCAGCTCGACTCGGGGCTCCGCTCCGGCTGGGAGGGGTTCTCCGGCCGCGTGGTAGAAAAGGACCCGGCCTCACCCGATGGGATTCCCGAGCAGTACGTCATGCAGCCGTATGACGTCAAGCTGGACTACCTCGGGAAGCCCTGGTGCACGGTGCCGCTCGAGGTCGGCCACAACGAGATAGGCGACGCCGACGCGCCAGACTGGGCCGAGCTGACGGACGCCGGCGAGCTCTTCGAGGCGATGGGGTTCCCCGCGCCCGGCAGAGTTCCCCTCATGCCGCTCGACCACCAGGTCGCCCAGAAGCTCCACGCCGTCTCCGGTCCGGGTGATCGGGCCCGCGATCTCATCGACCTCCAGCTGATCGACGCCAGAGCCGAGGTCGACCTTACGGCTGCGAGGGCCGCCTGCCGGAGGCTTTTCTCCTACAGGCGAGCGCAGGCCTGGCCGCCGGCCATTGCCAAGCAAAAGGGATGGGATGAGATGTACGCCTCCCTCGCAGAGGGCCTGCCCGTGCTCCAGGATGTTGACGAGGCGATTCGGTGGGTCAATGAATTCGTCGCCAGGATCGAAGACGCCCGGTAGGCTCGGGCGGAAGCAGACGGGCGGCGCCGGCCTGGGGAAAGCGCACAGTAGGAACGGGGCCTGTCTACCGCTTCTCTCTTGCCATGCAATTAAAACACCTTGAGAACCCACTCGCCAGCTTTCGTGACCCACTGTGACCTACAAAATAGCCTCCGATGACCCGAAAAGCCGTGACCCAGATTTGACCCCATGGAATTTCGTCAATTTTTGAGACTGAGCGTAAATAGGACAAACTGGAGAGAGGTTTTTGCTATTGAAGAGGTATCTGAGAAGGTCCTGGAACAAACTGAAAACCTCAAGGCAGAATCGAACTGCAGCTTCGAAGCGATGAAATGGTCAAAACAGGCAACATCTGATTTGCAACGTCGAACAGCATAGCTAAGGACTATCAAATGGTTGATTTTAAAAAGATGGCAGCATCGCAGAACTCTACGCTGCGCATAAAGCCTGATGAGATTTTCGATAGGCTGCCGAAACCCCAATCCTTTGATGATTTACATAGCAGCCAGGCTGAGGTACTTGATGCATGGTTTGCTAACAGAAAAACGAAAGACACCGTTATCAAGCTTAATACGGGAGGCGGCAAAACCCTTATAGGCCTGCTGATTGCCCTCTCTAGTGCACGAGAGCTAAAACGTGGAGCATTGTACCTTGTCGACAACAAACAGCTTGTCCATCAAGTGTGCGAACAAGCAAGGACACTTGGAATACCCGCTTCCGAATATAACGGAAGGGGATCGCTTACTGCGGATTTCAGAAATGGCTCAACGATTCTCGTTGCCCATTATCAAGCCCTCTTTAACGGCAAGTCCTCCTTCGGCTTGGAAGGAGGACCCGAAGCCGAGGAAGTTTCAGTAATCATCATAGATGATGCGCACTCTTCCTTTGACTCGGTTCGAAGCGCATTCACGGTGGAGGTAAATGCATCGGATGCACCTGACTTATATCAAAAAGTTGCGATGCTCTTTCGCTCAAGCTTTGATGATATCGATAAAGTGTCAACTTTCGACGATTTCGTTTCTGGGACTCGCACAGCTGGCGAAGAGGTGCTGGAGGTCCCATTCTGGGCGTGGGAAAAGCATCGACAGAAGGTCGCCCGAAGCATTTCTGATTTCGCAGCGTCAAATAAAAAAGGCACGCTTACGGCAAACTCTATAAGCTTTGGCTGGGATCTCATCAAAGACGATCTCAAGTACTGTCTTGCAACACTGAGTCGCGACAGATTCTCAATTACTCCAATTCTTCCCCTTGTGGAGAAGTTTCCGACATTCGAAGAAGCACCTAGAAGAGTGTACATGTCTGCAACGTTTGCTGACGAAAGTGCAATCGTTAGATCGTTTGGATGCAAGAAAGATGACATCAACGTCATCTCCCCCAAAACACTTGCTGGTGTAGGGCGGAGGATGGTTCTCGAGATTGGGGCAAAAGAAGAGCTTCGAACCGCGCTCGTCGAGAAAATGATTGCCCTTGCGAAAGACAAAAAGGGCGTCGTAGTTCTCGAACCGAGCTTTGCAACTGCAGAGCAATGGAAACAATTGGGAATCCCCACTGTAAAAGGAAGCGAGGTTGTTCAGGCTGTAAACGACCTGAAGGTAAGCAAGCTGGACACACCAATTGTATTTGCAAATCGATACAACGGTATTGACTTGCCAGGCGATGCATGCCGTATGCTTGTCGTCTCAGGCATCCCCAAGGGGATGTCCGATCACCATAAATTGATGTCGAAAAACCTAGTCCATAGCAAAGTCTATGCCCGCTCAATCGCCCAAAACATTGAGCAAGCAATGGGCAGAGGTACAAGGGGTTCGGGTGATTACTGTGTCGTTGCTTTGATTGGATTCGATCTTTGCGAGTGGGTTAATGACAACCGCCATGCTGTGTTCTTGACCCCTACAACAAGAGCCCAAATCGAATGCGGGCAAGGCATTATGAACGAAGTAAAGTCAGCAAATGACTTCGTTGAGGTTATCGATCAGGGAGTCAATGACGACCCCGATTTTGCAGCCTATTTGTCAAGCTATGTGGCAGATAAGGTCAACGATTTTGAATCTGTTGACGACAGCATGCTCGAAGATTTTGCTCTCTGTGAAAGAAAAGCGCTAAACGAATGGCGCAAAGGCAGGAGTGGTCGAGCTGTCGAGCTCCTAAAACAATTTACGAATAGTGAAAATATAGACAATTCAGTAAAGGGACTTGTCCTCCGCCTGGCAGCTCAAATTGCCTATTCGGATGACGATGTAGAGACTTCCAGAGAGCTACAAACTCGCGCAAACGGGCTCAACCGTTCACTTGCTAAGCCCATGTTCTCTAGCTCAGACTCTGACGTTAGCTTGCAAGCAAGAAAGATAATTGAATTCATTTCGTACCAAACTCGAAAAAGCAGCGATGTGTCGACGAAATTCGACACAGACTTGAATTCCTTATCGGAGCAATGCGATTCAAAAGAATTCGAATCAAAACTTGAGCTGCTGGGGAAATACCTTGGTGCCAGCTCGAAACGTTACGACGATAACGGTGACGGACCCGACGTTGCCTGGGTTTTTGAAGAAGAGGATATTGCTTTTGCCTTTGAAGCAAAAAACGAAAAACTTTCGGATAATCCGCTCACGAAACAAGAACATGGACAGCTTCAGGTCGCAAAAGAGTGGTTACGAGCTCAGTATCCAAAAATGAAATGTTTTGCAATATCTGTTCATCCAAATAATTTGGCATACAAGAATGCAAGTGCAGAATCAGCATTAGTGCTTACGCTTAATAAGCTTAACGAACTTGTAAAATCGATTGGTCAATTGATTGCGATCCTAAGTCATGGAACGCTTAATGAGGGAGGTCGATTGGCGGAATGCGAGATGCTAATCGACCAGCACAACCTTCGCCCCGACCAGATCCTTGATACCAGGGTTGAAACATTCATAGCTAAGGAACAAAGGTAGACTCGTGGTGGATTCCTCGCCAAAACCGACCGTATTAAAGCGCTTGAGATGTTTTTCAATCCTGGTCATTGCAACGGCTGATCTTAGTTTTCAGAAGAGGCAAGTGCTGGATAACGGATGCACAGAAGTTTTGGCGGCATCCATCCATGCCAACATCCTCGAGTTCATGCAGGAAGGGAGGATCTTTTAAGGGTTTGTAGAGCTTCTCTACCTTGCCCTCCCTTGATATATAGTGCCCGTGCGACTATTCGGTACTGCTCGCAGCTTGCCGTGACTCACAAAAATGCTTCGAATGACTCGGACAACCGTGACCCAGATTTGACCCCATGGAATTTCGTCAATTTTGAGACTAGGTGTAAATAGGACAAATTGGAGCAAACTGCGACAAACCAGCCCAAACTGGAGAGAGTTTCTAACTATTGAGTGGGAATAGGAAATTCTTTAGTTATGGGCGTATAAATTTGATTTACTTTAGGATAAACCCCCATAACTATATGAATTGATCTGCTGGCTCCAATGAAGATTGGAGGGTAACGGCCGGGGGGTGACGGCCCAGCAAGTGTTATTTTGTGAGCTATGCGCATCGAAGGCGAGATTTCGTGGTATAAACTAACCACCGGAAGTCGCGGCTTTTAGAGTGCGGTTTACGTGTACGTTTAACCTCCGTGGGCGACGGGGTGCCGCAAGGCGTAGAGTATCGCCCACCTGTAGGGGCCCGCAGCGATGCGGGCCCCGCTTCGTATGAAGGGGGCGAACCGGTGAAGATCGTATCCATCTCCCAGGACTTCTTCAGCCTCGTCGAGGGCGACCGCGAACTCATGCTCAAGCACAATCGCCCCTGCATCGTGGTGGTGAGGCTGCGTTTCCGCGGAAAGCGCAGGGACTTCGCCGTGCCGCTGCGCTCCAACATCGCCCCCAACGTGCCCAAAGACCAGTACTTCGCGCTACCGCCCCGCCCCGCGACGCGCCCCGGCTGCCGCCACGGCATCCACTACGTCAAGATGTTCCCCATAACCAAGGCCTGCCAGCGCCGCTTCAGGACCGAGGGCTCGGCCTACTACGAGACGCTCCAGCGCATCATCGACGGCAACACCAAGCGCATCGTCTCCGAGTGCCAGGCGTACCTCGACCGCTACGAGCGCGAGGGAGGCCTCGTTTCGCCGTCGACATCGACCGCATCGTGGGGCTGCTGGAGGGCGGGAAGTAGGGCGTCTCGGCTCAGTCTCGAGCTATGCGGAGTCGCTTCGCATTTTTGAACGCCGCGTGTGCGCCCCGAATACTTGAGAAACAAGCTGTGAAGTGCGGCGGCGCGCCCGTGCCCGTGCATAGCCATCACCAACAGCGTCTACGGCGTGCTACGACATCGCGTCCAAGACGCCAGGGGTCATCGCATGGGAATAGAACACGCGTTCGATTCTATGTTACAATACCTGCCAACGGGAGGTTTCTTCCAAAGCGGCGCCCGTTGCTATAATTGTTCGGATATCAGCGGAAACCCAAGCTCAGGGAGGTTTGTTGCGATGGCATACGATTTCAAGAAGGAGTTCAGGGAGCTCTACAGGCCGTCCGGCAAGCCGAGCGTCGTAACCGTTCCGCCTATGAGCTACGTCGCCGTGCGGGGCAAGGGCGATCCCAATGCCGAAGGCGGCGAGTACCAGAACGCGTTGCCGCTGCTCTACGGCGTCGCATATGCCATCAAGATGTCGAAGAAGGGCCCGCGGGAAATCGAGGGCTATTTCGACTTCGTCGTGCCTCCGCTCGAGGGCTTCTGGTGGCAGGACCGCACCGATGGCGAGATTGATTATGCGCGGAAGGATGACTTCAACTTCATCTCGTGCATCCGCCTGCCCGACTTCGTCACTCGCGAGGACTTCGACTGGGCAGTTTCGGAAGCTGCCGCCAAGAAGAAGCTGGACTTCTCGGCGGTCGAGCTGCTGAGGGTCGACGAGGGCCTTTGCGTTCAGTGCATGCATACCGGGCCTTACGACGACGAGCCGGCGACCATAGACGCCATGCGCACATTCGCGGCGGAACGGGGCTACGCCCCCGACCTCTCCGAAGCCCGCCTGCATCACGAGATCTATCTCTCCGACCCGCGCAAGTGCGCACCGGAGAAGCTCAAGACCGTGATCCGTCATCCCATAAAGTCGATGTAGCGAAGCGAGTGGCGCCGCGCGCTTCGGCTTTTGGGGGCTCGCCGCGGCGTGGGCGGCAGCGGGACACGCCCTGCGACCGGTGGCGGAGGCCGAGGCGGGGGGGCGTTCGTTTGCACCGCCTCGCACGACCTCGTCACCCCGCTTATGGCGGTGACCGCGAGCTGCGACGTGCTTGAGGCGGAGGCATCCGATCAGGCCGGCCTTGCGTCCTGGGTCGCCAACGTCCGTCCAGCGGCGGACGAGATGGCGACTCGCATCGCCGACATGCTCATGCACATGGGCGGCGACTAGCCAGGGCGATCCCCGCAACGGGCAGTATTATCCGGGAAGCGTTTGGTTGCGAGCCACGCCGGTGTGCGGGGCCTGAGTCGTCAGGCCCCCACAGGGGGACCGCGATGGTGGCCACCGCGCCGCCCGAGGGGCTGTTGGCGAGCGAGACGGAGCCCCCGTGGGCGCTCGCGGCCTCGGAGGCGGCGTGGAGGCCGAGCCCGTAGTGGCGGCCTCCGTCGCGCGAGGAGCGGGAGGAGTCGTCTGTGAAGAGGCGCTCGCAGCCGCGTTCGAGGGCGGCGGGAGAGAAGCCCGGTCCGTCGTCGGACACCTCGATGACGAGGTGGCCGCCCGCGACGTCGCAGGAGACCGCCACGCGCGAGCGCGCGTGCTCGGCGGCGTTGGCCACGAGGTTCGCGGCGGCTCGCGCCAGGGTGGTTCGGTCGAGCGGGGCCTCGGGCGCGCCCGCGACAGCGGGGCCCGTGGCCGCGTCGAGCGTCACGCCTCGCGCCCGGGCGATCTGGGCGGCCTCGGCGAGGACCTGCTCGCAGAGCTCGGCCGGCCGCATGGGGGCCCTCTCCGCCCCGCCGGACCCGCGCGAGGCCTTGATGAGCAGGCGCACGTAGCCGTCGAGCCTTTCGACACTGCCAGCTATGTCGCGCGCGGCGGCCGCGAGGTCGGCGTCTTTCTCGTCTTCCAGCTCCTCCGCCACGAAGTCGGCGTTGGCGCGAAGCACGGTGAGCGGCGTCTTGAGGTCGTGGGCGAGCGACGCCACCTGCTCGCGCTGCCCCCGCTCCGCGGCCCAGCGGGCCTCGAGCGACTCGGCGAGGGAGGCCCGCATGGCGTCCATCGCGGCGAGCACGTCGTTCACCTCGCGCACGTTGGTGCTGCCGACCGCGAAGTCGAGCTCCCCCGCGCCGACGCGCCCCGCCGCCTCCGCGAGCGGTGCCATCTTGCGCGAGATCACGCGGCTCGCGCGGCGAGCCACGAGCGCGAGCGCGAGCGCGCTTCCCCCTGCGGCGCCGGCGAGCATGAGGTTCTGCGGGTTGGGAAGCAGGCCGGCGAGGTCGCGCGAGACCCACTGCGGCAGGTACTCGCTGACGAGTGCGCAGGCCCCGCCGCCCTCGAGCGGGAACGCGGCGTAGGTGAGGCCCGAGCCCCCGCCCTCGATCTCCACTGTGCCCGGATCCGCGGCGAGTGCCGCACGGGCCATTTTTGCCGCGCCCTCGAGCCGCGTGCCCTCGAAGTCTGTCATCAGCACGTATCCGTCCTTGTCCAGGATGAGGTAGCGGTACGCCGTCGGCACGTCCTGCTGCCCGCAGACGCCGTCGCGTGCCAGGCCCTCCGCGACCTCGCGCGCTTTGGCCGGCCCCCAGCTTGCCTCGTAGACGAAGCCCGCGTTGATCGCCGCGGAGAGCGCCATGAACGAGGCGAGCCACGCCGTGGCGACCGCCGCGAACGCGTAGGCGAAGTAGCGCGCGATGACGAAGGAGAGCGGCATGCCCCCGCGACCTCGCGCCCCGGTCCTCAGAGCTGCCACTTGTACCCCATCCCCCAGACGGTCGCGATCGGGTCGGCGCCGGCCTCGGAGAGTTTCCTCTGGGCGCGGCTGACTTGCATGGATATGGCCGCGTCGTCGGCGTCGCTCTCCCAGCCGAGCACCGCCTCGCGGATCTGCGCGCGGCTCATGACCTGCCCGGGGTGGCGGGCGAGGTGCTCGCAGATGGCGTACTCAGTGGGCGTGAGCGGCACGGTCTCGCCGCCCACGGCGAGGCCGCGCGCCCCGAGGTCGATCCGCACCTCCCCGAAGGAGAGGGCGTGCGAGCGCGGCCGGCGCTCACGGCGTAGATGGGCCGCGACCTTGGCGCGCAGCTCCGCGGCCCCGAAGGGCTTGCGGACGTAGTCGTCGGCGCCCAGGCCGTAGCCGGCCACGGCGTCCTCCTCGGCCACGCGCGCGGTCAGGAAGATAATGGGCCCGTCGAAGTCCGGGCGGATCTGCCGCACGAGCTCGAAGCCGTCGAGCCCCGGCATCATGACGTCGCAGAGCACGAGGTCGAAGCGCGAGAGGTCCATCCCCGGGACCGTCGTCGGGTCCGCTGCCTTGACGACCTCATGGCCGTCGCGGCCGAGGACGCGCGCGAGCGCGTCGAGGATCGCCCGCTCATCATCCACTGCCAGTATCCTCGCCATGTTCGGCCTCCTGAAACTCTCGTCGGCATTGTGCCGGCGCCGCGCTCAGCGGTCCAGGGCCCCGCGCGCAGCCGCGGGCGCCTCGGCCGCGTCGCACGCGCGGTAGCGCACGCCCGAGCCGCCGCGTGCCTCGATCTCGAGCCAGCCCTCGCCGTCCGACTCCCGCCCGAAGAAGATGAGCTGGAGCTCTCGGACATTGCCTCTGTCGTCCGCCGCGTCCACCAGGTAGACGTAGTTCGCCCCCGCCCCAGTGGCGTCGGCGTAGGAGCTCGCGTGGCTGCCGGGCTCGGGCGCGGGTGCCCACATGGCGATCTCTGGGTTGGGCAGCACGCGGTCGGCGACCGAGCGCAGTGCCGACCCCCAGCCGGCGTCGAGCAGGGTATTCCCGCCCAGGACGAGCGCCGCGGAGAGGAGGGCGAGCACGGCGGCGAGCGGCTTCCTACGCATCTGCCCTCCCGTCCTCGAAGCGGCAGAACCAGGCGAGAAGGACGGCGGCGGCTGCCAGGGTGAGCACGAGGCCGGCGAGCGCAGTCGTGAGGAGGGCCCCCGCCGCGCGTGCGGCGTCGATGAAGGCCTCCACCCCGAGCGACCCCAGGCGCGCGGGCAGGCGAGCGGCACCCAGCTCAGGGGCGTCTCCAGGGCACCGGTGAGCTCGCCGGTCATGAGGCCGTGCGCAAGTCCGCCCACTGAGAAGAACGCGAGGAGCATCCCCGCCGCGCCAGCGCCGATGGCGGCGTTGCGGCCGAGGCGCAGGGCCACGCCGAGCCCCAGCGCGTAGAGGGGCAGGCTGCCCAGCACGATGCCCGCCCAGGCGGCCGCAAGCGGGGCGGGTCCGAGCGGCAGTCGCCCGGCGACGGCGAGCACGGCCCCGAACACGCCGAGCGCCACGGCCAGCGCGCCCGCGCCGAGCGCCGCAAGGGCGAGCAGCTTCGCCGCGACGGCGCGCCCGCGCGAGGGGACCGCCGTGAGGTTGGCGAGGCGCCCGGCAGCGCGCTCCTCGTCCACAGCGAGCCTGCAGACGATGGCGGACATGAGCGGCATGAGGGCGCCGAGGAACTGGGCGTAGGCGTCCGCGCCCAGCGCCGGGTCCCATCGGGTTACAGAGAAGTACTCGCCGCAGGCAAGACCGGCTGCCAGGCCGCAGACGAGGTGCACCGTCGCGAGCGGGGAGCGCGCCAGGCGCAGGACCTCGGAGAGCAGGGCCCGCGAGAGAGTCATGCGCGGCATCGGGCCGGAGAGTCGTGTCATGGCCATCACCTCTCCTCGGAGCGTGCGAACCAGGCCGCGCCCGCCGCCGTGAGCGCGGCGAACGCGAGCGCGCAGACCGCAAGGCCCGCCCGTGTGAGCATGCCGTCCGCCGCGAGCGCCCCGCCGAGCGCCATGTCCGCCGCGAGTGGCTCGCCGCTCGGCAGCACGGGGATGAAGCTCGTGGGGATGACCATGCTCGCCGACGGCGGAAAGAGCTGCGGCAGCGGCACCAGCGACCAGGCGAACCCACCCACGAGCTGAGCGGCGAGCGGGCAGAAGATGCCCGCGAGCATGCCGAGCCGCGCTGTGAGGAAGAGCCCTGCGGGGATCATCCACGCCGCGGTCACCGTGTTGACGAGCGCGCAGAGGAGCATCGTGAGCGCGCCCGCGGCCGTGAGGCCTTGCGAGGAGAACGCTGATCCCGCGAGGTAGATGCCAAAGACCACGAGGTTCGAGAGCGTGCAGAGCGCGAGGCACCAGAGCGCCTTGGCCCACCAGGCGCGCCCGAGCGGGAAGCCCAGGCCCAGAAGCCCCCGCATCCGCGTGCGCGCGTCCGCCCGCGCGACGCACGCCACCACGAGCGAGAGAGCCACGGGCAGGAAGAGCGCGTACCAGTAGTTCCACGCGCTGAAGGACTGCGCGCCCCGGTAGGGCATCGCGCCGAGCAGCGACATCGGCAGCGCCATGAGCACGGTCAGGCGAACCGGTGCCGCGTGGCGCGACTTCAGGACCTCGGCGCGCAGGCCCGCGAGCAGGCCGCCTTTCTCGCCCGTCATGCCGCCACCTCCCCGCGCGCTCGTCGCCCCTCCCGGCAGACGCTCATGAAGAGTTCCTCGAGGTCCTGCCCGGGCCGAAGCGCATCCTCGTAGGCGAGACGCCCCCGGTAGATGATGCCGATGGTGTCCGCCATCTGCTGCACCTCTGAGAGGATGTGGCTCGAGACGAGCACCGTCGTGCCCGCCGCCGCGAAGCCGCGGATCTGGTCGCGCAGCTCCTCGATGCCGATGGGGTCGAGGCCGTTGGTGGGCTCGTCGAGCACGAGCAGGCGTGGCCGGGCGATCAGCGCCAGCGCGAGCCCCAGGCGCTGCCGCATGCCCATCGAGAAGCGCCCGGCGCGCTTCTTCCCGGTGTCCGCGAGGCCCACGGCGGCGAGCACCTCATGTACGCGGCTCTCGGGAAGGCCCAGCAGCGTGGTGCGCACGCGCAGGTTCTCGCGCGCGGTGAGGTTGGGGTAGAGCGGCGCCTCCTCGATGAGGCTGCCGATTGCGTAGAGGTCCTCGCGGCGCCAGGCGTGCCCGGCAAAGAGGATCTCCCCGGCCGTCGGCCGCAGCATCCCGCAGATCATCTTGAGCGTTGTCGACTTGCCGGCGCCGTTGGGGCCGAGCAGCCCGTACACCTCGCCCTCGCGGATATGAAGGCTCACGTCGGCCACGGCGTCCTGCGCCTGGTCGCCGCGGCCGAAGCGCTTGGTGAGCCCGCGCGTCTCGAGCATGTAACCCATGGGGTCGTCCTTTCTCCGCCGGGCGCGCGGGCCGAGTCGCCGTGCCCGCGCGCCTCACCTTTCGGGTTCACCATCCATGGTGGGGCGCGTTTCTAACGAAGCCGTAACGGCCGTTGGGCTCTTTTGGCGCCAGCCCTTCTCGACCCGCTCGGCAACGTCGAGAAGATCCTCGACGTTGCCGAGCGGCTCCTCGTGGAGCGCGGCTACGAGCACACCACGATGATCTGAAGAGCAATACGCTAAATCGAAAAAGGCAAACCCTGGAGACGTGATTTTTGCCATAACGAGCAAGAATATCGAAGATGTCTGCACGCCATTGGCGTGGGAAGGCGAACAGCCGGTTGCAATCAGCCTGAAATAAGGCGACGATTGGGATCCTCTAGCTCGGATTTCCCGCTCGGTTCCTAAGGCGCTTAGAGCCGGTTCATAAGGGCGAAAACAAAGCCACCCGCGACGATTCTTCCGGTCATCGCTCTTGTGCATCCCTCATGACCTGCGGAAATGCAAGACGTTAAAGCCACTGGCTACGATTCACTATGCCAAACGGGTGTCGAAGATGATAGTCGGCTGTTTTGGCGTTCATATCGGACATTTCAGGGCCTCAAAACCAACCCGTTTTTGTCCCCGGGACAAAAATGAAACTGCGGGCTTGCGGTTTCGAAATAGTTTGCGAATTTGTCCCAGGGTTTGTCCCAAACGCCTACGCGAGGACACACGGAGGGATTCGGCGGCAAGGTGGACAAAACCGACAACCAAACTAGACCCAATTGGAATGGCACCACGACAAACGAGCGTGAAAGAGTGGGAGTAGAACAGACGTTCGACCATATGATATAATACCTGCTAATGGGCGCGGTTTCTTCCGAAGCCGCGCCCATTACTATATCTGGACCGATATCGACGGAAAGCTCTAATTCCAGGGGCAGCTACGACGACATACAATTTCAAGAAGAAAATCAATAGCATTGCGAGGAGTGAGTTAGATAAATAACGAATTGAAGGCCATTGCGCCGACTAAAATGGAATGCCTTGCTAAGGAAATCAGAGAATGCATCGAGTCGATCAGGAACTATATCCAGATCGACCAGCAAGAAATTCTGCTGATGGCCGTTACCGATATTTCGAATTTCAGCAATCCCTCTCCCGAAGGCGACATTCTTTTCTATAAGCAAGGTGGCTTGCCGTCCCGCCCTGTCGAATACTTGCAAAGTCTTATCGCTTCAACGAACAACACGATTTGTCTTCATGTCACGGACGAAGATATCGAGCGGCTTGCCCACCAATACTTGCACGATCAGGAAATGCTATTTGAAAAAGCGACGCAGTATTTGATGTTTCGAAGTTTGGTGATCGAGGACGACAGCGAAACTAGCTGTCTGGTCTTTGAAGCCCAAATGATGCACATGGTTAGAGGGAATCGATACCGCTTTCTCCAACTTGATTATATTCAACCACTCGTGCTCGTTCACGACAGCGAATTCCAAAAGCTGTTTGGAGTTTCCGCAAATGCTGTGATTGACGGATATGAAAGGCTCGAAAAGGCTTTGTCGAACGGAAGACTTGAGGGCTTGGCCGCTTTGAGGGAGCTCTTTGAAAAAGCCGGTTCTGCTGACGAGGCTGACTTTTCGATAATTCCAGAGAAGGATTTACGGGCGGCTGAGGAAGCGTTCCTTGAAGCGTGCTCCGTGCATCATTTCAATGTAGGTAGAATAACCAACTGGCCAAAGACGTTTATGGACGCCTTGTCGTTCGCTCCTGGTGAGGCCTCCTTCTTCGAAGAAGGAGAGATGCGATACTGGCCCATCGTCACGCTTCCCATTGTCGACAGGCCTTTCATCACGCTAAACGGGGAAACTTATTGCTTCGACTACTACTCGCTTACTGATATCTTTTATAGAGCAGTCCAGAAAGCGATTCTGCGTCTCGATCCTGGCTATTCAGAGCAGTGGCAGCAAAGGCAAAAAGAAGCCAGCGAAAGCATGGTCGAATCCGTTTTCAAGGAAATGCTTCCTGGATGCATTTCATATGCCGATAATTACTACGGAAGCAAGAAACATCGAAATGAGAATGATCTTCTGGTCATTTACAGAGATGCGCTTTTGGTAGTTGAGGTCAAAGCGGGCCGCTTTACCGACGCTCCACCAGTGTCTGATTTCGATTCGCACATTAAACGCTACAAAGAGCTGATACAGAAATCAAATAGCCAATGTGCGCATATGAAGGACTACATTAGAGATTCTGGTGCGGAATTGCTTCTGTATGATCAGGGCATGCTGCCGAAAGCGGCTCTCAATATCTCAAATATCAATAGAATTTTCTGCCTTTCGGTGACGATGGAGAACATCAACACTTATGCAGCGCGCGCCGAAAAACTCGGATTCTTAAAATTGAGGGAGGGTGTGTCTTGCATTGCCATTGATGACCTAATGACCTACAGAGAGTACTTCGATAATCCTCTTGAATTCCTGCATTTTCTCAAACAAAGGGAGATGGCATCTCTTAACGAAAGAATTGCCCTTAACGACGAGTTTGACCATCTCGGCATGTATATTGCCCACAACTGTTATTCCCTCGAGATTGACAACGCCCCTAAAGGGGAGATTCTATGCATAACGGGCTATAGGGAAGATCTGGATAGTTATTTCGAGAGGGTTGATACACCTTTGCCGCAACTCGAGAAACCTCGGCAAAACATGCCGAAGCGTTTCCGCGAAATTATCGACGTATTATTCAAATCCAACAATTCCCAAGCTGTCAGCATATCTTCATATTTGCTGGACTTCTCCAGTGATGCTCGTCAGCAGCTTTCAGATGACATAGATAAGGTTTTAAAACAGCAGGCGAGAACCGGTAGACAGTGTGCTCTCTCGTTTTCGGGCAAGGGAGACTCGATTCGTATGACTTACTTTGTTCTTCAAGATGAGTTGCATGATGCACAGACGGATCAAGAGATGTTCGATTATGCCGCTTCGATCCTTCTCGCAAATGGCGAGAAGGATCGAATGATGCTGTCCTTTCGATTCGATGCGAATTACGTTCTACAAAGTGTTAATGCTCGTTCAATCGACATTGACCAAATCCCGCCGAGTCGAATTGATGAATTGAAAAGCCGCGGTGAGCAAATGGGTGATTTTAGGGTTGTCAAATACAAGAGGGAGCATGGAAAAATAGGAAGGAATCAACCCTGCCCTTGTGGGAGTGGAAGGAAGTACAAAAAGTGCCATGGACAGAGCAATTTAATTAGTTCTTAAACCCTGAAAGCCTGACAGCAGAATACGTTTAAATTTGCCACCAGGCTACATCAAACGACGGTGCATAAACGAATCGACGCGAAAGGCAAGGGTAAGCCGATAAGGATTTGAGCTGCACTTTTGAGTACCGTTAGGCTTTCTTTCGTACGAGAACCCATGGTAAAGCTGTCAGCGATAGCGGTGAGTAAAACAACGATCTAGCATCCGTTCCACGTCGGAGCAGAGATTATTTCTTTGTTGTTTGCTCCTTTTCACCTTTGATTTTGTACTCTATTCCATGTTTCTTGAGGCGGCAAAGTACAGGGAGATAGTCGGAGGAACGGAAATAACGATTTAACCCAAATGAATGAACAAGCGTTTATTGCTCCCGAGGACGAAACGAGGCCGTTTCGGAGACGGCGAAACTGGATTTATCGATCCTCTTGATCCAATCCAAGTCCTTTTAGGTCTATTTCGTTTCGGATGTCTTCATCGGCTTTCTTGCCAGTGATGGCACCGTAGGCTTCTTTTATGCCATTCTTCACTGCCCATTTGATAACGAAATACAGCGAAATCAAAATAAGGACTGCCGTTCCTGCGCTTATGCCTAATTCATCCCACATGATTCAATCCTCATTATTCCGATTTGTAGCTCGATTTTGTACTCGAATTATGACTTGGGCCTGCAGCGCTGTCTAGGACAATTGCGGTCGTCATCTTTGAGCAGTTGTGTTGAAAGCGAGGATGCGCCGCTGACGAACGGCGCAATAGATAGCGGTATCGGTTTTCAAGTGAAAATGACATCGCTTCTGTATAGAGCATCCTGCAGATGGCGATCAATGCCCGCGATGCTTCTGCTTGCGTCTCAGCTTCCGCTGCTCGAAGCGCGCCTCCGCCTCGTCCGCGCGACGTTGGCTTCTTGCGCGGACCGACTCCCGTTTCATTGCCTCCCGCTGACTCGCGAGCGCCTGCTGCGCCTTTGTGCTCATTGCCGGCTGCTTGAGGGTTTTCGCCGCCTCGCGAGCGCGTCGCTTGGGGTTCTTCGCGGGCTTGCTTGCCTCAGCCGGTTTGCCACCGAAGAACGGGAGCTTCGCCCATTTGCTTGTAACGAATCGCAGGATCTCCTCATTGGACGGTTCTGCGCCGAAGACGATGCGGGCGGCGCCGTACCTTCCGCCCTCGACGCGCTCCGCCAGCCCGACCCAGAATTGGCCGTCGTGATATACGGTCAGGGTGGACGACACGCTGATCTGCATGGTTGGCTCCTCCTTTATGTAGATGACCATGCAGAGAAGGGACAACCAAGGAGGCAGGTTACTGATGCGGATTCCCGCACGCCCACGACTACCCGACGGGGACTGTGTTTTCATCTCTGGTGCCCGCATTGTAGCACGCGCGGACGTGCCCTTCATCGCTGCCGACATGACGTGGCTGGGATTCGCTCCTTGATGCATCCTTGTGTATATTGCCTTCTCAGTTTCGAAACTTTAAAATAATTCGAGTTTCGAAACCGATAAGGAGCGGATGATGGCTTGGGTAGACCGCAATACGTACATGGAGCGGCTTTGGGCGCTCGAGGGCACCCGGGACATCAAGGTGATCACGGGGATGCGCCGCTCCGGCAAGTCCGAGCTCATGAAGGCGTTCTGCGCCTCCGTCGCGCGGGAGGACCCGTCCTCAAACAACGTCTACATCGACCTGCTGGACCTCGACAACGAGCCGCTGCTCGAGTACCACGCGCTGCATCGCGAAATCATGGAACGGCACAAAGAGGGCGCCTGCAACCGCCTCTTCATCGACGAGGTGCAGCTGTGCGAGGGCTTCGAGAAGGCAATTAACAGCATTCACGCACGCGGCGGATGGGATATCTACCTCACGGGATCGAATGCGTTCCTCCTGAGTTCGGACCTGGCGACGCTGTTCACAGGGCGCCACAGGGAGGTTCACATCCTCCCTTTCAGCTTCGGCGAATACCGCTCCTACTTCGGCGGGCAAGGAGCCGTCGACGACGACTTCGACGGGTTCATCAGGCGCGGCGGGCTCGCCGGGTCCTACGATTACGATGACATCTCGGAGTCGTACGGCTACATCCGCGACGTCTACAAGACCATCCTCACGCGCGACCTCGTCCAGAAGTTCTCGCTGCCCGACTCCACCGTGCTGGAGAGGCTGGCCGAGTACATGATGGACAACTCCGGCAACCTCAACTCGCCCAACAACATCGCAAACGTCCTCGACGCCAACAGGGTTCCCACCAACCACGTCACCGTCGGGCGCTACATCTCCTACCTCCGCGACGCCTTCGTCTTCTATGAGGCGAGGCGCTACGACATCAAGGGGAGGAGGTACCTGAGCACGCAGGCGAAGCATTACGTATGCGACTCGGGAATGCGCTATGCGGTCCTGGGGACGCGCGACATGGACTGGGGCCGCATGTACGAGAACGCGGTCTTCCTGGAGCTGATGAGGCGAGGCTACGAGACCTACGTCGGGAAGCTGTACCAAAAGGAGGTCGACTTCGTCGCGAAGAGGGGGTCGGAGCTCGTCTACATCCAGGTGAGCGACGACATCAGCTCCGAATCGACGCTCGAGAGGGAGCTCGCGCCGCTGCTGTCCGTCAGGGACGCGTTCCCGAAGGTTCTTATCGCCCGCACGAGGCACGAGCCCTATACCCGGGAGGGCGTTCTCGTGCTGGACCTCGCGAGGTGGCTGCTCGGCGAGCAGGGGCTCTGAGCGTCATATGGGGATATCGCTCGACAGGGCACGCGGGGCCGTTCGTGCCCGCACGAGAAAAGCCGTCCCCGTATGGGCGGCCAGTCGCATCCGATTAGTTTTTTGTTAAACAGGCCTTTCGAGTGCGCACGAAGCGATCGCGCCAACAACGAAGCCCCAACCTGTTCGCCAACTCATGGGCAAGCCACCTGAGACTACTCACTTTGCCCACCGATGGCGAAGACCAGCGACCTGGGGTTATGCAAACGGTGCGCGAGCCACCTGCGTTGATTCGCTTCCTATTGTAGCTGGCGGCTCGCACGCGAAAAGGCACTTGAGTTTCAGAACGGGCGTTTTCGGTGCTATTGAGTTTGTGGGGGCCATCTGCCACGCGCTTTGGGACAAAAACAAAAACTCAACGTCCTGAGTTTGAAAAAAGTAATTAAGTTGTCCCAGCTTTTGTCCCCGAGGCCGACAAAACACGACATGGTGTCATCTGGCGGCACTCGGCTTGAGACGGCGCCGAAAACTGGATGCAACTGGAATGACGGGACGGCAGAATCAACGCCATCGAGTGGGAATAAGTAATTCCTTAGTTATGGGGGCATAAATCGTTTAGTCGATAATGAATGCACCAATAAACCCGTGATTCGATATACCGGCCCCAATGAAGATTGGAGCCGGTATGCGTTTGTTCCCCAAGAGAGAACTACCTGAAGAAGATTCGCGGCTTCTACCACGACGACGGGATGATCAAGGTCATCACCGGCGTCCGCCGGGGCGGCAAGTCCCGCCTCATGCAGTGCATCGCCGAAGAGCTGAGGGCCGAAGGCGTCGATGACGAGCGCATCGTCTTTTTCGGCCTCGACCGATACGGGTACCGGTCAGTCAAGACCCCGGGACAGCTCGAGGCCCTCGTCGGGCCCCTGCTCGCTGTCTCGGGCACGAAGTACCTCTTCATCGACGAGGTGCAAAACGTCGGGGGCTTCGAAGACGTGCTCAACGGGCTTCGCACCGAAGGCGGCTTCTCCATCTTCATCATCGGCTCAAACTCCTACCTGCTCTCGGGCGAGCTGGCCACGAAGCTAACCGGGCGCTGCATCGAGTTCGAGATGCAGACGCTGGACTTCGGCGAGTGTTGCCAGATGAAGCGCTTCTTGGGACTGCCCGTGAACCCGAACCCGGTCGCGGAGTTCGACGCCTACATCCTCGAGGGCGGCTTCCCGAAAGCGATGGATTACCCGCGGCTCGCCGACAAGCGCGTCTACGTCGCGGCGGTAATCCAGGAGATCTTCGAGAAGGACATCCGCAGGCGCGTGAAGATCAAGAACGTCTCCGTGTTCAACCAGGTGCGCGACTACGTCATCAACAACTTCGGCGCCACCACGTCGCTTGCGAACATCCAATCGGACCTCGAGAGCAGGCAGGGCGTGAAGGTCAAGCGCGGGACGCTCGCGCGATACCTCCAGATCCTCGAGGACGCGAAGATCGTCAGCAGGTGCGCCCGCTTCGACCTGAGGTCGCGGAAGTCGCTGCGGGGCGAGCAGAAGTACTACCTGGCGGACCTGGGCTTCCACTTCGCCCTCAACACCGACGACCGCATCGACTACGGGCCCGTGCTGGAGAACATCGTCTATCGCTACGCGCTCGCGCAGGGTTGCAAGGTCAGCGTCGGACGCGTCGGCAAGCTGGAATGCGATTTCATCCTCAGGAACCCCGAGATGGGCTATGCATACGTCCAGGTCGCCATGACCATCATGGCCGACCGGGCAACGGAGGAGCGCGAATACCGGCCCTTCACTCAGATTAAGGACGACTATCCCAAGTACCTGTTGACGCGAAGCGACCCCATCCAGCAAAGGGATGGCATCATTCATGCCAACATCCCCGAGTTCATGCAGGAAGGGAGGGCATTCTAGGAGGGCAATGCCTCCCTTTGATAACTCACCTAGCTGGGAGAGGAGGGCTGTTTCTTAGTCGTTTTACTTCCTTTCACCTGCGATCTCGCTACTTACTCCTCGTGCTGAAGACGGCAAGGCACGAGGCCGTTTCAGAGCCAGCGAGATTGGACTTATCGATTTTCTTGATTCAATCCAAGTCCTTTCAGGTCTATTTCGTTTCGGTTGTCCCCATCGGCTTTTTTGCCAGCGATGGCGCTGTAGGCTTCTGTTCGGCAACGAAGTGCACAAATGCAAGCGCGGGTTCGCGACGGCGGAAGAGGCGCGGGCTTGGGAGGAAGCCGTCAGGCCAATCGGCGGCCCCTCGTAGTTTGGCCAAACTGTAGGCCGTGCGCCGAATGATCGCCACCGAAGTTCATCGATGGCTTATCTCGGACAGTAATGAGGTGGGCATCGCCCGATGCTACTCCAATTCGATTCGTAGTCTTTTGCGATAGGTGCGTGGCGTCGTGCCGTAGGCACGCTTGAATGCGTCAGCGAACGCTCCTTGGTTGCGGTAGCCCGCGCTTTTGGCGATTTCGCTGATTTTGTGGCTTCCATCAAGGAGGAGGCGCCGACCGTACTCCAGACGCTGTGCGCGGATGTAGCTTTGTGGGGTGTCTCCCTGCACATTGCGAAATGCCGATATCATCTTTCCCTCGCTTACATGGGCGATGTCGCACAGCGTTTTCGTGCTGAGATCGGACGATAGGTTGCCGTCGATGTAGGAACAGATGCCCTCGACGCATTCTCTGTCGCTTATGCGTACGGCGTCGGCTGCCGTGACCCTTTCGGGAATGCTGCTTGCCAGCAGCGCGAAGCATTCAATCGCCTTGGCGTGATAATACGAATCGGCGACCGATGCGGCGGGGTAGGTGATGTCGAGCCCTCGAAGCGCCAAGGGCAAGCCGGGCACGCCGTCCGACGTGGTGAGCCGCCCGATGGCACAGCGTAGTTTCTTTTCATTGCAGTGCAAGGCATCCGCATAGCGGCGTATTGCTTCAGGGGCTATGGTGATCGACGCCGATGACAGTCGCTTGCCGGGTTCGAACGAGCTTATGTGGAGGCCGCCATCCCAGTCGTGCCCTATGAGCTTGCAGTTTGATCCGGCACACTCAGGCGAGCAATACATGGGCATCGCATGTTCATAGAGGCCGAACCCCAGATAGGGAATAGTCTCTATGACTGCCTCCACGGCGCGTTCGTATGTGATGTCCATCGACACGACGATGGTGTCACGGTCCATGAGGTAGAACCAATAAGAGCCCCTGCCGTATCGAGGGTCGACGAACCATGTCTCGCCGACGCTTCGCACCAGGTTGGCCTGTCCGAATCCGCGTGCGAGCGCTTCCTCCGCGCATACAGTGTGCAACTGGGAGAGCTGCGTGACGAACATGTCGTAAAGCGGGTTTCTCAGTCCCGTGGCGTAGCTCCCGTTTGATTTTTCGGTAGAACTTGAATTCAATTCGGTGCAGTTCCCATTCTGTCGTTCCGTCCTTCGATTCGCCTCATCGAGTCTTATTATATATGAAAGAGTTATCCATGGCTAACTATTAGGAAGAGAGACAAAAATCACATGGCTCTTTTGATAGGTACGCCTTTGCCCTTGAGCGCGGTAGCACAGACGCGGCCTTCGACGTCTGCCAACGCCGCGCCGCGCCATCTCGACCCGCGCGCGTCGCTTGCGGTGCTGGTGGCAATCAACGTGCAGATGGCGCTTACGCAAAGCCTGTTTGCCGAGATGGGCGTTTTGGCGCTTACCGTTGTCGTGATGGCATATTGCCGCCGCTTCTTCGCGATTGTGCGTTGGCTTGCCTTCTACGTGCTGTTCGCCGTAACGGCGCAGCTGTTCGTGGCGAGTGGGAACACTTTGCTTTCGCCCTTTGCGGCGTCGCTTCTAATGTATCGTCATGTTCTGCCCGCCTTTATGTTCGCTTTCAATATGATCGCAACCACGCGTCTTGGTGAGCTCGCTTCTGCGCTGCAGGCGATGCATGTTCCTGTGAACGTGTCGGTGGCTGTGTGCGTGGCATTTCGTTTCCTTCCCACCATGGGACGCGAATTCTGCGCTGTCGCCGATGCTATGAAGACGCGCGGTATCGCACTTACGCCGAAGTCGGTCGTGCGCCATCCCGCGAGGACCGCCGAACATTTCCTTGTGCCCGTGATCGCGCGTTTGGGCCAGATCGCCGACGAACTGGGGAACGCGGTCGTCGTCCGCGGCGTGGGGGCGAGTACGCACCGCACCTCGTATTACCACTTAAGGCTGCGAGCTATCGATGTTGCGTGTCTCATCGCTGCGATGGTGCTCCTTGCACTTTCCGTTTGCTTCAGAGCGGGGGTGCTCTGATGACGGAAAATGCCGCCGCGGCGAAGGCTTCGCCCTATGCCATCGAGCTCGATGGATGCACGTTTTGCTACAAAGGCGCTTCCCGTCCATCGCTTCGTGACGTTTCGCTGAAGATCCCTCGCGGTCAATGCGTTGTTGTGACCGGGCAGTCGGGATGTGGCAAGACAACGCTTACGCGCCTCGTTAATGCGCTCATTCCTCTTATGTACGAAGGGGACCTTCAAGGCGAGGTGCTCGTTTCGGGAAAACCCGTTTCCGCATGGACGATGGGCGAGCTTTCCGCGCATGTCGGATCGGTGTTCCAAAACCCGCGTAGCCAGTTCGTCAATCTCGACGTGACCTCGGAGATCGCCTTCGGATGCGAGAACTTCGGAATCGATCGCGAGGAAATGGTCGAACGTGTGGCGCAGGCAGCGGCAACGCTCGGTATTGAGGGTCTGCTCGGGCGCGGTACCGAGGCGCTTTCCGGCGGGCAGAAGCAGTCGGTTATCCTGGCATCGGCCTATGCGGTGCATCCTGACGTCTTCGTGCTTGATGAGCCAACCGCGTCGCTCGATGTGCATGCGATGCGGAATCTTGCGCGCACGGTTGCGCTTCTGAAGAGTCAGGGGAAGACCGTGCTTATCTCCGAGCATCGCCTGTGGTGGCTTGATGGTATTGCAGACCGCTATGTGGTTATAGGCGATGGTTCGGTTATAGGAGACTGGGCGGCGGCAGAGTTCCTTGCCATGCCGTTTGAAACGAGAGCCGATATGGGGCTGCGCGCCGCCTCTCTTGCTGAAATCGACTCTGCTGCGGCAGTGTCGCCCTTGGGCGATGCGGTCGCATCGACTGCCTCCAGATCACCTTCTTACGGAAAAGCCATCGTACGCATGGGCGGCGTAGTTGCTGGCTACCGCGGTGCGCCTGCAGTCTTGAACGGTCTCGATTTCTGCCTCCTTCCGGGGAGTGTCGTCGGCATTGTGGGGCACAACGGGGCCGGGAAAACGACGTTTGCCCGGTGCATGGCCGGCCTTCTCAAGGAAAAGGCGGGGGTGATCGAGGTCGACGGCATGCCGCTCCGCGCAAGGAAACGGGCGGGGCGCGTGTACCTGGTTATGCAAGAACCGGGATACCAGTTGTTCAGCAGCACGGTCGACGATGAGCTCGCAAGCGCGTGCTCTTCGGATGGCGCGGAAGACAGCCTAGATGATAAGGACCGGATTGCAGCAATAAAGGCTGCGCTTGCCCTCGAGGGTCTTGCCGACAGGCACCCGCTCTCCCTTTCAGGCGGGGAACGCCAGCGGCTCTCCATCGCTGCCGGCTTGCTTTCGAGTGCCCGCGCGATGATTCTCGACGAGCCTACGAGTGGCTTGGATTATCGCAACATGCGTCGAATAGATGCCCAGATCGCGCGCATGCGCGATGCGGGCATCGCTGTCTGCGTTGTCTCGCACGACTATGAATTCCTCTGCTCGGCATGCGATGAGATAGCCCTGGTCGAAGACGGGCGCATCGCCGAGCGCTTCCCCTTAAACAAGGCAACACTTCCGAAGTTGAAGCTCAATTTCGGGTTTGCAGCAATACAGTAACAAGAGAAAGGTTTCACAATGACAAGTAAAGCAACGATCGGTTCTGCCGCCAAGGAACGTAATGGCTTGAACCCGAAAGACTTCGTCTTTATCGCCGTGTTCGGCATCCTTTTGTTCCTGGTGTTCATGGTGTTCTCGATCATCTTCAGCGCGAATGCCAACCTGTGCTGGTTTACTCACACGGTAGGCGCATTGTTCGCCGGTACCGTGTTCATGTACCTGGCCTATCGCGTGCCGAAGCGTGGCGCAATCGCCATCATGGGCGTCATCGTTGGTGCGGTCGGCCTTCTGATGGGCATGTTCTGGAGCGGTCCTGTCGGCATTGTTGTGGGCGGTATCGTGGCAGACCTTATCGCAGGCGATCCGCAGAAGCGCACCAAGACCAAGCTTATCTGCGCCTTTGCCGCGTTCACGTTCTGCTTCTGGCTGGGGCAGATCTCCCTCATCCTTATGATGGGCGAGGCGTATGCCGAGATGTGCGTTCAAGCTGGCATGACCCTCGAGTACGGACAGGCGCTCGTTAACTCGATTCTAAGCCCAATGGGCGTCGTTACCGGCGCTGCCACCATCGCTGGCGGCCTCGTCGGCGGATTCATCGGTACCAAGGTGTTCTCGAAGCACTTTGCCAAGCTTGGCATGTAGGTTAACGGCCGGGAGGTAAATATGGCAATGACTCGGGAAGACGGTACTCTAACGACAGAAGTAGGAAAGGGCGTGGGGAAAGAAGGTCCTGCCAAGAAGAAAAACGCGATTCTCGAGCTGTTGGGGTTTGCTGGCAAGCGGCGGGTTTTGGCGTATGTAGGATGCTGTCTTTCGATCCTAAACGCCGTGCTCACCGTGATGCCGCTTGTTTGCGTATGGTTCGTGGTCCGCGACTTGATCTCGGTGTACCCGAACTGGGCAGAAGCGTCATCTGCCGCAATGTGGGCTGTGCTTGCCGTGGTTTTCGCCGTGTTGGGCATTATCGTGTATTTTGGTGCGCTCATGGCTTCGCATCTTGCGGCCTTCCGTATTGCGGCAAATATGCGCAAAGCGATGGTTCGCCACGTGGCGCGGATCCCAATGGGATATTTCAGCGTGCACTCGTCAGGGGAGATGCGCCGCGTGATCGACGGGTGTGCAGGCCAGACAGAAGACCTTATCGCCCATAAGCTGCCCGATTTCGTCGGCTCTTTCGCCACCCCGGTGATCTTCTTCGTCGTGGCGTTCCTGTTCGACTGGAGGATGGGGCTTCTGTGCCTTGTCCCCATCGCCGTTTCCTTCGCCGCGATGTGGTGGATGATGGGCCGCGAGGACGCGAAGGGCGGCCGCCATTTCATGGAGCTTTACCAGGCGGCTCTCATGCGCATGAGCGCTGCGGCAACCGAATACGTTCGAGGCATACCCGTGGTAAAGATATTCCAGCAGACGGTGCTTTCGTTCAGGGCATTCCATGAGGCGATCATCAGCTATCGCGACATGGCGACGAATTATACCGAGTATTGCCGACGACCCCAAGTCGTGCAGCTGGTTGCGATCAACTCGACCTTTGCGGTGCTCGTACCTGCGGGCATTGCGCTTGCCGCCGTCGCGCCTGATTTCCCGGCGTTTCTGATCGACTTCCTGTTCTATGCGTTCTTCTCGGCGATGACGACGACGATGATGTCGAAGGTCATGTATTCGTCGGAGGCGGTCATGATCGCCGAAGACGCGCTGCGGCGGATGAACACGATCATGGAAGTTGCTCCCATCGCCGAGGTGGAGCCTGGCAAAGCTCTCCATCCGAAGGAGGCGAGCATCGAGCTTTCGGGTGTCAGCTTCACGTACCCCGGTTCCAGGGAACCGGCGCTTCGCAACGTATCGATTTCTGTTCCCGCTGGGGCGACGGTGGCTCTTGTCGGGCCGTCGGGCGGAGGCAAGTCGACGCTCGCATCGCTCGTCCCGCGCTTTTGGGACGCAGATGAGGGTTCCGTTTTGGTGGGCGGGGCGGATGTGCGACGCATTCCTGCCGAGGAATTGATGGGTGCCGTTTCTTTCGTGTTCCAAGACGATCGGCTGTTCAAGCGAAGCTTGGCGGACAACGTACGTGCGGGCCGCCCCGATGCGAGCGATGCCGAGGTGCTCGCGGCTCTTCATGCGGCCCAGTGCGATGACATCATTGCCAAGTTCCCCGATGGCGTGAACACCGTGATAGGAAAAGCTAGCGTGTACCTTTCCGGGGGAGAGCGTCAGCGCATCGCGCTTGCGCGTGCCATTCTGAAGGGAGCCCCAATCGTGGTTCTCGACGAGGCAACGGCGTTTGCCGACCCCGAAAACGAAGCACTGATCCAGGCCGCTCTTGCAACGCTTTGCAAAGACAAGACGGTGCTTATGATTGCGCACCGTCTGTCAACCGTCGTGAATGCGGATCGTATCTTCGTCATCGACCATGGTTCTGTCGTGGAGCAGGGCGCCCATGAGGAGCTTGTCGCGCAAGGCGGACTGTATGCGCGCATGTGGCGAGATTACCGAACGAGCGCGACGTGGAGGATTGAAGGGGGTGACAGCCATGTGGCGTAGGATTCAAGATGCTTTTGCCTTGACCGATCAAGGCATGAAGGATTTTATACGCGGTGCTGGGTTCTGTGCGTTGGCGAACCTAATGCTGATGCTGCCCATCGTGGTGCTGTACTTCGTCGCAAGCGATTTCATCAGGTACTTGGACAACCCTTCAGTTGGCCTGCCGGGCATGGCGCTCTACGTAGCGGGCATTGTGGCGGCACTTGTTGTGATGTTCGTCACGCAGATGTGGGAATATCGCGCGACGTACACGGTGGTGTACCAAGAAAGCGCCCGCAAGCGCATCTCCATCGCCGAGCGTTTGCGCCTGCTTCCGCTCTCGTTTTTCGGGAAGCGCGATTTGGCCGACTTGACAAGCGTTATCATGAAGGATTGCTCCGATCAGGAGCGCCTGTTCTCGCACACTATGCCGCAAATTTTCGGTATGGGCGCTTCGACGCTGGTGTTCGCTGTCATGATGTTCGCGTTCGACTGGAGACTGGCGGCATCTGCGCTCTGGCCCATCCCCGTGGCGCTTGTGGTGTTGCTTTTGACCGCGCATATCCAGAAGTCGCATACTGCGAAGAAGAACGCGGCGTCCCTTTCATTCGCCGATGCGCTGCAGGAATACCTTGAATGCCATCGTGAGATACGTTCGCTCAATAAGGTGGGCGTATTCCAGGGCGAGCTTGATTGCCGCATCGATCGTTTCGAGAGAGAGAAGATCGATGCCGAGCTGGCTATGGGTGTGGCGGTATGCTCTGCCCAAGGCTTTCTGCGTCTGGGAATCGCATCCGTCATCGTGGTGGGGACGATGCTGCTCGTGACGGGGCAAGTCGACTTTCTCGTGTTCTTTGTATACCTGTTGGCGGTGACGAGGGTCTACGATCCCATCAACGTTGTTTTGCAGGCTGTGGCCGAGCTGATGGACATGAGTTTAAGCCTGGAGCGCATGCGCACCATCGAGAACGAGCCGGTCCAGACGGGTAGCATCTCGTTCGAGCCTCAGGGCTATGACGTGGTCTTCGAAGACGTGGGCTTCGCATACGCCGACGGCGAGGACGTCTTGAGCGGCGTATCGTTCAAGGCGCGGGAAGGGCAGGTGACAGCGCTTGTGGGCGCGTCCGGTTCGGGCAAGAGCACGGCTGTCAAGCTCGCTTCACGTTTTTGGGACGTAAGCTCTGGCGCGATCTTCGTGGGCGGCGTTGACGTCTCTGCTGTCGATCCGGAAACGCTGCTTTCTGCATTCTCCGAGGTGTTCCAGGACGTGGTGCTCTTTGACGACACCGTGCGTGAGAACATTCGCCTCGGGAAGAAGGATGCCACGAACGAGGAGGTCCTCGCTGCGGCGAGGGCGGCGCGCTGCGACGAGTTCGTGGAGCGTTTGCCCAACGGCTACGACACGATGATCGGGGAAAACGGCAGCAGGCTTTCCGGTGGTGAACGCCAGCGTATCTCGATTGCGCGTGCCCTGCTGAAAGACGCTCCGATCGTGCTGCTCGATGAAGCGACGGCCTCACTTGACGTGGAAAACGAGACATACGTGCAAGCTGCTCTTTCTGAACTGCTTCAAGGCAAGACGGTCCTCGTTATCGCTCATCGCATGCGCACGGTTGACAATGCCGACAAGATCGTGGTGCTCGAAGGCGGTTGTGTGGTGGAGCAGGGAAGCCCGGCAGAGCTGCGTGAGAAGCCCGATGGTAGATACCGCCGTATGTTGGAGTTACAGCGCGAAAGCGAGGTGTGGGCGCTCTAACGCAAAGGCGATGCCAGGCGGGGCAGACGAGTATGTACCGAAGCCCCGCCTGGCATATCTGCGAGCCAGTGGTGCAGAGGAAGTTTTGCTAGCGATATGTTTTGCCTCTTGAAACCACGGGAGCCGACCGTGCGTGAACTGCGCCCCAAAACTGCAAAGGACCCCGTTACCTGAACATCAAAAGAAGTGAATCAAGGAGCGGGAGGTAGTGTCGAGAAAGTTGGTGTAGCGGCCAGTCCGCCGGTCGGGCCATCGCCCCGAATCCTCGATCATCCTGTGATGCCACGCCGCTTCCAGCTCGTCCGCAAGCTCGAGGCTCGCCTCGATGGCCCCCTGGCCACGAGCCGGAAGGCCGCGAGCTGCTCTCCGGTGGGCGCCGCGGCCTGCCGCGCGCCCGACTCGTCGGAGAGCTCGGGCATGACGCGCCCCGAGAAGTGTCCCGAGCGCGGCCACTCCCTGCACCCTCCTGGCGCTGGTGCCCGTGGCGCACGTCTCGGCCACGGCGGCCACGACGGCCCGCTCGACGCGCTGTTAGCACTCGAGCACGTCCTCGGGGGAGAAGCTCCCCGGGCGGAGCCTCGGCACCCTGGGCTTCGGCGTCCCCACGCACGTCGCGATTACGCGCTCGTGACGGCCGTCCCCGCCGTTGCCCGTGGCCCCGCAGAGCCGGTCGGCCTCGGCGCCCATGGCCTCGCTGGCGATGGGCGCGGTCGGCCGCCGGGGCGCCTCCTGCAGGTTAATCGGGCCGTCCGCAAACCGGGGCATCTCGGCGGCCAGCGCGAGCGGCGCCGCGGCAGCCTCGTCCGAGCATCGGCGACGCGCGCCTCGACCTCGGGCGGCGCGGGCCTCGCCAGACGGCGCGGGCGGCAGCCCCTGTCGGCCATCGGCTCGCCACGCCGGGCGCGCCCGTCGGTGACAGCGACCACGCGCCTGGCGTCCAGGTCTGCCATCACGGAGATGTGGGTGCGGCGCCTGGCGCGCGAGGTGTCGTCGACGCCGACGCGGGCGACGCCCGAGTGGTCGGCGGCCTGCCTGGCCTCGGCTACGGCGCGGCGCAGGACCGCCCATGCGCGCCCGTCGGCCTCGCGCAGGCGCGGGGTCACCGCCGAGGCCGTGGCGCTCGGCATGACCGCCGCGATCACCTGCGCCTCGAAGAGGGCGGCGAGGTGCGAGTTCGGTCGCACCTCCCAGGGCGTGCGGACGGTGTACACGCCGTGCTCCGGACAGTCGGCGCGCGGCACGGCGCAGTGGACGATCGTCTCGTACTGCCAGAAGTCGAGGTGGCGCCAGGCGCGCTCGCGCGAGTCGTGCACGCCGCAGGGCGCCCCGCACGCCGGGCAGGGCACGGCGGCCCCGCGCCTGCGGGCGACCCCCACGTGCAGCTCGTCGGCGCCCTCATGCGGCTCAAACCAGACGTCGGCGACCTCCCAGGCGTCGCCGTGGCCCATCGACCTCTCGAAGAGCCTGGCCGGCGTCCCCGCTCGAGCGTCCATGTCGGCACCTCCCGTCGGGCGGGCTTGCGTGCCGATATCGTACCGCTCGCGGGACTCGGCCCAATCAGGCCCGGGGTGTGCTAGCCACCATAAGTGTCGAAGAGCCCAAAAAAGCGGAAGTAACCACCATGCTAGCCTGATGTGCTTGAGACTGCGCATGCAATCGGTCAAGGAAGCGAGCCGGGCTGGGGTTGCTTAGCGTTATCTGTATTGATGGGAATTAGAAAAAAGTGCGCCGTTTTGCATTTTGGGTTAGGGCAAAACTACCCGATTGAAACCCATGAATATATTGGTATTAAAAATCGGCTACCAGCGGTTTTATATGTTGATGCCAGTTGGTATCAAGGATATAGAACGTATACTCATTCAACACGCTTTAACCGATGAATATCAACCATTTGCCAGCTGATGATCGGTTGCCGAGGTTCGTGCTGAACGGCTTCGCTATCATAACCACTATTGCTGGAGGTGCTGGCAGAGTTGCGCCTGATGGCTGTAGGGCGTTGCGCGGATTGAAGTGAAAGGGGAGCGAATGCTCAAAAAACGCTATTTTGCCGCTATCGTTCTTGCGATGGGGGGGGGGGGGCTCTTGGGGTTGTCGGCTCCGCCCGCCTCTTACGCGGACGGCTATGGCAGCGTGGACGTGAACAAATCGAACGGTAATATAACTATCGGGAACGATGCGATTTCTAGAACGTTTAGCATCGCAGACGGCAAGCTTACAACTGTCGAGATTAACAACAAGCTTGCTTCGACCAAACTTGTTCCCGGATCAGGATCCGAAGAATTCGTCATTCAATCGCTCGCCGAGGCTACGCGTTTAGAACCAACGGCTGCACTCACGAGTGTTAGGCCTACGGCGGCAACTGCCGTGGGGTCCTCTGTTGATTCGAGCGAGGGTGCGCTGGCGTCAAAGGCGATCGATGGAGATGCAAGTACCTACTGGGCTTCTTCTGCAGAGACTGCGGGCACGGCAAACCTTGTTGTAAATTTTGGTGGAATCAAAACCATCGCAAGCGTTAGCTATACGCCGCGCCACCACGATTCGGCGGGCTATAACTGCACGGGTCGAGTCAAGACGTACAAGCTCGAGTACCAGAAAGCCGACGGCACGTGGGTGACACTCGTGGAGAATGGCACCATGAAGGATACGGGCGCCACCGTCATCACCTTTAATGCTGTGGAGGCAAAGGCGATTCGCCTGACTGGTCTTACGACCTATCATTGGCAGTCTTCCAACGAGAATAAATATATGAACGCAGCGGAGCTCGACGTGCTCGGCACTTCGGGCGATTCCGTTGTGCACGAGGCCAAGGGCTGGACTGTGACGGGAACGTCCGTTGCCACCAACGAAGGCGGGGGATATGATGCTCTGATCGACGGTGACCTCACCACCTACTATCATTCCCGCTATGGCGCGGGCGAAGGCGACACGAAGAAGCTTCCTGTCGATTTGACGATCGATCGCGGCCAGGGAGCGAAGAGCTCCTTCCAGACGGTCGGTTACGCGGGTCGCAACGTCAAGGGTGCTAACGGTACCTTTAAGAAGTTCGCCGTGTATGTCTCGGACAGTAAGGATAACCTGTTCGAGAACGCTAACAAGAAGGGCACGTTCTCGGTCGATTTGAGCTCTTCCTATAATGATGATGGCACCTGCAAGATGACCTATTTTGGGCTCGATAAGGCTCAAACCGGTCGTTATGTGGGTATTCGCGTGCTCGAGGCGCAGGGCGGCAGCTTCGCCTCTGGTGCCGAACTCGACCTGTATAAGGAGAAGTTCGATACGTTCGAGAGCGGTTCGGGTAAGCCGCAGCTCAAGACGAGCAGTCTTGAGCTTGATGGAGAGGCGCAGGTTAGCGATACTTCCGCGACGATCAATGATGTCAAGAAATCCGGCAAGATGCTGACGTTCACCTTCAAGCCGGTGCAGTTTGGTAACGGTCTCGCCACGGTGACCGAGAAGATCGTCATGTATGACGGTGACCACTTCATGCGTAAGTTCCTCGAGGTCAAATCCGAGGATAAGAGCATCCGCTTTGACTATATCGACGGTGAGCATCTCAACGTTAAGGATGCGGACTACACCTGGACCATCCCTACGGGCAGGGGCGGCGTTGTCGAGATGACCGAGGCCCGTGCCAACCTGGGCCAGCCTATCTACGTCAACGGCATGTTCATGGGCTCGGAGTTCCCCGAGACCGATACGCAGATTGTCGATAGCCTGGGCCGTATGCGCTACTGGACCGGTAAGAATTTCACCGATTTTGAGCGCGATGGCCAGCTCACTTCGGATGGCAAGTACGTCTCGTGGCAGACTGTCGTGGGCGCTACCCATTCCGACGGTTCGAACAACGATGTGGTCCGAACCGATTTCTACAGCTATATCAAGAGCATTTCTAGGCCAAGTGAGTTCCGTATTCAGTACAACTCCTGGTTTGACAACATGATGCTCATCGACGAGAACAACATTCTCGATTCCTTCAAGGCAGTGGACAAGAACCTCTCCGCCACGGGTGTTCGTCCGCTCGACTCTTATGTTGTTGACGACGGTTGGAACAATTACAACAACACCGAGACTTCGGTTGACCCGGGCCGCTCCGGCACGGGCAAGAATACTGAAGGTTTCTGGGCATTCAACTCCAAGTTCCCCAATAAGCTCTCGACGTCTTCGACGCTTGTGGAGAAGCTCGGCTCGAACTTCGGCGTTTGGGTGGGTCCGCGCGGTGGTTATAACTTCTACGGCCAGCTTGCGGACATCATTTCCAAGGCGGGCAACGGCTCGGCCGCTGGCGGCTCGATTGACGTCGCAGACCAGCGCTATGTCAACAAGTTTCAGGAGCTCGCACTCCAGTGGATGACCGATTACGGCGTCAACTACTGGAAGTGGGATGGCTATGCCGATAACGCACAGTACAACGCATTCGCGCAGGGCGAGGGTGTTGTTGGCTACGATGAGAATCACCATCATATGTATGGTGGACCAAACGGTTTCTATCATTCCACCGACTTGTGGGAAAAGTGGATTGTTCTGTTCGAGAACGTATGGGATAAGGCCGATGAGCTCGGCATCGACAACCTGTGGGTCTCTCTCACCTGCTATGTGAACCCGAGCCCCTGGTTTTTGCAGTGGTCCAACTCGGTGTGGATTCAGTGCACGCACGATCGCGGCGAAGTCTCCAATTCAACGCTCAACAACAAGATGGACAACATGTTGAGCTATCGAGATGGAGCCTACTACGACTTCGTCAAGAACCACGACTTCCAGTTCCCGCTTTCCAACCTCTACAACCACGACCCGATTTACGGTAAAGAGGGCACGGGTATCACGGCAACCTCTATGGACGGCGCACAGTTCCGCAACTATCTGTACATGATGGCCACGCGCGGCACATCGTTCTGGGAGCTCTATTATTCCGATAGCCTGTTTGACGATGAAAAGTACTTGGTGAATGCCGACTTCCTCGAGTGGGCTGAGAAGAACTTCGATAAGCTTCAGAACGCCAAGATGATTGGCGGCGTTCCGGCCTCGGGCGTCAAGCTCGGTGGCATTAGCGGTGCGGGAACGCAGGAAGCTTACGGCTTCTCTTGCTTCAACGGCGCCGGTGATGAAGGCATCATCTCGATGCGCAACCCGTCGGCCAGTGAGAAGACCATCACCTTCAAGCTCGATGCCGGTGTGGGTGCCTCGCACGCTGGCACCTTTAAGCGCTCAATCGTGGAATCCTACACTTCGGACGGAAGCGCACTCGGTTCTTCGAAGGATAGCTATGCCCAGGGCGATACGGTTACCGTGACGCTCAAACCGGGCGAGACCCAGATTTGGAACTTGAGCCAGAAGGGCGACACTCAGGCTCCGAAGCTCGACACGATGTATGTCAAGGGTGCAAAGAGCCTTCGTGTTCAGGCAAGCGAGCACGTGACCGGTGCCAAGTTCACTGTTACTGTTGACGGTAAGCAGGTCGAATGCAAGAGCGTTGAGGCATCTGCTGATATGCGCACATTTGACATCAAGCTTGTTGATGCCGTGAAGAGCGGCAGCAAGATTGAGGTTACGGCTGCCCAAGGCCAGGATGCTTCTGGTAACGGCCTCAAGGGAAGTGTCTCGGGTGTCTATCGTCAGAATGGCATCATCGCCTCTGCGGAGACTTCGACCGGCGGTGAGCTTTCGAATGCCAAAAACAGCGTGGAGGGCAAAAACGGCTTTACTGTTGCCACGAGCGTTTCCGACGCGGTGTCCTCGACGGTGCTTCTCTCTCAGGGTAATGAGTGGAAGCTCGGTATCGACAAGGACGGCAAGGCGTACTTTGTCGTTAACGGTACAACCGCTACCTCCGATGTGACGGTTACGGGCGGCAACGTAACGATTACGGGTGTTCGCGAGAATAACGGCATGCTTAAGATCTATGTTGACGGTGAGCTTGCCGGCAGTGCCTACCTGGGTGCGAAGAATGCCGACCATGTCGTGAACGTCGATGCGATTACCGCTGGTAACGGTACGAAGCAAACTTCGCTTGCTGTCTACGATCATGCCCTTGCCTACGACGAGGTGCCTACATCTGCGCTGGCGGAGTTGATTGCGACCGTCGAAGCGAAGAAGGACTTGGTGAGCGACGCATCCTGGGCAAATGCCGATATGGACAACCTGTTGGCCCAGGCAAAGGCGGCGCTTAAGGGTGACGCTGCTGCCAAGAAGGCCGCATATGACAACCTTTATGCGGGTTACCTCAAGCTCGTTCCTGCGAACAAGATTGTGAACCTTGCCTTGGGCAAGGTGCCGACGGCTGCTTGGGTCGATGGCGACACGGCAACTCCGGTGACGAATCCTGACGCTTCTCGCGCTCTGACCGTTGCAACCGATGGCAACAATGCAAGCGCAAACGGCTATTGCATCTTTGGCAACGATGCTAAGGAGGCAGGCTCGTACATGCAGGTCGACCTCGGATCTGACTGCAAGATCACCGGAGTGAACCTGTGGCGCTATTGGACGGACTCGCGCACCTACAAGGCGACCGCACTTGTGGTTGCAAGCAAGTCCGACTTCTCGGATGCTCGGGTTCTTTACTATTCGGGCGATAGCGACGTGTTCGGTTTGGGCGAGGATCCGAAGGATAGCTTGTACGCCGAGACATCTGCAGGCAAGCAGCTTTTCGACGCCTCCAACTCCGAGGCAGCGACGACGGCACGTTACGTGCGCCTGTACGCCTCCGGTGTCAAGGGCACGGGTACTTCGAAGGAAAACCATGTGGTTGAGCTCCAGGTTTTTGGAAGCGTAAAACAAAACGACCCCTACGACCTGAACGGCAAGAACGGCTTGCTTTCCCTGATCGCTCGCGGAGAGACCGCTCAGAAGAATGCCGATTCGTATGAGTCGGTGGAGGGCCTTACCGATCCCTTGAAGCGCGCACACGACGTCATCGACCGCATCGATGCCGGGCAGGACGTGACGTACGGCGAGGTCAAGGATGCCGCCGAGGCTCTCAAGGCAGCGCTTGACGCTCTGGTTGTCAAGGCCCCCGCAAAGAAGGTTACCGTGACGTTTGACGACGGCTGCGGGAATAGGACTACGGTCGAGCTTAACGAGGGTGGCAAGCTGGCCAAGCCTGCTGACCCAACGCGAGAGGGTTATGACTTCGCTGGGTGGTGCACTGACAAGGGCGGCGAGCACGCGTTTGACTTCGACTCTGCGGTGAGTGCCGACATGACGCTCTACGCCAAGTGGAGCAAGCGGCAGTCCGGTGGCTCCGGTAACGAGGGCGGCTCCGGCTCCGGTGGCGCTTCTACAGATAAGGACACCACGGGCTCCCAGAACAAGGGTGACAAGAAGGGCACCAAGGCCGATCTTCCCGGTACGGGTGACAACTCCATGTTCTTCGCGGGTCTTGCACTTAGCCTGGGCGTGGTGGCCATCGCGGCTTCCCGTTTTCTCGGGCGCAAGCGTGAGGAGTAGGTCCTAGCAGCGGGTACCAGCTGGTGCTTTATGCGGATGAACGGGCACGGTGCGCAAGCGCTGTGCCCGTTTTATTTGTTTCAGGCCTTAGCCTGTGCGGCGCGCCGCACCAGAAACCACCCGCTAGGTGTTTCGTGCCGACAGGTTGTTTACGCCCGAGTGACGACAGATAGTGAGACCCCTGCCAAGCTGCGAGTTGTCTGGATTCCCAGCGAGGAGGGGCCTCCCGTGTGCCGGCATCCTGACGCAAAGCTCACCCATTACTGTCTGGGTTGGCCACAAAGGAACGGTTGGCATCCGTCGGCCCCCCGAAGCCGACGAAACGCGACGTGGCGTTATCTGGCGGCACTCGGCTCGAGACGGCGCCGAAAACCGGGTGCAACCGGAATGACGGGACGGCAGAACCGTCACCATCGAGTGGGAGTAAACAAAAATCAAACTTAAGGGACTATTTTTCGCATTCTTGAAATAATTGGTGCCTTAAACGCACGAAACACCTCCTAGCGTACAATCTCGCTAGGAGGTGTTATCTTGCTATGGAGCTATTTCGCAGAGAACAATATCTGAAGAAGATCCGCCCGTTTTACGATGACGACTTGATAAAAGTCATCACGGGAATACGACGGTGCGGAAAATCGTGCCTCATGGCAACCATCGTCGAAGAGCTCAAGGAGCGAGGGGTCCCAGAGAAAGACGTCGTCTACCTCGACCTCGACAAGCGCGGTAACCGCTCTATCAAGACCCCGGATCAGCTTGAGGCGGCAATCGAGTCGAGGCTCGTCGACGACGACTTTAAATACCTCTTCATAGACGAGGTTCAGAACGTCCGCGATTACGAGGAGGTCGTGAACGCGTTCAACACCGACGGCGGCTTCTCCATTTTCATCACGGGATCGAACTCCTACCTTCTCTCCGGTGAGCTCATGACCAAGCTCACGGGACGTTATATCGAGTTCGAAATGTTCACCTTGTCGTTTAGCGAATTCCTAGCCATGAAGGAGTTCCTTGGCGTCGAGGCGAAGGACGATAGGATTGAGTTCGAAGAATACCTTCGCTACGGCGGCTTCCCCCGTTCCCTCGAATACGACGACGTCGAGGCGAAGGCTCGCTACATCGAGGATGTCGTGAGGCAAATCGTCAAGAAGGACATCAGGTCTCGGAATAAGATACGAAACATCGACGCCTTCGAGCGCGTCACGGCCTATATCATCAACAATTACGGCGCACCGACAAGCCTCACCAACCTGGTTGATCACCTTAGGAACGTCGAGAAGATCGCCATCGAAAGAAGAACCGTCTCTGCATACATCCAGATGCTGGTCGACGCGAAGATTCTCTACAAATGCCAGCGCTTCGACCTGAAATCGAGGAAGTCTCTTCGAGGTGAGGAGAAGTACTACCTGGCCGATCCCGGGATTTACTTCGCGAGGAATGTCGATGTGCGCTTGAATTACGGGCCATCTTTGGAAAACGCCCTCTACATCTACCTCAGGTCCCGTGGATACAAGCTCTCGGTCGGGCGAATCGGCAAGCTGGAATGCGACTTCATCGCCAGGAGCCATGACCTTTACGCCTACATCCAGGTGTCCATGACGATCGCCGACCGTGATGTAGAAGAGCGCGAGTACAGACCGTTCAGCCATATCAGAGACGGATACCCGCGCTACCTCTTCACATTGGATCCGCTCCTGCAAAGGCGCGAAGGCGTGAGGCATCTTAATTTGATCGACTTCATGAAGAACGATGAAGACCTGCAGTAGCGGGATGAGCGACGAAACAAAGCAGATTTCCTTCGTCTCGAGTTTTTTCCCGATACTGCATCGCCCGAGGCAATCAGATACTGTGGTCGAAATGATTCGACCATAGAAATGAGCGGCCATGGATCTGATGGAAGCAATCGAAGTGCGCCATTCGGTGCGTCAATATCAAGACAAGCCCATTCCCGCCGCCGTGCGCGAGGCGCTGCAGGCTGAAATAGACAAGGCAAATGAAGAGGGATACCTTCAGCTAATAATAGCCTTTGACGAGCCTAGAGCTTTTTCCAGCATGATGGCACACTACGGTAAGTTCAGAGGCGTGAACAATTACATCGTATGCGGCGGAAGGCCAAGCCCTGATCTGCAGGAGCGCGTCGGGTTCTTCGTCGAGTGCGTGGTGCTGAAAGCCCAGCAGCTCGGACTCAACACCTGCTGGGTGGCACTCACGTACGGCAAGGGCTCTTGCAAAAGCCTGGTCGAACCAGGCTCGAAGCTGGTATGCACGATAGCGCTAGGTTATGGCGAAACTCAGGGGATTCCCCGCAAAAGTAAAGCCGTGCAAGACCTATGCAGCGTAAACGGCGTCCTGCCCGAATGGTTCGAACGAGGCGTGAAGGCAGCACAGCTTGCCCCCACCGCCATGAACCAGCAGAAGTTCCGCTTTGAATTGCACTCGGACGGGCATGCCGTTTCCGCCAAAAGCCTGGGCGGGTTCTACTCGAACATAGACCTGGGCATCGTTCGCTACCATTTCCAGATAGGCGCGAATTCGGCATCCGAAGACTGGCGCTGGGAAGCATAATGCAGCGCTCCACGAATCGCAAATGCGCGCCTGCCGCTAGTGAAACCAATAACACCATCGGACATGCCGACCTTACCGCACGCAAAATGAGTGAGCTCGGCCAAGAATTCGCCATGTGCCGCGATGCCTTCATCGCCCTTGGTGACGAGAGCCGGCAGCTCATATTCATGCAGCTCTTGCAGAATTACTGCGGTATGCGCGTTGGCGAGCTGACGAATACCGTAGGGTTATCGCGCCCAACGGTATCGCACCATTTGAAGATCCTGAAAGACGCCGGCCTGGGTCAGCATGTATTCGGTTGGCACCAAGAACTTCTATCACGCCAGTTCCAACCTGGCCAAATGGCGCCAAATCGCTCACTTAGCCAAACAGGCAGAACGCTTCGTGGAAGACTACCTTAAAAGCTGCGATCAAGGAACGATCCCACCCTACCGAGCAGAGTAGAGTTGCGCATCGGCTTCCTCAAACCTGGCCTATTAGGTTCTTCTTACTCGGTCATTCATAAACGGCCAGGTAAGTTCGTCCTGATCATGGACCTCTCGCGCCTATCAGAGGTCACGCCCAAGGACCTTGAGCGCGTCGAGAAGTACGAGAGGGCCTACGCCATCCTCGAGGAGGCAGATTCGCGGCAGCAGGCTTCAGCCTAGACCAGCCCGTCCTCGATCACGGTGAAGCAGGGCGAGGACTTAGGCTTGCCAACAGGCTTAGGCGCATCCTTGACCCATGCTCACTCGGGGGCGACGAGCGTAAAGGAATATCCGCAATCGTCGCAGACCTCGTAGACGGCGTCCGGGTTGAGCGTCCCGGCGAAGTGGGTCTTGAGGACGCAGCGAGGGCAGAGCCGCACCTGCTTGGCGAGCGAGAGAAAGTACGGGGACACGACGGGCTCGTCGAAGAGGCCCTTGGTGAGCCACGGACCGTCACCCCCACGGTCATTGGTGCTGGTGGCAGGCGCATCGCCTGCGTCATTCGAGGCATCTTCGTCTTCCACGCACGCCCAGTCCGGCGCCGCCACAGCCTTGAAATAGGTACAGTCCGGGTTGACGCAGACCCCCATCGCGCCGTTCGCGGAGCGTTCCAGGCCGTTCAGGAGCGTTGGCCGACCGCAGAGCGGGCAGAGCCGCTCCTGCTTGCTGAGCGAGATCAGGTGCGGGTTCGTGAGCGGCACGCGAGGCCGCCGGGCCATGAGGTTCATGGCAACTCCCTTCATCGGTGTTGGCAGTACCACCGTTGGCCTTCTTGGCCTGGTTGGTGCCGGGATCAACGAGCCAACTCTCTACCCCGGCTCTGGATGAATACGTAAGCTATGGTACACCTTACTGCATGCAGTACGGGCAGGGCGTGCAGTAGGCCTTCGCCTCGGCAAGCGACACCTCGCGCGTGGAGTAGCCGAGCTGCCGCAGGCGGCTGAGCTCGTCGCAGTCGTACGTGTGGTACCAGGACTCGCCCGCGCCGTCGCAGACGTAGACGACGGAAGCCGAGCCCGACCCGGAGCCGCCGCTCGCCGCGAGCACCGGCATGAGGACCTTCTCCGTGTCGCCGTCGAAGATGTAGCCCGCGCCAACGGGGTCTACCCGGCAGGCGATGTAGCACCCGAGGTCGGCATCGGTGAGCGTGTACTCGGTGCCCGTCGCTCCGTCGATGTACTCGTACTCGCCGTCCCAGCTGGGAGCCCGCATCCAGCGCACGAGGGCTTCCGTGCCCTCGGGGAGCTCCAGCTCCACGCTCACCGTCTTGCCCACGCGCATGGGCTCCGGGTGATGGACCGTGTCCTTGAACTTGGCATGCTGCGAAGCGATGGGCCCCACCGTTCTGCTCGCGGCTGCGGCGGCCTCCTCGCCGTCCACGGTCGCCGTGACAACATAGCGCCAGTAGAGCCCCGTCCACTCGCGTTCGGTCGTGAGACTGCGCTGTCGGCCCTCCTCGTGGCTCTCGCCAAAGCTGAGCCACTTGTCACCCGACGCGGACAGCATCTGCCAGTCGTACGCGAGCTTTGCGCCCTCGGGCTCGCCGGTCACGACGGCCGAGAGCGTGCAGCCCCAGGCCACGTCGTCCTCGGAGCTGGTAATGCGCACGGTCATCTCCTCCTGCTCGGAGACGGCGCTGTCCTGCGGGTCGGAACCCGTCGAGGAGGAGCAAGCACAGAGAAGCGCAACAGCGCACGCAAGCAGCGTCGCAAGCAACAACCTGCCTTTTGTGTCTCCGCGCATGTCCACCTCCAATCAACTCGCCTTTGCGGAAATCATGCCACATTGACCGGACAAAAATGCAGCTCTCGAACCTAGCCCGCCGTCAGGTGCCCGCGTTCCTCCGCGACGAGCTGGCGGAGTTCATCGAGATGCGCGATGACGTGGCATCCGACGAGCGGCTCCTCGCCGTGTGCGACGCCGATGAGCTCGATGCGGACCTCCAAAGGTAGCTCGCCCTGGTCATGGAGATCTTCAACGGGTCCGGCGAGGCGCCGCCGTCCGGAAAGCGCGCAACGCGCGAGAAGAACCCCAGTGATGACCTCTTCGGGATGCCACGGCGCTGATTCGGGGCTTACGCCTTCGCTGAACCGCCGCGACACACCGTGACCTTGCATGAGTAAACTCGCCAGCAGAACTCAGGGTCGTCGTCGATACCGTCTTCTCCGAAGCAGGATACCTCTCTAACACGGCAAGCAAGCTATTCGCCGCCGCGCAGGTTCTCGAGGGCACCCTGGAAAAGCTGGTCGTCGTAATCATGGTAGGGCTCGTATGGCACCGTGGGTCCATCGGCCAGATGGAACCTGTAGCCCCATTCGCTGATGTCCTCCGAGCACGGACGCACCTCGAGCAGGTCGCCCTCCTTAAGGGAGGCCGCCGACCTCTCGAGGTCCACGTCGCGTTCGGTTTCACCTTCCTCCCAGGTGGAATCAGACCAAAGGTCCGCGATTCCAATTTTCTCGGCACCCAGCGGGGCGTCGTCCAGGAAATCGTCCGGGGTCACGTCCCCGAGGAACGCCTTGGCGCCCCGTATGGCGATGGCCTCCTCGAGCGTCCGCGCCTCCGCGTATTCTTCCGTCCTGTAGTCTTCGACGGTGAATTGCTCGCCCTCGTATTTCTCCGGCCTTGGTAGGCCAAGCTCCTCGTCGTTCATCCTTTCAGCCTTTCTCGGTTGGGCTACGGTTAATAGTGGACCTTGCCCCTTCGGCTGAAGCCAGAAAGAACCGTCGGCAGCTCTGTTTGCAGTGAACCCCTATAGTTGGACAGACAATGTTCTGCTTCTCCTATAGGGGTCTTCTGCGTTAGGGGGTTGATTTGCTGAGCAAGGATTACTCCGCTGAGTTCAAGCGGCGCTTTGCGGACAGGTACGCCGATGGCGCGACCATCACCGCGCTGCAACACGAGTTCGGTCTTACGAAGTCGACCGTGAAGCTTTGGAGGGAGAGGATCGACCAAGGCGGCGCCGGGGCTATAGACAGGCCGAGGAAGAACAACCGCTACCCCCAGGAGTTCAAGCTTCGCGTCGTGGAAGCCTATCTCCGCGGCGAGGGCGACTACAAAGCCCTCGCTCTCGAGCATGGCGCGCGCAACGGCGCGCAGATACGGGACTGGGTGAAGCGGTACCGAGAGGGAGGCGAGGACGCCCTCGTCGTCCATCCATCGGGGCGAAGGAGGAAGGAGCCCGCGAGAGAGGAGACTCTCGAGCAGCGGTGCGCCCGCCTCGAGATGGAGGTGGAGATCTTAAAACGAATGGCCGCCTCGGCGACGGATCTCTCGGCAACAGGCGGAAGCACGAGATAGTGAGTCGCTGAGGCGGGAATACCCACTCTCCACGCTCCTGAAGCTCATGGGGATGTCGCGTTCCACCTACTACTACCACGAGGCGAACCCTCCCTCCGACAGGCAGGCGACCGAGCGGCCGGTCATAGC
>NZ_CABWID010000021.1 GCF_902501965.1 Collinsella sp. AK_207A | reverse complement strand
AGTCGCTGAGGCGGGAATACCCACTCTCCACGCTCCTGAAGCTCATGGGGATGTCGCGTTCCACCTACTACTACCACGAGGCGAACCCTCCCTCCGACAGGCAGGCGACCGAGCGGCCGGTCATAGCGGGGATATGCGAGAGATCCCAGTTCAGATACGGATACCGACGCGTTGCCGCCGCGTTGCGCAAAGCGGCCGGCATCCGCATCGCCGACAAGACGGTGCTCAAGGTCATGCGCGAGGAGGGGCTGCTGTGCCGGACCCGCAGGCGCAGGAGGTACCGATCCTACATGGGCCAGGTCGGCAAGTCCTCCCCGAACCTGCTGGCCCGCGACTTCAAGGCGGAGGACCCGATGACCAAGCTGGTGACCGATGCCGCCGAATTCAAGGTGGGCGGCACGAAGCTCTACCTCTCGCCCGTGGTGGACCTTTACAACGACGGGGTCGTCGCCTACTCGATATCCAGGTCCCCGAGCATGAAGATGGTCCTCGAGATGCTGGCGGGCCTCGAGGGCAGGCTCGATGGCGAAGGCGCCCCGTTGCTGCATTCGGACATGGGCTGGCAGTACCAGATGCCCACCTACAGACTCGCGCTTGAGCGGATGGGGATAGTCCAGTCCATGTCCCGCAAAGGAAACTGCCTCGACAATGCGAAGGCTGAAAACTTCTTCTCGATGGTCAAGACCGAGCTTTACTACGATTGGAAGGGAGACGA
>NZ_CABWID010000020.1 GCF_902501965.1 Collinsella sp. AK_207A | reverse complement strand
CCTCGATGCGCTCGACCAGCCGCTGACGGCCCCAAGGCGTGAGGCGTGCGTTAGGATGTTGTGACATGGGAGGGCCCCTCTCTTCGCTGCAGACCTAGACAATCCACAGCTTCGCGGAGCCCTCCCTACTTGTCACTAGTCAGACGTAAACAACCTGTTGGCACTAAACAGCTAACCACATGGGTGGAAGTGTCTACCTCGGCGTGGAAGACAATGGGACTGTTGCTGGCGTTGCGGAAGGCGCGGCAATAGATATACAGCGCAATATCGCCAATGTCGTCCGCAATCCCAAGCTGTTCGATCCCGCTGTGATGCTCGAGACTGAAATGGTTGTCGTAAATGGCAAGACCGTCGTCCGCATCTGGGTCCCCATGAGTCCGGGTGTTCACCGCTATAAGGGCGTCGTATACGACCGCATCGCTGATGCCGATGTAAAGGTTAGCGCTGGCAGTCAGATTTCTGCCATGTATATCCGGAAGAGCAATCTCGAGGCTGAGCGGCGAATCTTTCCATATTTGACGCTGAGCGACTTGCGTGCAGATCTTATACATCGTGCAAGGCAGATGGCTACGGCACGGCGGCCGGGACATCCTTGGGCAGGGTTGGATGACGAGCAGCTCTTGCGGAGCGCCCAGCTTTTGGTCAAGGACTACTCAACAGGACAAGAAGGCCTCACTCTCGCCGCCGGCCTGCTGTTCGGTAGCGACGAGACGATTGGCTCGCTCTGTCCTACTTACAAAAGCGATGCTGTGGTCAGGTTGCGTGACCAGGACCGCTACGACGACCGCCTGACGGTGAAGACCAATCTCATCGATGCGTACGATGCCCTCATAGGGTTCTGCGAGCGTAATCTCCCCGATCCCTTTGTTATTGAGGGAGACGCAAGGGTAAGCGTGCGGGGCATCGTATGCCGTGAGCTCATCTCGAACATGCTCATCCACCGGGAATTCACGAGTCCCTATCCTGCAAAGCTGGAGATCGACCGCGAGGGCTTGCACACCCAGAACGCCAGCAGGACGTTCTTTGAGGGGAATATCACGCTCAATGATTTTAACCCGATGCCAAAGAATCCCTCGATTGCCAATGTCTTCACTCAGATAGGGCTTGCGGAGGAGTTGGGGAGCGGCACACGCAACCTCTTCAAGTATGCACGAAGCTTCATGGGTGGGGACCCGACCCTCGTGGACGGAAGCATCTTCCGCGCTACAGTCCCAGACGCAGGTGGGGTTTTGAACACCGAGTCGACAGTTGCCAAGCAGCTGGGGGACACTGACCAAGCCATACTGGAGCTCGCTGCATCACGAGTCAGCTTCACGCTGGCAGATGCTGCTGGAGTCTCAAAACGCAGCGCCAGCGCTCACGTATCCGCACTCATTGAATCGGGCAAATTGGTCGGGGAGGGATCGACGAGGAGGCGCCAGTTCAGGAAGGCATGACCTTGCATTTGGTAGGCGCGGACTCATTTCTAGATTGCCGAAGTGGCCCATTTTGTCCGCGTACTTTGACTTTGTGTGGAATCTGATTGACGTCTGACTCCCCGATGAGTATTAATATGCGCACATGGAAAATCTTCGGGTTTTGTAAGGGCGGGGCCCACTGGGTTTCGCTCTATTTGTTATGCAAAGGGCGCGGCCATAGGATTCCCGAACAGATGTCGTTGCCCATGGCGCGGGGCGTCTCGCCTCGCTCGCCTTTCCTGACAGACAGAAGCCTCCCGATCCTTATGGCGGATATCTTCTGCCGCTTGATGGGCTTGCAGGCCGACGCCTTCGATACGTGCAGGTAATCCGCGACCTGCGGCACGTCCACGAGGCATGGGGCGCCACTTGGACATGAACGACTAGGTGCCGACCAGCAGGTCGAGGTTGGCGATGGTCACGCCAAGCACACCCTGCGCCACCGTGCGCGCGAGCCTCCACTACCACTCGTTTCTGCAAGGGAGCTCGTTCATTATCTCCAGCCTTTCTCCCAGGCCACAGTTGCTTCGGCAATGAGCGCGACGAGCGCAGTATACGTTCCGTTGCCGACGGTGCCGACTCCGCAAGAACAACCGATGCCGCCCTACTGTGCAGAGAAATCTCCGGCGCCGTGGGGCGGGCGGCGGAGTGAGCCAACAGCAAAGCCACGCCGCTAGTAGTAGCCTGTCACCAGCAATCTGCAAGTCATTAGCACCCCACAGCCGTGTCGCCCGCATCCCTTGGTCGCCATATCAGCCGCACGGTATAATCTATCCATCGATATATTGGTTGAACCATGGTGTCTCTGCTGTGACCATAAACCTCCGCAAGACGCCAGGACCTTGTTCTAAGGAGATCTGGTGGAGAAAGGTCAAGAGGACCCACCACAAGACCAGGCACTTGCCCATAGAGTCAGGTGGGCTGACCTCGACAGCGTCTTCGCGCACATGAGCGACAATACTAGCGTCGGAGAGACAAGTAATGGCATCCACCTCATAAATGACCGGGAGCACGTCGCCGTGCGCCAGGACCACAAGGTTCGCATTCCCGATGAATACCTGCTGGAATCATACGTCGGACAGCGTGACAGCGACCTGAGAAAAGCAAGGGAGATGCTCCTTCAGGCCAAGCAGGAGCGCCCTTCCTACAAACCTGACATCCTTTTAGGTCTCGCGACAACGTTCCTGGGCTGGTTTCTCGGGGGTTTGTCGTCATCTGTCAATCTCGCATCTTTGCTCGGTATCTTAATGCCCTGCGTAGCACCGTGTGGCGCAGTAGGACTCTTTGTCGCTTTTATCTTTATCCGAAAAGAAGAGAACCAAGGCAAATCTGATCTGGCTGAGCGCGTTCTAGAACACCTGGCGGATCCCGATGGCAAGGAGACCAAGACCGATGAACATTAATGATACGAGCACGCAGCTGCTCTTTACCACGGTCCCCATCGTGGGCATAACTACCGAAGGCACGGGCGTCTCGGGTACAGGATTCTTCTTTTCCTATGACCTTGAGGACGGGCGCAACGTGCCCCTGCTCATTACCAATCACCATGTCCTCAAGGATGTGATTCAGGGTCGCTTCGTCATCAATCTAGCCGAAGGTGACGCCCCGTCACGCGAGACCATCAGCGTGAACTTCGACAAGTCATTCATCGAGGGGAAGAAGCTCGGAGAGCTCGACTTGGTTGCGATGCCGGTGGCTCCTGTTCTCAGCATGCTCGAACAAAACGGGAAGAGGCCTTTCTACCGCTCCATCGACTCTGGACTCATCCCGAAGAAGAGTGTGCTGGACAATTTGGCGGCGCTCGAGCAAATCACCTTCATCGGATACCCCAGCGGGCTCTATGACGACTACAACAAGACCCCCCTCATCAGACAAGGCTGGACTTCCACGCCCGCTTGGAACGACTACAAGGGCAAGCGCGAGTTCCTCGTTGACGCATCTGTATTCGAGGGCTCTAGCGGCAGTCCCGCCTTCATCCTCAACCAGGGCAGCTATCCCACGACCGACGGAATTGCCTTCGGCTCCAGGCTGCTGTTCATGGGCGTAATCACTCAGACGATTACGAAGGAGGAGAGTGGGCACCTCGATTTAGGTACAGTCATCAGAAGCGACGCGATGCTCGACAAGCTCAAACCCTTCGTGGAAGGTCTGCTGTAGCTAAGAGCGCCGTCAAAAGCGTTGACGCCCTTTTGCTCCTTTGCCTAGGACGAGGTGACTGAGCTCGGCGTGCTGGTTGACATCTGGCTTCCCAACGGCTCACAGTACAGACACATGGAAAACCTTCGGGTTTTGTAAGGGCGGGGCCCACTGGGTTTCGCTCTAGTTTTATGCGATGAAGATATGCCGGAAGTTATGGGATCACCGATCAGATGTCGTTGCCCATGGCGCGCAGCGTCTCGTCTAGCTCGCCTTTCCTGACACGCAGAAGCCCCCCGATCCTTATGGTGGGGATTTTCTGCCGTTCGATGAACTTGCAGGCCGACGTCTTCGACACGCGCAGGTATTCTGCGACCTGCGGCACGTCCATGAGGCCGTCGGGCAGGTCGTACGTTTCGGATGTCGAGGAGGCGACAGATCCCCGTATCTCCGCCCCGGCATTCTCGCGGCTCTCGGCATCATTATCCGATATTCCGATGGGCGTCGGGAACGCGTCACGTGTCATCTGGAGGATGTCGTCTCTCATGGGGTGGCCTACCTCCTCTTCGTCTTGCATCTGGTGCGTTTGGGTTGCAACGAGACCCAAGGAGCCTCGTTCCGTCATCGCGGGCAAGCTGAGAGATACCTGATGGGAAATACGTACAAAACGTCACAAAGGGCGCTAAGCCACGCTAAGTCACGATTCGTCTTAGATCCGTTGGCCCGCGAATTAAGGGATGATTACAGCGCCCGAATGTCGGACTCTGTTACTGGCGATATAATTGTCATTGACAATGCGAAGGGGCGTGTCGGGTATGAGCAACACTGATGACATTGTAAAAATCGTTTACTTTGATGAAGGCTCTGCAACTGACTATGTTCAGTTGAAAACCGGTGGGTCATTCATGTCGGAGATTGCCACGACTGATGACAAATCTGCTGAAGGTGGAGCAGAAATAAAAGGTTCCATCGGCGTGCGTGCTTGGTTCGCCAACCTGGTAAAGGGCTCAGTATCTGCCGAGGGGTCGCTCTCGGCCTCCTTTAAAGATGACACCGTAGTCAAAAGCATCGTTACTAACACCGTGCTTACCGACTTCCTTGCTGCAGTGGATGGAGAGGAGAGCGATAAGCGAATTGAAAAGTTCGATAACTGCAAAATCGTGCAAATCCCAGGATCCATCTCTAGCCTCTCTTTGCTCACTCCCTATTTGTCGATGCTTCGGAGCGGCCAGGGCATAGAAGCTGGGGAATTTAACATCTCCTTGGACAAGCTTGATTCCACGTTGACGAAGGCAAAGGGGTACTTCGAATTCTTCGGCAACAACGACGATGGCTCAAGAATCGTTCTTCGATTTAACGGTTTGGGCTTCAAGAACAACTACAAGCAGGGTAATCTCCTCAATATGAATTTGAGGCTGTATGCAGTAAACGTTGGCAAGACACGGATTGCTGAGCTAGCTGCAGACAAGGAACTTAGCTTTGAAGGATTTTCGTCTGTCACCAATCCAGATTATGTCGAGGGCGCCGAGAATGAAGAAAGTACAGTTGGCGAAGATGAAAGCCTGGACATGTATGATGTAATCCTTGCGGGAGTTGTTTCAAATGGCTGATAGCGCAGTGATCTTTTTTGGACCGCGAAAAGTATTTGATGAGATGGTAGAAAGAGAAACCGCTGAAGATGAGCGGAGCGTTACCTATCTCGAATCCATCCGCGTCTATAACGCCCGGATAAAGTCGAGTGATCTCATCACTAGGGATCTCGTCCTCAAGGCTCCCGAGCGAGTTGATAGCTGCGTGGTCCATGCCGATGACTTCGGTTCCGTCTTGAGCCATGTCCTACCAAGCTTTGCCACCATACTCGAGCAGACGTTTGATGTCGGAAAGCTCTACGTGCAGAACCCTCCGAAACGAGTCTTCGACTCTCTAAAGGCGTCGCAGCCGCAAGGAACTCTTGATGTCGTACACTATGAGTACCCGCTCATTGAGAAAAAGAGACTCAATGACATATACGACAAACTGCAATCGGATGTCCTCGGGCAAGACGAGGGGAAAGAGTCACTGATTGCATCTCTGTATCGGCTTGCCGCCATGAACGAGGAGCGTCCCTCTGTAATCATGTTCTACGGACCGTCCGGCGTCGGCAAGACGGAAACGGCGAGGTGTTTAAGCGAGGCAGTTGGCGGAGAGCTTACCAGAGTGCAGTTCTCGATGATGCAAACGCAAGAGGCTTACGAGTATCTGTTTGGCGCGGAACACTCGAAAGCAAGTTTCGCGCGCGATCTTTTGGCGAGGGAGTCTAATGTCGTTCTAATAGACGAGTTCGATAAAGTCGATCCCCGTCTGTACAACATGTTCTACCAGCTCTTTGATGAGGGCAGATATGTCGACACGAACTATGATGTCGACATGAGAAATGCCCTTTTTCTCCTAACGTCTAATTTCAATTCCGAAGCGTCCGCTCGTCGAGCAATGGGCCCCGCCATGTTCTCGCGCATCGGCGCAAGCGTACATTTCTGCGATCTCGGAATAGACGAGAAGGTTACGATAATCAACGAGCACATTGAGTTCGTTCTCTCAAAACTTGATGAGGAAGACAGGGCGACAATCGAGCAAAGCGATGTTCAAGCTTGGTTCATCGAGCATGCTGCAAAGTATGACAACATGCGTACGATGAAGAACAAGATTGAGATGGCCATATTTAAGAAGCTGTCTGCTCCCATTATTTTGTCCGGAAGAAAGAGCGTTTAACGCAAAGAAACGCCGCCTTCTCCTCATGATTCAGCTCAGGGATGGGTTGTTTTGCTTGCGAGGACCGATGTAGTTACCTACTAGGTAGAAATTCATATTTTCCCAGCTCAGCGCAGTCACTCTTCACTCGGGATTTGTCACTCTTCAGTTGGGGAGCGCCCCACCCCGTTGGCTCTGTTTCCGCCATGTAGTCAGTTGTGCACAATCGAACTTTGTTTCCGCAGGTCAGACATATCACTCTTCGGTCTGGTGAAAATTCTCTCCCCAGGTGACTACATCGCCTGTAGTCACTGCTGACTACAGGTTGACTACACGGTTTTCGAGATAGGAGAGTAGATGGAATCCCAGCTCATCCATCCCGCTGACTACACGGAAACGGGCCATGCAACGATTGAGTTGGAATAGAACATACGTTCGATTCTGTGTTATAATACCCTGCAATGGGCGCGGCCTCTTCCGAAGCCGCGCCCATTGCTCTATTTGATCGGATATCGGCGGAAAACCTAAGCTCATGGAGGGCTGTTGCGATGGCATACGATTTCAAGAAGGAGTTCAGAGAGCTCTACAGGCCGTCGGGCAAGCCGAATGTCGTAACCGTTCCGCCCATGAGCTACGTCGCCGTGCGGGGCAAGGGCGATCCCAATGCCGAGGGCGGCGAGTACCAGAACGCGTTGCCGCTGCTCTACGGCGTCGCCTACGCTATCAAGATGTCGAAGAAGGGCCCGCGAGAGATCGAAGGCTATTTCGACTTCGTCGTGCCGCCGCTCGAGGGCTTCTGGTGGCAAGACCGCGCCGATGACGGGATCGATTACGCGCGGAAGGACGACTTCAGCTTCATCTCATGCATCCGCCTGCCCGATTTCGTCACTCGCGAGGACTTCGACTGGGCCGTCTCGGAGGCTGCCGCCAAAAAGAAGCTGGACTTCTCGGCGGTCGAGCTGCTGAGGGTCGACGAGGGCCTTTGCGTTCAGTGCATGCATACCGGGCCCTACGACGGCGAGCCGGCGACCATAGACGCCATGCGCGCATTCGCGGCGGAGCAGGGCTACGCCCCCGACTTCTCCGAATCCCGCCTCCATCACGAGATCTACCTCTCCGACCCGCGCAAGTGCGCGCCGGAGAAGCTCAAGACCGTGATCCGCCATCCCATCAAGGCGATGTAGCGAAACGAGCGGCGCCGCGCGCTCCGGCTTTTGGGGTTTAGCAATTGCCGGTCCATGTTAATCGGGCAGGCTGCCCAGCCTCCCGGCGAAAACTTGCGCGGACCGTGGGCATATTGCCTTCTCGGTTTCGAAACTTTCAAATAATTAGAGTTTCGAAACCGAGAAGGAGCGAATGATGACTTGGGTAGACCGCAATGCATACATGGAGCGGCTTTGGGCACTCGAAGGCACCCGAAACATCAAAGTGATCACGGGGATGCGCCGCTCCGGCAAGTCCGAGCTTATGAAGGCGTTCTCCGCCTCTGTTGCTCAGAAGGATCCGTCCGCCAACAACATCTACATTGACCTGCTGGATCTCGACAACGAGCCGTTGCTCGAGTACCACGGTAAGCGCCATAACTGCCGCGTAGGGTACCCGAAGACTTCCTAGGAGGTCTCCTGGAGGAGTCCAAGGAGAGCTTCGGTTTTAAGCGTGGTGATGGCGCAATCGCCATATGAGCAGGCACGGGTGATTGATGCCGGCGACGATATGCGGACCCGCGGGAATCTACGCCCGGCGCTTCCTCGGCTCGGGCAGCTCCTGAAGCACGCCCTCCACGATGGTGCGCACGGCGGCGTCGTCCTCCACGTCCACGAGCAGCATCTCCGCAGCGCCCTCGTAGGGCACGGCGGGCACCGAGAGCAGCGCGCGCGAGGACTCCGTGCTCTTCACCAGAAAGCGGTCGTCGTAGACGCCGCCGAAGAGCTTGCCCGACGCATAGAGCAGATACTCGCCCATCATCTTCCGATGCGAGACCTCCGGCACGTCGGCCAGCAGGTCGAGGACGTATTCCAGGTATTCTGCGCTTGACGCCATGCGATGCCCCTCCCTTAATTGACCCAGGTATCACCCGTCTCCTATAGCGAGTGAATATAAAAATAGGGCAGAGTCGCTTGCGCAAGTCCGCCCCTAAAACCGTGAAGGTTTTGCTATCTGCAGGCTATTCTACCAACCCGAGCGATTCTGTCAACCTGCGAAGGAACTCGAGCGCGGAGCGAGCTGCGGCGTCGGGCCCCTTGTCGGGCAGCGCCTCGGTTTCGCCGTCGGCCCTGGCGAACATCTCGGCGAGCTCGGATGCGGCGCGCGAGCGCGAGGAGCCCTCGGGTACCAAGCCGGAGTGCGCCACGAGCACGGTCGCGACCTCCTGCATGGCCGTATTCCCCATCCACTTCCTCCTGGTCGCCTTGGGGATTCCCGCGGCGGCGACCCTTCGGGAGACGCCGCTGGACGCCGAGCCCCGGGCGGCGCCCCTCTCGGCGAAGCAGTTGATCAGGCACGAGCCGTGCGCGGCGCAGTTGCGGACGGACTTCACGCGCTTGAGGTCGTAGTGGGAGGCCTCGAGGCGCCTGTTGCCCCATCGCCTGGCGCAGAAGCGCACGAAGTCGATGAGGGTGCCGAACGAGGTGAGCTCAAGGAAGGCCCAGGCAGGCATGTCGCCGGAGTACTTCGCGTAGAGGCTCGAGCTGTAGGGGCTGCGGCCGCTCGTCTTGAGCTCGCGCAGGCGGTACTCCCTGTTTGCAGTGGTAAGCGATGCCATGTAGTCGGCCACGATGGCGTAGCCGTCCTCTCCGCGGTCCTCCATCTCGCGAAGCAGTGTCACCTTCTGGAAATGCTCGATGTCGAGCGTCATGCCGAGCAGGGCGTGGCGTAGCTCCTGGTCGAGCGCCGCGAGCAGGCGCAGCTGGCCGAAGTCGAGGTCTACGTAGCGGCCGTCGCGCGGGCCTCCCTCGTATTTCGAGAAGAGTTTGCGGTAGGATGCGAGCTTGAAGAAGTTGCACTTGTCGCGCAGGTAGTCCGCGGCCTCTTCCTCGGAACACAGCTCGAAGGCTACGCCCTTCTGCTTGAGGTGCTCTATCTGCTGCTCGATCGTGAGGATCGGCTTCCTGCCGTGGGGTTCGGCCATGCTCGTTCTCCTGTCATAAAAAGTAATGCCTATTTTACCAGCATGTTCTCGACATTCGGTGGAGGCCTCATCGTCGACTCATGAGCAAGCCGCCTGATACGACTCCCTTTCCCTGCCAGCAGCGCAGTCGCCTGACCTGCGGCTTTGGAATCGCGTTGGAAGCCGCCCGCGACCAATCATTTGCAGTTGTTGCGAGTGGCTTGCGCGTGATGCTGCGGTTGAGTTTCAGAAACGGGCGATTCCGCCCAATCGGGCACCCGAATCACGGCCGGAAGCTCCTTTGGGGCAAAAACAAAAACTCAAAGCCCTGAGTTTGAAAAAAGTTTTTGAGGTTGTCCCAAATTATGTCCCCGAAGCCGACGAAACGCGACATCGCGTCATTCGGAGGCACGCGTTCCGTGTCGATGCCGAAAACTGGGTGCAACTGGAATGACGGGACGACAGAACCAAAGCCATCGAGTGGGAATAATTCCGCCTGATTTCTGCATCAATCATCATTATTATGCCCTTATTATTGTGTTTACGCACTATAATAAGGGCGTATCTTGTTGATGGAGGTTCCCCATGCAGAGAAAGCTGATGGATAGGCTGGTCGGGTGGAAGGGGAGCGAACGCCGCAAGCCCCTCATCGTCAACGGCGCGCGCCAGGTCGGCAAAACCTGGATCCTCAAGGAGCTCGGGAGGCTGCATTTCGAAAGCGTCGCCTATGTGAGCCTTGACAAGGATGAGCGGGCCCGCCGATTCTTCGAACCCGACCTCGATCCCCGAAGGATCGTCTCCTCGCTCTCGCTGCACCTCGACATGGACATCGATCCGGGCAGAACGCTCGTTGTCCTGGACGAGATCCAGTCCTGTCCCGCCGCCATCACGTCGCTCAAGTACTTCTGCGAGGACGCCCAGGAATACCATGTGGCCGCAGCCGGCTCCCTTCTGGGCATCTCCGCAACGCATGGGACCGGATTCCCCGTCGGCAAGGTCAGCACGCTGAACCTCTTCCCGCTGAGCTTCACCGAATTTCTGTGCGCGACGGGAAGCGGGCGTTACGCCGAGCTGGTCGAAAGGGGCGACCATGCGATGATGGACACCTTCTCGGACAAGCTCAAGGAGCTTCTGCGCACCTACTACATCGTAGGGGGGATGCCGGAAGCCGTGAACGCCTACATCGGCACGGCAGACGTGCGCGACGCGCGAGGGGTGCAGGACCAGATCCTGACCGATTACACGAGCGACTTCGCCAAGCACGTGCCCGCGAACTTGCTGGCGCGGACGATGCTCGCGTGGGATTCCATCCCCAAGCACCTGTCGAAGGAGAACAAGAAGTTCGTATTCGGCCAAGTTCGCAAAGGTGCTCGAGCAGCGGATTTCGAGGAGAGCCTGCGATGGCTCGAGCAAGCCGGCCTCGTTACCAAAGTACCGCGCGTGAGCAAACCGGGCATGCCGCTGAAGGCCTATCGGGACCAAAACGCCTTCAAGGTGTTCATGCTGGACATAGGGCTCCTGGGGGCCATGAGCGGGCTGAGCCCGGCTGCGATGGTAGACGGCGGCGGCATCTTCACGGAATTCAAGGGGGCCCTCACCGAGCAGTACGTCTGCCAGCAGCTCGTTTCGGACTGCGGCCTCGCGCCCTATTACTGGTCGGCCGAGAACTCCAGCGGCGAGATCGACTTCCTCGTGCAGGATGGATCCGGCGTGTACCCCATCGAGGTGAAGGCCGAGGAGAACCTGCGCGCGAAGAGCCTTCGCGCCTTCAACGAGCGCTACGAGGGCATGAGCCCCCGCAGGTTCAGCATGTCGGGCTTCCGGGACCAGGGCTGGATGCGGAACATCCCCCTGTACGCGATCGGCAACCCGGGCAACTGGGTTTAAAAAGATGAAGAGCCGTTGTAGGAGAGAGTCCCACAACGGTTCTTCATGCCTTGACAGTTTCTTTCAAATTATAGTTTCTGATAAGATTCCGTCTAATCGTGCGATAGCGCACCATTACCTTTTTTCAGCCATAGCAGGAAAAGAAGCAATCCAACGGTGCAGATCGAACTGCCGAAGTAAAACGCAGCGGATAGATTCCAATCCGATAGAGCGCCAAACACCAGATTGGTTCCAATGGCAATAGCATCCACCAGCATACTACAGACGCTCAGCGCAGTAGCTCGGTTACTGCTTGTGATTTGCCGGTTTTGGAGATCTGTCAAGAGGGGTTGAAACAGTGTGTTGGAGAGCCGAAGGATCAGCACGCTGATTATAGACGGCAGTGCAAGGGTAGTAGATCCGAGTACCAGACAAGAGAAAGCAGCAAGGACACAGAACAGAGTAAAGGAGCGGTGAACGCCAACTCGCTTGGTGAAGGCGGAAGAATATGCTCCCATAAGCCCCAATAGCGTAGCCACGATGTACACCAGACCGATCAAAGAGTTGCTTAACCCACAGCGTTCATACTGAAGCTGATTTAAGAATACAGTGATCGTCTGATGGGCTTCGGACAGCAAAGCCACGCCCACAAGAAACAGAAGGAGTGTGCGACTGGAATAGATTTGACGGAAACTTTCACGAAACGACACTGCCTCTGTTTCCGCAACGCCGGTCTGATGCACTTCGGTCAATCCGAAAGAAAGCACCATGGCAAGTCCGTAGCTGATTACTGTCAGCAAACCGGCCAGCCAATAATCATCTCCCACAAATACGGAGAACACTGCTGCTGCGATCAGCAACCCGGCCATGCTCATACTGCTGTACAGGCCAAATGCTTTCTGACTGTCCGTTCCTTCACAGGATAAATAGATGATGCTAGAGTCTACGCCTGAGTAACCGGCCAGCACCACACTGAGCATGATGCGCTCTGCCAGGAACCCCCCAAACCCGGTTGCCTGCCAAAAAACGATTTTAGAAATGAAATAAAGAGAGGAACAGAAAATCATGGTTTTCCGATAGCCAATTTTGTCGGCTATCATTCCCCATGGAATTTCCAAAAGAATGCCCAAAGCCAAAGATATGCTTTCAATAACCGTGATTTCAAAGACTGTGACGCCCTGGGCTTGCCGATACAGCGTGGCAATCGGCCCATAAAAAACCATGCCCTGCAACAATGCCAAGGCATACATCACGTATAGGTTTTTCTTCACCGTTTCGATCCTTTCTGATTTTTGGGTGCAAGAACCAGGCGTCCGTTTGATGACGCCTAAATCCTGGTATTCCGATGTGACCCAAGAATCAGATTGGATGATTCATGTCCCGCTGTTCCTTCTGATACTTCGATATGGCAAAATTGTATACTACCACAATCGATCTCCTGTGCTCCTTTGACTTCCTTTACTGCTTATGCGAATCTGTTGCCGGGGTGGGTACTGGCCTCGCATATCCCGCCTGTTACTTCTATTCCGAAAAGCGCTCTCTAATGTTGTCTTACAAATCCTAAGAGGTAACCAAAATGCACGAAGAGAGCTCCTCCCCGACGATGACGATGACAAGATTGCCATGTGTCTAAGGGAGTTCTATCGGCTTGCAAGCAATGAATCGCTTTTGAAGGATAGTGAATACTTCTGGGGATTCGATCCTTCTCGCGTGCTTAATGAGTTCTTACAGGATCATCCTGAGCGATTAGAAGAACGGCCTCCCGACATGTTTAGCTCTTCAACAATCCTGATAGAGATCCCAATAGCATGAGCCATTGAGGACCTTCGTGTGATGTTTTGCTCGTTTACCGCGATTGCTTTTTTCGTATGCCGCTTGCCGCCAGTCAACTCATGGGAAAGCCGTCCGAGACTACCCACTTCGTCTGCCAATGGCGTAGACCTGCGACCTGGGGTTTTGTAAACGGTGCGCGAGCCGCCCGCGTTGATTCACTTACGATTGCAGCTGGCGGCTTGCGCGCTAAAGGGCGGTTGAGTTTCAAAAAGGGCGTTTTCGGCGCTATCGAGCCTCCAAAGGCGGCCCGCCGTGCCCTTTGGGACAAAAACAAAAAATCAACCACCTGAGTTTGAAATGAGTATTTGGAGTTGTCCCAGTCCTTGTCCCCAAAGCTAACGAAACGCGGCATGGCGTTACCTGGCGGCACTCGGCTCGAGACGGCAGCGAAAACTGGGTGCAACTGGAGTGACGGGACGACAGAACCAGAACCATCGTGTGGGAATAACCGAACCCCGATTATAAAAAACCACCCGCAATCATTCACGGCGGCGCATGGCGGTTCAAACCGTGGCAGGAGCGCCAAGCCACTGGTAGCTTTTGGGAATGACGGTTTGGGAAGACCTCCGGAAACAGTTGTTTTCGGGGGTCTTTTCTCGTGCCGAGTGTGAGTGGCATGCACTGTGGCACAAGTCATACACATTTGGGTTATTCCGTGCTATGCGTTGTACTTTTTCGACAATAGGACGCGCATGATGCGGAGAGAGCATGACCCTGTACGAGAAAGCGCGAGAAGTCGCAGACGACTACTCGAAGAAGTTGCTTCGCAAGAGATGGCAATCGCATCTCTTGGCGGCGAAGCTTCTCGATTTGCGGGATCGAAATCACTGGACGCAAGCGGAGGTCGCAACTCGTGCGGGGATCAGCGAGTCGGCAGTGCGTAACTATGAACAGCAAAAGTCGACGCCAAAACAGGGGCATCTAGAGGCACTGGCCCGCGCGTTTGGAATTAGGCCTGAAGCCCTGCGCCTCTATGACATAGATTCGATGCCATTGAATGCTATGGTTCAGCAAGGGGAGACTTATGGCTTAGAGCCCGCTTATGATGAGCGCTTCGCCTACCTTCGTCCAACGAATGACATTATGAGCAATGCTCTGTATAAAGGGCCGTTCAGTATCGTGCGCTCAAAGAAGAGGTCATCGATCGCGATTGGTATGAGGAGTGGAAGGACAAGTTCTATGTCGAATACTCCGAAAGGGATTTTCCCCTGAGGTATCGGTCTACTCCTGAAGGTACTGAGCCTTTAGGGCTTTGGACGAACATCCAGTTCGCTGATGCTCTCCAGCGTCTTCGGAAGAAGCATGGCCTCACGCAGGACGATCTTGCCCTTGCTGCTGGGACGACGAAATCAACCATTCGCAGCTACGAGCAAAAGAAGCGCCTTCCATAGGATTCCCAACTTGCTGTTCTGGCGGATGTTCTCGGCGTTACTAAAGGTGCTTTGACATTCTTCGACTTCGGTAGTCCGGTCCAAGCGGTTCATGTGCTCTTCCAGATTGCAAACACCTACGGGATGGTTCCTGATGAGGTTGACGGCCAAGTGATGCTGCGCACTGCGCGCAGGGGAATGAAGCGTTATATCGACCAGTGGGAGCTAGCTCTAAATGGGACCTACGAAGGCGTCGCATGGGATGCGGAGGTGTCTGATTACCAGGGCTGGAAGGATAAGTACGACATATACTATTCAGGTAGCAGTAGCCGTGATACCCGCTACAGGACTCATTGGGAGCGTAGGCCCGAAGGTGGCCTAATCGATTCCGGTTTGACAGAGAGCGACTATGACCCGTTTGATGAGAAGCTTAAGAATCAGGGCGGGTTATTAAGGGCCTAGCACTTGGTACTTGTAGGAGGGTGCTGATGCTTGATAACAAGTTGGGGATTATGAGCGAAGCGGAGCTTGCCCGCGAGGAGGAGCTGCTGACCAAGCGGCGCGCCCTTGAGCTGTTCGAGGGCGGGTTGCTCGAAACCTTTGAGGTGGGCACGTTCGTTGGCCTTGCCAAGATCCACAGCTATCTCTTCCAGGATGTCTATGCCTTTGCGGGCAAGATGCGCGACGTGAACATCGCCAAGGGCAACTTCCGCTTCGCGCCGCTCATGTACCTCGAGGCGGCGCTCGCCGCCATCGACAAGATGCCCCAGGGCGACTTCGGCCAGATTGTGGAGAAGTACGTCGAGATGAACGTCGCCCACCCCTTCCGCGAGGGCAACGGGCGCAGCACGCGCATTTGGCTCGACTGCATCCTCAAGGCCGAGCTGGGGCAGGTGGTCGATTGGAGTCTCGTTGACCGCGAGGACTACCTGCTGGCCATGGAGCGCAGCCCCGTGCGCGACACCGAGATAAAGGCGCTGCTCAAGGCTGCCCTCACGAGCGACGTCAACGATCGGCAGGTCTACATGAAGGGCATCGACGCGAGCTACCGCTATGAGGGCTATGCCACCTACACGATGGACGAGGTCGCAGAGCGGGGCACGGCCGGGCCCCAGCCGGGCGGGGAGGGCCATGCCCAATGATCGGCCTTACCACCATGACCATGCAGCTCATCGACAACGAACCGGACGGCATACGCATCTGCCGCGTGGAAGGTGAGTCGCTCGTCACCGTCGTCGTCCCACGCGAGAAGTTGGCCGAGGCCCGCCATCTTCCCGAGCTGCCCTTCCGTGGTGTCTGCTACCTGCTTGATGAGGATCACGGCGTCCTCTCGCGCGTGTATGCCGGGCAGACCCTCGACTACGTGTATAGGGGTGAGAACTAGGCGCTCGGCGACTGAGCGGGCGACGGCGCAAGGCTCACTGGGTACATTTTGGGTACCAACCGATATACATCCATGGGGTGGCAGCGGCATTGAATCGTCCCCAATTGCAACCAGCAGTCATCAATGACGTCGTTTGCGTCCTTGAGTTGGAGTAGCGAACAAGTGTTCGGAAATAGATATAATATCAGGTAGATGAAGAGCCCTGTCGGATTCGACAGGGCTCTTCGTTGTGGTTCTGAGCGTGCGAGGGATGTCACTATGTAATGGCTCTAGTTGTAGACCGTGCTCCTGTGGCCCACCTTGAACACCTCGACGACGAGACGATCATCCTCGATTACGGCGAGCACGCGGTACGACCCGACGCGGTAGCGCCATTCTCCAGTGCGGTTCGCCGTGAGACCCTTGCCGAACGCGCGGGGGTCGACGCGACCCTCCAGGTTCTTCTCGATCCAGCTCAGGATAAGCGATGCGTCGAACCGGTCCATCTTCTTGAGCTGCTTCTTAGCGGCGGACGAGAATTCGACGCGATAGCTCATAGCCCGAGCTCCGATTTGACGTCGGAGAGGGAGAAGCGCACCCCGTCGTCTGCCGCCGCGGCCGCGCGAAGGTCTGCGAGGTCCTGGGAGCCCTCGATCTTCTCGAACACGGCATCGCGCAGGAAATCGGAGATCGAAACCCCTTCGAAGGCCGCATACTTGCGCACGACCTCGGCGTCGGCGTCATCCATGCGAAGCGTCATCGTGGTCATAAAATCCTCCTTTTGCCGAATACGTTGTATTCATTCTATCATCTGGCGAAAGGCGAGTTTCACCAAAGCGCATGTGATCTTTGCAAACCGACCGACGGTCTGTTAGACTGACTCCCGTTAACGAGAGGAGTGCCCATGGCGCGCAACCCGCATCCCGAGCAGACCGAGCGTCGCATCCTTGACGCCGCCCGCAGGCTCTTCGCTGAGAAGGGCTACGAGAAGACCTCGGTCCAGGACATCATCAGCACGACGGGCCTGTCCAAGGGTGCCGTCTACCACCACTTCAGGTCCAAGGAGGCCATCCTCGACCGGCTGAACGACGACGAGTGGGGCGCGAGCCTGAACCTGCGCGACGAGCTCCGCCGCCGACACGACCTGAACGCGCTCGAGAAGCTACGGGCGCTCATCTCCTCGACCCTGGACGCCGAGCACCTGCGCCTTGTGCGCCTGCAGACACCGCTGCTCAGCGATCCCGCGTCCTTTACCTCCAACATGCGGTTCTGGTCCGATGGCCTGCCGGAGTCCCTTCGTCCCCTGATAGAGGAGGGCGTGCGCGACGGCTCCATTCCCACCGCGTATCCGGCCGAGGCGTCGCAGCTGATCGCGCTGCTGTGCAACTACTGGCTCATGCCATGCTTCTACCCGGCCGCGCGCGAGGATATGGCCCGCCGCATCCGCTGCCTGGCGTCCATGCTCGGCTCCATCGGCGTCCCGCTGTTCGACGAGGCGCTGATGGCGAGGGCGGTCGACGGGCTCATGGAGCTCGCGCCTGGGGCGGGAGAGCTTGAGGCGGCCGGTCCCAGGGCGGGGGAGCCGCGGCCGGAAGGCCTTGGAGCCGAGAAACCCGAGGCATAGGGCACGCTTTCCGTCGAATCACCGAACGCTCGGACTGGTGGTTGAACCATCCCGGTCCGAGCCATCCTTTTGCCCTCAATACAGACCGACGGTCGGTCTGATTAGGGAATGGCAGGAATTACCAAAGAAAGGAACGAACCATGTCAGTACCTGCAGTCTCCACCGATTCCGGGCGCCGTGCGCCCCAATCAGACCCCCTGCGTTCGCGCAGCTTCGCCCTGCTCCTTGCCGGCCTGGGCATCTCCCTGTTCGGCAACCTCATGCTGCGCTTTGCAATGTCGATGTGGGTTCTCGACGAGACGGGGTCGGCGGCCGCCTTCGCGTCCATCCTCACCGCGTCTGTCATCCCCACCATCGTGCTCTCGCCGCTCGGCGGCGTGCTCGCCGACCGGATGAACCGCCGCACCATCATGGTGGCGCTCGACGCAACCTCAGCGGCGATCGTACTGGCGTGCGCGCTGGTCTTCTCCGTCACGGGATTCAACCTCGCGGCAATCGCCGCGATGCAGGTGACGCTTGCCGTGCTCGACGCCATGGAGACGCCGACCGTGCAGGCTGCTCTCCCGCAGCTGTTCCGCGAGCACGGGGAGGAGACGATGCGCCGAGCGATGGCGGCCGTCAACATGGTGAACCAGGCCGGAACCCTCGTGCCGGCGCTCCTCGGCGGCGTCCTGTACTCGCTCGTCGGCGCGGCGCCCATGATGCGCATCGCCGTCGCGGGCTTCGCGACGGCCGCGGTGGTGGAGTGCTTCATTCAGCTCGACGCCCCGGACCGATCTGGGCAGAAGTCGTCCTCGCCGGTCGACGACATGAGGGAGGCCGCGCGCTTTCTCACGCGCGAACGGCCCCACATCTTCCGGCTGCTCCTGATCTGCGGCGCGCTCAACTTCCTGGTCACGGGGTATGCCGAGGTGGGCTTTCCCTACATGGTGCGCACGCTGCTCGGCTTCGACGCCGGCGCGTACGGGGTGGCCTACGCGCTGGTGGGCGTGTCCGGGCTCGTCGGGGCGCTTGCGGGCGGGATGGTCGCGAGCCGCCTCTCCATGCGGCGCTTTCCGCTGACGATCCTCGCCTTCGCGCTCACGATCCTGCCGCAGGCACTGGCGATGATGCTTCCCGTGGCTGCGACGGTGCGCCTCGCGGCCCTCACGGCGGGCACGTGCGGGACCATGGTCTCCATCTGCATCTCGAACCTCATCTCCGTCCCCGCCATCCAGATGAGCTGCCCCGAGGGCCTTACGGGCAAGGTCATGTCTCTCGCGCTGTCGTGCAGCCTGTGCGCGCAGCCCCTCGGCCAGATCACCTATGGCCTCGCGTACGGCGCGCTCCCCGCGGGGGTTGTGCTATTCGCGACGTTCGCCCTCGCGCTGCTGTGTGCGGTCCCGGTCGCGCGCGTCGCGGATCGGTTCGAGGCGTAGGGGGCGGGGGGCACCCCAACTCCTGTGGCGGTGCGGGGCGCGACCCCGAGGGTTCCCGCACAATATGTGGGTTCCCACCCGGATCGGACGCAGCCAGCGCAAGTTTTTGTCCGCATGACTCAACGCCCCGCCGGCATCTTTTGTCCAAGATTTGTCCATGCGAGAGCCGGAGGTACGATGTCCATCAGCTCAACAAGGCTATCTACCTGCTGCTATGTAAGTAGAAATCAGCGCGTCCGCAAGCGCATGCTCATTGAGTGGGAATAGTTCCACCTGATTCTGACCATAATTGGCGATTTAACGCCCTTATCTTCTCCAAATTGTGAGATTATAAGGGCGTTTCTTTATGCTTGGAGGAAAAGTGGACCGTTTTCTCATGGACGACCTCGTCAAATGGAAGAACTCGAAACGCCGCAAACCGCTCATCCTCAACGGTGCGCGCCAGGTGGGAAAGACGTGGCTGCTCAAGGAGTTCGGCAGGATCCAGTTCGAAAACGTCGCCTACGTCAGCTTCGACGACAATCCTCTCATGGCGGCCGCCTTCGACGAGGGCTACGACATCCCCAGATTGATAACGATTCTCCAGGCCGTCACGGGCGAGCGCATCGATCCTTCGGCCACGCTCATCGTCTTCGACGAGGTGCAGGAATGCCCCAAGGCCCTCACCTCGCTCAAGTATTTCTGCGAGAACGCGCCCGAGTATCACATCGCCGCGGCCGGCTCCCTTCTAGGCATCCTCGTCCACGAGGGCACCGGCTTTCCCGTGGGAAAGGTCAACCTGCTCGACCTGCATCCCCTGAGTTACCGCGAGTTCCTTCATGCTACGGGCAACGGCGGGCTCTGCGACATCATCGACGATGGAGACGTTGCGATGATAGACTCCCTCGCACTGAGGTTCACCCAACTCCTTCGGCAATACTATTATGTGGGAGGCATGCCCGAGGCGGTTGCGGCATTCACCGATGCCGGCGTCCTCGCCGATGCAAGGGAGGTGCAGGAGCAAATCCTCTTCGGCTACGAGCGCGATATCTCCAAGCATCTTTCCGCGAGGGAGACCGAGTACACCCTGGCCGCCTGGAAGTCCGTGCCGGCGCACCTAGGTCAAGAGAACAAGCGCTTCGTGTTCGGCCACATCAGGGATGGTGCCCGCGCGAGGGACTACCGGCTCGCCATCACCTGGCTCGCCCAGGCCGGCATAGCCACGCCCGTGCGCCGAATCTCGAAACCAGGTATCCCCCTGGCTCCCTACGCCGATGACGCCATCTTCAAGCTCTTCGCCCTAGATGTAGGGCTCCTCAGTGCCATGGCCGGTCTCGACGAGACGAGCGCCATCGCCGGCAACTCGGCTTTCACGGAATTCAAGGGGGCCCTCACCGAGCAGTACGTCTGCCAGCAGCTCGTTTCGGACTGCGGGCTTGCACCCTACTACTGGTCGGCCGAGAACTCCAGCGGCGAGATCGACTTCCTCGTGCAGGCAGGGGCCAACGTGTACCCCATCGAGGTGAAGGCCGAGGAGAACCTGCGCGCGAAGAGCCTGCGCGCCTTCAACGGGCGCTACGAGGGCATGAGCCCCCGCAGGTTCAGCATGTCGGGCTTCCGGGACCAGGGCTGGATGCGGAACATCCCCCTGTACGCGATCGGGAACCCGGGCAATTGGGTTTAAGCCTGAAACGGGATTTCCGTGAGACAGGTGGCTTCTTCCGTCTCGAATACTATCCCCCGATGCCGCACCGGCCGAATCGAGCGGATGCCATGGTCGAAAAGATTCGACCATGCAAACGAGCGATTGCGGGTCCGATGGAGTCGCATACTCCCGTCAGCGCGTGGCATCTGCCTTGACACTTATAAGTTAACCATGCAATACTCAGCAAGTTTGAAAGGGCTAACTTCGCGTCTAATGCGTTGCGTCGTGCCGCGTTGCGTGCAGTTGGCCGAAAACTCGCTTAGAGACGGGGGAAGTCTATGAAGCATCTGCAGAGGGTCGGCGCCGTCGCCGCCGTGGGCGCGCTCGCGTTCACGCTGGGCGTGCCGGCGTTCGCCATCGCCGATCCGGTCGCATCCGCGCCCGTGGCCCTGGCCGCTGTGTCCGCATCCCAGCAGGAGGCGGTCATCGATGACAGCTCGTATGACCTCGATGACTGCTTTGCCGGCAACCGCTACAAGGTCAACGACGCCTCCACCATCAAGATCAACACCTCCTGGATCGCGACGGGCAACGCCACCGTCCCCACCAGCACCAATCTGCTCGTGGGCTGGAAGAAAAACTTCTTCGACGGCGATCAGGAGGCCGTGCGCGAGCTCGGCAACATCAAGCAGACCGGCCATTCGCTCACCTTCGCCGCCGGCTCCACCTGCGAGGTGCGCAGTCTCAAGCTGCAGCTCAACAAGGACAAGCTGGTGATTCCCGCGGGCGCCAGCATCACCTTCAAGAACTGCACGTTCGCCAACCGCATCGTGATCGAGAAGGGCGGATCCGCCACCTTTGAGAACTGCACGTTCACCTCGGGGACCATCATGAACAACGGCACCGCCAGCTACACCGGTACCACCAAGGAGCCCAGGAACGACGGCAAGGCCCAGTCCGCCTTCGAGTCGCTCGCGCTCGTGCCCGCGACCACGTCCCTCGATGACGCCTACAACGGCGGCGCCTTCAGCAAGACCGTCGACCTGGCGGTCTCCGGCACCAACAAGGACCAGGTGAAGCTCTCGGCCAAGGTCGCGGGCGACACCGGCCTTGTCGCCAAGGTCCAGGAAGGCAAGCTGGTCATCTCCGGCACGCCCACCGCGGCCGGCAAGACCACCATCACCGTGACGGCAACCGCACCCGGTGAGGCCAAGGGCTCCACCGAGACCGTCGATGCCACCGTCACCGTGAACGTGGCCGAGAGGCTCTCGGTCTCGCTGGAGGGTACGCTCGACTGCGTGACCAAGGGGCAGAAGCAGTACTACAACTCGCTCAAGGTCAAGGTCGCCGGCGAGGACGGCCAGGCGCGTGACTACTACGACTGGTCCGTTGACGGCCACGACGGCTCCACCATCAGCGCCTCCATCTCGCCTGCGGGCAGCGGCATGACCGTGAACGCATTCGCCTCCGCGGCGGGCACGAGCGTCACCGTGGGCGGCGACGCCGAGCGGGCCGGCACCTACCAGGTGACGGTCACCGTCTCCTACAAGGGGCAGACCGTCACGAGCGAGCCTGTCGACCTGCGCATCTACACGGGCGAGGAGACACTCGCCGGCCAGATCGCGGCGCTCGAGGGCGAGCCGAGCACCTGGGACATGGAGCCCTATGAGGTGTGGAAGAGCGGCGGCGCCGTCATCCCCACCTGGCTGCACGGCATCTACGGCTCGCACAAAAGCGGCCTTTACGGGCAGATTGGCAACGCCAAGGACGCCTGGGCGTCCGACACGCTGACCATCCCTGCGGGTGCCGACGTCGAGATTGCCAACATGAAGATCAACAGCTCGGTGAAGGTGATCGTCGAGAAGGGCGCCAAGCTGACGCTCACCGACTCCGTGGTCTTCGGCGAGCTCGAGGTCAACGGCGGCGAGCTCGTGGTGACGCCCGCCAAGAAGAACGACGCGGGCACGTACGAGATCGGTAACTCCGCCATCAACGGCGTGCTGACGCTCAACGACGGGTCCACGCTGCGCGACTCCTCGGTCATCTCCAACGCCGACTTCCTCACCGACGGCCGCTATGCCGGCGTCCCCGAGCAGGCCGTGGTGGTCAACGGCACCGTGACCTTTGAGGGCCAGAACTATATCGAGAGCTCCGAGGGCCAGACGGGCCTGCTGGTGAACGGTGCGGCTCAAATCCCGGCGGGCTCCAAGCTCACCGTGGTGAGCTCCGAGGTGAGCACCGCGGCCGAGGCCGGCGGTGTCGCCGTGAAGCTTGGCGGCGGCTCCGTGAAAGGCGAGGGCACGCTGGTTGCCCAGGGTGGCAACGGCACGCTGGGCGCCGCGGGCGGCAAGGCGGTTGCCGGCACGGGCACCATCGAAACCGCGGGCTTCGAGGCCCAGGGCGGCACCTCGGACGGCATGTTCGGCAAGGTCAACGCGGGTGCCGATGCGGGCGAGAAGGGCGTGGTGCTCTTCGAGAAGCTCGTCGGCAACTACAAGATCGCGGGCGGCGCGGGCGTGAACGACGCCGCGGACGGCCTGGGCATCGACTCCTTCACCGTGAAGAAGGCCGGCTCCGATACCGACGGTGGCGACAAGAAGCCGTCCCAGCCCGGTGGAGACAGCGCCAGCAAGGGCGATTCCGGCAAGCAGGACGGGGACAAGAAGTCCCCTGACTCCAAGAAGGGCAAGAAGGGCGTGCTGCCGCAGACGGGCGACGCCTCCTCCGCGGCCGCCGCGGCGGCAGGCATGGGCGTCATGGCCCTTTCCGGCGCCGTCGTGATGCGCGCCCGCCGCAAGCGCGACTAGCGCAATATAACCAAAGCTCGGAAGCCCCGGTCATCGACACGGCCGGGGCTTCCGTCTATAGATACAACAAGGGGGTTGCAGGGTCTGCGGCCCCCCCTATTTTTACGCCACGAAGAGCTTAGTCGCGTCGCCCGTGTCGCAGTCGGCGAGCGCGACGCTTCTGATGGAGGGATCATCGTCGGTCGAGTAGTAGTACGTCTTCGTGCGCGCGGAGAAGCATCCCGTGTAGAGCGTGCGCTCGAAGGTGCCGTCGGCCATCGCCGCCGAGCCCTCGACCATCGCCACGTTGCCAAGCGTATGGAACGCGCGCAGGACGTTTTCCCGCTCGGTCGACTTCTGCGGGTAGTTCGCGTTCAAAAATGCCGCTTTCGCGAAGCGCGAAGGGGAGTAGGAATCGCCCGGGATGCCTCGCGCGCCCGCGCCTGCACCGAAGGGGGCAAGCTCGGCGCGGCCCCACCTCGCAGCAGCGGGGAAATCGCCCGTCGCGGTGATATAGGTGCGCAGGTTCGTCATATGCCAGGCGAACTCGGGCTGGTTCGCCAGCGTATCGACCGGGTTGTCCATCACATGCAGTCCGTCGGCCATCTGCTCGATCACGATCGAGCGCGCGCCATCGCCGACAATCCAGTGCAGCATCGACACGCCGAGCCGGTCGCCTACCGGCTTCGCGACGATGTTCGCGTCGGCGAGGGCTGCCTCCACCTCGTCAACCGTCGAGAAGTTGGTCGCGACCCACACGGGGAACTCGTAGGCGGCGATGTTCGTCTTCCCGTCAACAGGGCCTTTGGAGTATTCGGCGAATCCGGGGAAATTCAGGCCGGCAACGCCCAACCCCGCGTCGTTTCCGCAATCGAAATAAAGCGGATAGTTGTCGAGGGCCACCGCCATGCCGATCACGGCGTGCTCCGCCTTCGCATCGGCGAGGAAGGAATAGGGGAGCGGGAAACCCTTCGGAGTCACCACCACGCGCTCGCCGTAGCGCGTGCTCCAATCGAGGTTGCGCGCCAGATACATGTTGCCCTCATCGTCGCTGAACCTGATTCCCGTGCACATATCGCGTCCTCCCGTCGTATTTGCCCGTTCGCGCCCGCCCGTATCAGGCGAGCCTTTCTCCTATCCCATCGTGTACCCGCGTCATTCGAAAGGTAACCGGGAGCTCCCCATCGTTGCCGTTCGGCCACCAAAACGCCGCATGACCAACAAGTTGCGGGGAAACGCGGCGGGCGGCAGACGGCAGCCATCAGAGCTCGTGGACATCCGGTTCACGGGCTCCAACGGGTTCTTGTCGTCGGGCAGTCCCTTTAGCAGCTTCGCGTTGCGGCGCTGGCCAATGCTGAGGCGTGATTGAGGCCGCGCGTGAAGCCGCCTTCGACGATTCTTTCAGTCATCGCTCTTGCGCATTCCGTCTGACCTGCGGGGCAGCTACGCCCCCGACGAGCTCCTCAGGCGGGACCCCTCGTCCCCGGAGCCGACCGGGGAGACGCTGAGTTTTTGCCAAACAAGCTTATCGAGCTCGCGCAAAGCGGCCGCGCCAATTGCGAAGCCCCAACTTGCTCGCCACCTCATGGGAAAGCCACCCGAGGTTTGAAAAGAGTTTTTGAAGTTGCGGCTTAGCTTCGGGGCTCACCACGGTTGCGCATTCTCCGCCAACGAGCAGGTGTCCTGGATCGGCACGGGGATCTTGGCGAACGGGCGGCATCCCGCTGATTCGGCTGCCATGCTCTGCTCCTTTCGGAGCGACAGACGCTGCATCTCGGAGTCGCGGGATTCGGCGGCGATGGCGCGATGCCCGTTGCCATCGCCGCCGCCCGATGTCGTGTTACCGCCCGCGCTCGGCGCGGATGACGAGGATCGCCTCAAGGTAGTCCTCGGAGGAATCACGGATGCGGAGACGGGCAGAACCCTCGTCAGAGACCCGACGACTCCCTATAGGGGATTCCCTATAGAGCCCATTGGGCGCTTTCCTGCTGAAGACGGACCATACGGGTGAATAGGCCGTCCCGCTCCATAAGCGCGGCCGGGGCGCCCTGCTCGACAACGCGTCCGGAGTCGAGCACCACCACCTTGTCGGCGTTCGCCACCGTGCGCATGCGATGCGCGATCACGATGACGGTCTTGCCGGCGAGCAGCCTCGAGAGCGCCTGCTGCACCTCCGTCTCGTTCTCCACGTCGAGCGACGCGGTCGCCTCGTCGAGCAATACGATAGGCGCGCCCTTGAGCAACGCCCGCGCAATTGAGATCCGCTGGCGCTCGCCGCCGGAAAGGCGCGCCCCGTTCTCGCCGATCATCGTGGCGTAGCCCTCTGGCATGCGGGAGACGAACTCATCGCAGTTGGCAGCCCGCGCCGCGGCGAGCACTTCCTCGTCGGTGGCCCCGCGCCTGCCCAGGCGAATATTGCCCATTACGGTGTCGTCGAACAGCACGACGTCCTGGAACACCATGGAAAAGTCTCCCAGCAATACCTCGGGGTCGACCGTCGCCACGTCTACGCCGCCTACGGTCACGCGGCCGGACGTTGCGTCCCAGAAGCGGCACGCGAGCTTCGCGCACGTCGACTTGCCGCTTCCGCTCGGTCCTACGAGCGCGGTGACCTCGCCCTCGCGCGCCGTGAATTGCACGTGCGAGAGAACCTGATCGCCGCCGTCATAGGAAAACGACACATCGTCGAACACGACGTCGTGACCCTGCGGTGCGTAATCGCTGTCTCCTTGAGCCAGGGGCTCCTCGAAGAAACTCTTCATACGAGCGCTCGCCGTCTTCGCCGCGAACAACTCGGCGATGAGCATGAGACACTGGTCGAACGGCGCGTAGATGCGCGACACCACCAGCAAGAAGCAGAACAGCGTCATGAAGCTGCACGTGCCATCGAGCACGAACGCTGCACCCGCCATGATTGTGGTGGCAAGCCCCAGGCGCAGCACGATCTGCGCGCCGTTCACAAAGACGCCCATCATAAGCTCGCCTTTGATGGTCTGCTTTTCGGCAGCGTCCACGTCGGCGCGGATATGTTCGAGATAGCGTTCCTCCTGGTTGGTGGCGCGCACTTCGCGCACGCACTCAAGTGCTTCCTGGATGTCGTCGGACACGACAATGTTCCTCATACGCGTCTCGTGCATGAGTGGCGCCAGGATGCCTCGCGCGCCGAACAGCAGCCCCAGCGCTACCGGCGCGCTCCACAGCGCCGCTATGGCCAGTCGCCAGTCGAACACCAGCAAGTCCACCGCTGCCACGCCCAGCATGATGTAGGCGCCGTACAGCTCGGGCAGCACATGGCTGTAGGCGTGCTCGATGGTTTTCACGTCACCCATGATGGTCTCGGTGAGGTCGGCCAGATCTCGCCGCCCGAAAAACGACAGCGGGAGCTTCCGTAGACGCTCAGCCAGCCCGATGCGCTGTCGGCCGCTCTCGTTGTAGATGACGCCGTACTGGTAGTAGTAGGCGAAGTACTCGGTGACGAACAGCGCCACTATGAACACGACAAGCCCCGCCAGATACGGCAGAAGATCGGGCAGCGGCGCGCCTCCTATCGCATGGTCGACAAACGCCCCCATCGCGAGGAATAGGATTCCCACGCCCGCAAACACCGCGACGTTCGATATCGCCGTCCACGCGGCACCCAGCTTGACATTGCGCACGCCCTCGTCGGTGAGGCCGTATTTCTCTTTGATAGACATCTACGCCACCTCCTCGGACGTGATTTTCCAGCTGACAGCGCGCTCGTAGTCCGCCCACATACGTGCGTACAGGCCGCCCGCCGCCAGCAGCTCGTCATGGGTTCCCTGTTCCGCCACACGTCCAGCGTCCAGCACCACGATCTTGTCGGCATTGCGTACGGTGGACAGTCGGTGCGCCACCATCAACACCGTGCGCTTCTCGCCACTGCGCCCACTTGCCAGCTCGGAGAACGCCTTTTGTATCTTGACCTCGTTTTCCGGATCGGCGAAGGCCGTGGCCTCGTCCAGCACCACAATGGGCGCATCTTTCATAATGGTGCGCGCCAGCATGAGCCGCTGCACCTCGCCGCCGGAGAAATGAGCGCCCGCCGCGCCGTATACGGTATCTACGCCGTCAGGCAGCTTCTCTATAATGTCGTCGCATTGGGCGGCGGAAAGCGCGCGGGCGACCTCTTCGCGCGTAGCATCGGGCCGCGCCGCTCGCACGTTCTCGAGCACGCTCTGCTTGAACAGGCGGTTTGCCTGGAACACGAACGCAACGTGCTCCATCAGCCTGTGCGGATCCATGCTCCGCACATCCACGCCGCCCACCAGTACGCGCCCCGCGCATGCGTCCCAAAAACGAGGCACCAGACTGGCCGCCGTGGTCTTGCCTCCGCCGGACGGCCCCACCAACGCCACGGTCGACCCCGCCGGCACGCTGAAGCTCACATGGGACAGCGCAGGCTCATGAGCTCCTTCGTAAGTAAAGCTCACATCTTCGAACGCGATGGAGTTATCGGCCGGCTCCTTCGGCGCGGCGGGTGCCTTTATCGTCGGAGCCGCCAGCACCTCTTCCACGCGGTTCACCGCATCGGTGGACGACTGCAGCGCATCCGACATGAACATCACGCGCGTCATGGCAGTGGGGATGACCGCCGAAAAGATGGCGTAGAATGCGAAGTTGGCAAGAAACGCGCCAAAATCGCCTTCACCCGGCGCCAGGAGAATGGCCACCGGCACCAAAAACAGCGCTACCCCGTTGATGACGGTCAGCGACAATGACTGCGGCGTGCGACACCATCTCACCGCATAGTCCTGCGCAAGACGGGTGAACTCCTCAATGGCATCATGAAACGCCTTGAATGAGTACACCGTCTGCTGGAACACCTTCACCACGGGGATGCCGCGAACGTACTCGGTGCCCGTCTTGTTCATCTTGACGAGAGATCCCATGTACTTCGTCATGAATTCCATACCGCGCCCGCCCATCATGTAGAACATGCAAATGAGCGAAAGGATCACCGGCACCAGGCATGCAAGACCCAGCCGCCAGTCGAACACGAAAAACAGTACCAGCATGCCCATGATCATCGCCACCGAACCAGCGGTATCGGGCAGCTTGTGGGCAAGCATTCCCTCTGTCTCCGCCGCGCAGCCATCAACCACGCGCCGCAGCGCACCGCTCGCATGCGTGTCGAAATACCCCAGGCTCGTGTGCATCAGATGCTCAGCCGCCCTCTTGCGCATGTTCGCCGCGCAGCGAAACGCCGCCAGATGCGTGCACATGAGTCCTGCGAAGTACAGCAGGATAGACGCGACGGAAAGCCCGAGCGCCCACCATCCGTACACCGCGATACTCGTAGCCGTGCTCCAGTTGGGAGCCACGGCGATAAGGTCGCGCGCCACCAGCCAGATGCACACATAGGGTCCGAACCCCACGACCATGGAGATCGCGGAAAGCGCGCAACCCAGGTAGGTGAGTGCTTTGCGCGGCCCGGCGAAATCGAGCAGCCGCGACACGGCGCTGCGTCCGCGGGATGGCTCCTCCTTTTTGTCCATACGAAACCTCCGATCTTGATCTTGCGCGCCGCCCCGATGGGACCGGAGTCTTCGACGCACTTGATAGTTAGTTGCAGTTAACATACCATCATGCGCAAGTTCTTCGTTTCCACGACCTGGAAACGGAGACGTTTTCGAAACGAATTCGGACGATCGTGAAACCGCAGGAGATCGAGCATGAGCACACTGCAAGCGGCTATCCCGCAGCATTTGCGGACGTTCGTGGAACCGCAGATAGAGCAACTGTCCCTCAGGATGGAATCCGTTCGCTGCGGTCTGTACGCGACGCTTCCGGAATCGCTCGGCGAAGGGTTTCTCTGGACGGCGGCGCTCGGCGAGGAGTGCCTCGTCAGTATGCATTCGATTCGCCTGAAGAAACCGCTCATCCTCGAGGAGCGCCCGACGGACTTCTTCTGCGTCTTCTCGGGATCGTCGGCGACGCTCCGGTCGCTGCCGAATGCGCCCGTCCAAGCGGCTGCGGAGCGCGAGAACGTCGTCTCGTTCTCCCAGGCGGGAGGAACCACGCGCTGCCTGATGCAGGCGGGAGCCCTTTACGAGTCGACGAGCCTCACCTACACGCCCGGTTACTTTGAGGGTTTGAAGAAGAGATTCCCCGACGATTTCGGAGACGCGGAGGACGCGATGCGCGCACTTGATCCTGTGAGCCCTCCTGCCGAGATGCTCTCCATTCTCAGGTCGTTCACCCCCGAACGGGCGGCGCGGCCCGGAGCGGCGCCGTATTATCACGCGAAAGCGCTCGAAACGGCAACCGCTCTCTTGGCCCGTTCCCGCACTTGGGTCGAAGACGAAGCGGGGCGGACGGACCGCGCGATCGTGGAGCGGGCAGAGGAGATCATCTCGGCGCGGTTTTCCGAGGGGCTCACCGTAAAGGCGATCGCAGACGAGCTTTTCGTGAGCCGCTCGCGTCTCTACGACGCTTTCAGGAACGTGCGAGGGATGGGCGTGGCAGAGCGCCTTCGGGCGGAGCGTATGGGAGCCGCCTGCAGTCTGCTCGGCTCCGGGGAGGCGGACGTGGCGCGCATAGCGCGCGCGGTGGGATACGCGCGCACCTCAGCGTTCGACGAAGCATTTCGCCGAACGTTCGGTTGCTCCCCCACGCAGTGGCGGCGCCGTCCCGAATGCCCGCGAATCGAGCCTTTCCGTCCTACAGGACGTGCGGCCTTTTAGAGCACGCGCGGCAATTTGGAGTTGCAGCTCTGTGCGTATTCGCCAAATTGGATTGTTGTTGCATATGGCTAAGGACGATCCCACCTCGCTCGAGTACCTCTGCGAGAGCGCGCCCGGGTGTCGTATCGCTGTGGCTGGCTCCTTGCCGGGCAGCCTCATCCGCGAGGGCACCGGGCAAGAACGATAGCGACGGGCATGTGTGAACCTTCTTTTGCATGATTGTTAGACGTGAGTAACTTTAACCTATAATGAGCGGTGAAAGATATCAGGGATTCAAGGCCGGCATCACAATAACCGAGGCCGGCAGAGCGGCGGGCTGCTCCGAGCCTGGCATACTCACAGGGGCACTCCGGAGGAGGCAAGGGCTGCACGCCCGCGCAGTTCGGAAGGCAGTCATAGCCGAATAATCATGAGTCATTGTTTTGCGGGGAGGGACTGCGTGCCAGAATTCAGCGCCATAGAGAACACCTTGTTCATCCCGATGCTCGGCAGGATCTACGCCAGCGAGCATTTCCCGAACATCCTGCACGACGAAACGGCCCTGTCGCTGAAAGGCGCGCTGCCGGAAGGCCTCGCGGACAAAGGCTCCCAGAGCCAGTACACCCTGCTGGCCTCCGCCTCCCGTTCCGCCAACATGGACCGATGCATCCGGCACTTCCTCCGCCGCAAGCCGGGCGGCGTGATCGCGGAGCTGGGGTGCGGTCTGGAGACCACCTACTGCAGGAACGACGATGGGCATACCCGCTGGTATGCCGTCGACCTGCCGGAAGTAATGGCGTATCGAAGGGCGCTGCTTCCGAAGCCGGAACGGCAGACTTACCTTGCCGGCGACGCCTTCTCGGGCGACTGGATCGGGCGGATCCGCGTTGACGCGCCGGACGCGCCGGTGCTGGTTACCGCCGGCGGCCTGTTCCACTATTTCGAAGAGGAGAAGGTGGTCGCCCTTCTGCGGACGCTGCACGGCTTCGGGAATGTGGAGGTGGCGTTCGACGGCGTGAGCGGAATCGGAATGGGCATGATGCAGAAGAAATACATGAAGCAGATGGGCCATGCCGACGCGAGAATGTTCTTCTGCGTGGGCTCCGCGGCGGAGCTCGCCCGGAGAATCGGCGGCGATACCTGCGCCGTTGCGGAAGAGCCCTATTACCGCCACGTCGACAAGGCCGGGCTGAAGCTCTCCACGAAGCTCAGCATGGGCGTATCCGACCGATTGCGCATGGTGAAGATGGTGTATGTGAGAGAAGGGGAGGGGCAGCCTCGGTAAAGGGGTGAACGGGGTCTCGTCGAGCCCTTGTCAATTTCCCGCAGTGCTCGCCGTCTCCGTAGGAAACCCCACGTCCTTAAAAACAGGATCATGCCCATGGGGTTCGAACTCCTTGCCGCCCGTTTGCATGGGCTTGTTCTCAATCGCCCTCATTCGGTCGAGGGAAAGCGTCATGTCAAGCAGCTTTGCGACGGACTGCGGCGCGACATTGATGGGGTCGTATACGCAGGTGATAACCAGCATATAGCAGAAGAACATGACTCGTTCATTGCCCGATATTTGGCGACACTGCATAGCGAAGGCGAGACGCCCCATAATCGATGCATCGTTTCTGCAACGATTCATCAATCGTTGCACAATCGTTGCAACGATTCAGGGAAAGGAGCGGCCATGCGGAGAGAGGCCGATGACCTTGGAATACAAATCCGAAGTCAACAGGGGCTTCCTGAAGACGGTGAGCGCGTTCGCCAACTTCAACGGCGGCCGCATAGTGTTCGGCGTCGACGACGGCGGCGCCGTGGTGGGGCTCGATGACCCCAAGCAGGCGTGCCTGGACATCGAGAACAGGATCAGAGAGACACTGCGAGTACGAAGCCATCGATGGCGCAGCCAGGGTGTTGGTGGAAAGAATCCCGAAGAAGGCCTTCCGCGAGGCCGTAGCGAACGCCCTTGCGCACCGCATCTGGGACGTGGACGCGTGCGTGAGGATATCGCTCTCGGAAGACGGCGCGGAGGTCGTCTCGCCGGGAGGCTTGGTTCCGGGGATGACGAAAGAGGCCTACCTTGAGGGCCGCTTCTCTCTGCTCAGGAATCCGGTGCTCGCCGAGAGCATGTTCCGCGCAGGGCTCATCGAGAGGTTCGGGACGGGCGTGCGCCGCATAAGGGGCGCGTACGAGGGCACCGGCTCGTCGCCGAGCTTCGAGGCGGGCGATGGCTATATCTCCGTCAAGCTCCCTTTCGTCGACAGGCGAAGCGCCCTGACGGACGAGGAACGGTCGGTTCTCGACGCCGTTCCGGAGAACAGGCTCGTGTCGCGCTCGACCGTGTCCGAGGTGACCGGATACGAGAAGATGAAGACGGTGCGCCAGCTGAACTCCCTTGTGGCCAAGGGCTACCTGAAGCAAGAGGGGGAAGGCCGCGGAAGAAGATACGCTCGCGCGGATTAGGGCTGTCGGATGTGGTCGCCTTTAGGGTCCGCACCTTCAAGCCATTTGCGACTTTTGCCGCAGTCTGTCACGAACGGCTGCGGCCACTGCCGCGCGGTGGGCTGCAAGCGCCGCCCGCACGTATTCTACGGGGCCCGCGCCGCGCAGCCCGCAGGCCATGGGCCGCGCTCCTCGCCCTCGGGGATTGAAGCTGAGAAAAAAGCAACAATCTCACTAATGAGTGGGAATAGAGTGAAAACCATACCTCAGGGACTAAGTGTCCTCGACGTATCCATCCTTTCAAACGAGCGATGAGCGTTTGAACGGCCCCCGAGATGACTCGGGAGCCGTTTTTTCATGCCGGGGCACCGATTGGGGGAGCCCGTTGGGCTGGGAGGGCGATTCTCGAGAAACGGGCTCTACGCCAACAATCGGGACACTACCATTTACTTCCGCCTTCAGAAAAACCACGTTCGCCCAGGTGGCATGCAATCACTCGAAGGTTCGCTGATTCACGCATCCTTTCACGCATCCTTGGCGGCAACGGTCCTCCTAGACATCATCAGGCGACCTGATGGCGTTTGAACGTCCTTATCGCGAGGGTAATACCCGCCGCGAAAAGCAAGAGGTAGAAAGCGGCGAGGAACACGGGGAGCTCGACCACGACAGGGCCTATGGCATACGAGACCATGTCGAAGAGGCTGAAGGGGTTCAGCGCGTCGCAGGGGAACAGGTAGATGATGTGGTTCGCGATGCTGTTCGTCATCGTCGGCACGAAGACCGGGACCAAGATGAGAGCAACGCCGACCGCGAGGATTCCCATGGGGCTGTTTATCTTGGCCGACAGCGCGAGCACTATCCCAAGGAGGGCGAGGGTTGCGAGGTACCCGATGAGGCAGCATATGAGGACGGCGGCTGACAGGCTTATGCCGTAGGTGCATGTGATGTTGTAGATCTGGATGGGTAGACCTGCGCCGTCGGCTCCGTAGAAGACGAGCAGTATTGCCAGGAAGACGAGTGTGAAGGCCCAGTATATGGCGCTTGCCGCGATCACGGAGGCCGCCGCCTTCGCGCGTCCGAGCCTTGATTTGCCGAACTTGGTGGACAGCAGGATGGCGTCGGTTTTGGCCCGGTACTCCCCGTTAAACACCGATGCGCACGTTATCACGACTGCGAGCATCGCGAATATGAGGAACTGGGCGAGGTCGAGGAACCCCTCCCATCCTCCTGCGTATCCGTACTCGATGGGCGTGTGCACGCCTTGCGCCTTCTCGCTCCAGAACGCCCTCTCCTCGTCGTTGTACGAGAGGGCCCCGTTCGCGTCGAGCTCGGAGGCTATCTTCGAGCGGACTTGCCCGTAGAGGTCGACGGTGCCAGTCGTGTCGATAGTGGCTGCCACGGACTCTGGCATCTGGTAGCCTTGCATCCAAGGGCTTGTCAGCAGCGCCACGAGGGCGCTGTTCTTCGCTCTGAACCCCCAGTACTCGTCCGTCTTCTCCCCGAAGGGCTTCCTGTCCATCCTGTACTCTTCCTTGACCTCACCGTCCGGACCGACGAACTCCTTGAACTCGCGGAGCGTCTCGGTGGCCTCCTCGTCGGTGATGGGGCCTGCGAGCGCTTCCGCGTTTGCCTTATTCTGGGCGATGGCGGCAGTGCCCTCGAATTCGGTGTCCATCTCCTTGGGGTCGAGGGCGTACTGGGACGTTATGTTGAAGATGGCTATGACCGCGACAAATACCATGACGGCTGCTATGGAGACCTGCGATTCGCGCCTTGAGAGCATCTTCTTGAGCTCGTATCCGATGAGGCTACCCACGGTGCGCTCCTTTCCTGCGTGCGATTGCGTCCTGTCCCGTTTCCGCTTTCGTCTGCGAAACCGGCAGGCATCCGGATTGCTCCTGGAAAAGGTAGAGGTAGACGTCCTCCAGCGTCGGCTCCACGGTGCGCGCGCTCGGATGCGGACGCTGCTGCGCCACCACGCGAACGATGGCAGAGCCGTCCTGGGCGTAGTGGATGTTGCCCACCGTGAGCGATGCCGACATGGCGTCTGCCTCCCTCGGGGTGACAACGCACTCCCAGACGCATCCCCTGATGTCCCCTGTGATCTCGTCGACCGTGCCCGTCGTGACGATGCCGCCAGCGCGCATCACGAGGATCTCGTCGGCGATGTACTCCACGTCCGAGACGATGTGCGTGGAGAGGATGACGATCTTGTCTTGGGCGAGAGAGGATATGAGGTTGCGGAAGCGGACGCGCTCCTTGGGGTCGAGCCCTGCGGTGGGCTCGTCGAGCACGAGGACAGATGGGTCGTTGAGTACCGCCTGGGCGATGCCGAGCCGCTGCTTCATGCCGCCGGAGAAGGTCTTGACCTTCCGCTTTGCGGCCTCTGCGAGGCCGACAACTTCCAGGAGTTCACGCGTGCGCACTTTCGCCTGCTGCGCGGTGAGCCCCTTGAGCGATGCCAGGTACATCATGAAGTCGCAGGCCGTGAAGTCCGGGTAGTAGCCGAAGTCCTGGGGCAGGTACCCGAGGCGCGCCCGATAGCCGTCGCCAAGCTGGTCTATGGGGATGCCCCCGAACAACACGCTTCCCGATGTCGGCCTCATGACGTCGCATATCATGCGCATGAGCGTGGTCTTGCCTGCGCCGTTGGCCCCGAGTAGGCCGTAGACGCCGGGCGTGAAGCTGAAGCTCACGCGATCGACAGCGATATGGCTGCCGAACTGCTTGGTGAGCCTGTCGAGCCTGAGTTCCATGTTCGTTCCTTGTCCTTCGTTCGATGTTGCAGATAAGCAGGAGGAGAGCTAGAGCGCAGCCTTTGACGGGCGTGGTGAGAGGCCGCCTGAGACGCAGCACATGAGCCTTGACGCTTCCAGGGCGGCGAGCGCCATGGAGGCCATGAGCGCCGCGACCCATACGGCGAGAGACGCGCCCTCGTACCAGAGGGGGAACGCCGCGCTCAGCAGCCAGAGCGCCGCGAGCACGGACATCGCAGGAGCGACGCTGACGACGAGCGAGTTGCCCGGCAGACGGCGCGCCGCATAGAAGCAGGTAGCACACGAGCAGAAGAACGGCGTGCATGCGTACAGCAGTACGCGAAGCGCGTCGATCCCCGCGAGCGTTGGCACTGCCGCAACGGCGAGCGTAATCCAAAGCACGTCGGCCAGGCCGAAAAGCAAAAGCCTGCTCGCCAACACTTGCACGCAGCTGAACCGGCACGAGTACTCCATCTCGCAGACGCGGGTCTCGAAGCTCTTGAATACCGATGGGGCCGCTATGGCAACCGAGAGGGCCGATGCCGCCATGACGACGATGGGGCTTCCCGAGCGCGGGCCGATCTCGCCGACGAGAGCGAGCATGCACGCCAGAAGCGCGATTTGGAGCATCCATGCCCAGGGACGCACGAACCGAACCTGGCTCGCGACGAACCGCCAGAGCGGGATGTAATCCGCCTCCCTCGCGCCTCCGCGGGCGCGAGCCGCCTCTGCTTCCACGAGCAGCAAGGTGCGCTTGCGCGCCGAGGCGTCGGGGGATGCCGCGTCATCGGCGTAGTAGCTCCTCAGCGCATCCTTTAGCTTCGAGTCATCCATGGCCTTCTCCCATCAGTTCTTTGAGCCTGCCGAGCGCGCGCCGCTCGATTCGATAGAGGGCGAACCTCGACTTCCCCGTCACGGCGGAGATGTCGGACATAGGCAGGCCCTGGCCGTAGCGCAGCTCGATGACCTCGCGCTCCTCTTCCGTAAGGCGGGCGAGGGCATCCGCCATGGTCAGCCGTCCGTCCATGTCTGCATGCCGCGCGTCGGGAATTGCCTGCGCATCGTCCTCGTCCAAGGCGCCAACCGGTCTCTGGCCTCGGTAGAAGTCGGCACAGACGTTACGCGCGCAGGTGTAGAGATACGCAAGGGGCTTTCCATGCTCGGCGTATAGCGCATCGCTCCGCACGAGCCGAAGGAACACCTCCTGCGTCACGTCTTGGGCATCCTCTTTCGAGGGGAGCCTCCGCGCGCAGTAGCGGTATACCTCGTCGTAGTGCTCCTCTGCGAAGCGCCCTACCAAAGAGTCGTTCTCGCGGCCTGGCGCGTCCGCCCTGCCGTTGCTGCCGTATGGATAGCTTTGCATTCTCTTTCCTCACCTCCTATAGGGCATAACGTGGTTTGGCGCTGGGATGTGCGCGGTTTTTTGAAATGTACGTCCCATGCAATGAAGAAAAACCGCAGCCGGCGATGCTCGGTGAGTGGTGGATATGCGAGGGAGTGGCGGGCGGAAAGGGAGCCTATTCGCTTTCCCAAACCGCTCTGGTCATTTGAACGAGGCACACCAAAGATTGTAATCGTCCTGAACAGGGCTGGTATGTGCTCGCGTTCCGCGCATAGTTGCCGGATTGTCGATATGAGGAGAATGCCAGACGGGCTTATCGAGGGAATCGGCCCGCTATACGTCGGCGTCGCTCGCGCCCGAAGGGCGGTATATGCCTCCGCCTCGATGCGGCGCAGGACAAAACCGGGGGACCGTCAGGCCACCTGTCCCCCTTGTCTAATGTCTATCCCGATGAGCGACTCGGGCGCAAGATGGCTCGGCAGCGCGTCCTTCATGCGCTTCGCCGAGGGTTTCCCGTGGCCGCAGACCTTCGCGACGGTGTTCTTATGGACGCCGTCGCCGCGGCGCTCGGGTTCGCCATCGCGAGTGCGGTCATGTGGTCTTCGCGCTCAGCCGACGCCGGGCTTTCCGCAGTGATTGCGGAGCTCTCACCATTCGGGGCGCTCTCGTCGCCCGTGCCCGTCGCGGCACCTGCGTTCTCCCCAGCCTGCGCTCCATTCGAGACGTCTGAGTCATCTTCCACGGCATCGCCTTCCCCACAAGGCGCGATCGCTCGATAGGTGTCTGCCTTGTTGCCCGGCACAGTCGAAGGCGGATAGGCGACACCATCCGACGCGGCATGCCACAAGCCGTCCGCCCCAGGAATAAACGTCGCATTCGGCTGCGGCAGGAAGCACTTGCTGCCTACCCAGGTAAACGACTCGCCGAGGGTAACCTCCGCAAGCTTGGAGCAGTTATAGAACAGGTTTGCCATCTGCTCCACATTCGACATATCGAACGAGGACAGGTTAAGAGACGCAAGCGAGGAGCAGCCGTAGAAGAGACAGCTCAAATCCTTCGCAGCCGACGTATCGAACGACGAAAGGTCGAGAGACTTAAGCGAGGAACAGCCCGAGAACATATGGTTGAAGTCGGTGACGGTCGATGTCTTAATGCCAGAGACGTTCACCGACTCTAGCTTGGAACAGTCCGCGAACAGGTAACTTAGATTCTTTGCAGAAGACGTGTCAAGAAGTGAGAGGTCGATCCGCGTAAGCCCCGAGCATCCCGAGAACATTCCGTAGAACGTCTCGACTTTGGCAGTTGATGCCTTCGACAGGTCGAGCTCGGTCAGCGACCCGCACCCGTAGAACGCCTGGGAGACATCGGTGGCGGCAGAGGTGTCGAACATCGATACGTTGAGTGAAGAAAGCGAGTTGCAGTTGTAGAACATCGATGCGAAGGTGGTTGCAGCGCTTGTGTTGAAGTGCGACAAGTCGAGGGCGCGAAGCGAGCTGCAGCCGCGGAACATCTCCTTGAACGTTTTGACGTTTCTCGTCTCGAACGACGAGATATCGAGCTTTTCAAGGGATGCGCATTGGTAGAACATCTGGCTGAAATTGTTTCCGCTCGACGTGTTCCAACCCGCAAGATTCACGCTCCGAAGTGACGAGCAATCCTGAAAGACGTCGGCAAAAGATATGACGGAGCTTGTGTCAAGCGCAGAAAGGTCGATCTCTGTGAGGGATTTGCACCCCGAGAAGGCATAGCTCAAGCTCGTCGTTTTCGACGTATCGAGCTTGGAAATGTTGACCGAAAAGAGATTGTCGCAGGTGAAGAACCACGCGTACATCGTCTGCGGGGCGATACCGTCGTCAACGACCGCGACGCGCTTGATCTTGCTCGCGATGCCCCTCCACGGCGGAGTGTGCTTCGTGTTCTGGATATTTGCGTACACCGCCGTCGCCGTCTTGCCCTCGAACATGCTTCCCTCGATGGGCAGGGCCCGGCGCTTATAGAAGGTGAGCGAGGCGTCGTCTTCGGAATAGACGGCGAACGGGGCGGAGTCCGATGCGTCAGGCTCCGTCGACGGGGCGCAGAAGAGAAAGGACGCGGAGAGCAGCGCCACGGAATTTTGAGATGACTGCTTGAACAGGTCGGCGTGCGTAGTGGGATCGATCGGGGACACCGACCAGCTCACATCGAGTGAACCTCGCGCAGGGACGATCAGCGTCGGGTCGTAGGACGCACGGCCCGCCGAGTAGTCGAGCAGTGTCGACCCGTTCGCCTTCGCCGAGATGGAGATATCTTCGTAGTCCGATTTCGCCGAGGCCATGGCAAGACGCGCCGGGGTGCTGCCGGAGTTCTCAATCTTCCACGAGGTCGGCGCCACGACCGTCCCGTCGGAAAGCAGCTTGCACGGCACGGTCGTGGGCACGCTCACCACAATCGTGTCCTCGTCCTCCGCGGACAGACCTGCCCCTCCCTCGTCGGCATATGCGGGCACAAAGGAAAGGGCAAGGCACAACACAACCACGAACGCTGCCGCGATCGATATCGCGGCAGCGTGGCATATTCCCGTTATTGCCCGCACGCAACGCATACGATGCGGCTCGTTGTTACTGCGCAGCGCCGGAAGCGACGGTCCAGGTGATGGCTGCCGCCTTTTGGGGCGTTGAGATGTCGGTGTTCACGCGCGCGATCTTCGCGTCGTTGGTCTTGAGAGAGATCGTGTCGGTCGCGGAGCCTTCGTAGCCCATGTTCCATGCCGCCTCGGAAGAGGTGTCAACGGATGCGGCCGCCTTCGTGCCGTTGATGGTGAACTGAAAGGCATTCGCTTCGGTGCTTGCCGTCACATCGGCGACGAGCTTGAAAGGCGACTGCTCGGCGACAGCCATGTTTACCACGTGAATCGGAAATACCGACTTGTTCTGAATCTTCAGGCTATCCGCAGATGCGCTGAGCATCGTGCCGTCGGCCTTGGCGACGAAGGGAATCTGCGTCGGCACCGAGAACGACAGGTTGTCGCCGGAGGGGTCGGGGGTCACGGACTGGACGGTGACGTCCGTCGATTGCGAGGTGGTGCCAGCGGCGAAAGCGAGGGTGGGGGTTGCGACGGCAGCTGCCACGACAAGGCTTACGGCCAGCGCGCCTGCGCACGTCTTGAGTTTTCGATTGTTGGTTGTGTCCACGGAAGGAAACCTCTTTCTTGTTCGAAGCGAGCCCATCTCGCTTCATTGCTTGCATTGCGCCACTGAGGAAATCAGCGGCAGCGATACCCTATCACTATCGTTTTGGGCGGGTGGAGAAGGTGGCGTTATTTGTCCCCGGCAGTTGACGCCGCCACAATAGTGACGGAAACGGTTTGGGGGTTGCCCGACGGCGAGCCGGTCTCACGGTCGCAGCCCTGCACCGTCACGGTCGCAGGTCCCTCATGGGCGTCCGGCGCGTCGCACCATTCGACGACCTCGCCGGGGGCGATAAGCCCCGAGCTATACAGCTCCACGCCGTCCTGTGAGAGGGTAAACGTTTGCGAGAACTTGTTTTCCGCCACGTTCGAGACGTTTACGCGCACTTTTCCATCTGACAGCTTGGGCTTTGCCGACACGGAAATCGTCATGCGCGATTCGTCAGCCTGACGGTTGAGGTCGGCGATGATTTCCTCGTCGCTTTTGCCCTCGTAACCCTGCACAGTCGCTCCGGGGTCGGCCTTTGGTCGGGCGAACTGCCATATCGTACAACCGCCGATGGAGAGAAGCAGCAGCAGGAGCACTATCGAAGCAACGATGCGCCTCTTCTTATTGCGCTCGCTAAACTCTTGCTCCGATTTACTCAATTCCCCACCCTTTAAAGCACTGCCGCTATTTGAGAAACCTCATGTGAGAGCCGCGCCTTCGAGATTCGCTCATTCGGCCCCGAAACAAGGGCATCGCGCATCCCGAGCATTTGCAAATCCCACTATTGGTTTCGCGCTGGGGAATTATTCCAGAGCAATCCCCCTTGCTGCAAGAACTTCATCTGCTGGCGGTATGCCAACCACACAAAATGCTCATTTGCTCTGGTGGTTCGCGCGCTATTTCTGTTCAACGGCGCCGCAGTCGATGGGGGCTTTCACCAAAATGCGAGCCATGGCCGACCCCAGGTCGACCCTCGCCCATGTCCTCAGCTGAGGGTGGAGATCCCCGGGCACGCCATCACGGTTGTGACCGGTGTCTCCGGTTCAGGAAAAGCTCTCTGGTTCTGGACACCATAGCGGCTCAATCCCGCCGGGAACTTAATGGGATCTTCCCCAGTTTTACCCAGCGGTATCTGCCCAAATACGGTCGGCCCCATGTAGGGTAGATCCACAGTTTGCCTCCGGCCATCGCGATCGATCAGAGCAAGCCGTCCGGTCAGGTGCGTTCTACCGTGGACACCCAAACCGACACATATTCCTTGCTGCGAAAGATCATTGACGGTACCCTCGCCTTCGTTATGCACGGTATTTCTGAAAGCAAAAAAACGTGTTGACGATGACGTAGCGTCATCGCGTATCGTTCAATGCTGTTTGCGGTGCCGCCTGCATGTGCGGGGGGCACGGCCGTATGCAGAGACGAGATCGCCGAAGAGCCGCGAGGACGCACACCGGGCGATTGCCGAGGCGGGGCGCATGGACGCCCCGCTGAACGTAGGAGATTAGATGAGCGATCCGGCATATCTGACGGTGGGGGATCTCGCGCGCCGCGTGGGGGTTACCGTGCGTACGATCCAGTACTACGATCAGCAGGGACTCATGTCGCCGTCGGCGAAAGGGCCCAAAAACCAGCGCCTGTACACCGAGAAGAACGTACAGGATCTGTACCGCATCCTGACCCTGAAATACCTGGGGCTTTCCCTTTCCGAGATCAAAGCCGATGCGGGGCTCTTCTGCGACGCGTCGGCGTTCCATTCGCTTGCGAGCAGCAAAATGGATGATATCGAAAAGGATTTCCAGAATCTGTTCAAGCGTTTGACCACGATGCGCGCCCTGCTCGAGGCGTCCAACGAGCCCGACGAGGTCGATTGGGCCGCCATGGCCGACACCATAGAGCGCAGCCAGGACGATAGCCAGTTTTTCTGGCGGCTCATCTGCATAAACGAGAGCGGCTTAACCGAGGCTACCGATGAGGATATCGCGTTGCGCGGGCAATCGGTCTCGAAATGGCACGAGCTCATCGCCGATACCATCAGGCAGATGTCGGAAGGGGAGCCTCTCGACAGTCCTGGCAACCGCGATCTGGCCCGGCGCTACCTCGAGCTCGACGAATTCCAGCAAACGCTTTCGGCGAACCAGAACTTCATCCTCATGGAGAACATCTCGCCGCACCACGGGCACGCTCCCGGACATCATGGCGAAAACGGCTCGTTCGACGAACTGCGCCAATCGGTGTGCGATCACCTCGATGCGGTTGTGGCGGCCTATCGGCAAACGGGGTAGCGCGCAGCGGGACAGCGTTCGGAGGGAATCATCGGGCCGATGATCCGTCCATGAAAGTAAAAAATAACATATACCAGGAAAGACGAGAAGGAAGGGCACGTCATGATCGTGTCGTGGATGACGACGAACCAATGCAACCTCAAATGTGTGCACTGCTACCAGGATGCGAAAGAGCGGCAGGAGCGCGAGCTCTCCACCCAAGAGGCCATGAAGATGATCGACGAGATAGCTAAGGCGGGCTTCAAGATCATGATCTTCTCGGGCGGTGAGCCCCTTTTGCGTCCCGACATCTTCGATCTGGTCGCCCACGCCGCATCGCGGGGCCTGCGTCCGGTGTTCGGAAGCAACGGAACGCTGATCACCGACGAGGTGGCCCGCCGGCTCAAGGAGTGCGGGACTGCGGCTATGGGAATCAGCGTGGACAGCCTCGATCCCAAAAAGCACGACAAGTTCAGGGGGCTCAAGAACGCATACGATCTCACCATGGCGGGCATCGAAGCCTGCAAGCGGGCGGGTCTGCCATTTCAGCTGCACACCACGGTGGTCGATTGGAATCGCGACGAGGTGTGCGCCATCACCGATTTCGCCCAGCGGATCGGGGCCATCGCGCACTACATCTTCTTCCTGATCCCGGTGGGCCGCGGCGTCTACATCCAGGAGACGAGCCTCGAGGTGCTCGAGAACGAGGCGCTGCTCAAAGAGATCATGCTGAAATCGGCTGAGGTGGATATCGATGTGAAGCCCACGTGCGCGCCGCAGTTCACGCGCGTGGCCAAGCAGCTCGGCATCGATACGCGCTTCTCTCGGGGGTGCCTTGCCGGGCTCACGTACTGCGTGGTCGGCTCCGAGGGCATCGTGCGGCCATGCGCGTACATGACCGAGGAGGCGGGCGATGTGCGCGAGACGCCCTTCGACGAGATATGGGAGAAAAGCCCGGTATTCGAGAAGCTTCGCACACAGGTCTACAGCGGCGCCTGCGGCACATGCGATTACAGGCAGGGATGCGGCGGATGCCGTGCGCGTGCCGCCTACTACCACGAAGGCGACATCATGGCCCAGGACGAGTACTGCGCCCACGGGCAGAAGCTCGAAGCAGCTTCGTAGAGTCGATGAACCATAAAACGCAAACGAAAGGGAACAAGGACATGACTATGGAAACGATCAGGCGCGATGTGCGGATGCTCTTCGCCGGGCTGGCGGTGGCAGCGCTGCTTGTTTTGGGCTGTGCGGCGCTTCCGGGATGCTCGGCACCGAGCGAGGCCGCGCATCCCGGAAGCCAAAGCCAACCGTCCAAGCAGGGCGGGAAGGGCGCACAGGGCGGACCCGTCACCTTCACCGACGATACGGGCGCAGAGGTGACCGTCGACAACCCAAAGCGCGTGGTGGCCTGCATGGGCAGCCTCGCGAACGCGTGGGAGCTTGCCGGCGGCACGCTCGTCGGAGCATCCGACGATGCCTTCGAGAGCTACTCGATCAAATCGGACGCCGCCAAGGTGGGCGATTTCTCGGCTCCGAACCTCGAGTCGATCATCGCCCTCAAGCCCGATTTCGTCATCATGACGAGCGGTTCGGGCGGGCGCGGCCACGATTCGAGCCAGGCCGACCTCAAGCAGAGCCTCGAGGCGTCAGGTATTCCGGTCGCGTACTTCAACGTGACCAAGTTCGACGACTACCTGCGCATGCTGCGTACGTTCTGCAACATCACCGGCCGTGACGATCTGTACGAGCAGAATGGCCAGAAGGTTGCCGATAAGATAGCGAAGATCAAAGAGGCGGCGGCCGGGAAAGACGCTCCTTCCGTGCTTGTCATGACCACGTTTTCGGGCGGTACGCGCGTGCAGAACTCCTCTACGATGACAGGCGCCATGCTCGCCGATCTCGGCGTGCGAAACCTCGCCGACGAGAATCCGAGCCTGCTGAAAGATTTCAGTCTCGAATCGGTTATCGAGCTCGATCCCGATTTCATCTTCGTCATCCCCATGGGCAACGACGATGCGGCTGCTTTGAAAAACCTCAAAGAGGCGACCGAGGCGAACCCCGCATGGTCGACGCTTTCGGCCGTGAAGAACGACCACTACATCACGCTCGACAAAGAGCTGTTCCTCTATAAGCCTAACGAGCGCTGGGCTGAAAGCTATCAAACGCTCTTCGACCACCTGTACAAATAGCCCCTCGCTATGAAGACGGTTTCCTGCAAACATACAGGTGCGTTCGTATCCGTCGCCGTCGCTGCCGCTCTCGCTGTAGTGACGGTGGCGGCGTTTCTCGTCGGATCGTCGTCGGTGAGCCTGGGCGATCTGGTTGCCTGGGCGTCCGGTGGCGAGGTGAGCGACGCGGCGAAAAGCATCCTCGTGAACGTGCGGCTGCCGCGCGTGCTTGCGGCGCTGCTTTCTGGCGCGGCGCTCTCAGCGGCGGGCGCGATCATCCAGGCGGTGCTCGACAACCCGCTTGCAAGCCCCAACATCATCGGCATCAACTCGGGAGCCGGCCTGTTCGTCCTGCTCGCCGCTTCGGTGTTTCCCGGGCTTGTGTGGCTGCCCCCGCTGGCCGCGTTCGTGGGCGCGCTCGCAACGGCGCTCATCGTCTTTGGCATCTCGCTCGGCGCGAACACCTCGCGGCTCACGGTGGTGCTCGCAGGCATCGCCATCACCTCGGTGTTCGGTGCGGGCATGAACACCATCCTCATCCTGAACCCCGATGCCTACATTGGCGCGTCGACGTTCCTCGTCGGCGGGTTGGCGGGCGTGCTCATGAAAGACATACTGTGGCCCGCCGCCTATATAATCGCCGGGCTCGTCTTCGCCTTCGGCGCCGCGGGCAAGCTCAACATCATGGCGCTCGGCGATCAGACCGCCCATTCGCTCGGCATGCATGTCGGACGCACGCGCTTGGCGATGCTCGGACTCGCCGCGGTGCTTTCGGGGGCTGCGGTGAGCATTGCGGGGCTTCTTGGGTTCGTGGGGCTTATCATCCCGCATCTCGTCCGCTTCTTCGTGGGGCACGACAACCGGTTCGTGCTGCCGCTTTCGGCGACTGCGGGTGCGACTTTCGTCGTGTTCTGTGATATGTGCTCGCGCGTGATCTTCGCGCCCTACGAGGTGCCCGTGGGCATTCTCATGGCGTTTCTCGGCGGGCCGTTCTTTATCTACCTCATCCTGAAGAACCGCAAAGGGGGCTTCGATGATCGCGGTTGACATTCAAAACGTGTCGTTCTCGTACGGCAAGGCGCCGTTCATCGAGGGCCTTTCCGCGGAGTTTTCGGCGGGGGCCATCACGAGCATCGTCGGCCCCAACGGGTGCGGGAAATCGACGCTCGTGAAGCTCATAGACGGAATGTGCCGCCCCGATGCGGGGCGCGTGCTCATCGAGGGCAAGCCCACGCTTGCCATGCGGGGCAAGGAGAGGGCGCGCAAGGTCGCGGTGCTCTCGCAGGTTTCAAGGCCGCCCGCGATGACGGTCGAATCGCTTGTGGCGTGTGGGCGCTATCCGTATCAGAGCCATGAGGGACGTTTGGGGAAAGAGGATCGAGAGCAGGTCGAGGCGGCCATGCGGATGGCGGGCGTCGAGCGCTTCAGGGACTGCGACCTGCGCCGCCTTTCGGGCGGCGAGCGCCAGCGGGCGTTCATCGCCATGACGCTCGCCCAGGATACGGCCATCATCGTGCTCGACGAGCCGACAACCTACCTCGATATCGGCGCTTGCCACGAAACCATGCAGCTGGTCTGCCGGCTCAACGAGGAGATGGGAAAGACCGTGATCATGGTGATCCACGACCTCGATCTGGCGCTTCGGTACTCCGATGAGGTCATGGTCATGGAGCGCGGCGTCAGCACGTATGCAGGATCTGTCGATGAGGTGCTCAGATCGGGTGCGATCGAGCGCGCGTTCGGCGTGAGCATCTGCGCCGTCGATGCAGACGAGGGACGCTCGTACAGCCTGTTCCCGGCGTGAGCTGCATGCGATGCTCGATTGTTCATGCATCCTTGTCTGCGCCCGCGAACAGGGGATTTTTCGTTTTGGTACCTGGGTCGTTCGCGGAGTGGAGCGGCGCCCCGCAGTGCCGCCAGATCGCCGCAAGTAACACACGTACGCCAAAGGTGTCAGCGCATGATCTTATCGCTTGCCCCCATGGAGGGAATCACAGGAAGCTCGTTCAGGAGGGTGCACGCGGCATGCTTCGGGGCGCTTGACCGCTATTACACGCCGTTTCTTGCGCCTCCTCGCGTGGGCAGCGGGTTCGGGAGGAAGGCGCTCAAGGAGCTCGACCTGGAGCGCAACGCGGGGCTCGACGTCGTTCCCCAGCTCTTGACGAAGCATGCCGACGAGTTCGTCTGGGCGGTTCGGCTGCTTGCCGATATGGGCTATCGGGAGGTCAACCTCAACCTTGGTTGTCCCTCAGGGACAGTTGTCGGAAAGGGCAAGGGCTCGGGCTTTCTGCGTGACCCCGAGGCGCTCGACGCGTTCCTCGGCGAGGCCTGCGCGCGCTCGCCGCTGCCGGTCTCGGTCAAGACGCGGCTGGGCGTGTCCGATGACGCCGAGTTCGGGCGGATTCTCGAGACGTATTGCCACCACCCGCTTGCCGAGCTCATCGTCCATCCGCGCGTGCGGGAGGACTTCTACAAGGGCGCCCCGCGCTGGGAGCCGTATGGCGAAGCGCTGGAGCGGGCGCCGTTTTCCGTGGCATACAACGGGGACATCTTCGCCCCGGACGACTTTGAGCGTCTGACCAGGGCATATCCGGCAACGCGTCACGTGATGATGGGTCGGGGGATCCTGACCAACCCCGCGCTCGCGCGCCAGCTGCGCGGCGGCACCGCGGCCTCGCGCGAGGAACTGAGGGGCTTCCATGACATGTTGCTCGATGCCTACGAGGAAGAAATTGGCGGCAACGCGGTCTTTCGCATGAAGGAGTGGTGGTCGTACGCGCAGTACGCCTTCGCCGATCCGGTCGCGGTGCACCGTGCCGTGCGCAAGGTTCGCCGCGTCGACGAGTACAAGGCGGCTGCAGCGGGTATCTTTGGTGGGGAGCGTCTTGCCGACACGCCCCGCTTCCGGGGATGACGACCGGCTGGACAGTTGCTTGGGGCGGCCGACAACCCGCATGGGCTATACGAGGGCACCGGCGAGCACGCAGAAGACGATGACGAGGGCGACGGTGCCGGTGACGATGATTCAGCTGGTAGGACGAGCCCAGCTGAGCGTCCATCCCACGCCGAACCGCTTGGGCACGACGAGCGCGGGGTCATCGGCGTTGGCATAGAAGACACCGGCGCGCCAGCGGGCATCGTCGTCGGCGGGGATCGCATGGTCGTCAGGCGTCGTATCGTCCCCCAGCAGCCGTGCCGCGGGGCGCGAGGCGCCGCGGTTCGCGGCCATGCCCCCCAAGGGTATGCCGAGCCTCATGAGGCTGATGAAGCCGACCCAGGCGGGCGCCCGGGCACATTCTTTGTTGGCTGGACCCTCATAGCGGCTAGCGGAAGGTATCATCGAAGGAGTGTGCTAGAAAGCACCCGTCTCCTTAACTGTTAGAAACGCCTTCAGATCCCGGCACCGGCACGCTCCAAAAGGCGTCAGCGCATCCTCTCGCGCGCGAAGAGGGCGGCCGCGGCCGCGGCCAGGAAGAGCGCCGGCGCGACCCTGACGAAGGCCCATTCGAACCCATGGCAGAGGGTGCCCGCGACGGCGAGCTCGGGATCGCCGAGGTCCCACTGCAGGTACGGGCTTCCCAGCGCGGCCGCGCATTCAGCATGGACTCCCCCCCCTCCCTCTTCGCCGAGCCGATTGTTGCCCGCAGCGAGGCGTTGCGGCAAGCAACGGAAAGCGACATCGGGGCAAAGGCGGACGAAATCGCATCGAGCTCCCAGGATTCCCTTGCAATCTGTATATGCGCGTATATACTGTGTATATGGGTTATATACTCTATAACCCAAGAGGCGGCGCGTGACGTCCGACGCTTGCCTCCGCTGCAACCGGGGACGCCTGGCTGCGGCAACCCACCTCCGGGACGCCGAGGCGGGAAGCACCGAAAGGATACGAGCCTGTGGACATCATCATATCCAACTCGAGCGGTAAGCCCATATATGAGCAGGTCGAGGACCAGATAAAGGCGGCGATACTCTCCGGGGAGCTTTCCGAGGGGGAGCAGCTCCCCTCGATCAGGGGCCTCGCGAACAGCCTGAGAGTGAGTGCGATCACGACCAAGCGCGCCTACACGGACCTTGAAGCCGCCGGCTTCATCGAAACCGTGCAGGGGAAAGGGAGCTTCGTGGCGGGCGGCAACGCCGAGCTCATCAGAGAGGAGCGGCTTCGCGAGGTGGAGGGCCTCATGGTTCGGGCAATCGAGCGCGGCCGCGATATGGGGCTCACGAGCGAAGAGCTGGCGGAGATGTTCGCACTCGGTCTCGAATAACGACACAGGGCGCCCTGCGCTCTTCTGAAAGGACTGAACATGGCATCATCAAGCGGAGCCCTTCGCCTCGTTGAGGCGAAGGGACTGGTCAAGCGGTATCCCGGGTTCTCGCTCCAGGACGTGAACCTTACGGTGGATGCGGGGGAGATAGTCGGCTTCGTCGGCGCGAACGGTGCAGGGAAGTCGACAACCATCAAGGCCCTTCTGGGGCTGATCCCCGTCGACGGAGGCTCGTCGTCGCTCCTCGGGGTCCCGAGTGAGAAGCTCGCGCAGCCGTGCGGGGCGAGCGTCAAGGAGCAGGTGGGTGTCGTCTTCGATACCGTTTCGCTCCCCGAGCACCTCAGGGTCGCTGATGTCGGCAGGATGCTGTCCCATGCCTACGATGGGTGGGACGGGTCGCTGTTCGGGAAGTACGCGGACGAATTCGGGCTCGACGCAAGAAAGCAGGTCAAGGACCTCTCCCGCGGCATGGGCATGAAGCTCAGCCTGGCATGCGCGCTCTCGCACAGAGCGCAGCTGCTCGTCCTCGACGAGGCGACCGCAGGGCTCGACCCCATGGCGCGCGAAGAGGTCCTCGACATCCTGAGGGGCTTCGTCGCCGAGCCGGGCCGCGGAATCCTCATGTCGAGCCACATCACCTCCGACCTCGAGCGCATAGCAGACCGCATCGTGTGCATCGACGGCGGCAGGGTTCTGTTCGACCTGCCGAAGGACGCCATCACCGACGCCATGGGCGTCGCCCGCTGCCGAAAGTCCGATTTCGAGCGCATCGTCTCCTCGAGCCTCATCCCGAACGACGAGTTCAGATACCTGATGCATGACTACGGCATCGACGTCCTCGTTCCGGATCGCTATGCGTTCTCCCGGGCCATGCCCGAGATTCCCTGCGATCGGATGACAATCGACGACTACCTCGCCCTTGTCCTGAAAGGAGGCGTCCGATAATGAAGCGGGCATACCTTATGGAAATGAACGTCCTGCGCGGCTACGCGACCTCCCTCCTGGCGACCGGCTTTCTCGTCACCGTCCTCGTGGGCGTGGGAATGAAGACCGCCATCGTTGCCCCCGCCGTCCTCACCAGCATGTGCTTCATGATGGGTGCGATCGGCTCCTCCGTCTACGACGACCAGAACGGATGGGGCTCTTATCGCCTCACCCTTCCCGTCTCGAAGCGCGACGTCGTCCTGAGCCGCTATGCCGCCATCGCGACGCTTGGCCTCATCGGCTCGGCGGTCGGCTTCGCCGCATCGCTTGCGGTCATGGGGCTCGCGTCCGCCGTGGAGCTGCCGGGAGGCCTCTCCGAGCTCCTCGCGTTCAGCGGGGAGAGGGTCGCCGGCATGGCCTTCGCCACCGCAGCCTGCGTCCTGATCGGCTCCGCCGTCGCGTCCGTCGTGACGCCGGTGTACTTCAAGTTCGGCCAGACCAAGGCGACCCAGCTTCTGCCGACCGTCACCGTCGGCCTGTTCGTGGTCGCCCCCATGCTTCTCGGGAACTCGGGGATTCTCGGAGGCGGCGCGTTCGGGCTCGTGGCGGGCCTCCTCACGTTCGCCGAGACTCCCGTTGGGCTCGCGGCCTCTATGGCGGCGCTGCTCGCGGCCTCGCTTCTGATGCTGGCCGCCTCCGCCGCCGTCTCTCTCGGGCTGTACGGAAGGCGCGAGCTGTAGGCCGAGCCGTCAACCGACGCCCCGGCGCGGACCCGCTCTGCCACGATGCGGGAGCCGCGCCGGCCGCGTGCGGCTGACGATATGCTGACAATTGCGGCCTATAATCGGGCAGAAGGACGGGATTCGGCGGATTAAGGCCAGTTGGAAGAGGGGAGAGGCGTGGGCCGGAAGGGCGCGTCGCCCGCGCGGCTTTGCTTCGAATCCGGAACGGGCGGGGGAGACGCCCCGATTTCCCTTTCCAGCCCGACGGACGATGTGCGGGGCGGGACGATAATCGATGCCTCGTGGACGGCAAGCGTTTCTGAGTTCAGATTCACTGATTTTTAGTGCGCAAAAGCGCTCTTTATTGACGCCCGCGCTCTCTTTTAGCGCGGTGAACGTTTATTGGACGGGGCGAGGGCATGCGCGGCGAGGAGCTTTTCACGCTCGAGGCGGCGGCATACGTGTTCCTGCAGGAGGCCTGCCGCGGCCGTCTGGCGGCGGAGGGCGCCATGCGGGTCCTGTCCAGGTGCGCGCTGGACACTTGCGTCGCTCAGCTCCAGCCTTTGAGCAACCAGTCCACCAGGTTCTCAATGCGCACGCCTTGCTCGGTGGTGCCGAGCCGCAGGCGATCGGTGGTGAGCACCAGCTTGGGGAAGGCATCGTTTACGAGGGAAAAAGGCGCCAGTTCGCGCTCGTATGTCCCGGGGCTTGCAAGCGTTTCGGTCACCTGGATGTAGAGGCGCTCGTCGTGCTTGTCGGCCACGAAGTCTATCTCGCCTTTGAGCAGTGCGCCCACGGTCACGTTGTAGCCACGGCGCACGAGCTCGTTGAACACCACGCACTCGAGTTGAGCGCCCAGGTCCTTTGGGGCAAAGTTGCTAGCTAGATTGCGCAAGCCGGTGTCGATGGGATAGAACTTGCGCTGGGGTCTAAGCACCTGCTTGCCGGCGATACCGGTCTGCTCACACTCACTCAGGATGTAGGCGCTTTCGAGGGCTTTGAGGTAGTTCTCGACCGTCTCGGCATAGGTTTTCCTGCCCGCGCTTGTGAGGGCGTTTACCACGTTTCGCGTCGAGAACAGGTTGCCCGAGGTGGAGAAGGTGTAGCGCACAAGTTTAGAAAGTAGATCCATGTCGCCTACCTGGGTGTGCATGGCCACGTCGTTCAAGATGATGGTGTCGTGGATTGCGTCCAGGAAGCGTGCCATACGATCTTGGGTTCTGTCGACGATGTCGAACTGCCCGGGCATGCCTCCGTACGTGAGGTAGCGGGAAAAGAGGGTGGAGGTGTCGAGTGGCGATGTGCCGGCTGCCGTCTCGAACTGAAGATATTCTTCGAACGACAGGGGCTGCACGTGAATCTCGACATAGCGCCCACCCAGCAGCGTCGCCAAATCTGACGAGAGTACATGGGCGTTTGAGCCGGTGATGTAGGTGTCTACCAGCGGGTGGGTGTGTAGTCTACGTACGACCTTCTCCCAGTCGCGGATTGTCTGGACCTCGTCGATAAACACATAGAGAGGTTTGGAAGAATCGGCCATCTCGAGTGCTGTCAGGAGTTCCGACTGAAGCCATTCGGCGTCGGGGTTCAGGGGGACGCCGAAACCGTCCATCTTGCGGTAGAAGATGTTGCGGGTGCCGCCCAACTCGGAGGTAATCTGATCGACGAGCAGCTTAAGAAGTGTCGACTTGCCGCACCTGCGTACGCCGGTGATGACCTTTATGTCCTGGGAGTCGCGATACTCGGCGAGCTTGCGTTCGTAGCGGTCGCGATGAGCGATGGTCTGAAGTCGCATGAGGCCTCCAAGAAAATGTAGGGTCCACTCGATATTTTAGGTCAAATATCATTAAATATCGACCGAGTCCTACATCTTTCGCAGATTTGTGGTGCGCCCGCGCCGTCCCTAGTCGAACAAGCTCGGCATGTCGTCTTCCTTCATAAGAGCGCCGGCGCAGGGGAGGCTCTGCGCGGTGAACTTTTCGGTCGAGACGCCGGCGCCAAGGATTTCCTCGATCGTGCCGACGGCGGTGACCAAGCGGCCCTTCTTGGCGGTAAAGGCCTGGACGCCCTGCGTCATAGCCCAGCCCCCGCGCGATTCCATCCGACACGAAAGCCATCGAACATTCGTCCGTTACTTTGGTTCTGCCGGGGGCAGGCCTTACTCAAACATCTGCGATAGGTCGATAAAGGCGACCCGATCGCTCTCGTCGGCATCGAAGCCAGAGCGGGAGAAGAATCCGTAGCGGTGGCACTTGAGCCCCGTTGCTTCGACTTGGGCGATTTCCTCGTCAACCATCTTTTGCGTGATGGGTGACTTACGGAACTTGGCCTCGTAGAATGCGTAACCCTCGGGATCTTGCGTCACTACATCGAATTCACCACTCGTTTTATTTGCGGGGTCGCCGTACCAGTACGTGCCTATCGCGTCAAAAGGCGGTTCGATCTTGCCGGCTCTATTCTGCCGCACGAGGTATTGACGGCAAATTTCCTCGAACAGATGGGGGACGCAGTTTTCCTCGAAGTCTTGCAAGACATGGCGATCATAGAAGACATCCGAATCGAGCAGCTGGCGCGCAGAGGCATTGCGGAAGACGTAGCGATAGAAAAAGAGTGAAAGCTGATCCACTACGAAGTAGCCGGACTTGCGCTTATTCGCGGGGTCGTTGATGGGCGCACGCTTCTGGACGATTTCGAGCGATATGAGCTTGTCTAAGACGTCCGCCATGGCAGGACCGCTCGAGACATGCGACTGCGCCAGCACATCACCCCAACGTGAGTAGCCTTGCACGAGGGCCCCTAAAACTTCGTTGGCGTTGGTCATCTTGGAGATTTCGGCGCTGAGGTAGGACGGTACCTCGCTTTCCAGGCGGGCACCGGGTTCTGTGACAAGTTCGATGATGTTATCGCGCACGCTCTGGGACTGATCGACGAGCCGGTTGTAAAAGGGAATGCCGCCAAAAACGCTGTAGAGTCTGATCTTGTCTTCGGGCGAGAACGCGGGATAGAACTTTGCAGAGTCAAAGTAGTCCATGGGTTTAAGATCGAGCGTGAGGTCGATGCGTCCGTAGAGGGGACTCTCATGCTCTATGAGGGATCTCATAATCTCAACGTAGGAACCGCACAGCACAATGCTCAAACGAGAGTCTTCCCTGCGAGCATCGATTGAGGTCTGGAGGATGCTGTCCAGACCTTTGACCGCATCTCTCAGATAAGGGTATTCGTCGAGAACGAGGGTGACGTTCTTGTTTTTGGCTTGGCCAAACAGAAACTCGATGAGTTCACGAATGCTCGAGAGGGCTAGTGGCGGAAAGCCCAATGCTTCGGCGACGAGGCCGGATAGGCTTTCGAGGTTATCTGCCTCGGAGGTCTGACGGCACTCGTAATAGACCGTTGTGTGGTCCGGCAGATCGGCGAGAGCTTGCTTGATGAGCTCGCTTTTGCCCACGCGACGCCTGCCGTAAACAAGGACATTGCACTGCTCGCGCGCGGTGAGCGTTTTCTTAATTCGAGCGAGTTCACGCTCCCTGCCGATGAATTCCACTTACTCGGTTCCTTCCGACTCGGTTTTGTCCGAGTTAATTGTAAGGCACGACTCAGCCTACCCTCGTGCGATATGACGGGGATACCACGTTTGGAACCATGCGGTGAAGATGCCCATCAACGCGGGGAGGACGGAGTTGATCGCGCCGACAAAGCTGGCCGCATCTGTTTGCATGATGAGGTACGTCCAGATGGGTGTGACCAGGTAGAGGATTCCCCATGCCGCGGTCAGGATGCGATTCGTCCTCATGAAGATCGGGTTGCGCAGCTCCGCGTCTCCGTTATAGCTGTTCTTGGAGTAATGCGCGGTCAGGGGTACCTTTGTGAAGCAAGAGACCGTCCAGATGAGTCCGAACAGGAAGTACGATGCCGGAATCACGAGGATGGGGGAGGCTCCCGCCAGCAATGCGATGGAGCAGGCGCCAACTCCCAGAGCTGAGATTTGGTCGTATCGGGTTGCTTTGGTTCGGCACATGAGGACGGGCAGCAGCACGCATGTCGCCATGCTGATGAGGCTGCCCCAGTGGCTGTCGATGGCCGCCGCGACCCAGAAGACGATCCAGGGAATCAAGAGCAACAGCATGTTGGTCTTTGGCTCGGCTGTATCCTCGGCTGCTTCGGCCTCGCCGGCGCCTGCCTTTGCCTCTCCGCTACCTGCTCCGGTGTTTGCGGCGCCAAAATAATCGTCCCAATGCATCATCAGGTCAAAGTCACCCTCGACCGTGTACAGGTGCTCCATGAGTGCCGCGTCCCCGGCGACCTCACCGCTGGCAATCGAACGCCAGACGCTCAGGGGCGTGTTGATCCTTGTGGTGTAATCCGCGGTGAAGCCTTCGGCAGGTTTTTCTTCTACGCGGCTTCCGGCAGCCCCGAGGACGATGCGGTAGACCTTGCCGATATCCGTGTAGTTCATATCGAGCAAGAGGTCTCGTCCGGGCCAGGCTTGCCTGCGATAGAGGGCCGCCATCTGGCGGGTGAACACCAGGCTGGGGTCTTCCTTCTCGCCGGACTCGCCAACGCCCCAGCTTGCGTCTGCCATTGCTTCAAAGACGTCGCGCGGGTAGAGGTTCTGCTCGAGTTTTGCGCGGGTTTCTTCGGTGATGCCCTCGCTCGCGAACTCCTCGCCAGCTCTTTTGACCCAGGAAAGGTATTCGTCGGTGCGCTCCGACAGCTCTTTTACGCGGAAAAGTTCACCTTGGCCGCAGAAGATGTCGGTGTAGCCATCCTTGCCGCAAAACCGGTCGAACAGGTCGGTCACGCCATTGTAGTTGCCTTTTGCGGTATAGAAACCGCAAGTTGAGATTACGACCGTTCGCTTGCCGCTCATGTCGTAGCGCGACGGGTGCCCGCCGCTTTCTGTGCCGGCGCTCATGAAGGGAAGCGACATGGGAAGCTGCCGGTCGATCAGGTTCTTCAGCGGACCGGGCAGTCCAAAGTAGTACAAGGGGAAGCTCCAGATAATGATGTCGGCCCACAGGATCTTTTCGATGACCGCCCGCATGTCGTCGTGGATGCAGCACGTTCCCGGCGTCTTGCTCCAGCAGGAAAAGCACCCCAGGCAGGGTTTGATGTCGAGATTGCATACATTCAGGGTTTCGATTTCTGGAGTCTGCTCGTAGGCGCTCTCTTCTTGGGCAGTTATTCCGTCTAGGAAGGCGCTGGTCAGGCGCCACGTATTGCTTCGCTTGCCTTTGGGGCTGCCGTTGATCGCCAGGATGTTCATTATTTGCTCCTCAGTTCGGCGGCGCAGTGCTCGGCCCAGTCGATATGCATCTGCAGGCTTCGTCTGCCAAAGTCAGAGGTCATTTTCCAGTAGGGGCTTTGGTCTTTTAATGCTGCGTGCTTCAGCCGTCAAAGAAGCATACATCTAGTGCAAGGCATTCACTAGTGCCGTGATCAGGAACGCGATGAGGAAGCCGAACCCCGCACCGCAGGCCATCTTGAGCGCAGAGCTGAGCCGTGACCTGCGTCTGGAAAGCGCCTCGGTCTCGCTCGGAGCCTCCTCGCCGTCCATGAACGCGCTGATCTCACGGAACGTCACAAGGTCATGCTCGCGTTTGATCCTCTCGATGCGCGATGTGCATACGAGCGACGGGATCCAGAATGCAACAAACACGAGTATCCCGATCAGCGCGCCTGCGGACATATGCGGGATGAACGATGGCTCGGGCAGTAGTGCGTAGATGCCTGCCATGCATGCAATCCCCGCGAGCAGCAGGGCAACAGACCCCATCGCCAATCGCTCCATCTTGAGCGCATCCTTGCTTACGACTTCCTTCATTGAAACCACGTCTCCTTTCACGAGCTCATCGATGGAGACGCCGAAGAGGTCGCTTAGAAGCAGCAGGCTTTGGACATCCGGATAGGTCTTTCCGTTCTCCCAGCTGGACATCGTCTGTCGCGACACGTAAATCGCTTGCGCGACGGCCTCTTGTGAGAGCCCCAAGCGCTCGCGGTGCGCTTTCAGCTGTTTCGGCAACTCCATCGGCTCCTCCTTTCGGGAGACGAAGTTCCTATTTCTCTGAATCATTTTCTACCAAGATGGCTTTACATGGGTCGTCGATCAAGTGCGACGGCATGTCTGATGTTCTTTCCATAGGCCGCTGACCTTGGGTTTTTCTTGCATGACAAACAGATTGACTTTTGATGCCGCCGCCCTGCTGTTTTTTATGCGTCGCCATCGATCGCGACGGCTAGACGTTACATTAAATTATCTGCTGCGGTCGTTGTGCCGTCTCGCCATAACAATCAAATGCGTTTCATCGAGGTTCCCTGGTGGGAGCTTTGCCGCGCGTGTTGGGTGACCGGCTGCGCCGCGGGGATTCAAAGGCAACCGCATCGACACGGATTGAAGGCTATGCAGCGCGACAAGATCAAGCCCATACCGTTCAGCATCATCAAGGACACCGATAAAGAGGAGCTGCGCAGGCAGATCCCGAAGGATATTGTCTCGGGCATCGTCGTGGCCGTTGTAGCCCTGCCGCCTTCCATCGCTCTCGCCATCGCCTCTGGCGTGGCACCCGAGTAGGGCCTGTATACCGCGATTGCCGCAGCTTTCGCTATAGCGCCCCGGCCGAGAGCGTTCGCCGCATCGAGCAAGCGCGCGCCCGAGGGGCAGGCGCTCAGCTTGCCTGAGCTGCTCGCGCTCTCGGTCGAAGAGACGCTGCCACATGTTGCCGACGTCCGGAAGGCGCACGAGAACCGCAAGCCTTGCATGACCTGGGACTGGGGTACCTTACGCTCGGCGAGGCCACGCCGGCGCTATCGGGCGATTTGGCTCACCCTGCGCTGTTTGCGATTGCCTGGTCGATGAGCTTGCTGAGCGTTTTCTGCTGTTCGGGGGACGTGATCGCGCCGACGATCGGGTCGCCCACGATGTTGCCGTTCTTGTCGACGACGTAGGTGGTCGGGTACGAGAACAGCTTGGAGGTGAACTTCCCTGCCTCGCTGCTCGACGCGAACCAGATGTTTTTGTACGTGACGCCCTTCTTCGCGAGGATGTCCTTCGCCTCTGATATCGCGGTCGCGTCACCGTCGAGTGTGAAGGAGTTCACGCCAACGACCTGGCCGCCCTTGCCGGCGAGCTCCTTGTTGAGCGCTTCCAAGTCGCTCAGCTCGCCCACGCACGGCTTGCAGGTGGTGAACCAGAAGTTGACTACGGTCACCTTGCTCTCCGAGAAGAGCTTGTCGCTGGTCACCTCGTTGCCGTCGAGGTCTTTCCCCTGAAAACTCGGGAACTTGTTCGCACTGGTAGCGGTGCCTGCACTATTCGGCATGCCAGCGCTTGACGCGTCGACACTTTCCCCTGAGCTCGGGGAGCTACCGCATCCGGGGAAGTCCTTCTCGAGGGCGGCGAGCTTGTTCTCGATTTCCTTCACTTGTTGGGCCCCCGCCTTGAGCGTCTTCATCTCCTCGGCCGAGAACTGGTCTTTGGCGCCCTCGATCGTGTCGAGCAGGAAGTCGCCGTAGTTCTTGCCGTCTTCGATCATCGGCGTGTCCTTGTTGGCTGCCAGGAATACTTTCTCCCAAAGCTTCGAGTCGTCAGAGAGAATCTCGTTTTCCTTCTGCATGAGTTTCTGGTGCAGCTCGGCCGCTTCCTCGGCGTTCTTTGACTGCGTTGCCAGCAAAGCCGCAATGTCTGAATCGCCGCTCATCGAGCCGGTGTTGCTATCTTTAGGTGCCGAACAGGCCGCAAGGCTGAGCGCCAGCAGGGGGACCATCAGCAGTGCCGCAATCTTCGTTCGTTTCATGATTATTCCTCCGTTTGCAGTCGTTTGCTTTGCTTGTTGCCGTCTTGATTCATTGGCTTCCTTTGCATTGCTGTTTCGGTTGTTTTTCCGGTAAGCCAAGGCCGTAGTTGAAGCCGATGGCGTCGGTCGGGCAGACCCTTATACACTTGCCGCAGCGGATGCACTCGGGGTGATTGGGCGATTCCGTGACTTTGACGTCCATCTTGCACGTTTTCGCGCACGCGCCGCACGAGATGCATCGGTGCTGGTCAACCTTAATTCCAAGCAGGGATACCTTGTTCATGAGCGCATAGAACGCGCCGAGCGGGCAAACCCATTTGCAAAAAGGTCGATAGAACAACACGCTTAAGACGACCACCGCGATCAGGATGGCAAGCTTCCAGGTGAACAGCGTTCCCAATGCGGAGCGTATGCCGGAATCGACGATGGCAAGCGGAATCGCGCCCTCGAGCACTCCCTGAGGGCAGAGGTACTTGCAAAAGTACGGGTCGCCCATCCCGACGTCGTTGACGAGCAGCGCGGGTAGCAGAATCACGGTGAGCAGCAGCACGATATACTTAAGGTACCTAAGTGGTTTGAGTTTCTTCGTTGACAGCTTCTTGCCGGGAATCTTGTGGAGCAGTTCCTGCAACCAGCCGAACGGGCAAAGGAATCCGCACACGAAGCGGCCGAGCAGCACGCCGATGAGGATTAAGAGTCCGGTCACGTAGTACGAGAAGCTGAACTTCGATGAGCCCACAATCGCCTGGAACGACCCGATGGGGCAGGCGCCTGTGGCGGCTGGGCAGGAATAGCAGTTCAGGCCAGGTACGCAGACGGCCTTGCCCGGGCCCTGATAGATGGTGCCCTTGAAGAAGTTCGGCAGGTGGATATTGGTGAGCAGCGTCGCAGCCGCCTGGATCCATCCGCGAAACCGGCTCAAAAACTGCGATGCGGGATTTCTTCTCCTATCCAATTCCGATGCACTCCAAGCACAGTCTTATCGCCTTGGCCAACACGGCGTTTGCTTCGCCCCGCATGGCACCGAAGCACACCATGGCCACCCCGATCGCCAGCAACGCGACCTGAACTGCGGGTTTTGTCACTTTGAACAATCCGACTTCTCCTTTCGTTCGTTTCCCATCTTCTAACCTGCGTATCTTTACTTATCGAACAGGTCGAGGAGGTATCCATAGCCCTCTGTTTCCATCTTGGCGTACGGCACGAAGCGCAAAGACGCGCTGTTGATGCAGTAGCGCACACCGTTGGGAGACTCGGGGTCATTGGTGAACACGTGCCCGAGATGGGAATCCCCAGCGCGGCTTCGCACTTCGGTGCGGCGCATCCCGAGGCTGTTGTCCTCAAGCTCCACCACGGCGGGCTTCTCGATGGGCTTTGTGAACGCAGGCCAACCGCAGCCGCTTTCGAACTTGTCCGTGGAGGAGAAGAGCGGCTCACCCGTGACGATGTCCACGTAGATACCCTTCTCGAACTGGTTCCAGAACTCGCCAGTGAAGGGGCGCTCCGTGCCGTTTTCCTGGGTGATGCGGTACTGCTCCGCGGTCAGCTTGTCCCGAATGGACTCCGCTGCGGGCTTGCGGTAATCGCCAGGATCGATGCGAAGCTTGGAGAACAGCTCCATCTCCGCTTTTGGGATATGGCAATAGCCGCCGGGGTCTTTTGCGAGGTAGTCTTGGTGGTACTCCTCTGCGGGGAAGTAGTTTCTCAGCGGCCCGATCTCTACGAAGAAGCTCTCGTTGTGGCCACGCTCGATTTCCGCAATGCGCTCTACTGTCTCTTTCGCCTTGTCGTTGGTGTAGTAAACGCCGGTTTGGTACTGGCTGCCCCGATCGTTGCCCTGCCGGTTCTCTACCGTAGGGTCGATAACGTAGAAATAGGCAAGCAACAGCGCATCGAGGCTCACCTGGTCGGGGTCGTATTCCACCCGCACGGTTTCCCGAAAGCCGGTGTTTCCCTTGCAGACGGTCGAGTAGTTGGCGTCCGCCTCGCAGGTGCCGTTTGCGTAGCCGTTCTGGGCATCAAGGACGCCGGGAATGGACTGCATCAGCTGTTCGATACCCCAAAAGCATCCTCCTGCCAGGTAGATGACGTTTTCCGTGGTATCCCTGTACATGGTTTTCCCATCTTCCATATTTGAGGGTTGCTCGATCGAATCAGTTTTTCTCGCTCCGCTCTCTTTGGAGGCGATCTGCTGAAAGGCGGCGTATCCGCCAAGAGCCAATGTCGCCGCGAGCAGGAACGGCAGTGCTTTTCGACGCATGGTTTTGTCCTCCTTTCGGGAGAAATGAGCCTATTCCTTCCGTTCCGCGATCCATTGGAACATATCGCCTATAAGATCCGTGTTAAGAGAGATGGCATCTATGCGAGGAGGTCTGCATGCGCATTTTGGTTGTTGAAGACGAGTGGTCGCTGTGCGATGCGATCGCACGCAGCTTGAGGCGCCTTGCGTACAGCGTTGACTGCTGCCACGATGGGCGGGAAGCGCTTGATCTGCTTGCCGTCGAGAGCTTCGATCTTGTCGTGCTCGATTTGAACCTTCCCGGAGCGGATGGCATGACGGTGCTGAGGACGCTGAGGGAATCCGACTGCGAGACCAAGGTGCTCGTCCTCTCGGCGCGCAGCGAGGTTGCTGACAAGGTGGCCGGCCTTGATGCGGGAGCCAACGACTACCTAACGAAGCCGTTTCACCTCGAAGAGCTCGCGGCGAGAATACGCGCTCTCACGCTCAGGCGCTTTACGCAAAACGACGTGCTGTTGACCTGCGGAAATCTGACATTTGACACAAAGGCGCGTCGGGCTTTTGCAGGCGATGAGGCTTTGTCTCTCACACGGAAGGAGACCGGGATACTCGAATACATGATGCTCAACCAGGGGCGGCCGGTCAGCCAGGAGGAGCTGCTCGAACACGTGTGGGATAGCAGCGTGAACAACTTCAGCAACTCGATCAGGGTGCACATCTCGGCTCTGAGGAAGAAGTTGCGCGGCGTTTTGGGGCGCGACCCCATCCGCAATCGTATAGGGGAGGGCTACGTCATGGAGGAGGTCGAATGAGAAGGCTCTCGCTGCAGTGGCGCATCACGTTGATGACGGCCCTTCTCGTGTGCGTAATGTGCATGCTGATGAACTGCCTGATTGGGTATTCGGGGATGCGATATATGGACTCGATCGGCAGCGGCATATCGGCATGCGGTGATATCGGCGATGGCGCCGCTGCGTCGTTCGATCCCGACAACCGCGAGCTCGACGAAGAGCTCACGATTGTTGTGAGCAACGCGCAGGAATCCTTCAGCACGACCAATTGGCTTATAACGGTTGCGGTGACGTTGCTTGGAGGCGTGTTGGCGTATTTCGTCAGCGGCCGTGCGCTCAGGCCGCTGCGGGCTTTCGCGTCGCAGGTTGAGAGCGTGCAGCCGAGCAACCTTGCGGACATGAAGATCAGCGAGGATGTGCTGCCTGAGTTCAAGCAGTTCAGCAAGTCGTTCAACAGCATGATCGACCGCCTTGACGAAGGTTTTAGCGCACAGCGGCAGTTTACGGGGAATGCCGCGCACGAGCTGCGAACGCCGCTTGCGCTCATGCAGGCGCAGGTCGAGCTGTTCTCTGCCGAGCACCCCGACGTGGGGCTTGAGGAAGCTGCATTCCTCGGGCTTCTGCAGGAGCAGACCGAGAAGATGTCGCAGATGACGAAGACGCTGCTCGAGATGAGCGAGCTCCACAGCGTGCCCTGCGACGATCGGATTGAGTTGGCGCCGATGTTCGAGGAGGTGCTCGCCGATCTTGCGCCCCTCGCTGAGGCGAAGGATGTCTCCCTTGAGCGTAGCGGGGATGCCCTGCTGATCGGCAGTGACACGTTGATGTATCGGCTCGTGTTCAACCTAGTCGAGAACGCAATTCGGTACAGCCGACCCGGCACAGTGGTTCGTGTCTCCGCCTGCGAGGAGGGCGGGCGCGTTGTTCTGCGGATCGAGGATTGCGGACCTGGAATCCCCAATCAGTTCAGGAAGAGCGTCTTTCAGCCGTTCTTTCGCGTTGATTCGTCCCGTAGCAGGGAGTACGGGGGTGTTGGGCTGGGGCTTTCGCTCGTGTGGGAAATTGCCGCACTTCATAGCGGTACGGTGGAGGTCGAGGCGAGCTCTGAGGACGGCACTGTCATGCGCGTGGAGCTTCCAGTTGGGGAGTGCCGCTCGACTGTGTGACGCGTGGGCACGAGACTGCGCGGCGCGTAGATGGCCTTTGGAGGAGCCTAACGGACATGGGACCCGCTTTGCGACTGGACGTGAAATCGGCGGTTCGGGCGCGGGTACGTGTGAGGACGGGATGGAGTGTGGCGTCGAGTAGCCTGCTCATGGGCGTGGGTAAGACCTGCTGCAGAATTATTGGAAGTGTGCCGGGTATAAGCAAGCTAAATAAGGATGCAGGAGAAGGAGCTTTGCCATGTGCACGTCAATTCGATTCAACGGCGCGGACGGTTCGATGTACTTTGGGCGCAACCTCGACTGGGTGTGCGGGTACGGCGAGAGCATCGTCTTCTCGCCTCGAAACTTGCCGTACCGGTCGGTCCTTGGGGCGCCGCAGCGCGCGGAAGGCTTCGCCGTTGTGGGCGTGGGCGTGTGCGCCCAGGGTCGCCCCCTGTACTTCGATTGCGCTAACGAGCGCGGTCTCGCCGTGGCGGGCCTCAACTTCCCCGGTTACGCGGACTTTCCGCATGAGCCCGTCGATGGGGTGGATAGCGTCGCCACCTTCGAGCTCCCGTATTGGATTTGTCGGAACTTTGAGACGGTAGACGAGCTCGCTGCGGCGCTCGAGCATACCGACATCGTATCTTTGGTGGTGCCGGGAAAACCCGAATCGTTCCTGCATTGGATGGTCGCCGATGCTAGTCGTTCCATCGTCATCGAACGCACCGCGACGGGCTTGCACGTGTACGACAACACGGTGGACACCCTTGCGAACCAGCCGGAATTCGGCTGGCATCTGGAGAACCTGCGCAACTACATGACGAGCGCGCCCGAGTTTGCGGCACCCGTCTCGTGGGGCCGACAGGAGCTTGCCGCTTGGGGCGCGGGCGTGAGCATGCGCGGCATCCCCGGAGATGCCTGTTCGCCCTCGCGTTTCGTGCGCGCGGCTTACACGAACGCGCACTATCCGGTGAAGGATAACGAGCGCGAGAACGTTTCCCGTCTGTTCCACACCCTGGGCGGCGTCCAGATGGTGGAGGGAACGGCGGCCGTATCCGATGGAAGACTCGAGAAGACATTGTTCACCAGCGGATATTCATCTTCCACGAACACGTACTACGTCAATTCGTACGACGACTTCGCAATCCGTGCCTTCCCCATGTCCGATTTCGACCAGGATGGCATCGAGATCCAGACGCGCCCCATGCGCTAGCTGCTGTGTGCCATGACGTTGTTGACGCCGACGATGCGCGACATCGGTGGCAGGCCCCCGCAGGCGCTGTGCGGCCTGCCCCAATTGCAGTTGACCCTTGTCCCGGGCAGCTATCGCGAGTTTATCTTCCGGTCTTTAACGCTTCTTTAGAAACGGCCCTCACCCTAGGAATTGCAAGTAGGTAATCCTAGGGATGGAGGCTCTCATGGCATACGTATTGGAGACGCGCGGGCTCACGAAGCGGTTCGGCCGCGGCAGCCGCGCGCAGATGGCGGTCGACGGCGTGAGCCTGCACGTGGGGGAGGGGCGCGTGTACGGCCTGCTCGGCCCCAACGGCGCGGGCAAGTCCACCACGCTCAAGATGGTCACGGGGATGCTGCGCCCCACCTCGGGGCAGATCCTGGTCGACGGGCATCCTTGGAGCCGCGGCGACCTATACTCCATCGGCTCGCTCATCGAGCAGCCGCCGCTCTACCCCAACCTCACGGCGCGCGAGAACCTGCTCGTGCGCACCACGTTGCTGGGCATCCCCGAGGGTCGCATCGACGAGGTGCTCGAGACGGTCGACCTCACCGACACCGGGTCCAAGCGCGCCGGGCGCTTCAGCCTGGGGATGAAGCAGCGGCTCGGCATCGCGATCGCGCTGCTTGCGAGCCCGCGGCTTCTCATCCTGGACGAGCCGACGAACGGGCTCGACCCCATCGGCATCGAGGAACTGCGTGGGTTCATCCGGAGCTTCCCCACGCGCGGGATCACGGTCATCGTGTCGAGCCACATCCTGGGCGAGGTGGAGCAGACGGCCGACGACATCGGCATCATCGTCGGAGGGCGGCTTGCGTATGAGGCACCGTTGCAGGCCGGCCAGGACCTCGAGGCCCTGTTCATGGATGTGTGCCGACGGACGGGGGTGGCCGCATGAGCCGGTCTGCTGCTGTGTCCGAGCGCGTCGCGAGGCCGGTGCCGCAGGCGGGGTCAGCGCGCCGTCCCGGCCTCTTCCGCGCCCTGCGCTCCGAGGCGCTGAAGAGCTCCCACGGGGCGCCGGTCAAGGTCGCCATCGCGCTTGCGCTGCCGTTCCCGTTGCTCTTCGGCCCGCTCTCAGGGCGCTTCGGCATGAGCGCCGAGCTCTCGTTCTCGGCGTGGAACTACTACTACGTGCTGCTCCTGCCCGTGGCGCTCACGCTCATCTCCGCGTGTGTGGCCAACTACGATGCGCGGCTGCGCGGTCACGTGCCGCTCTCCAGCCCGGCTCCGCTCGGGCGGGCCTGGTGGGCGAAGGCGCTCTGGTGCCTCGCGCTCTCGGCGCTCTCGAACGCTTGCGTACTCGCCGTGTACCTCGTGGGTGCCGTCGTAAACCCGGGCGGGCCATCGGTCCCCGCGATGGCGTCCGCTGCGGTGACGAGCGTCATCGCGACGTCGTGGATGATTCCGGTGACGCTCTTCCTCGTCTGCCGGGCCGGGATGCTCGCTGGCGTGCTGGCGCCGCTTGCGGTGCAGATCGGCGGGGGCTTCGCGTGGTCCGCGGTGGGAGGCCTGTGGTGGGCGCTTCCGCCGGCGGCCTCCGTCATCATGCCGAGCGCCTTCTTGCCTGTGCTGCCCACGGCCGAGCCGCTCTCGGCGTCGCCCGAGCTCGCGGCTGCGATTGGGTCCTTCGGGCCTGTTCAGGCGGCGGCGCTCGCGGTTTGCGCGGCGGTGTTCGTCATGCTTACGGTCGTCGGTGCGGTCTGGTTCAGGGGATCGGAGGAACTGTGATGGGAAGCGGAAGGCATGTTGGCTCGAGCGTTGGCCAGACGTCCCGGATGTCCCTATGGCGCGCCGTGCTCTCGGAGTGCGTGCGGCTCAGGCGCTCCCCGTTGATCGCGCTGCACCTGGCGTGCGGCCTTATCGCCGGCGTTGCCTGCGGGGCATACTTCGGCGTGGCGCCGTGGGATCCGCGCCTTGGTACGGACGCGTTCGTCCAGCTTATCGGCGCGCTCATGCCCCTCATGGTCGCGATCGTGTGCGGCCTGGATGTCGACGGTGAGCGCGAGGCGTCCGGCCTTGCCAACCTGCTCGCGGTGCCGTCGAGGCGCATCGCCCTTGCGGCGCGCGTGCTCGTGCTGTGGCTGCTCGGCTTCATCGCCGTGGCGGTGGCGCTCGGTTCGTTCTCGGCGGTGCTCGGGGCCTTCGGGCGCGACGGGTTCTCGGCGGGCGTCTACGCCCGCGCTGCCGTGGGCATGGCGGCGGGGTCACTCGTCCTCTACGTCGTGTCGGTCTGGCTCGCGCTCGCCCTCGGCAGGAACGCCGCCATCGGCGTCGGCGCGGCGGGGCTCGCCTGCGCCCTCTTTGCCGTGGGCGGTCTTGCGCACGGGCTCGTCACTGGTGAGCTCACCGCGGCTTCGTCGGGCGTGCTCGGCTACGTGCCGTTCGCCTGGGCGGAGCGGTTGGGGTCGCTCCTCGTAGAACTTGGACTGGCCACGGATGCTGGTTTGCGCGCGGTGATTTGGCAGCTCGAGGTGACTTCTGTCCTTGCCTTGGTGGTCACGGCGATTTGCCTTGTCGTCCTTCTCGTCTGGATTGGCTTCTTCGAAGAGGGGAGGAAGGGCGAGTGAGCTCGCGGGGGTGCCTGCCGTTCCGCTCGCCACGCGTCTGCCATCGTTCGATCTCGCACGGGTAACATGAACTAGGATGGAACGAGCAAATCCGCTATTGAGGGGGAGTGTGATGGCCCGCATCCTTGCGGTCGACGATGACCGTTCCATACTTCAGCTGCTCGAGCGGGCTCTCTCCCGCGACGGTCACAAGGTCGAGTGCGCCGACGACCCGACTTCGGTCCCTGCGATGGATCTCTCTCGTTACGACTTTATCCTCACGGACGTGATGATGCCCGGTCTCGATGGCTTCGAACTGGTCCGCCTCGTCCGGGAGCGCTTCGACGGGCCCATCATGTTCCTCACCGCCAAGGTCGCCGAGGACGACGCGGTGCTGGGCCTCGGCCTCGGCGCCGACGACTACGTGCGCAAGCCCTTCGGCGTGGCGGAGCTGCGCGCGAAGGTGACGGCGTCGCTCCGCCGCGAGCGCCGGGTGCGCCGGAGCGTGCTCGACCTCGGACGTGCACGCTTCGACCTCGGGGCGCGCGAGCTCAGCGTGACAGCTCCCGACGGCTCGACCGGCGCGCCCGTCCCCCTCACGCCTACCGAATATGGCATCTGCGAGTTTCTCGCCAAGCATCCCGGTCGCGCCTACAGCCGGTCGCAGATTCGCGAGGCGGTGCGGGGCTGGGAGAGCGAGGCGGATGACGCGGCCGTCTCGGTCCACGTGGGCAAGGCGCGTGCCAAGCTCCGGGCTGCGGGCGTCGACCCCATCGCCACCGTGTGGGGTGTCGGATATAAGTGGGAGGCGGGGAGATGAGCCGTCTTCGCGGTTTGGACGGCCGCATTCGCGTCCCGCTTGCCCTCGTAGTCGGTCGCTACTTCGTCCTCGTCCTGTTCGGGGCGCTGCTGACCGTGGGCGGACCTTGGGCACTGTTCTTCGGCGCGATGGCGCGCGGCGAGGTGCTCCCGGCGGACTGGGGCTCGACCCATGCGGACGAGACTGTCGGCGACATCGCTTCGGCGGGTCATCTTGATCCCGACTCGCTCTCCACCGCATACCGCGGGGCGCAGCTTTCGGCCGTGGGCAGCGTCCTCTTCTCGAACATGGGGGAGGAGGCACTCGCCAGCGCCCAGACGTCGGTCTCTTCCGCAGCTGCCGCCGGTGAGACGTCCGCCCGCCCCGGCCCCGACGTCTCGTCCGGCTCGTACGAGCAGGTGGCGGCCGTGAAGCTCGCCGATGGTACCTGGGCGGCAATCTCCTGGGACATGATGCCCCACTGGGCCGACCGCGCACGGGACGCGTCCTGGCCGAACCCCCAGGACCTCTGGCTCGCCTCGACCATCATCGGCACGGTTCTCATGGTCGTTCTCGTCGCCCTGCGCGCCGCCCGCGTGCTCACGCGCAAGATGGAGCCGCTCGTGGCGGCGGCAAATGCCGTTGCCGCCGACGACCTCGACAAGCCCGCCGGCACGAGCGACGTGGCCGAGGTCGACGACGTGCTCGTCGCGATGGAGCGCATGCGAGTCTCGCTGAAGCGGTCCCTTGAGGAGCAGATGACGGCTGAGGAGGCCCGGCACAAGCGCATAGAGACGCTCGCCCACGAGCTCAAGACCCCGCTCACCCTCGTCCAGGGCAACGCCGAGCTCCTCGCCGCAGATCTCGAAGAGGAGAGGCTCCAAGGCGAGCAGGCCGACGAGGCCCGCGCCATCCTCGATGCCACGCATCGGCTTGATGTGGCCCTCATCGACATCATCTCCGCCTGGCAGGAGGGTGAGCGGGACGGCGAGGGGCGGTTGGAACCCGATGCGGATTCGCGAGGCTAAGCTCGAAGTGCGCAACAGTGAAATAGAACCAATTGACGGGGATGCCTGACTGTCCCAGCCGACTCTTCATCCATATTGGATGTGGGTGTGCGCAGCGAGGGGACTTTACACCCTTGTCTCCCCGTCTTACCATAAACGTACGTAAAAGCGTACGCTTTTGGGAAGGGAGGCCGCATGACTTCTATTACGGCAACGGCGGCACGCAAGGACCTGTACAACGTTATCACGCGCGTCAACGAGGACTGCGCTCCGGTGGTCATCACGAACAGTCGCGGTAAGGGTGCTGTGCTCGTCGGAGAGGATGAGTGGGCCTCTATCGAGGAGACGCTCTATCTCATGGGTATTCCCGGCGTTGCCGAGTCGATTGTTGCGGGGAAGGCGGAGCCGGTCGAGATTTGCGCCACCGAAGACGCGCTGGACTGGTAGCCATGTGGCTTGTCGTGTTCACCAAGCAGGCCCAGAAGGATGCAAGGCAACTCAAGGCGGCGGGGCTTGCCGGCAAGGCGAAGGCGCTTGTCGCGGCGGTGCGGGAGGATCCCTTCAAGGTTCCTCCGCGCTATGAGGCCCTCGTTGGCAATCTATCTGGCCTCTACTCCCGTCGCATCAGCCTGCAACACCGCTTCGTTTACGAGACGATCAAAGGGGAGATTGAGAGGGGCGGCACTCTCTATGAGGGAACGGTCAAGGTCGTTCGCATGTGGACGCATTATGACGGGGTGCGGTAACGGTTGGACGCTGGACGCGACCCTCATCGACATCATCGACGCTTGGCGAGAGGATGAGCGGGGCCACGCCTGACATTTTTGAGGCTTCTGCCGTTCCTGTGCGTGGGGCCTAGCTGCTCAAGCCAACAGGTTGTTTACGCCAAGCTGGTGACAGACAGGGAGCGCCCCGCCAAGCTGTGAGTTGTCTAGGCTTACGGCGGGGACCCTCCCATGTCCCAGCATCCCAGCGCAAGGCTCACGCCCAAGGGGCGGGAGCGCATGGTTGAGCGCATCGAGGCCGGCGAGCCGGTGTCCGAGGTCGCGCGCCAGGTTGGCGTGAGCAGGCGGACCGCCGGCAAATGGCTCGCGAGGGCGAGGGCCGGCGAGCCGATGGCCGACCGCCCGAGCCGCCCCCGCACGCTGGCGAAGCTCACCCCGCCCGACGTCGAGGACGGGGTCTGCGAGGCCCTCGCGGCGTCGGCGATCGCCTTCTCCGCCTCGCGCGGGGTGGCCGTCGAGCGCGTCGTGGCCGACAACGGGCCCGGCTACCGCAGCCGCCTCTTCAACGAGTCCCTGGAGGCCCGCGGCGTCAGGCACAAGCACACAAGGCCTTTCAGCCCCTGGCAGAACGGCAGGGTCGAGCGCATGAACCGGACGCTCGCGCGGGAGTGGCGGTACGCCCGGGCGTGGGGGAGCGAGGCCTCCAGGGCGGAGGCTCTGGGGGCCTGCATGGGCCACTGCAATTGGGGCAGGCCGCACGGCGCCTGCGGGGACCTGCCCCGAGTCACGGATCCACGGCGTAAACAACGTCATGGCACGCAACAGCTAGGTCTGAAATCCGCTGTCACCCTAAGGTGTCAACCGGCCCAGCGGCGCCGGCTCCGTGCCCCTTCCGTGAAAGAATGTAACCGCGCCGACAGAGACGGCGCGTGCGAACGCATTCACAAGAAGGGGACACGATATGACTTCTCAGGTACTGGAACGTCCGGCGGGGACGGTCGAGGGGGCGCCGGCGCCGGCCGCCTCGGGCGAGTCCCTCGCCGTATCCACCCGCGGGCTCACCAAGCGCTACGGCGACGCGACGGTCGTGGACGACATGGACCTCGAGGTGCCCGAGGGCGCGGTGTACGGCTTCCTCGGCCCCAACGGGGCGGGCAAGTCCACCACGATGAAGATGCTGCTCGGGCTCGTGCACGCATCAGGCGGCGAGGCCGTCGTGCTCGGGCGGGAGATGACCCCGGACAACCGCCTCGAGGTGCTGCGCGAAGTGGGCTCGCTCATCGAGGCCCCCAGCTGCTACCCGCACCTCACGGCGCGCGAGAACCTCGAGATCGTGCGGCGGCTGCGCGGGCTGCCCGAGAGCTGCATCGACGAGGCCCTCTCGGTCGTCCGCCTGGACGACGCGAAGACCCAGGGGAAGCTCGTCGGGCACTTCTCGCTCGGCATGAAGCAGCGACTGGGAATCGCCGTCGCGCTCATGGGCCGCCCGAGGCTGCTGCTCCTGGACGAGCCTACCAACGGCCTCGACCCCTCCGGCATCCACGAGATACGCCAGCTCATCCGCGAGATGCCCGAGCGCTTCGGCTGCACGGTCGTCGTGAGCAGCCACCTGCTCTCCGAGATAGACCAGATGGCCGACTACGTGGGCATCATCAACAAGGGGCGCATGGTCTGGCAGGGAAGCATGGCCGACCTGCACGCCCGCGCGCGGCGCTGGCTCGCGCTGCGCACCACGGACAACGCCGCGGCGGCGGGGGTGCTGCCGGGCACGGTGGCCGACGGGGAGTGGCTGCGCATAAAGGCCGTGGACGACGCGACTGCGGGGCAGGTGACGCTCGGGCTCGCCAGGCGCGGCATCGGCGTCGTGCGGCTGGAGGAGCGGAGCGAGAGCCTCGAGGACATATTCCTCAAGCTCACGGGGATGGAGGCGACGCTCTGATGGGAATCGCCACCAACGCCGGCCAGCCCGGCATCGCCGCGTCCGTCGCGCTCGAGTTCGCCAAGGCCCGTCGCAAGCACCTGTGGCTGGCGAGCCTGGGCCTGCTCGCGTTCCAGTTCGCCTGGCTCGTCGCGGGCGCCTCCAACACCGTGCGCCACAACCCTGACTTCGACGGCATCCTCTACATGCTGCCGCAGCTGAACGCCATCGTCCTGCCGCTGCTCTGCGCCATCGTGGCCTCCACCGTCACCGACGTGGAGAACCGGGCGAACATGTGGAAGCTGCTGCTCACCATGGAGGACGCCCGGCGCGTGGTCGCGGCCAAGTGGGCGGCGTGCCTCCTGATCCTCGCCGTGGTCGTGGGCGTCCAGACGGCGGGCGTGGCGGCGGTCGCGTACGGGATCGGGTTCCAACAGAACCTGCCGGGGCCGGCCCTGCTCGCCCGCTACGCGCTCAGCACGTTCGTCGTGTGCGCCATGCTCATCACCATCGTGCAGGCGGTCTGCCTCGCCACCGCCAACCAGTTCGCGCCGATGATCGTGGGCGTGGGCCTGTGCTTCCTCGGGCTCTTCATCGCCTACCTGCCTCCGGTGTTCAGCTGGTTCGTGCCGAGCGCGTACTTCTTCGTGTGTCGCCTCGTCGACGGCGCCTACGACGCCTCGCAGCACATGAGGTTCTGGGCGGCGCCGTTCCCGGCCGCGGGGCTCGCCGTCTGCGTCGCCGTGACCGTCGCCGCGTTCATCGCCTCCAGGCGCGCCTTCGCCGCCCGCGAGCTGTAGGGAGGTTTGATCATGCTTGCATCCTGCATATCCGCCGAGTTCATCAAGATGCGCCGGGCGCCCGTCTGGGCCGCCTTCGCCGCGCTGCCCGCCGTCTCCGCGCTCATCGGGAGCGCCAACTACGTGGCCAACCTCGACCTCCTCACGCCCGGCTGGGAGAACCTCTGGACCCAGCACACCCTGTTCATCTGCTACTTCTTCCTTCCGGCGCTCATCGGCGCGGGCGCGAGCTACCTGTGGCGGCTCGAGCACATGGGCTCCAACTGGAACGAGCTCATGGTCGCCCCGGTGCCCGCGCGCGACGTGTTCATCGCCAAGCTCGTCGTCCTCGCCCTCCTGGACCTCGTCGCGTTCGCCGCCATGACGGCGTTCTTCGTCGCGAGCGGCATCGTCCTGCGCGTGCCCGGCGCCTTCCCGGTGGCGTCGTTCGCCGAGCAGGTGGTGCTGGGCTGGATTGGGAGCCTCGCCATCTGCGGCATACAGCTCGTCGTTTCCATGCTCGTGCGCAACTTCGCCGTGCCGGTGGGCGTCGGGCTGGGTGGCGGGATCTTGGGGATCATGGCGGCGATGGGCGGCCTTGGCTACGTCTTCCCGTACGCGCTCATGCAGTCCGGGATGAACAGCAACGCCCTCGTGGTGCTCGACGCGCCGCACATCGCCCAGATCGCCGTGTTGAGCGTCGTCTACGTGGCCTGCTCGGTCGCCTTCGCTTCGGCCTGGCTCCGCACGCGCGACGTCGTCGCGGCAAAGTAGCGCCCGGCGTGCTCGTACAATGTGGTGTCGGGATGTGAGGTGATGGGATTGGACGTGAGGCCATGCGGGCCGGGCCTTTCCGGCGCCGCCGCGCCGTTGGACGCGTGGGACGACGCGCCCCTTCTGCGGCTCGCCGCGCCCGTGCTCTGCGTGGCGTGGGAGGCGGCGATGTTCGCCCGCGTGGTGTTCGCGGGGGCGGACCCCTCGCTGTCGGCGCCCTCGTCCCAGGCCGCCCTGTTCGTCCTCATGGCCGTCGGCTGCGCGGCGCTGTTCCTGCGCTACCGCCTTCCGGTCGTCTCTGTGCTCTTCGAGTCGGTCGTTGGCCTGCTGGCCTCGGTGATGGGCGCGCTCGCGTACGTGTACTTCCTCCCGCTCGTCGCGCTCTACGCCTGCGTGGCCCGCGCGCCCCGGCGCGAGGCGGCCGCGGGCGGCGTCGCCGCCGTTGCGACCGTCGCGCTCTCCGCCGTGGTCGACGGGTTCGCGGGTGCCTCCGCATCGCCCTCCCCCTCGCTTGCGATGTCGCTCGCCGGCATCGGGTACCCGCTCATGCTGGTGCTCGGGGCGGCGCTGCTCTCGCGCTTCCGCTTGCAGCGCCTCCGGGAGGCGGAGGCGGCCGCCCGCGCCGAGGCGGAGCGCGACCGCGCGCTCGCCAAGAGCCGCATCGCCGCCGAGCTGCACGACTCCGTGGGACACGACCTCACGGCCATCGTCGCGCTCTCGGAGGGGCTCGCCGGCGCGACCGGGGACGAGCAGCTCGACCGGGCCATCGCGAGCATCAACGAGCTGGCGCGCTCGGGGCTCGCCGACACGCGCCGCGCCGTGCGGGCGCTGGCGGGCGAGGCGAGGAGCACGGCGGCGCCATCCGCTCTGCCGGGTTCCGCGCCCACCGAGAAGCCGGCCGAGCGGCATCGCTGGGACGAGATCGCCGCTCTTCTTGGGTCCGTCCGCGCCGCCGGCGTCACGGCCGCCCTCACGGAGACGGGCGTGCGCCCGGACGACCCCTCCCAGGCCGGCCTCGCCTTCCGCGTCTGCCGCGAGGGCGTCACGAACGCGCTGCGCCACGCCGCGGGGCTCTCGCGGCTCACGGTCTCGGTGGACCACGGCGGGGATGGCTCTGCCGACGTCGCAATCCGCGACGATGGAACCCCTGGCGAGGGGGCCGGGGGTCCGGGCACCGGCATGGGCCTCTCCCGCCTGCGCAGAGAGGTCGGGGAATCGGGCGGAACCCTCTCCGCCGGTCCGGTCGGCGAGGGCGGCTGGTGCCTCAAGGCGCATCTGCCGTCATTGGTGGGGGCCGGCGAAGGGGAGGGGGAGCCCGATGGCGACGAATAGCGGCATCGCGGGAGCGGCCGCGTCCGCGCGCATCCCCGTCATGATCGTCGACGACCAGCCCGAGACCCGCCTGGGCCTCGCGCTCATGGTGCGGCGCGACCCGGGCCTCGCCATCGTGCTCGAGGCGGAGGACGGCCGTCAGGCCATCGACCGCATCGAGCGGGCCGAGGAGCTCGGGCGCGACCTGCCTCGCGTCGTCCTCATGGACGTGCGCATGCCCGTCCTCGACGGCATCGACGCCACCGCCGCCATCACCCGCCGCTGGCCGAACGTCTATGTGCTCATGCTTACCACCTACGACGAGGACGACTACGCCTTCGGCGGGCTCGAGGCGGGCGCCTCCGGCTTCCTCCTCAAGGACGTCCGCGCGGGCGAGCTCTGCCGCGCCGTCCGCTCGGTGGCCGACGGCGACGCCGTGCTCACGCCCCGCGTCACGCGCGAGGTCCTCGCCCGGAGCGTGCGCGCCTCCGGTCAGGATAAGCGCGCGGCCGAGCTGCGCAGCGCGTTCCGCCGGCTGACCGACCGCGAGCGCGAGGTCTGCGCCCTCGTCGCCGACGGCCTCTCCAACGCCGAGATCGCCGAGCGCCTCACCGTCCAGCCCGCGAGCGCCAAGCGCGCCGTCACGCGTATCCTCGCCAAACTGGGCCTGCGCGACCGCACCCAGATAGCCGTCAAGTGGTACCAGGCCGGGCTATGAGGTGGCGCTTGAAAGCGAAAGGCGGTGCAGGCGTGAAAGAACGCCCGCGGCAATCGCCGCGGGCGCCCCTCGTCATGGACGACTCTCTTTAGCGGGGTTCGAGCCGTCGCTCCTAGCTCGAGAACGTCACCTCCCCGCCGCCCTGGAGCTGGTCCTCGGGCACCTGATATGCGGTTTCACGAGTGAGTCACCGTCGCCTACCCCTCGCGCGACCCCCGCGACCCCATCCCGCTCCTCCACCACGCCACGGCGAGCTGAGTGCGGTCGCGCAGCCCGAGCTTGGCGAGCACGCGGCTCACGTTCCTCCGGGCGCTCGCGGGCTCCATCACCATGCGCGCGGCGACCTCCTCGTTCGAGAGCCCCTCGGCCACGAGGGACGCCGTCTCGAGCTCGCGGGGCGATAGCGAGGAGAGCGCCTCCAGGAGGCGGACCCGCTCGGGGTCCTCGGCGGCACCTGGGACGGCGCGGGCGACGACCTCCCGCGTCACGCGGGGCGTGAGCACGGCGCCGCCGGCGGCGAGCTCGCGGACGGCCCGGCACAGCTCGCGGGCGGTGGCGTCCTTGAGCAGGAACCCGGCCGCGCCGGCGGCGAGCCCGCCCAGCGCGTAGTCGTCCCTGTCGTAGGTCGTGAGCAAAAGCGTCCGCACGGAGGGGAAGCGCGAGGCGACCTCGCGGGCGAGCGTCACGCCGCCCGTCCCGGGCATGCGCACGTCCGAGACGACGACGTCGGGCAGGGGCTCGCCGGCATCCTTCCGGCGCGCGAGCTCCGCAAGCGCCGCCCCTCCGTCGTCGGCGGTGGCGATCACGGAGAGCCCCGGGTCGCGCCCCACCATCATGGATAGGCCCATCCTCGCCGAGGCCTGGTCGTCAACGACCACCACGCGTATCATCCCGGGCTCCCTCCGCCGTCATCATCGGGGGTCTGCCCCCGCGGGCCCCAGCCCGCTTCGATCGGCCCGCCGCCCGTCCTCTCCTCCGCGTCGGCGACGAGGCCGGCGAGCTCGCGCACCGTCTCGCGGGTTTGCGCGAGCCCCGCACGCGCCTCCGCGTTGATGGCGGCGACCGCCGCATCGACCCGCTCGTCTCCGGTGCCGCCTCCCAGCCCCTCGCAGAGCGTCACGATGGCGGTGAGCCGCTGGCCCACCGAGTCATGGAGCGAGGCGGCCATGCGGGCCTGCCGCTCGGCCTGGTCGCGGCGCGCCTCGGCGGCCATGGCGCGCGCCCTGGCCTCCCGGGCGTCGTGCGCGCCGCGCAGGGAGCCGCCCAGAAGGAAGGCTGAGCCCGCGGTGAGCTCGCGCGCCGCGATCTCGGCCACCAGCGCGGCGGGTCCCGACCCGTCCGCGGCCACGAGGGCGCTCACCGCCATGGCCGCGCAGGCGATTGCGAGCCCGGCGAGCGAGCGCGGGAAGGGCGCGTGCCGCCCGGCCGCGAACGCCGCCACGAGGAACGGGGCCACCGCGTAGCTGTCGAGGCCCGCCACCGTGGCGGCGACGAGGGCGGCCGACTCGAGCGCGAGCGTCCCCAGGGGCAGGGCCGTCCGCCAGAGCAGGGCTGCGGACGCGGCCGCCACGGCGAGCGCGAGGGTCGCCGGGCTCGCCGCCCGCTGCACGACGTCGCCGGGTATCGCCGGGGCGATCGTTGCCGTGATGACGGTCGCCTCCCCGTAGAGCAGGCACGCGAGGGGCGCCGCGAGCAGACGGGGCGCGAGGTGCGGCGCGAGGCGCCGCCCGGCCTTGTCGACAGCTCTCATTCCCGCGCCCCCTCGGTCACTCCGTTCGCGCATCCAGTTCTTGTACCCGTCGGGGCGGGGCCGTGACCTACCACCTGCCGGTGAGGAGGTGGGAGAGGGGCGCAACCCCAGCCACCACGAGCAGCGTGCAGGCGATGACGACGAGCGTCCACCATGCGGGCGACAGCACGTAGTCCAGCCCCGTCTCCGCAGGACGCGGTCCGTCCCGCCGGCTCCCCCGTGCCCTATGAGCACAGGCCCGCCGCCGGCGAGGAGCGGACGGCCCCGCGGACTTGCGCCCAGCGCGCCGCGAGCAGGACGGCCCAGACCACGGCGCCTGCGGCCAGCGCCTCTGGCAGCGGCGCGTATGCCGCGGGCGCTCCCCAGAACATCCAGGTGAGGGCAAACGCGGCGAAGGAGGAGCAGGCGATGGGCACGAGCGAGAGCAGCACGGCGCCCAGGGCGACGAGTGCCGACTGCCACGCGACCGCCGCCGCCACGCCCCGGGGCGTGAGGCCCAGCGTGCGCAGCAGCGCCTGGTGCCTCCCCTCGTCCCTTGCCGAGAGTGCGAGTACGGCGACCGCGGTGGCGAGCGCGAACCCCGCGGCGAGGCCGATCAGTGCGTAGGTGTCTGTCATGTCGAACGAGCCCGAGAACCCCAGGCGCCGCATGACGGCCTCGAGGGTGCGGGCGGTCGTGAGCAGGATACCCCCTGCCCCGCCCACCGCCGCGGCGAGCGGCACCATGGCCGAGGCGTTGCGCGAGGCGAGCTCGGTCGCCGCCCGCGCCGCGAGCCGGCCGACGGGCGAGCGCACCGCGGCGGGTAGCACGCCGGCGACACGCAGGGCGGCACGGACGCCGCGCGCCCCGAAGGCCACCATCGCCAGCAACGAGAGGAGCCCGGCGAGGGCCACGAGGTTCGCCATGGCCTGGGAGAGCTGCCCGCCCGCTGATTCTGCCGCCGGGAGGCCGGCGAGGGGCGTTGCGAGGGCGCAGGCGACGAGTGCCCACCCGAGGATGGGGTGGCCGCCCCGCCCCCGCCTTCCTGCGCGGCCTCCCCGCAGCGAATCCACGGGCCTCACCCGTGCGGCGCGCACGGCGGCCGCGACGGAGCCGAGCATGCAGGTCGCGACGCTGAGTGCGAAGGAGAGGGCCCACGCGGCCGGGGAGGCGGAGAACGGCGGAGGCGTGAAGGAGCCGAGGCCGCCGCTGAAGCTCTCCGCCGCCATGCCGTCAAACGCGGGGACGAGCAGGGCGGAGAGCGGCACGGACGCGAGGCTCCCCGCGAGCGAGCCGACCGCCGAGGCGATGCCCACGAGCAGCAGGGCGGCGCGCCCCGCCTGCCCCGGCGTGGCGCCCATGAGCCGCCAGAGCGCGAACGTCGGGCGGCAGCGCTCCACCGTCGCGGCGCCCACCGCCGAGAGCGAGAAGAGGGCAAGCAGTGCCACCTCGGCGTACACGGTGACCGAGACCGCCTGGAACTCGAAGGCGGAGAGCCCCGCCGCGCCGGCGGCCGCGCCGAAGGCTTTCGACGACGTCCAGGCGAACTGGTTCGCGCACACGCCCACGAGGGCGGAGGTCGCGGCGATCACGAGCACGATCGGGACCCAGCTTGCGAGGTCCTCGCGGAATATCCTGAGCGCGTACCTACCCACGGCCGATCGCCCCTTCCCGCGTGCCGGCGAGCACCTGCTCGGGCGTGCAGTGGCCGGCCACGCGCGTCACCAGCCCGTCGCGGACGAACGCCACGCGGTCGGCCGTCGCCGCGGCGTCCACGTCGTGCGTGACCATGACCACGGTCGTGCCGGCGTCTGCCATCTCACGCAGGACGCCCAGGACGAGCGCGGTGTTCCTCGTGTCCAGGGCCCCCGTCGGCTCGTCGGCGAAGAGCACCGCCGGGCGGGAGAGCAGGGCGCGCACCAGGGCGGCGCGCTGCTGCTCGCCGCCGGACAGCCCTCCCGCGGGCGCCTTCGCGCGGTCGGCGAGGCCGAAGCGCCCGAGCAGGTCGCGGAGCCTCCCGCGGTCGACCTTCCCCCGCGCGAGGGCGATCGGCAGGGTCGCGTTCTCCTCCACCGTGAGGTAGGGGACGAGGTTGTAGCTCTGGAACACGAACGCCGCAGCCTGTCGCAGGAAGCGGGTGCGGGCGCCCTCGCCCATGGCGTACAGGTCGCGGCCCGCGACCAGCACACGACCCTCGTCCGGGGCGTCCAGCCCGCTCATGCAGTACAGGAGGCTCGTCTTGCCCGCCCCCGACGGCCCCACGATCGCCGTGAGCCCGCCCGCGGCCGCGAGCGAGCAGCCCCTGAGGACCGGGACGCGCTCCTCGCCCGTGTCGGCCCAGCGCTTGACGCCCTCGGCCCTCACCTCCGCCGCAGCCATGCGCGGCACCTCCCTTCGGGCGGGCGCTCCGCGCCCACCGACTCGTCCGTTCGACGCCACCCATGGAACCACCGCCCGTGCGCCCCGACGCCGCGCGCCAGTCGGTTGCCATCTCCAGATGGCAGTCTCGGTCTCGGTTCTGGTGCCACCACACCAGCGTGGGTGGGGGATACAGTTGCAAGTGGAGGTCATAAGCTGCGTCGAGGAAGGAGCCGAAAAATGAATCGCGCCGCATCTCCCTCGATTCTGAGAGCTTCTAGATTACAATGTTAAAAATTTGCATTAGATGAAGATCTTTCACATGGAGGCGTGATGATTATCCGTCAAAAGTACCTTGACCAGCTTCTCGCCTTTCGGGATCGAGACCTCGTCAAGGTCGTTACGGGGGTTCGTCGTTGCGGGAAGTCGACCCTTCTGGACATGATGCGCGAGCATCTGGCAAGGGAGGGCGTTTCCCGGGAGCGACTTCTCACGTTCAAGATGGAGTCCATGGAGTTTGATGGCTTGGATTATCGCGGGCTTTACCAGCTTGTTCGCAAACGGACAGAGGGAATCGTCCATCCCTATCTCTTTTTTGACGAGCTCCAAGAGATCGAGGGTTGGGAGCGCGCGATTAATTCCCTGCACGTTGACCTTGATTGCGATATGTATATCACGGGGTCCAACGCCTATCTGCTGTCGAGCGAGCTTGCCACGCTGCTCTCGGGGCGTTATGTGGAGGTCGAGATGCTGCCGCTCGTCTTCTCGGAGTTTCTCGATTTCCAGGGAGCGTCACTGTCCTCTCGCGCTGCGGCTGGGATGGATGTCTTCGAGTTGCCGGATGGTACGCTTACCACGGCTACCGGCCTGCTCGATCGCTATCGTCGTTACGGAGGGCTGCCATACCTGTCCCTGGGTGCGCCGGATGAGGCAGCGCATAGGGCCTACTGTAGATCCCTGTACGAGACGGTCGTCATCCGGGATATTCTCGAGCGCGATCGCAGGCGTGGCCGCAGACAGCTCACAAGCCCTGATTTGCTGGAGCGGACATGCCGCTTCCTTGCAGACAATATCGGTAACGAGAATTCGGTCAACAGTATTGCCGGAGCGTTGCGAGCTGACGGCATCAAGGCTGCGAACGGTACTGTTGACGCATACATGGGGGCGCTTGATGAGGCGTATCTCTTCTATCCTGTTCGGCGCTATGACATCAAGGGCAAGGATCTCCTGAAGACAGGTGGAAAGCGTTACATCGTGGACACGGGAATCCGCAACTATCTGCAGGGCTACCGTGATTCCGATCAGGGGCGTGTCTTTGAGAACATGGTCTACTTGCAGCTTCGCCACGAGGGTTTTGAGGTGAGCGTTGGAAAGCTGCGCTCAGGTGAGGTGGACTTCGTGGCGTCGGGGTCAGACGGGCGTGCGTACATTCAGGTAACCGAGGATATGACTGACTCGGCCACCATGGAGCGTGAGCTTAGGCCGCTGCGCGCCATACGGGATGCATATCCGAAATACGTAATTGCTGCCCGGGGGAGTTATCCAAGGGAGATTGACGGGATTCGTATCTTAGATGTTATGGATTTCTTTTTGCAAAGAAGGCCACTACTGGCCTAGAAGGAGTTTTTCATTAATCATAGAATCTAGCTATAAAGGAATCCCAATATGGTCATTTGCTTTTCCGGCGGCAGTAGGCAGTGGATATCTAGTTAGCTATGGAGATAATTACATCGTAGAGAATCGTTTCTCCGATTCGATATCAAAAACACAGTACAAATTCGTTCATGCTTTGATGTTATTAGCGTTTCTATGTCTATCTTCAATATTGGAATCAGGCTTCTTTCCGGAATCGGCGTTAACCGATACGGTGGACAGATCTCTTGGGTGCGCTGAAATCGGAGAATCGATTGGCTTGGTGCTTTTAGAGCGAAAGCTACTGAAGAAAACTCATGGCTCAATTTGAATGGGATAGAGATTCTGAGTTGCACACACTCAGTTTCATAATGGTCACTCGAGATACTGACGCTTTAGATTGAATGCTTGGGTCTATTTTGAAGGTCCCATGGCAACCATGTTGCCATGGGACCTGTTTTTTCAACTGGACGCCCTAGCTCGAGAACGTCACCTCCCCGCCGCCCAGGAGCTGGTCCTCGGGTACCTGTTTGGCGTCGGGCGGGATCTGCCCGGAGTCCGGGCCGCCGCCGACGGACTGGGTGTCGGTCACCTGGTCGCCGCCCGATCCCGTCGCGTCCCGGCTGGTGATGAACCATCCCGCGGCGACACCCCCGGCGACGAGCGCCAGGGCGACCAGCGCCGCGACCACGATTCTCTTTGCGTTGAACTTTCTCGTCCTCTCTTCCATTGCCTTTCCTCTCTCTCGTGAGTTCTTGTCCGAACTGTCCTGTCTATGTCATCCGGCCGCGCTGCCGGCTCGTCTTCCCGGCTGCGCTACCCGTGCCTGAGCGCCTCCACCGGCGAGAGCCTGGCGGCCCGCCAGGCCGGGTAGAGCCCGAAGACCACCCCGACTGCGGCCGACACCGCCACGGTGCTGCCGGCCACCGCCGCGGGCACCTGTGGCGTGATCGCCCCGGAGCCCGCCATCTGGGCCGCCATGCCGGCGAACCCCCAGGCGGCGGCGTAGCCCGCGGCCATGCCCGCCGCCCCGCCGGCGAGGCACACGAGCACCGCTTCGAGCAGGAACTGCGCCACAATGTCCGACCTCCTCGCGCCGAGAGCGCGGCGCAGGCCTATCTCGCGGGTGCGCTCCGTCACGCTCGTGAGCATCATGTTCATGATTCCGATACCGCCCACGAGTAGCGACACCCCCGCGATGCAGGTCAGCAGCAGCTGGAAGGAGCCCATGACGGCGTCGGACTGCTCCATGGCCGCCTTCATCGGCCACACCGAGGCCTTGCCCGACCCTCCCTTGCGCGCCTCGATGGCGGACGTGGCCTCGCGGGCGAGACCATCGACGTCCTCGCCCTCCCGCGCGAAGGCGAGGACGGAGGTGTAGAGGTCGGCACCTTCGGGCGATCCCACGCGCTGGCGCAGGGTGCGCAGCGGCATGATCGCCGACGAGAGCCCCGAGGCCGCGCCGGCGTCGGCGAGGACGCCCACCACCTCGAAGGGGGTGCCCGCGATGGTGACGCGGCGTCCCACGGCCGCGACCGGGTCGGCCGACTCGCCCTCCAGCTGTCTGAGCAGGCCGTCGGTGAGCACCACGACGCGCGAAGCCGACTCCCCGTCCGCCGCGTCGAGGAGCCTGCCCGCGGCGAGCCTCGCCGAGGCGGCCTCAAACCAGTCGGGGGAGACGCCGAGCACGCCCATGTCCTTCACGGCCTCGGTGCCCCACGTCGCAGAGGTCGTCGTGGAGACCGAGCCCGAGAGGATCTCGAAGCCCGGTACCGCCGCCTTGAGGGCGGCCACGTCGGCCTCGGTGAGCCCCAGGGCGTCGGCGCCCGCGTAGGCGATGGAGGCGGCGCGCGCCTGCGAGAGCCCGAGCCGCTCGGCCATGGCGGAGCGCACGCCCGTGACGAGCGCCGTCATGGCGATGACCGCGGCGATGCCGATCACCACACCGAGGGCCGTGAGCGCGGTGCGGCCCCGGTTGTGGGCGAGCGCGCGCACCGACTCGCGGCAGACGTCCGCGGGCCTCATCGCGGGCCCCTTTCCGCCGGCGAGGGCAGCGCCCGAAGCGCCTCCCTGCCATACGCGCGGCTGTCCGCGCCCCTGAGCCCCTCGGAGACCAGGCCGTCGCGCAGGGTGAGGGCCCGCCCGGCCCGCGCCGCCACGCCCGCGTCGTGCGTGATGAGCACGACGGTGCGGCCGGTGGCGGAGAGCACCTTGAACGTGCGCATGACGGCGTCTCCCGTGGCCGAGTCGAGGTTGCCCGTCGGCTCGTCGGCGAGCACGATCGCCGGGTCGGCCACGAGGGCCCGCGCGATGGCGACGCGCTGCATCTGGCCGCCCGAGAGCTCGCGGGCGAGATGCCCGGCGTAGCCCTCCGGCAGGCCCGCCGCCGCAATCGCGGCCATCGCCCGCTCCCGCCGCTCCCGCCGGGGCGCCCCGGCGTAGGCGAGCGGCAGGCAGACGTTGTCGAGGACGGTCTCGCGCGGCAGGAGGTTGAAGCTCTGGAACACGAAGCCGATGCGCCCGGCGCGCACCCAGGCGAGTTCCGCGTCCGTGAGCGACGACACGTCCGTACCCTCCAGCAGGTAGGTCCCCGCGTCCGTGCGGTCGAGCAGACCGAGCACGTTCATGAGGGTGGACTTGCCCGAGCCCGAGGGCCCCATGATCGCCACGAACTCGCCGGGCATGACCCTGAGGTCCACGCCGCGCAGCGCCCGGACGGGGCCGGCGGCGCTCGCGTAGGAGCGCGTCAGGCCGCGTGCCTCGATGGCCGGGACGGCCCCCGGCGCGGGGAGGTGCGCTGCGGCGGGCGCGCCGCTCGGGCGCGCCACCTCACTCGCCGCCCTTCGCTGCCGACGTGACCACCTGGTTGCCCTCCGTCAGGTCGCCCTCGACGGCCGCGCCGTCGTCGGTCTTCAGGAGGACCTTGACCTTGCGGGTCTCGGTCCTGCCCTCGGCACCGTCCTTGCCCGGCACCCACACCTCGACGGTCGAGTTCCCGTCCGCGTCGGTCCCGACCGCGCCCGCGGGGACGACGAGCGCGTCCTCCAGCGTCTGGACGGCGATGTCGGCGCTCGCGCTCATGCCGGGCTTGAGGCGCGGGTCGGGAGCGTCGACGAGCAGCCCCACGTCGTAGGTGACGACCGAGCCCGATTCCTTGCCCGCCGTCGCCTGCGTCGCCACGTCCGTCACCGTGCCCTCGAGCTTGAGTCCGTCGATGGCGGGGAACGTCACCTCCGCCTTCTGGCCCACGGCCACCTCCGGAACGTCCACCTCGTTGACGGCGAGGGAGACCCTGAGCTTGGTGAGGTCGCCGATCTCGGCGAGGGCCGTGCCGGACTGCGCCTGCACGGAGGTCCCGGGGGAGGCCGCGAGCGACATCACGGTGCCGGCGGCCGGCGCGCGCACCGTGCGGGCGTCGGCCTTGGCCCGCGCCGCCTCGAGCGCCTGCTCTGCGGCCGTCGTCTGGGCGTCCGCCTTCTCGCTGGCGGCGCGCGCCTGGTCGAGCGCGGCGGCGGACTCGTCGGTCCCGTCCTTGGCCGCGGCCCTGGCGCGCTTGAGGTCGCCCGCCGCGGCGCGCTGGTCGGCCTGGGCCGAGGCGAGCGCAGCCTGCGCGGCGTCGACGTCCTGGTCCAGCTGCGGGTTCGCGATGGTGAGCAGGACGTCGCCGGCGGAGACCTGCTGGCCCTCGGTCACCTTCACCTCGGCGACCGTCCCGTCCACGGGCGCCGTCACCGCCGCCGAGGACGCGGCGGCGAGCTTGCCCGTTCCCGTCACCGTCTCGGTGAGCGAGCCCCTCCTCGCCGCCTTCGTGTCGGGCGCCGCGCTGGCGTCGCTTGCCGGGAACAGCAGCGTGGCGGACAGCCACGCCGAGGCGCCGGCGACGGCCGCGGCCAGCGCGAGCGACGCCGCGACGCGGGCGGCCCGATGCCCGCGCGCCGCCGCCCCTCCCTTCCGAATCGTGTGCTCCATGTGCCGCGCCTTCCTTTCCTCTCGGCCTCGGTTGACGGCGGCCACTATGGGCGGGCAAGCTGAGACGAACCTTTGAGGGGCGTCTCAGCCCCGTCTCAGCGAGCCCGCGTAGCATCGCGGGCGCGCGGTTCCAAGCGGAAGGGGGAGGCATGAGGGTTCTCGTGGTCGAGGACGCGTGGCGGCTCGCCGAGGCGGTCGCCGAGATACTCAGGGGCGAGGGTTGGTCGGCCGACGTGGCCACGGACGGCGGGCGCGGCGCTGAGCTCGCCGCCGCGGGCGCCTACGACTGCGTGCTGCTCGACGTCATGCTGCCCGTCATGGGCGGCCTTGACGTGCTGCGCGGCATGCGGGAGGCCGGCGACGCGACCCCGGTGATTCTCGTCACCGCCCGCGACGCGGTGCCCGACCGGGTGGCCGGGCTCGACGCCGGAGCCGACGACTACCTCGTGAAGCCCTTCCACGCCGAGGAGCTGCTCGCCCGCGTCCGGGCCGTCTGCCGCCGGCCCCGGGCCATCGAGGAGGCGGGGCCGCTGCACGCCCTCGGCCTCGAGCTCGACGAGGGTTCGCTCGAGCTGCGCGCGGCGGGGGGCGCCGCCGTCGCGCTCAGGGCGCGCGAGTGCCAGCTGCTCGCCGAGCTCATGGCGAGGCCCGGGCGCGTCGTCGCCAAGCGCGACCTCATCGACCGCGTCTGGGGGCCGGGGACGGCCGGCGGAGGCAACCGCCTCGAGGTGCTCGTGCACGACCTGCGCCTGCGCCTCGCCGAGGCGGGGGCCACAGCGGAGGTCGCCACCGTGCGCGGCACCGGCTACGCCCTGCGGGAGGCTTCGGCCGGGGGCGCGCGGTGAGGGCGCGGGAGGGGCGGCGCGCCCTTCCTCCCGAGCTCGCGCGCCTGCGCCGCCGGATGGCCCTCGCCTCCTCGGCCCTCATGGCCCTCGTGCTCGCCGCGTCATTGGCCGGCGCGTGGCTCTGGTCGGCGCGCGGGTATGCCTCGGAGGCCGACGCGGCGCTTCAGCAGGCCGCGGGCGAGTCCCCGCTCGCCGGGGACGGGGCGGCCGCCGTGGCGGTGGCGGGCCCCTACCCGGTCGTGCGCCTCTCGCTGGCGGGCGGCTCGGCTGCCGACGCGACGGGGGGCCTTTCCGGCGCGGACGCCGCCGCCCTGGCCGCCGCCGTGCCGGAGGGTGCCGCCTCGGGGTCCGTCACGGCCCTGGGCCGGGAGTGGCGCTTCGAGCGCCTGGACACCGGATCCGTCGCGGGCGGGTCCGGCGCCGAGTCCTTCTCCGCCGGGGACGGCGCGGGCGGCACCGTCCTGCTCGTCGACGTGACCAAGGCCTCCTTCGCGCTGCGCTCGCTCGGCCTCGTGCTCGCCGCGGCGTGGCTCGCGGGATCCGCGCTCGCCGCCGTCGCGTGCCGCGCGCTCGCCTCGCGGGCCCTCGTCCCGGCGGCCGAGGCCTGGGAGCGCCAGGAGCGCTTCGTGGCCGACGCCTCCCACGAGCTCAAGACGCCGCTCGCCTCGATGTCGGCCACGCTCGACGCCCTCACGGCGAGCCCCGGCCGCACCGTCGGCGAGCAGGCGCGCTGGACGGGCTACCTGAGGCAGGACCTCGACGAGATGGACGGCCTCGTGCGCGGGCTGCTCGACGCGGCGCGCGGGCCGGCCGCGGACGGCGTCGGCACCTGCGACGCCTCCGCGGTCGCCTCGGGGCTCGTCGGGCGCGTCGCCGCCCGCGCGGCGACGCGCGGGGTGTCCCTCTCCGCGTCGGTCGCCCCCGGCACGGTCGTCGCGTGTGCGGAGGGCGACCTCTCGGCCGTGCTGGGTGAGCTCGTGGCCAACGCGGTCAAGTACGCCGACGAGGGCGGGTCGGTCGCCGTCTCCGCCGCCCGCCGTGGGCGGCGCGTCGCGGTCTCGGTGTCCAACACCGGCCCCGGGATCGCTCCGGCCGACGTGCCCCGCGTCTTCGACCGCCTCTGGCGCGGCGACGCCGCTCGTACGCGCGGCTCGGGCGCGGAGGGCTACGGCCTCGGACTCTCCATCGCCCGACGCCGCGCCGAGGCCCTCGGCGGCTCCATCTCCTGCGAGAGCGACCCCGGCCGCCTCACGACCTTCACCTTCGAGCTCCCGGCGAGGTGACAAACCGGTCAGGTCGATTTGTCATCTAAGGTGCACGTGCAGCCGAAGACGTCCGACCGGAATCTGAGAAGATATGTAGGCGGCCGCTCTCGGGGGCAGGTGCCTGGGCTCACCCCTACAATTGCCGATGAGACGTGCAATCGCTCTTGAGGTCCTGAGACAGAGGTTTCCAATGAGGGATATCGAGACATCTCGCCTGCTGCTGCGGGCGTGGCGCGTGAACGATGCCACGGAGGCAGCGTCGGTCTTCCGATACGCGTCAGATCCTCTGGTCGGCCCTCGCGCCGGCTGGCCTCCGCACGCGAGCGTCGATGAGAGTGCACGGATCGTCCGGGACGTCCTCGCCGTTGAGAACAACTGGGCGATCATCGTGAAGTTCGAAGGGGACGGTCCGGTCGGCAGCATCGCCCTCAAGCCGTTCAGCTCGCAGCTCCTGGACTGCTTTGACTCTGCTCCCGAGCTCCGGGAGCACTTCGGCAGGCTCGCGGGCGAGGGTGCGCTCGAGGTGGGCTACTGGATCGGTCGCTCCCTCTGGGGCAGGGGCTACATGACGGAGTCGCTCGGAGCGGTGCTCGAGTACGCATTCGGAACCTTGGGCGCCCCGGCCGTTTGGGGCCTGCACTTCGCCTCGAACGATGGTTCTGGTCGGGTGATGGAAAAGTGCGGTATGGCACCGGCGTTCGAACAGAGGGATGTGGCTTACCCGCTCGTGGGCGAGTCGCACGACACTGTCTGTCGCCTCGTCACCGCGGACCAGTGGGACTCGGTGCGGTAGCCTCGGGTTGAGCGCGAGTGGGCTGGTTTCTTCCGGCGTCTGGTTCCAGCAACTCCGTGACAATTCGACTTGATCGTGACAAATCGACCCGACCGATTTGTCACCCGAGCAACGGCATCAACCGCGCCCATGCCTCGTCGACGAACGTCGCTGCTGCACCATCCTCGCTCCCATGCACAAGCACCCACTCGAGCATGGTGAGCGCGCTTGAGGCGTAGAGCTTGGCGAGCAGCTCGACGGGCACGGTGGGCGTACCGTTCCCGGTGCCCCCACCGCCCACAAGCCGCTCCTCGAAGCCCTCCTCCAACAGGGCGCGGAACTGCGCCGCGAGGTCAGCCTCGGGGACGTGGATGGTCAGCAGGCAGGACAACTCGTCGCGCTCGCTCTCAAACCACGCGTACGCCCCGCCGACCACCGCCGCTACGTCCGAGGCCGCCGCGAACCGTTCCTCCATCATGGCCTGCGCTCGGGTCAAGACCTCCCCGACCAGGCAGCTGAGCAGCTCATACTTGTCCTCGTGGTGGTCGTAGAACGTCGAGCGTCCCACGCGGGCGCGGCGGCACAGTTCACCGACCGTCACGCGCTCGAATCCACGCTCGCGCACGAGCTCGAAAAATGCTGCGCGGATGGCCTCCTCCGACTTCTCCGTCCTTAGGTCTCCCACGCCTAGCCCCCATTCCAACCAATTTCGGACAAACTGTTCGATACCCTACATCCCATACGATACTGCTTGTGGCCAGCATGGCACTCCGGCACGAGAATCTCCCCGAAACCGAAACCGCCGGGAGGCATCATGTTCCACGCATACACCGGGGATGAGCAGTTCGATCTGCAGCTCAACCGCTTCACCCACCCCGAGCTCGACCCATCGGTCAAAGGCGACCTCGCCGAGGTCATCCCCCAGCTCCGCACCGCCGGGGACTGGTACCCCTGTTGGTCGGAGCTTGCCCGCCGGCGCGAGGTAGCCGGCGACCACGCCGTCGCCTCGGGCTACTGGGGCGCTGCGGCGTTCTACGAGCCGCTTGACTCCGAGACGAAGCGCACGGCCGTCGCGGGGTTCCGCCGCGAGTTCTACGCCGGGTGGGACGGCCCCGAGCTGGAGCGCCTGGAAGTCCCCTACGCGGGGTCGAGCCTGCCCGCCTTACGAATCCGCACCGCCGCCGAGCACTCGGCGGAGCCGCTCCTGCTGTTCGGCGGGTTCGACAGCTATATGGAGGAGATGGCGGGCTGGTTGCGCGCGCTGGGCGACTGCGGGCGCGACGTCGTCATCTTCGACGGGCCCGGCCAGGGGACGGCGCTCATGCGCGGCCTCGCCATGCCGCTCGCCTGGGAGCGCCCCGTGGGGGCAGTGCTTGACGCGCTGGAGATCGAGCGCTGCGCCGCGATGGGGATGTCGCTCGGCGGGCTGCTTGTGATGCGTGCGGCGGCGTTCGAGCCGCGCATCACGCGCGCCGTGGCGATGGACGTGTTCTATCGGATGTTTGACGCGCTGGAGATCCGCCTGCCCCGGCCCGCGGGCGTCGCGCTCGAGTCCCTCGTGTGGTGCCGCGCCTCAGGCGTACTCGATGCTGCCGTTAGCCGCCTCGCGGCGCGTGACCACGACATGGCATGGAAGCTACAGCAGGCCCTGGCCATCACGGGGACGGACAGCCCGCACGAGCTGCTCTACGAGCTCGAGCGCTGGAGCTTCGCGGGCCTGGGCCCGCTCGTGCGGCAGGACGTGCTGCTCTTCGCGGGCGAGCGCGACCAGTACGTGCCGCTTCGGCGGCTCGGCCAGGTGGCGCGCGAGCTCGTGAACGCCAACAGCGTGACGACGCGCGTCTTCACCGATGCCGAGCACGCGGCGGAGCACTGCCAGGTCGGAAACCTCCCGCTTGCCCTCGGCGTCGTGCGCGACTGGTTGGATGAGACGGAGGAGCGGCTGCCGTAGCGCTGTGGGCGACCTCTCGGCCGTGCTGGGCGAGCTGCTCGCCAACGCGGTCAAGTACGCCGACGAGGGCGGCTCGGGCGCGGAGGGCTACGGCCTCGGCCTCTCCATCGCCCGACGCCGCGCCGAGGCCCTCGGCGGCTCCATCTCCTGCGAGAGCGACCCCGGCCGCCTCACGACCTTCACCTTCGAGCTCCCAGCGGGGTAGGGGCAGCGTCTTCCGACCCCGGGAGAGTTCGCGTCCCAATCAGCTAATGACTTTCATCTTTCTCATATACCTGTTGACACAACACACTACATAACGCATAGTATAAGACAGCGACGGGTATTACAGCGAATGAGATGAGGTGACGCGATGGACCCGCAGATGAAGCGCGGCTTCGTGGAGGCGTGCGTGCTTGCCTCGGTATGCGGGGGAGAGTCGTACGGCTACGAGATCATCCGTAACGTGCCCCAGGCGCTGGGGCTCACGGAGTCGACGCTCTACCCGGTGCTCAAGCGCCTTGAGAGGGCCGGCCAGGTATCCGTTCGCTCGTCTGAGCACAACGGGAGGCTCCGCAAGTACTACCTGGCCACGGAGGCTGGGCGCGAGGCGCTCGAGCGGTTCCGGGCGGAGCGCGCAGAGGTCCGGGCGGTCTACGACTACATCGAGACGGCAATCACGACTGATGGAACGGGGAAGCAATCATGACGAAGGACGAGTATCTCTCCGAGCTGAGGGTGGGGCTTGCCGCGTTCTCAAAGGACGAGGTTGATCGTGCTGTCTCCTTCTACGAGGAGATGGTCGACGATCGCGTCGAGGCGGGTGTCTCCGAGGAGGAGGCCGTTGGGTCGCTCGAGCCCCCGGCGGAGGCCGCGGCGCGCATCATCTCCGAGATGCCCGCCGTCCCGCGGGCGGCGGCGCGGCTCAGGTCGCCCAAGACCCCGAGGTCGTGGTTTGTGGCGTTCGTCGTGGCCGCCGTGATCGGTTCGCCCGTGTGGATTCCCCTGACCCTCGGCGTGATCATAGCGGTCATCGGATGCTTCATTGGCCTCTTCGGTCTGCTTGTGGCTGTATGGGCTATTGCCGCGTCGATGCTACTCGGGGCTCCCATCGGCCTCCTGTACCTTGTGGCGGGCGTCAAGGCGGGGAGCGTCGCCGGCGCGCTGATGGGGCTTGGCTGTGGCGTCGCCGTTGCCGGCGTGGGGGTGTTCGGCATCCATCTGGCCGTTGCCGCTTCGAAGCTGCTGGTCAGGGCAATCGTCTGGTGCGCTCGCGCCGTCGCGTCCCCCTTCGTTCGCTCCGAGGTGCCCCGGTGGGAGTGGGGTTCCATGCATCCCACTTGGAATCTCGTGCACCTCGTGGCGGCTGTCATGATCGGTGCGGGGCTCGTGCTGGGCCTTGCCGGTTGGGGCTGCACGGGGTTCGACTCGGCGTTGGCCTCGTTTGAGATGGCGCGGACGACGGCGTCGGCCAACGAGTTCACGAATCCTCTTGGCTTGCAGTTGTTCTACGCTGGTGCCGAGCCGGACAATTTGCGGAGCTAGTCATCGCGTGGCGGGAGGGGGTGTCTCCTTAGTCCTTGTCAAGTAAGGCCTGGATTGTCGGGGCCGCCGTCGCGGCATGCTTCGCCCGTCCGGCGGGCGCACCTTCCGACTCCCCCCCGTCGCCCCGGCTATGTCCCGGGCCGCTCCTCGTAGGGTCTCGGCCTCCTCATGATCGAGTAGATGGCCTTGAGACGCTTCCTGGCTACGGCCTTCAGCGCCTTGTTGTGCCGCATGCCGCGGGCCCCGCACTCCTCGGAGTGGCGCCCGAAGCGGTTCTTCGTGCCCACCAGGCCGTTGCAGGAGAACATCAGCACTCACCGGCAGGTACGTTGAGCTTCATGTGCTGTCCCTCTCCTTTGCGGAATATCGTTCGGCGTTTCCGGAGGTTCCGGCAGATAGCCTGTTCAACCGCTACCTTGCCTATGGTGGCCTGCCCTACACGGTGAAGTTGGATGATCCGCAAGACCTGGCTGACTATCTGGGTGGCGCGTTCCCCAGCCGAGGAGGCCATCGAGTCGGTTCGACCTACCGCCCCCCACCGTCGATGACGGTGAACGGCAATAGATTGAGGAAGCCTTGAGAATGCGTGCATGGTTGTTTACCCAGTACTTGCCCCATACATACTGAAGAATAGGTTTGCCGTCGTCGCTGATAACGGTTCCATCTTCTCCTCGAAGTATACGAATCCCATCAAACAGATAACCTCCTCGTCGAGGGCTACATCCAGCACAACACCGGCATCGCCGATGGGCTCTCCAACGCGCCTCGTCAACGCAGCTTGGACGCTCGAGCGTCTTCGGCGGCGTTGGCGAGAGGTGTTGGGGGATCTGCTGTAGCGGGTTCAGATTGGAAGCCGACCCTCTCCATATCAAGCGGCATGCGTCGTCATTCGAAAACCGCGTAACGAATCATTCGAAAAACGCGTAAAATGAAATTAACTAGAGGAAGCGCAGGGTGTATATTGCACAACTGACAGATAAGCTTCTACGAGATAATTTGGAAACCTTTGGTGCCGTTTTAGTTGAAGGCCCAAAGTGGTGCGGAAAGTCGACGTCTGCCGCGCGCGGCAAAATCGGAATTGTATATTGCCGATCCAACCGGTGGATATCGGAACAAGCGACTTGCTGAGCTTGATGTTACTTCTGCGCTGGCGGGAGAGCGCCCGCGTTTGATTGATGAATGGCAGGAAGTGCCGTCCCTATGGGATGCCGTTCGTTACGAATGTGACAGAGCCCGGGGTGAAGCTGGTCAATTTCTCCTCACCGGCTCTGCGACGCCGCTCGACCTAAATAAGCCATTGCACAGCGGAGCGGGAAGAATTGGACGCGTGCGGATGGATACGCTCACGCAGTTCGAGCTTGGAAAAAGCAGCGGGGGCACTTCTTTACGTGCATTGTTTGAAGGAGCCAAACCAGAAGGGCTTTCGTCGGGAACAGTTTTGGATATCGCTTCAGTGGTGTGCCGGGGTGGATGGCCGGTCGCCGCAAGGCTTACGGATCGCCAAGCGATGATGATTGCGTCATCGTATATTGATGCCGTGGCGAGCGAGGATTTGAGCCGGATAGACGGTCGGACGCGCAAACCAGAGATGGTCCGGAGGCTCATCAGCGCGCTGGCTCGCAATGAGGCAACGCTGGCGGCGAAGAGGACGGTGGTGGCAGATACCGGAATGGCTGGACTGGCGCCGATCTCTACTTCAACGGTTTCCAGCTATATCGATGCGTTGACGAGGGTATTCTTCGTTGATGATATTTCCGCATGGAATCCCGCGCTAAGATCGCCGGTACGAATCAGGTCGGCAAAGAAGCACCACATTGTTGATCCATCATTGGCGGCGGCGGCGTTGGGAGCGACGCCGGAAGCCCTTGTGTCTGACCTAAAGACGCTCGGATTTATGTTTGAATCGCTTGTGACGCATGACATGTTGGTATATGCACGCCTCATGGGCGCCGAGGTCATGCATTATCGGGACGACTCCAATCTCGAGGTCGATCTGATTGTCCAACGTAAAGACGGTGCCTGGGGTGCGTTTGAGGTGAAACTCGGCTACATGCAGGAAGACCAAGCGGCTTCAAGTCTTCTAGCGCTTGAACGCAAGATGACGGAGCGCGGAGAAAAGCCCCCGGCAGTCAAGGCTGTCATTGTAGGCGTCGGTGGGATAGCTCGTATGAGATCTGATGGCGTTGTAGTTGTTCCCTTCGATACTTTAGGAGCATAGGGAGACGTAACGAACAAATAAGGCGACCCAGCTGGAACAGCGGGGCCGCCTTGCGTGCGTTGCTGCGTTAGTGGTGCCGTATTGGATGGACGCTTGGCGCGCGGGGGTTGTTATGCGTTCTGCTCGAACCAGGCGATGATGTCGCTGGACTCGTACAGCGGCTTGCCGTCAATGAACAGGCACGGCACCTGGCGCTTGCCGCCCTTTGCCTGCTCGGCATAGGCGCCGCCTGCCTCGCGCTCGCCCAGCTCTGCCAAGCCGGCAAAGAGAAGCGGCAGGCGGACCCTTCGCTAGGCCCCGGCCCGATTGTTGCCCGCAACGAGGCGTTGCGGCAAGCAACGGAAAGCGACATCGGAGCAAAGGCGGACGAAATCGCATCGAACTCCCAGTCTTTAGTCATCGGGGACGTTCTTTATCGACTAGTCAAAAGGGACACTCTTTCGGTACTTAGGGACGTTCCTTTTCTGCCGGCACTCGGGGACAGCCGCCTACACTCATATTGGCGTTCGCCCTCGCGCTGCTGTGCGCGGTCCCGGTCGTGCGCGTCGCGGATCGGTTCGAGGCGTAGGGGAGCAGGCTTGCCGCGTCTGGGCGAGTGCATCTCAGACGCGGCCTTCGTCGATATTGCCAGGGCACCCTCTCCATCTTGCGGACAGCTCTTAGCAATGCTCCAGTGCGCCGCTGGAGAAGAGCCTCCACGCCTTCCGAAACGACACGAGCCCGCCGCGCTGCGTCTCGGCGTTTTCATTCCCGCCGTAGACCACGGCGCGAGCAGAGGGGTCCAGACCGAGGTCGCGCTCTGATATGCCGGCCAGCGCGTCGAAGTACTTCGGCTTGTACGTGGCAGAGGATTTGATCTCCACGGCCTCCACGGCCCTGAGACCGCGCTGGACGAGGAGGTCGATCTCGTTCTTATTGCCGTCGCGCCAGAACGAGAGCTGCGGCGTCCCGCCTTCCGCATAGAAGGTCTTGAGCGCCTCGTCGATGATGGCGGCCTCGAACAGCGCCCCGTACTGCGGGCTCGTCATCAGCTCTTTCGGGCTGTCGATGCCTATGAGGTTGCAGGCGAGGCCCGTGTCGAGGAAGTAGAGCTTCGGCGTCTTGATGAGCCGCTTTCGCGCATTCGAGAAATAGGGCTCGAGCAGGTAGACGATGTGGCTCGTCTCGAGTATCGAGAGCCAGTCGCGCGCCGTCTTCGTGTCAACGCCGCAGCCTCTACTACCTGATTAACATAGATGCTACTCCCCGATTAACTTGAAGTCTACTACCTGATCTGCATGCGTCGTAGCGGCAAGTCGCCGGTGCTCAAGATGTTCCAGGACCGCCTGGTGCGAGGGAGCATCAACCCGTAAATTAGTCATCGGGGACGTTCTTTAACGACTAGCCAAAAGGGACACCCTTCCGGCACTTGGGGTGCAGTTCACTCGTCTGGCTGCGAAGACTGTCCCCGACGGCTAGTCGTTTAAGAACGTCCAACGACTACCCACATTCGCCGCAGAGCTCTTTGGCGACATCACCGCTCAGCGTGCCGGCGATGCGCGTCCTAGCACTGCAGCGAAGGCGCAGTCTCACCTGCTTGGAAAGCGAGATAAAGTAGGGATTGGTATTTCTAGCAGCAAGCCACTACGGGCGGCAGTTTGCTCGAGTCGAAGGTCTTGATCTGGTAGGTCATTTCCAGGTTGAGCCAGAACTCCGGGGTGGTCCCAAGGGCCTGCGAAAGAAGCCATGCCATTTCGGTCGTAATGGAGCGACGACCGTGAACGATGTCCGAAATCGCGGACTGTGGCTTATGGATGGCCTTGGCCAGACGGTATTGAGATATCCCCATGGGCTCGAGGAACTCCTCGACGAGGATCTCGCCAGGCGTGGAGATGTAGCTATTGATGGTAGTCACAGAACTCAATCCTCTCGGGTCCTTTATCGGTCCAAGCAAAACAGAGGCGCCATTGAGAGTTGACCCTGATGCTGTACTGTCCCGCCCGGTCGCCCTTCAGCTTCTCCAGCCTGTTATTCGGAGGAATTCGGAGATCCCTAAGATCGCAGGCGGCGTCAAGGATCTGGAGTTTCCTGTACAGAGCTTTCCGGCAGTCTGGCGGGACGCGACGAGGAGTGAAGCGTTCGGGATCTATCCAAAAGAGCTCGATGTCGGAGTCTTTGAATTTCATGGCATCTGATACTTCTGTCAAGCAGAAGTATACTCCTTTCCCTGGCGGTTTCAAAGAGGTGGGAGAGTATTTGCGTTTCCTTAGATCGAGGATGATCCCTATTTCGATTGTAGCGCCAAACGAGTAAAAACACAAACACATGTTCGAATTTACGATTAGTCATCGGGGATGTTTTTTAACGACTAATCAAAAGGTACACTCTTTCGGCGCTTAGGGACGTTCCTTTCCTGCCGGCACTTGGGGACGCAGTTCACTCGCCCGGCTGTGAAGACTGTCCCCGACGGCTAGCCGTTTAAGAACGTCCCCGATGGCAACCTGAGTCCTCAACGAAATTTGCTTGACGGGCCCCGCTATTGTCTTACTGTACTATCTAAGTAATACAATAAGACAAGGAGGTGATGCCTGTGCCATGGGACTTTGCGGACGGTTTGCCCATCTGGCGCCAGATTGCCGTGCGCATCAAGTCTGACGTTGCGGGCGGCAGACTCGTCCCGGGAGAGAAGATCGCTTCGGTGCGCGACCTGGCCGTTCAAGCGGGGGTGAACCCCAACACGATGCAGCGCGCCCTCGCACAGCTCGAGCAGGAGGGCATCCTGCGCACCGAGCGCACGAGCGGCAGGTACGTGACGGAAGATGCCGCAGTGCTCGAGGTCCTACGCGGGCAGCTCGCATCGGGGATCATTGCCGACCTCTACTGCAAGCTGCGCGCGATTGGTATGGATGACGATCAGATTGTGGCGGCGGTTGCCGCCTGGAAGGATGAAGGATAATGGCGCTTCTGGAATGCAAGACGCTGGCAAAGCGATACGGGGAGGTTGCGGCGCTCGACGGCATCGACCTCTCGCTCGAGGCGGGCAAGGTGATTGGCCTTTTGGGGCCGAACGGCTCAGGCAAGACGACACTCATCAAGCTTGCAAACGGCCTTATCAAGCCGACGTCGGGACAGGTCCTCATAGAGGGCATGGCTCCGTGCGTAAAGACCAAGGCCAAGGTGGCCTACCTGCCCGACCGCGACTTTTTGCCCGAGTACATGAGCACAGCGCAGCTGCTCGACTACTACGAGGACTTCTTCGCGGACTTTGACCGCGAGCGTGCTCTGGGCATGCTCGCGGACCTGGGGCTCGACGCATCGGGCCGCCTCAAGGAGCTGTCCCGGGGTACGCGCGAGAAGGTCCAGCTCATCCTCACGATGAGCCGACGCGCCCATGCATACCTGCTTGACGAGCCCATCGCGGGCGTCGACCCCGCGGCGCGCGACTACATTCTGCGCACGATCATCTCCAATTACTCGCCAGACTCGCTCGTGCTCATCTCAACGCACCTCATCGCCGACATCGAAAGTGTGCTCGACGACGTCGTCTTCCTCAAGCAGGGTCATGTGGTGCTTCACGAGTCTGCCGAAGACCTGCGCGAGCGCACCGGCAAGAGCGTAGACAGTCTTTTCAGGGAGGTATTCGCATGCTAGGCACACTCTTCAAGTACGACTTCCGCGAGGTCGGAAGAACCATGGGTCCACTCTATGCCGCGCTTGTCGCGCTGTCCGTTGTCATGGGGGCACTTCTTGGCGTGAAGGGAAACAAGGTCTACACCGCAGATGACGCTCTTTCTGTCGTCTTGATGGTCATGATGACTGCCTGGCTTCTCCTGTTCGTGGCGATAAGCGTCATAATGCTGATGCTCGTGGCGCACAACTACCGCGACACGCTCTTTGGGAGCCGTGGCTATCTCACCAACGTCCTGCCGGCACGTGCTGCTGAACATGTGGCCGACAAGACCATCAACGGGCTCATTTGGGCAACGTTCACCGCGTTTATGAGTATCGTCGCGTTCGCGATGTTCTTCATAACCGTCGTCATAACTGTCGTCCTCATTAACCCTGCTGCCAGACAGTCTCTTCTCGAGGGCCTCGGGTCGATCTCGCTCGGATCAGTCTTCTCGGCGCAGTCGGGGATGCTGGGGGTGGCAAAGTGCGCCGGCGTGGCAGCCATCTCCTTTCTCGTCTTCTCCGCTTCAGCCGTGTCATGGCTTTTTGCGGGCATTTCACTGGGCAGCATGGCGAGGAAGCACCCAGGACTAGCCAAGGCCGCCGCCTTCGCGACGCTCGCCCTCGTATGGCTGCTCGTGGCAAATGTGCTGGCCACAACGTATACACTCCTCCTGCTCGTGCAGGTGGCATTCACGGTTGTCTTCAGTGCGATGTCGGTGTACGTCTTGGATCGACATCTCGACTTGGAATAGCTCCATCCCGTGCGAATCCCCATGACCAACTCGCGAGGAGAGGGTGACTGCGTCGCGCGCATCCTGGTTGAGTTCGGCTAGGCCAGGGAGCTCGACGAGGGGTGCAGCGCATATACGACGAGATGGCGAGTTTCTTCCTGCATGAGCCCGTCTTCTCGGAGTCGAACGGCGCCTCGGTGCGCTCACGCTCGAGAACAGCGCAATCTCATGCGTTCTGCGCCGGGGGCGCCCCAGCTGAGGAGGCCATCGAGTCGGTTCGACCTACCGCCCCCCGCCGTCGATGACGGTGAACGGCGATGGCGTGCGCGCTTCCTCCACGCGCTTGCCCATGGCCCATCCGGGGGCGAGGAGGCCTCTGAAGTACCCGCATTCGTCGCAGAGCTCTTTGGCAACATCACCGCTCAGCGTGCCGTCGATGCGCGTCTTCGCACCGCAGCGAGGGCACAGTCTCATCTGCTTGGAAAGCGAGATGAAGTAGGGATTGGTGAGGGGGAGCCAGAAGTTCGCATCGGAATAGCGCCCGGCCCGCCGCCCGATCGCACGGCGCCCGGCCGATTCGATCGCCCTCCGATACGACGGCGCGCCATCCGAAAACCGAACGGTAGACTATGGGAAAACACACAATTCTGAGGAAGCACCAGGCCAGATGCTTCCGCTCTCAACTCGGGAAAGGTGGCCTTCATGCGCGCATTCATAGCACTCGAGCTACCCGAGTCGCTCACCGATGAGCTCGCGGCGTGCTCCCGCGAGCTGGCTGCATATGTGACGGGGCGCTTCGTGCCCCGCTTGAACTACCACGTCACCCTCGCCTTTCTCGGTGAGGTGGACGAGGCGGGTGCTGCGGCGGCGGTAGCGGCGTTGGACGATGCCTGCCAGGGGCTCGCTCCCATCGAGCTGACGCCACGGGGCCTCGGTAGCTTCGGCCATGGTCGCACCGCCACGCTCTGGATGGGGGTCGCAGAAACGCCGCAGATCAGCGATCTGTCCCGCCGTGTGCGCGAGCAGCTTTCCCAGCGTGGCCTTGCGTTCGATGAGAAACCCTTCCGGCCGCACGTGACCCTCGCGCGCCGCGTTCGATTCCAGCGGGAAACACTGCCCACCCTGCCGTTTCCGGCACCTGCCAAGGCGTCACGCGTATGCTGTTCAAGAGCACGCTAACCAAGGACGGCGCCCTGTATAAGCCGCTGTACACCATGGAGCTGGAGCAACGTCCCGCTGCGCCCGCACCAAGATGAGCGAATCGTTTGCTAGGATGGTCCATATTTCCATGAGAGCGGTCCGGGGGCGCAATGCAGAACGATAGTGGCTTTGACCTGCCAGAAGGCTTGGAGCTCCGACGCGAGCAAGACGGTCTGACGCTCGCGGGGTCTGGCATGGAGCTTCGTCAGGATTTTCGCGAGATGCTGCCGCGCGTTCGGCGGAACCGCCTTGGTCGCGAGCTGCTGGTCCGTGCGGCGCGGGTACGTAGCCTGGAGGGGGCACCAACATGCATGGACGCCACGGCGGGCTTGGGGGAGGACTCATTTTTGCTCGCCGCAGCCGGCTTTGAGGTGACGCTGCGCGAGCGCGACCCGGTGATCGCCGCTCTGCTGGAAGACGCGCTCGCCCGCGCGCTCGATGATCCGGACCTCGCCGATATCGCCGCCCGTATGCACGTGCGCGCGGGCGATAGCATCGAGGCCCTGCGCGCCCTCGCCACGCCGCCCGACGTCGTCTATCTGGACCCGATGTTCCCCGAGCGCCGAAAGAGCGCGGCGGTGAAGAAGAAGTTCCAGCTGCTCCACCGCCTGGAGCGGCCGTGCGAGGATAGCGAGGGGGAGGAGCTGCTCGCCGCCGCCATCGCCGCCCGTCCGCGCAAGGTGGTGGTGAAACGCCCGGTCAAGGGTCCGTATCTGGCAAACGTCAAGCCGAGTCATAGCGTTGCCGGCAAGGCCGTGCGCTACGACGTCATCGTGCCCGCACCGTGCTGCTAGCTCCCGCAGCGCAGCTCCCGCCCCGGCGGCGCCGAACCGGTCCAGCAACGCGCCGTCGTGGGGCGCCGCTTCGACGCGCCCCTGTGTGTCCGTGCGAGGGGTTATGCTTGCCCAATACGGATTGCGCGACGAACGCCGCTTGAAAGGAAGCTTCTATGAACGAGATTAAATGCCCCCACTGCGGTCAGGTGTTCCAGGTGGATGAATCCGGCTATGCAGACATTGCCAAGCAGGTCCGCGACCGTGAGTTCGCGCGCCAGCTGCACGAGCGCGAGGAGCATATGAAGCTCGAGAAGGAGCAGGCGCTCGAGCTCGCCCGCGCCGCCGCGCGAGAGAGCGCCCAGCGGGCCGCGGCGGATGCGGAGCGCGAACTCAAGGATGCAACCGCCACGCGGGACCAGAAGATCGCCGAGCTCACCGCCCGGCTCGATGCCGCCGAGCGCGAGCGCGACCTTACGGGCGAGAAAGCCGCTGCCGAGACCAAGCAGCAGCTCCAGGCTGACCTCGCCGCCCGCGATACCCAGATCGCCGCGCTCAAGGCCCAGCTCGACGCCGCCGACAACGAGTTCCGTACCGCCATGGAGAAGACGGTGCTCGAGGCCCGCCAGGAGGAGCGCGAGCGCGCGGAGGAAGCGCGTCGGCAAGCGGACGAGCTACGCCTCAAGCTGCGCGAGCAGGAGAGCGTCGCGGAGGCCGCCCGCGTGCGCGCCGTGGCCGCCGCCGAGCACGAGCGCGACGAGGCGCGCTCCAAGCTCGCGCAAGAGATCGCCGTGCGCACGGCGCGCGAGCAGGAGACCGCGGCGAGCCACGCCCTCGAGCTCGAGCAGGCCAAGAAGGCGAGCGACGAGCTCATCCGCTACAAGGACGAGGAGATCGAACGCCTGCGCGACATGAAGGTTCGCCTTTCCACCAAGATGGTGGGCGAGACGCTCGAGCAGCACTGCGAGACGGAGTTCAACCGCCTGCGTATGACGGCGTTCCCCAATGCGTACTTTGAGAAGGACAACGACGCGAGCGAGGGCAGCAAGGGCGACTTCATCTTCCGCGAGGAGCGCGACGGCGCCGAGGTCATCTCCATCATGTTCGAGATGAAGAACGAGAACGACACCACGGCGACCAAGCACAAGAACGAGGACTTCTTCAAGAAGCTCGATCACGACCGCACCGCCAAGGGCTGCGAGTATGCGGTGCTGGTCACGCTGCTCGAGCCGGAGAGCGAGCTCTACAACCAGGGCATCGTGGACGTGAGCTACCGCTACCCCAAGATGTACGTCATCCGTCCGCAGTTCTTCATCCCCATGATCACCCTGCTGCGCAACGCGGCCCTGGGCACGCTCGCGTACAAGCAGGAGCTCGTGGCCATGCGCCAGCAGAACATCGACGTCACGAACTTCGAGCGTAAGATGGAGGACTTCAAGACCGGCTTCGCCAAGAACTACGCCACGGCGAGCAAGAAGTTCAACGAGGCCATCAGCGAGATCGACACCACGATCCGTCATCTGGAAAAGGTCAAGGCCGCGCTCGTCTCTTCCGAGAACCAGCTTAGGTTGGCGAACGACAAGGCAGATGACCTCACCATTCGCCGGCTCACTTGGGGTAACAAGACCATGAAGGCCAAGTTCGACGAGGCGCGCGAGCAGGCAGCGGCCGCCGAGCATCCCGAGGCGGTGGAGCCCGCGGACGGATCGGATGCGGTTCCCGCCGATAGCTACGAGGTGGGAGACGATCAGGACTAGGATGGCGTGCCCGCACGCTTCCGGCCGAACCCGACCGCTTGCCGCAGCGGGTGCCGTTTGGGCTATACTCACACGCCAACGGTTCGCGGGAACTCGGAGGGGGATGGCCCATGAAGCGCGAGGAGCAACAGATGCAGGAGGTAGGGCATCGCCCCCTGATCGGCATCATGCCCTCGCTTAGGCCGGACGATGGCGCGCTCCACGTGGCCGGACGCTACGAGAACGCCATCGCCGCGATGGGCGGCGCCCCCGTCATGCTCCCGCTCGTCGATGACATCGAGGTCTTTCGCACGGTCCTGCCCCTGATGGACGGCTTTCTGCTCTCCGGCGGCAACGACGTGGACCCTGCCCAGTATGGTGAGGACGCCGAGTACGAGAAGCTTTCGTTCCTCACGCCCCGCCGCGACGCCATCGAGCGGCTCGTGCTCGCCTATGCTTTCGCGAACGACCTGCCGGTGCTCGGCATCTGCCGCGGTATGCAGATGCTGAACGTCTTTCTGGGCGGTACGCTCTACCTGGACCTGCGCGACCAGTTCCAGCCCGTCTCGGGTTCGCCTATCGGCATCACGCATGCGCAGCCCGCCGACTTTGGCACGTCCATCCACACGGTGCGGCTGGAGCACGGCACCCGGCTCTACCGTGCCCTTCACACGGATGTGCTCGAGGTGAACTCCATGCACCATCAGGGTGTGCGGCGTCTGAGCCCGTTGCTGGTTGCGAGCGCGTACAGTCCCGACGGGCTCATCGAGGGCATCGAGGCGCCTGAGCGCTCCTTCATGGTCGGCGTGCAGTGGCATCCCGAGTTCTTCCCCGGCCGGGAGCAGATGGGGACGATCTTCGCCGCCTTGGTAGACGAGGCGGGCATGGCGCGCGGCCTTCATCGGGCGGGGCGGCCCCTTGCCTTCAACAGCTTGGACCAGGCGGGCTGCTTCAACATGGAGATCTAACCAGAACCAAGTGCTTCATTAGCTCTACCTGCTATGTCACCGAACGGAAACAAATCAGGTTGACTTCACTTTGCTAAAGCGCAAAACTATGTCGCGTCCTACAAGGGAACCGCTACCGCGGCTCCAAAACGGGGGAGTATCTCATGCGCACCATCTGCATCAACATTGCGAGCATTATCAGCTAGCAGCGAGCTGCAGATGTTTGGCAGCTCGCTTCTTTGCGAGCGGCCATCGAAACCCGGGGGTCGCGACTGCGGCTCCCGGGTTTTTTATTCGCGCCGAGGTTCTCTCCGAACACGAAAGGAAGCACATCATGTCTTTCACCCTCACCCCGCGCCAGAACGAGCTCGCCGAGGCCCTCTACCACGCCTATGCCAAGAACGATGCGGGCGAGAACGAGCCCCTCACCATGGCGGATTGGACCGATGCCGTGGATGACGTCGAGGTTGCCTACGCCGTGCAGGACAAGGTCATGGCGAGCAAGGGCAAGGCGGTGGGCGGCTACAAGGTCTCGCTCACCAGCGAGGAGACCCAGAAGATGTTCGAGTCCGACTGCCCGCTCTACGGCGCCCAGCTCGCCGAGCGCTTCCACGCCGCGCCCTACACCGTGGACCTGGGCCGTCTGAACGAGCCGCTGGTGGAGGTGGAGTTCTGCTTCAAGGCCAAGGAGGACCTCTCCGCCGAGGACACGCTGGAGCAGCTGCTCGCCAAGTGCACCGTTGCCGGCGATATGGAGGTGCCCGACGCCCGCTTTAATGACTGGTTCCCCACGCTGCCCAAGTATCTGGTCGTCTCCGACTGCGCCGTGGGCGGCTGCGTGGTGTACGGCAAGGAGGTGGACGGCTCCGAGCTCACCGTGGACGGTCTCGCGGGCTATCACGCCAAGTGCTTCCACGACGGCGAGTTCGTGAAGGAGGGGGATACGTCCGAGATCCTCGGTAACCCGGTGAAGTCGCTCCAGTGGCTCGTGGGCAAGCTGGAGAGCCAGGGCAAGAAGTTCACCGCCGGTATGCGCGCCTCCGTGGGCACCGTCTTCGTGCCCGTGCACCTCACCAAGGGCACGTGGAAGGTCGAGTTCGACGGCCCGTTCGGCAGCTTCGAGGTCACGGCTGAGTAGCCTTCTCGGCAGCATCCATTCGCGCCGATGATGCGCCCCATGGCCCCAAACGCAGTAGGTAGGTTTGGGGCCATGGGGCTTTTGCTTGCGCCTGCGCGCCTGTGTACTTGCTGCGCGCTCGGAAGGAGTAGCTGCTGGTTGGTCCCGCCATAGGGCAAACACCAAACGGGAATATGATGAGGACTGCGCCGTTCGCGACGCAGCCCTCTGTTTTGTACGAGAAAGGAAGATCGCATGAAATACGCGGTGATCGGTGCCGGTGCTATGGGCCTTCGCTATGGCGTGCACCTGAAGGAGTACGCGGGCAAGGACGTCGACTTCATCGATACCTGGAAGCCCAACGTCGAGAAGATTCGCGAGCAGGGCGGCGTCTACGTTGCCCGCGACCACGAGAACCGCCATCTGGTGCCCATCGACGTCTACTATCCCGAGGAGTACACGGGCAAGCCCGATTGCTGGATCGTCTTCATGAAGCAGATGCAGCTCGACGGCATGCTCGAGCGTTGCGCCCCGCTCTTCAAGAAGGGCCAGCTCTGCTTTACCGCCATGAACGGCATGGGGCACTACGAGAAGCTGCTCAAGTACTTCGATCCTGCGCACCTCTTCGGCGGCACGGCCGTCATCGCCACCGTGCTGCCCGGTCCCGGCGACGTGGACTTCATGGGTGCCCTCGGTAAGGAGTACATGCACGTGTGCGCCTACGACAACGAGCGCACCGCGAAGGGCGACGAGCTGTTCGCCGACTTCACCGCGGCAAAGCTCGGTCCGGAGTGGAGCCCCGACATCATGAGCATGTCCATGGCGAAGGTCATGCTCAATTCCGTCTGCAACACGCTCTGCACCATGTTCGAGATCCAGATGGGCCCGATCGGCGCGGACGAGCATATGCGCCACGTTTGCACGCAGCTGGTGAACGAGGGCTTCGACGTCTGCGAGCTCGCGGGCATCGACCTCGGCATCAGCCGTGAGCAGGAGGTTGACGCCATTATGCAGAGCTTCGTCGACCTCAAGTACCACTATCCCAGCATGTGCCAGGACATGTTCAAGGGCCGTCCCACCGAGGTGGATTACATCAACGGCTACATCGTGAAGCTTGGGCGCGAGCATGGCTACGAGGCCGTGCGCCACGAGCTGCTCTGCAACGAGGTGCATTTTGCCGAGACCGCGCATCGTTGGCGCGCGGAGCAGGCGTCCTAGCGCCTGGATCGTCGCCCGAGAGAACGAAAAATGGACCCGAGACGATGCCGTCGCGGGTCCATTTTGTTGCCTGTTTGAGGCGAGGGGAGTTGGGGCTTAGCCGAAGTAACGCTTCAGCAGACCGGCGAACGCGCGGCCATGACGGGCCTCGTCACGCGCCATCTCGTGCACGGTGTCGTGGATGGCGTCCAGGCCAGCGGCCTTGGCGCGCTTGGCGAGGTCGGTCTTGCCGGCGGTGGCGCCGTTCTCGGCCTCAACGCGCATCTCGAGGTTCTTCTTGGTGGAGTCGGTCACGACCTCGCCCAGCAGCTCGGCGAACTTGGCGGCGTGCTCGGCCTCCTCGTGAGCGGCCTTCTCCCAGTACAGGCCGATCTCGGGGTAGCCCTCGCGGAAGGCCACGCGGCTCATGGCCAGATACATGCCGACCTCGGAGCACTCGCCGTTGAAGTTGGCGCGCAGGTCCTCGATGATGTCCTCGGAGACGTTGCCCTCATGGGCGATGCCGACGACATGCTCGGCGGCCCAGTTCATCGCGCTCTCCTCCTGCTTGGTGAACTTGGAGCCGGGGCAGCCGCACTGGGGGCACTTGTAGTCGGCGGGCAGCTCGTCGCCGTCGAACTCCTCAACGTAACCGCACACGGGGCATACGAACTTCATGGTGCACTCCTTCGCTTGAGGCGATTTTCGCGACGCGCCGGTCCCGTTCGGGTCCCTCTCCGACTTGTCGCGACTGAACAACGTTCAGTGTATGCGCGCGGGCGGACATCCGGCCCCTGCGGGAGTCGCTCCGTAAAATGCCCAAGATAAGTCATGTAGCGGTAACTTTTTGGACCCATCGCGGCTGCAGCCGGGCGCCCGTCCTGGGCTACAATAGCGGGCGCAACCGATTGAAAGGGACCCCCATGATTCGCGAACTGATTCACGACGACGCCATCCTCTCCACGCCGTGCGAGCCCGCTACGGCGGAGGACGCCCCGGTCATCCAGGATGTGCTGGACACCTTGGCCTCGCTTTCCGACGCCGGGTGCCTGGCAGCCAACCAGATCGGCGTGACGAAGGCGATCTGCGCCGTGGAGGGGGACGACGGCAAGCCGTTCGTCATGCTGAACCCCAAGCTCGTGTTCGGCCTGGGTCCGCAGCGCGTGCAGGAGAGCTGCCTCACCCGCGAGGGCGTGGTGAACGTCAAGCGCCACATCAAGATCAAGGTGGACTTCGACGAGCTGGTCGACGGCGAGCTCCGTCATCGCCGTCGCGAGTACGCCGGCTTTACCGCGCAGATGATCCAGCACATGATCGACCACTGCAACGGCAAGCTGGTGTAGGTCTCGCCTCGTCGCTAACCCTCGTTGTACGTCACGCCGAGGATGGCGCAGAGGATGCTCACGATGATCGCGCCGACAAACGCCGAGCCAAAGCTCGCGATGCTGATACCCGCACCCAGAAAGCTCACCGAGAGCCAGCTGGCGAGTTCGAGCATGAACGTGTTGATGATGAGCTGGAACACGCCGAGCGAGAAGAAGGTTATGGGCAGCGAGATGATGCTCAAAAACGGCTTCACGAGCGTGTTGACGATGCCGAGGAAGAGGCTCACGAAGAGAAAGCAGAGCCATGGCTCGGCGCCGAACGCACTGAGGCCCGGTATGAACCAGACGGCGATGGCGAGCGCGATGGCGGTCATGATCCAGTTGAGCAGAAAGCGCATGGCAGGCTCCTTAGGCTTCTTATAATGAACTTCAAACCGGGGAGAGTATTCCCCATGCGGCGCGGGGATTTCCCCGCGCCTTGTTTGGGAGGGATTATGGCGCAGCAAGGCTACACGTACGGCGATCCGCTCACCGCCCGGCCGTGGACGGCGGCGGACGGTTCGCGGGCCATCTCGTTCTTCATCTTCAACACCGACGTGCACGTGCATGCCTACGCTTCGGCCGAGGTTGCCGACCCGGCCCTGCTGGCGCTGCGGGACCGGTGCGTGTTCTTTGAGCACGCGCTTTCGCGCACACGCTCCGATTCCGATATCGCGCGCGCCCACGCCGCATCGCCGGAGCCGGTTGCCATCGCTCCCGAGACGGCCGAGCTCGTGCGCTTGGCCCTGGGCTATTGCGAGCGGAGCCAGGGGCTGTTCGACATCACCATGGGCACGGTCACGTCGCTCTGGAACTTCCATACGGGGGTGGTGCCGAGCAAGTTGGCCCTCTCCCGCGCACTCCCGCACGTGGGATATCGGAATATCGCGCTGGGTTGGGTTAGCGCCGGTGCCCCCACCCTCGCCATAACGGACCCCGAGACAGTGCTCGACCTGGGCGGCGTGGCCAAGGGCTACATTGCGGACGACCTTGCGGCCGGTCTGGTGGCGCACGGGGTGGATCGCTTCGTTATCAACTTGGGCGGCAACGTGCTCGTGCGCGGTGGCCGGCCGGCGGACGAGACCTCGCTTCCGCCCGTGCACGCTGGCGATCCATGGCGCATCGGCATCCAGAACCCGCTCGACGAGGCCCATAGCCGCGCGATCGTGGAAGTGCGGGACGGCTCGGTGGTGACGAGCGGCGTGGCGGAGCGGCGCTTCACACGCGGCGGCGTCACCTACCACCACATCCTCGACCCCAAGACGGGCATGCCCGCGCAGACGGACGTGGCGAGCGCGACCATCGTGGCCGCTTGCTCGCTTGATTGCGACGGGTGGTCCACCACCGCGCTCATGCTGGGCGCCGAGCGGGCGATCGACTTCATCGAGGGGATCAGCGGGATCGAGGCCGTTATCATCACGGATCGCGACGAGGTGCTCTGGACCGAGGGGATGGCGGAGCGGCTCTCGCTCGTGCCCACGCTGCCACGGTTGTAGCGCCGAGTCGGGCTGCGCGGGCCGGCACGCCTAGTGCGGGGCGGCAACCGAACCAGGCCTGCTGCAAGGGCCGCCCATCCGCCGATGCGCCGCAACCGGCGGCGGTTGTTGACTTGGTGTGCTCGAGCGCTTTAGCGTAGTGGTGTGATACACTTCCGCGAGCAGATTGGCAGTGAATAGAAGACCGGTTCTCTGGTCTTCTTGAGTATCGGTCTTGCCGTTTTCGAGGGAGTCTGGTGGTGTCTTGTGAATATCGAGAAGATGTTTGATCAGGCCGACGTGCAGCAGCTGGTCGATGCGTTCCTGACCCTTGAGGACGCCGACGACGTTCGCGCGTTCCTCACCGACCTCTGCACTCCGCGCGAGATCTGCGACTTTGCCCAGCGTCTCCAGGTGGCGCGCTATCTGGACGGGGGGGATCCCTATGTTGAGGTACAGGCGCGCACCGGCGCCTCGTCCACCACGGTCAGCCGCGTCTCCAAAGCCCTGAACGGCGAGTGGGGCGGTTACCGTCGCGTCCTCATAGAACTCGCCGACCGCGCGTAGCCGCGGCTGCAGCCGTATCGTTTCAAACAAGGCCCCGTGCCTCCAAGCATGAATGACATGGTTGGAGGCACGGGGCCGCTTCATTGCCGCGGGGCAGGACGCTTACATCAGCCTGAATAAATACCACACGATGCGGAACGGCAGCGTCATGATGCACCAAATGGTATAGAGAACAACAATCATACCGGTACCTCCTTATGACGTTGAGGGCTTATGTAAACGCCCTTCTGCTGGTTCGCAGCATAGCATGCGGCGCGGACGCCACTTCTGCGTGGTTGGATAGACGGTCAGTCAGCGCCGCTCCGGTACGCCCGCTCGAGAAAAACCGTCAATCTCGTCAGGTTCTGAGCGACTCGCTCGTGTTGAAGGTGAAGGGGGAGAGGGACGAGCCCTCTCCAATCCAACCGAGAGCGAGGCTACCATGCAGTATGCAACGGCGCGTAAGTACGAGGGGGTGAGGGGCGTGGACGATACGGCGGCACCCGCCGGGAGCGAGCGAACGGCACCCGCGACGCCGGCGTTCATCGAGTCCGAGATTGACCGCCTGGTCGAGGCCTATGCGGACCTCATCACCCGCGTGAGCTACACCTACCTGGGCTCGCGCGCGGACGCGGAGGACATCTGCCAGACGGTCTTTCTCAAGCTGTTCGACCTCATGGGCAGCGGCACCCGCCGGTTCACCAGCGCGGAGCACGAGAAGGCCTGGATCATCCGCGCCACCATCAACGCGTGCAAGGACGTGCTCAAGAGCGCGTACCGGCAGCGCACGGTGACGTTGGACGACGAGGCCGGCGTGCAGGCGACGGCGGTGCTCGAGACGCTTACGACCGAGGGTCCCGAAGCGGAAATCGCGGGCAGCGACTCGCCCGTGCTCGCCGCGGTGAACGCCTTGCCGGCACTCTATCGCGAGACCATCTACCTGTACTACTACGAGGGCTATTCGGCGCGCGAGATCTCCACCATCACCGGAGCGAGCGAGGTTGCCGTGAACGCCCGTTTGAGCCGCGGCCGCAAGACGCTGCGCGAGATGCTGAAAGGAGACGCACGATGAGCGAGCAGAAGATGAACGGGAACCAGCACGAGTTCAACGCCTTTGAGCGGGAGTTCCTCGCCGCGTACCAGGGCGAGCTCTCCGGGGCCGGCCTCTCCAACGACGCCAAGGCGCGTCTCAAGGGCAAGTTGCGCCAAGCGGTTGTAGCGAAGGCCGCGGCGCGGGCAGCCGAGGAAGCTGCAGCGGCGAAGGATGCAGAGGCGCCCCTCCATGTGCCGGCGCAGGTGCTCGAGATGCCGGCACGAGTGGCGGCGAACGCTGCTCCCGCCATGGCGGTAACGGGTTCCCAGTCCGTCGCGCCGCGCCGTCAACGCCCCAGCGCGCGCCGCCCCCGCACCCGCTGGGCCGTGGCGGCCGGTCTGGTGGCGGCGCTCCTGCTCGGTGGCGGCGGCACGGCGATCGCCTCGGGCGTCATCTCGGTTCCGCTTTCGCAGGCTGTCCAAGACCTGTTCGGCGGCAGCGTGGCGGACACCAAGATCGTCGACAAGGTCGGCCGTCCCGCGGGCGCTTCCGCAACCTCGAACGGTGTGACCGTCACCGCGGACGCCATCATCGGCGATGCCGCCAACGTAAAGATCGTCTACACGATCTCGCGCGATGACGGCAAGCCCTTCGATTTCTCCGGCGGCAATTACAGTGCCACCAGCATGGGCTTCGAATCCCCCGGCAGCTTCATCGACGGCACCCGCGGTATGGCTGGCGGTGCGTACTTCTACGATGCCGATCCCACCGACAACAAGGTGCAGTACGTTGAGGAGTGGAACGTCGACGTCGATGGCGGCGAATCGCTCATTGGCAAGACCATCCACGTGGATCTACGCGACCTTAAGGTGTATAGCGCCGACGAGGGCGTGAGTGCGGGCGATGCCACCTCGGGCGACCAGAGCGCGAACGCGGCGAATGCCGGCAAGCTGCTCGCCAAGGGTGAGTGGAAGCTCGATTTTAAGGTGAACTACGAGGATGCGGGCGTGTCCATCGGCGAGGGAACCAAGATCAAGCAGGGCGGCATGGATGCCACCATCGATAAGGCGACGATCAGCCCCGTGGCGTTCACCATCGAGTACTCGGTAAATGGCTTGCTTGAGGATTCCGGGAACGCGGAAAGCGGCCAGGAGACCGAAGAACGGCAAGGCGCGCTGGAGAGTTTCTGTAACCAGGACTATGTCTTCACGATGAAGGACGGCAGCAAGACCGAGGTGTCGAACGCGAGCAGCTCCATGAACAGGGACGAAGTCGGCGGCAGGGAGATTATCAAGCGCGGCTTCTTCTTCGACCAGATCATCGACGTGGACCAGGTGGCGAGCGTGACCGTCAACGGCACGGAGCTCATGGCAAAGTAGTCGCTTGATCCCGAGGGGCCATCCCCGCGGCTGTATCGCAACGCCCCCAATCCCAAACGGAACCGACGCGTTTGGGGTTGGGGGTTTCTCTGTGCGGGGGGGCTACCCCGTAGCAGCCCCCGCGTTCGTCGATTGTAAAAAGCCGGTTGCGTTGTCCCGTGCACGCACCGCAGTGCAACAAAGCGCTTACAGTCGACATATTGCATCTCGAGGATGGGGGACATGTGACCGATCTACGAATTGTGGACCTGGCGGGAGAGGCCCGGGCCTTCTCCGACGAGCTGGCGGACTGGCGCCATGAGCTGCACCGGATTCCCGAGCTTTCACTCAGCCTGCCGCAGACGAGCGCTTTTGTGCGGCAGCACCTGCAGGAGCTGGGGATTCCCTTCCGCACGGCGGTGGACGGCTCCTGCGTGATCGCGCTCATCGGCCGCGGCGCGCAAGCGGCTGCCGCGGGCGACGGCACGGCTACGGACGAGGAGGCCGGTCCCACCATCCTGCTTCGCGCGGACATGGACGCCCTGCCCGTTGCCGAGGAGTCCGGCGAGCCCTTCGCCGCCACCTGCGGGCGCATGCACGCCTGCGGGCACGACCTGCACGCCACCTCGCTGCTGGGTGCCGCTCGCCTGCTCAAGGCCCGCGAGGCCGAGATTGCAAAGCTCGGTACCGTCAAGCTCGTGTTCCAGCCGGGTGAGGAGACCTTCCTCGGTGCCCGCGCCGCCATCGAGGACGGCCTGCTCGAGGCCCCGAAGGTGGACGTGGCCTACGCTTCGCACGTGATCGCCGCCATGCCACTCGGGGTCGTCGCCCACGGCATCTCGGTGCTTTCGGGCGTCTACGGCTTCCGCATCGTGCTCACGGGCAAGGGCTGCCACGGATCCGCCCCCGAGACGGGTGTCGATCCCATCACCGCGGGCGTGCACGTGCACCTGGCGCTGCAGGAGCTCATCGCGCGCGAGGTGAGCGCCATGAAGGAGGTCGCGCTCACCATCGGCTCCTTCCAGGCGGGCGCCGCCGCCAATGTCATTCCCGACACCTGCGTGCTCGCGGGCACCATGCGCGTGTTCGAGCCCGCGCTCATGCGCGATCTGGTGGAGCGCATCGGCGAGCTGGTCCGGGGCGTGGCGGCCACGTATCGCTGCGATGCCCAGATCGAGGTCATCAACGACGTGCCGCCGCTGGTGCTCGACGAGGCCATGGTGGAGGCGTGCGAGGGCTACGTTGCCGCGGCGCTGCCCGATGCCCCGCAGGTGGGCGGCATGCACAACATGGCGTCCGAGGACTTCTCGCTCGTGTCTGAGCGCGTGCCCTCCGCATACTTCATGATCGGCGCCCAGCCCACGGACGTGGAACAGGGGCTTCCGCAGCACAACCCCGGCGTTCGCTTTGCCGACGAGGCACTGCCGCTCGCTGCCACCGCCTACGCCGCCGTGGCCCTGGGCTGGCTCGGCGACCAGGCGAGCGCCTAGCGTCTGGCGCCTAGCACCCAGCGCCCAGCACCAGCACCCGGCCGTGCCCACTCGGCATCGCCCGCTCTTGTTCCCGCCCTCAGAAGGAGGACCCATGGCATCCAAGACGTACAAGATCTTTCCCGGCTGGTTCGTGGTGGCCGCCGGCTTCCTCATCATGGCCACCTGCTACACCACGTTCATCAACTGTATCGCGCTCTTCCAGGCGTATATCGTCAAGGACCTGGGCCTCACCCTCTCGCAGTACAACCTCTCGAGTTCCATCTCCACGCTGATGAGCATCGTGGGCGCCGCCGCCGTGGGTATCCTGGCCGACCGCGTCTCGAGCCGGGTGCTCGGCTGCCTCTCGGTGGCCATCACCTCGCTCGTGCTCGTGGCCCTCTCGTTCATCACCGCGGCGTGGCAGCTCTACGTGCTCATCGCCATCGCCGGCGTGGTGGTGGTCGCCGGCACGCGCCTGCTCATCTCTCTCGTCTCGGCCAACTGGTTCACGGCCAAGCGCGGCCTTGCCATCTCCATCGCGCTCTCGGGCTCCGGCTTTGGCGGCGCGGTGCTCTCGCCCATCGTGAGCTCGATCATCATGAGCTACGGCTGGCGTCCGGCGCTCCTTGCGCTCGCGCTCATCTGCTTTGTGGCGAGCTTCCCCATCACCGCCTTCGCCTTTCACACCCGTCCCTCGGACATCGGGCTTGAGCCCTACGGCGCCAAGAAGATTGCCGAGGAGGCGGCCAAGGACGCTGCCTCTGCCGAGGAGTTCGCCGCCGCGCGCGATGGTGCCGGCTGGGACGTCGTTAAGCGTCATCCGTCTTTCTGGCTGCTCGTGGGTGCCTTCGTGCTCATGGGCGTCGTGAACCTGGCGGTGCTCGGCAACCAGGTGACCAACATGACGGGCGTGACCATCAACGGCGAGAAGATCGTCACGGGCGGCCACAGCCTTACCTGGGCGGGTACCGTCATGAGCGTCTACATGGTGACGGTGGTGATCGCCAAGATCTCGCTCGGCGCCATCTACGACAAGTTCGGCCTGAGGGCCGGTAACATCCTGGGTTCCGTTGCCTGCATCATCGCATGCGTGGGACTCTCGTTCCCGGCCACGGATTGGGGTCCCTACGTGGGCGGCATCGCCTTCGGCATCGGTACCTGCATGGGCACGGTGGCGCCCACGGTCGCTGCCTCCAAGCTCTACGGTATGCGCGACCTGGGTAAGATCTCGGGTTGGATCACGAGCCTCGAGATGGCCGGCGGCGTGGTGAGCTCGCTGCTCGCGGGTGCCATCTTCGACTCCGCGCATAGTTTCGTGCCGCTGTGGATCGTCTGCGGGGTGTGCTCCGCGCTGATGCTCGCGGGCCTGCTGGCCGCCGAGAACAGCGCCAAGAGCCTGGCGTAGCCAACGCGACGACGCTGAAAGGTCTCGTCCGGCCGGCCCCTGGGAGCTACGGTTCCCGGGGGCCGGCTGCATCGGCTCGTATGTGAACGAACGGGTCCGCGGCAGGCGTGTTCCGCCCGCGGGTGTAGACTTGCCCCCGAAATGCGCAAGGGGGCTTGTTACATGAATTTCTCGTTCGTGGCATTGCAGATGGTGACCGTTTCACTGCCCATTCTCGTGGGATGGGCGGCGCACAAGCTCGGCTTTATGGATGACGATTTCGACGTCCGCCTCTCCACGCTGGTCTTGAACGTGAGCATGCCGTGCATGATCCTGGCTTCGCTGGGATCGGCCGGCGGACTGCCCTCAACGGGCGAGATGCTCTGGATGCTCGCGGCCACGGCGACCATCCTCGTGGTGTCCGGCCTCTTGGGCTACGTGCTGGCGCTCCTGATGCGCGCACCCGTTGACGAGCGCGGCATCTACCAGTTCATCGTGATGTTCGGCAACTGCGGCTTCATCGGCTTCCCGGTGGTCCAGGCCATCCTCGGCAAGGGCTCGCTGCTGCTCGCCGCCATCGGCATCATCCCCTCCAACATCCTCATCTTCACCGCGGGCGTGATCATGGTCTCGGGCGAGGGCGGGGGATGGAAGCGCACGCTGAAGGACGTTGCGGCGTGCTTCAAGACGCCGGTGCTCATCTCGAGCTTGGTGGTAACGGCGTGCGTGGCGCTCGGCATCTCGGGCTTTGGCGTGGCGAGTGACGCGCTCACCATCGTGGGCGAGCTGACCACGCCGGCGGCCCTGCTGCTCACGGGTTCCTCCATCGCCCGCTACGAGCCGCTCTCCATGCTCGCCAACTGGCGGGCCTACGTGGCGGCTGCGGGCCGCCTGCTGGCGGGGCCTCTGCTCGGGCTGCTGCTGCTCCGCCTGCTGGGGCAATCGCTCGGATTTGCCTGCCCGGCGAACGTGCTCGCGATCGCGGTGCTCCAGATGGCCATGCCCGTGGCCTCCAACGGCGCGCTGTACTGCCTGGAGTACGGCAAGGACGCCCAGCCCATGATGCAGGGGACGTTCTTCTCCATCATCCTCTCCATCCTGACGATTCCGCTGGTCGTGCTGCTATCGCAGTAGGCTGCGGCAGGGTCATCGCGGGCGGGTGGCTCGCTGCTACCGCCCGGGCGGCGCGCGCCCTGCCGGAGAAACGGTGCTATCTACCGCTCGCGCGTGCAGCCGAACGGCTTTTGCGCCAAACTAAGATTATCTGTCAATTGAGGATGCGCGGAGGGTGTCGCTTTGTACCTGGAACGAATTTCGTCTCCTGCAGACGTGCAGGCACTCGACGCCTCGTTGCTGCCGTCGCTCTGCGCGGAGATTCGCCGCGCCATCGTCGACTCCTCTGCTGCGGCGGGCGGACACGTGGGGTCCAACCTCGCTGTGGTCGAGCTCACCGTCGCCCTGCATCGCGTCTTCAACTCGCCGGTCGACAAGATCGTCTTCGACGTCTCGCATCAGAGCTACGCGCACAAGATGCTGACCGGTCGCGCCGCCGCCTACCTGGATCCCGCACGCGCTGGCGAGGTTTCAGGCTTCAGCAATCCGGCGGAGTCCCCGCACGACCTCTTCTCGGTGGGCCATACGTCCACTTCGGTGAGTCTGGCCTGCGGTTTGGCCAAGGCACGCGATCTGGCGGGCGATACGTACAACGTGGTGGCCGTCATCGGCGACGGCTCGCTTTCGGGCGGGCTTGCGTTCGAGGGGCTGGACAACCTGGCCGAGCTCGGCTCCGGCGTCATCGTGATCGTGAACGACAACGGCTGGTCCATCGCCGAGGACCACGGCGGCATCTACGCCTCCTTGGCCGAACTCAGGCGCACCGCGGGCACATCCGAGCGGAATGTCTTTCGCGATATGGGGCTCGACTACCGCTTCTTGGCAGACGGGCACGATGTGGCCGCGCTGGTGGAGACGTTCTCCGAGCTGCGCGGGACCGACCATCCCGTGGTGCTGCATGTGTGCACGGTGAAGGGTCGGGGCTACGAGCCGGCCGAGGCGAACCCCGAGGCCTGGCACCATCCCAAGCCGTTCGACGTCGCCACGGGCCTGCCCCGCGCCGCGGCGGGCGCCCCCGGCTACGACGAGATCACCGGCTCCCACCTGCTCGAGCGCATGGCGGCGGACCCAAAGCTGGTGGCCATCTCGGCGGCGACGCCCTACATCATGGGGTTCACGCCCGCGCGCCGCGCCGCTGCGGGCAGACAGTTCGTGGACGTGGGTATTGCCGAGGAGCATGCCGTGACGTTCGCCACCGGTCTCGCCATGGCCGGCGCGCATCCGGTGCTCGGCATCTACGGCACGTTTCTGCAGCGCGCCTACGATGAGCTGTGGCACGACCTCTGCCTGAACGGGGCGCCGGCTACGCTGCTCGTGTTCGGCGGTTCCGTCTTCGGTGCAAACGATGCCACGCACCTGGGCTTCTTCGACATCCCCATGCTTGCGGCGCTTCCGGCTCTTACCTATCTGGCTCCTGTGTGCCGGGAGGAATACCTCGCCATGCTCGACTGGTCCCTGGGGTATACCGACGGACCCGTTGCCATCCGCGTGCCCGCGCACGGCGTGGTCTCCCGTCTCGATCTGGCACCGGCGGCGGGGGAGGACTTTGCGCGCCCTCGCTATCAGGTGGTTCGCTCCGGTTCCGATGTCGCGCTGCTCGCGCTGGGAACCTTTTTCGAGCTGGGTGAGCGTGTGGCGGATGCCCTAGCCCGGGTAGGGATTCGCGTGACGCTCGTGAACCCGCGCTCCGCCTCCGATCTGGACGAGGCGTGCCTGGACGAGCTTGCCTGCTCGCATCGCGTGGTCGTGACGCTCGAGGACGGGGCGCTTGCCGGCGGTTGGGGCGAGCGCGTAGCCGCCTACCTGGGTTCGCGGGACGTTCGCGTGCGTTGCTTCGGACTCGACAAGAGCTTCCCGAATCGCGTTCCGGCAGATGAGCTGCTCGCTGCGTGCGGTATCACCGTGCCGGCCATCGTCTCCGACGTGGAGGCTTTGCTTCGCTAGCTGCGCTCGCGGGACCGACTGTTCCCTTCCATGCCCCCAAACAGATCAGTTTTGTTTGGGGACATGATGCTATAACAACGAGAGCGAGGGGCTAGAGAAAGGAACTTTGCATGGCTGATTATCTTGATGCGGCGCGCGGCTTGGTCGACTTCACCGGCGCGTGTCCGAGCATGTTTCATACGACGGCGACGATCAGGCGCGAGCTCGACGAGGCGGGCTTCACCTATCTTCCCGAGACGGTGGCCTGGAACGTTTGCCCCGGTGGTTCCTATTACACGGTGCGGAACGGCTCGACCGTCATCGCGTGGGTCGTCGGCGCGGAGGTAGGTGCCGCGGTTTGCGGGGTTGATGACGCCGCCCTCCCGTACCATTTCCAGATCGCGGCCGCGCACGGCGACTCGCCGACCTTCAAGGTCAAATCGGTGCCCGAGTTCGCCGGTCCGGGCGAGTACCTGCGTCTGAACGTCGAGGCGTACGGTGGCATGATCGATTACACCTGGCTTGATCGCCCGCTCGGCCTCGCGGGGCGCGTACTCGTGCGCGAAGAGGGCGGCGAGGAGGACTGCGCCGGAGGCCGCGTGGAGAGCCGCCTGCTTGCCATCAATCGCCCCGTGGCGCTGATACCGAGCCTGGCCATCCATATGAACCGCGAGGTCAACAAGGGCTTTGCGCCCAACCGACAAGTGGATTTGTGCCCGCTCTTCTCCACCGGCGCCCTCAAGGCAGGCGCGTTCAACGCGTTGGTGGCCGCTGAGCTCGGCGTGCAGCCGAAGCAGGTTATCGCGCACGATCTCTTCCTCGTGAGCCTGGAGCGGCCGACGCTCTGGGGTGCTCGCGCGGATGCGCCGGAGTTCGTTTCTGCGCCCAAGCTGGACGACCTTATGTGCGCCTATACCGCGCTCCGGGCGTTCCTGGCGAGCGGCAATTCGCACGACATCTCGGTCTACTGCTGCTTCGACAACGAGGAGGTCGGCTCCAACACCAAACAGGGAGCGATGTCCACGGTGCTCGCCGACGCGCTCTCTCGCGTGAACGCCTCACTGGGCTTCGAGCCGGAGGCCCTGCAGCGCGCCCTGGCGGCATCGATGCTCGTGAGCTGTGATAACGCACATGCCGTGCACCCCAACCATCCGGAGTTCGCCGACGAGGGCAGCCGTCCGGTGCTGAACGGCGGGCTGGCGGTCAAGGAAGCGGCGAACCAGCACTACTGCACGGATGCCTTTAGCCGCGCGGCTGTCTGCGCGGTGCTCGATGCCGCTGGCGTGCCGCACCAGTCCTTTGCGAACCGCAGCGATATGGCGGGCGGTTCCACGCTCGGCAACCTTTCGAACATGCAGGTGAGCATGCACGCTGTGGACGTGGGATGCCCGCAGCTCGCCATGCACTCGAGCTACGAGACGGCGGGCGCGCGCGACGCCCAGCTCGCCATCGATGCGCTGACGGCCTTCTACAACGCCGATTTGCGGATAGAGAACTCAGACGCCTTCCAGGTGTAGGGGGACCGGCTTCTGCTGCAGCCGTGAACGAGCGATGTGATTTGGGTGCCAGTTTCCGGTTTTTCGAAAAAAATGCCAGAAATCGGTGGTTCGGGCGGGTTTCTGTAGAGCCGGGCCCGGGGCGCTGTGCCCCATGGCGTTCACATGGCAGCAAAAGCCCAGGAAACGGACGAGCGGATCGCCCCCCCTCTAGTGCCTGAGGCACCCGCAGACAATCAAACGGGCTCCAAACGGACCCTTGAATCCCTGTCGGCTCTACAAAAACCAACCAAAACCGCCAAAAAACCGCTTGAAATTGAAAAAAGCGCTTCTGCTACCCCGAACGTGTCATCGAACCCGGTTCCCTGACACCGGCTAGAGCATGACGAGGATGATACCGATGATGCATGCGGCAACGCCCGCGCCGCGCGCGAGCGTTATGTGCTCACGATAGAACGCGCAGCCTATAGCGACCAGCGCGATTGCTTGCAGCACGTACATGAGGAGCGTTCCGAGTGAAAGATCCCATCCTGCCCGGAAGAGCCAGAGCGTGCTGACGTCGAGCAGCACCAGGCATGCCCCAAATGCTGCAGCAGTCCAGTTGACCTTCTTAAACGACGCTCCGATACCCTTGCCTCGAACACTGAATACAAGCGCCACGCCAGCGCAAAAGAGACACGAGGCGTAGGCGACCATGACGGAGGCAAATGGATCAATTTCCAAAGGCGTTACCTTCTGCACGAGCATATAGACGAATCGCGCAACGAGCATGATGAGTATAGGGGAATAGAATCGGATCCGATTGCGAAGACCATAGAGTCCCATCCGACCTGTTCCAGCTTCGGTATGCTTGCGCTCTTCAGAGATGCTCGTTGCTGTCACACCGGCAAGGCAGAACACGATTCCTATGATCATGACGAACGTGAGAGACTCACTCCAGAAAACGATGCCAGCGATAACGGAGAGCACCGAGACACCGATATTGACCACGAGTGTTCCGACGCTAATATCCCAGCCAACGCGGTATACCATGATGACGGAGACGTCTATGAGCACAATAGTGATGCCAAGGGCAAACGATGCCCAGTTAAGCCCGGAGAGCGCAGACAGAAGCGATGCATGAGGGGACACGGCAAAGAAGAGGACCGTCGATGCGATAAGGCTCACCAGATACGTGATGATGAGCGTTGCGAAGGGATTCGCTTCATCGGGCACAGCCTTCCCCACGACGTTGTACAGTACGTTGCCAACAACGATAAGGATGAGCGGAGCGTAGTAGAGCATGGATTCGGACATAGATCCCTCCCTTGGACGGTTCCGCTTCTTCAGGATCCTTTCTCGGTTGTTGTGCTAGCAGGCGATGGCTGGTCTGGCAGATGGTTGAAACGACGCTGATATTATTAGAAAGAAAAGCAGTAAGCTCTTATAAGGCATATCAGCAAACGGTCTAATACATCATGTTAGCGGCTAGTTTATACCGTTCACTATGCAACTACAAAATTTAGCAATAACGAATATTTACAACAACAAAAATCAGAAATACACTTGCACCAGTGCACTACCATCTGCTCCCACGCTATGGAAGGAGACGCATGGAAACCATCCTGTTCTACGTCCCGCTCGCCGTTGGTGTGCTTGGAAACATCCTTTACAACCTTTTTGCAAAAGCGACGCCCGAAGACGCCAACACGTTTGCATCGCTCACGCTCACCTATCTGGCGGGCATGATCGCAACGTTCGTCCTCTACCTCGCAACGACTGGTGGAGGCGATATCATCGCTGAATTTGCAAAGGCCAACTGGGCATCCTATGCACTCGGCCTGTGTATCGTTGGTTGCGATGTGGCCATCATCCTGTTGTACCGCGCAGGATGGGATCTGAGCGTCGGCACGCTTGTAGCCAACATCTCTGTTTCGCTTGGCTTGGCCGTCCTCGGTGTCATGTTCTGGCAGGAATCACTCGGCCCCATCAAGGTCATCGGCATTCTCGTGTGCATCGCGGGCCTCTATATAGTGAACCGTCCCCAGAAGGACAAGGGCATACCGGGAATTACCGAGCTTACGCCCTAAATCTCGCATGCCGTCAACTCCTATGAGAGGGAGCAATTATGGGTGACATCGCAATCATGAGTGACATCGCAATCATGAGTGACATCGATAACAAGATCGACCGGGTTATCATCGCCGATGCCATGTACCGTGGAATCGGCCGCGGCGACGAACCCGTTCCGGGCGGTATCGCAATATGCGGTGATACCATCGTCGCAATCGGTACCGAGGAAGACCTGAAGCCTCTGATCGGTTCGAATACGGATGTGCGCCGTTTTGGCGCTGATAAACTTCTCATCCCTGCAATCTGCGACGCCCATCTGCATCTTGAGAACACGGTGCTGTGCGAGAGCGGTCCCACGCTGCGATTCGTGACGTCCGAGGCGGAATGCGTGGCCAACGCGAAGGCATGGCACGAGGAAAACCCGGAATCGTACTGGGTCATAGGATTCGGTTGGCACCAGGCGAACTGGCCCGGTGCCCAGGTGCCCGATAAGAAGCTCCTTTCCGAGGCCCTGCCCGACAATCCTGCGTTCCTTATGGATATCGATACGCACTGTGCCTGGGTGAACCAGAAGTTCTTTGACGAGATGGGCATTACCGCCGAAACGCCGGACCCGGAGGGCGGTAGGATTTGGCGCTACGAGAATGGTGAGCCGTCCGGATATCTGGAGGAATCCGCCGCCATCGGTATCGAGCCCGATGTGCTGAAGCGTGCGATCTCCGATCCGTTGGCGCGCCGGGGTAAGCTCGCTCGTACTATCGAGATTCTAAACCGGCGCGGCGTCACGGAGGTTTTCGATGCGTTCGACACACCGCAGACTTGGTACGAGGCGGTCGAGGATCTGAAGTCCGAAGGCTTGCTCAACATCCGCTTGAACACCTCGGTGCTCATCAATGGTGTAGACGACTACATCGAAAAAGGCTTGGACCTCGCCAAACGCTATCCTAACCGCGAGGATTACATCACGTTCTGGGGATTCAAGGTGGTGGGCGATGGTGTGGGCGGCGCCCATACGGCTTGGATGACCGAACCGTATGCGGACGATCCAACGTGCTTTGGCGCGTGCCTCATGGATCCGGACGAGATGAAGCGTCGCGTGCTCGAGTGCCTGGGGACTGGACATCCTATCCATATCCACGCCTGTGGAACGGCGACGGTACACCATGCCCTCGATTGCATCGAGGAGGCCACGGCCCACGGTCTTACGCGAGGCGAGCGCAACGTCATCACGCATTGCGACACGGTGAACGCCGAGGACTTCGCTCGCTTCCGGACCCTCGGCATCGTAGCTGCCCTCCAGCCCGATATGATGGCTCCCACGCCAACGTACGAGACGGACTTCTACCGCCCCTTCTTTGGCGAGGAAGTCTACAAGCTCTCCTGGGCGAACCGCGCCATGTTCGATAACTGCGACTATATCTCGTTCAGCAGTGATTCTCCCGTCGGGTTCGCAGGCACGCTCCATCAGATCTTCCGTTCCACCGAGCGCGTCTTCAACGATGGGAAACCCGAAGGCGGAATCAATCCCGAGCAGAAGATCAGCGTCGCCGAGGCGCTGTGGGCTTACACCTGGGGCGGTGCATATCAGCTTGGCAAGGAGCAGCTGAAGGGCTCGATTGAGGTAGGCAAGCGCGCGGATATCGCCGTGCTCGACCACAACCTGTTTACCTGCAATGCGGATGAGATCGTGGGTACGGAGTCCGTGCTTACGCTCATCGACGGCCGTATCGCCTACGAGAAGCACGACTAGGGGAGGGGCATCATGGCAACTGCAGCTAAGAAGTCGGGAATGGCGTTCTATTACCCCGTCATTCTCATGATCATCGTCAATATCCTCTATAACGTGGCGGCCAAATCGACGCCTGCGGATATCGATTCGTTCGCCTCGGTTTTCCTGTCCTACTCTGCATGCTTCATCGCGTCGTTCGTGCTGTTCTTCGCGACGAGCAAAGATAAGAACTATCCACGAGCTCTGAAGAAGTGCAACTGGTCGGCGCCGGCCATGGGCCTTGCGCTCGTGCTGATGGAAGTGGCGATTCTGCTCCAGTACCGAGCAGGCTGGGATGTCAGCATTGCGTGCTTGGTGCTCTATGTCATTCTCGCCATCTGCCTGATGATTATCGGAGTGCTGGCGTTTAAGGAGCGCGTGAGCGTGTCGCGCATCGTCGGATGCTTCGTTTGCTTCGGTGGCCTCGTGCTGCTGATGATGTTCTAAGCGAGAGAGAAAACATGCCGACCCCGGGAATCTGTTAGGATGGGGGCGTGCATGACCGAGGGGACGGGGATTCTGTAAGGCTTCCCCGTCCCTTTGTGTGTAAAGAGCGAAAGGGGGATCCGTGGGATCCTATGCGGCGGGAGATGCCACGAAGGAGAGCATCAAGAACGCGGCGCGCAGGCTATTCTATGACAATGGCGTCGATGGCGTGTCGGACTCTGCCGTCTGCCGCGAGGCCGGTGTTCAGCGCGGACTGGTGAGCTACCATTTTGGTGACCGCGGGGGGCTGGTGGCCGCCATCTATCGCGAGTACGTTACCGCGCTTCGGGTTGCTGTTGCTCGGCGCTTTCCTGTCGATGACCCTGCCCTTGGCTACTGCCTGTTGGAATACCTACTGGTCGATCTTTTGTATCGTAATGCGAATATGCGTCGGTTCTACGTCGATATCCTTCGGTATCCGCAGGCCTCCGATGAAGAGGTGCGCGTCCAACACGAACAGATTGAGCGCATCTTTTCTTCGCGCGGCGGCGAGTATACGCAATCGCGCGTTCATATTGCCGTCGCGCTGTCGCAGGGTGTGTTCAACGAGATCGTTCGCTGCATCGATACCGGCTATCTCGAGGGGAAGGACATCGCCGAGGTTCTTGAGGCCGATCTGATGGTATCTATGTCCATCATGGGTTTAGAGGACTGGGAGGAGCAAGAGCTCGTAAGCCACGCCCATGAGATGGCGAGTGGCTGTCGCGTGGCGGTGGGTCGCACACTGAAGCCGCGCATCATTGCATCGCGCGATTCTAAGGTGTAAGAACGTGTCTGGTTCGCTCGTTCACTTCCGAGCGATGTGATTTGGGTGCCAGTTTCCGGTTTTTCGAAAAAAATGCCAGAAATCGGTGGTTCGGGCGGGTTTCTGTAGAGCCGGGCCCGGGGCGCTGTGCCCCATGGCGTTCACATGGCAGCAAAAGCCCAGGAAACGGACGAGCGGATCGCCCCCCCTCTAGTGCCTGAGGCACCCGCAGACAATCAAACGGGCTCCAAACGGACCCTTGAATCCCTGTCGGCTCTACAAAAACCAACCAAAACCGCCAAAAA
>NZ_CABWID010000019.1 GCF_902501965.1 Collinsella sp. AK_207A | reverse complement strand
TCCGGACATGCCGTCCTCCGATCTCCCGGGGCCGGCCGATCCGGCCCTCAGGGTATCGGGTTCCCACATTCATCCGCACATGTGCGGATGAATGTGGGAGGTGTTCGGATAAAGTTGATAATCAAGGGCCATATGCCCATCATGGGGGTCTGTCTCCCGTTCAGTGCGCTGCATCTTCTTGGGCTACAATGAGCACGTTCGTCGTGGCTTGGTTTTTGGAGTTTGCATATGGCACATGCGGCCATCGGGGTCGATATCGTTGAGATTACGCGTATGGAGGGCATTCTTTCGAAGACCCCCTCTTTTGCTGCTCGCGTCTTTACCGACGAAGAGCGTTTGTACTGCGAGTCTAAAGCGCGTCCCGCTGCCCACTATGCATGTCGCTTTGCTGCTCGTGAGGCTGTTCTCAAAGCTTTGGGGACAGGGTTCTCGCGAGGCATCGGGCGAAAGGACGTCTCCGTTGCCCGTGATTCAAATGGTAAACCACTCGCTGTCCTGACGGGCCGTGCCTTGGAGATCGCCCAGGAACAGGGCATCGTAGAAGTCGCCCTCTCGCTTTCTTTTACAGGTGAGCTCGCCGTGGCGAATGCCATGGCCATTACCGAGGCAGTGCGCCCCAAGCCGAAAACCACGATCGCTGACGAGAAGACGCAGATTGCCCGTTCCTTTCGAGAGGTCCGCAGCGTACTTGATGATCTTGAACGCGTGCAGGAGTCTGAGGGGCTTCAGGGTGAATCGGAAGAATTGTTGTTCGAGGGAGCGGAGAGCGCAGATGCAGCCAGTTCTGAGCACTGAGGAAACAAGGCGTCTCGAAGACCTCATCGAGAAGGATGGCACTTCCAAAGCCGAGCTCATGGAGCTTGCTGGTGAGTTCGCTGCCTCCGTTGTAGAGAAGCGCAACCCCAAGCGCGTGGTGGTGCTCGTGGGATTTGGTAACAACGGCGGCGACGGATGGGTCGCGGCTGATGTTCTTCGCCAGAAGGGCATTGCTGTCGACGTTGTCTCCCCGGTCGAGCCCGACGAGATCCCCGCTGCCCTAGCCCGGCATGTGGCGCGTCGCACCGCCGCTCGTGATGTGGACGTGCATGTTGGTCCCTCTAAGGACGAGCTGGCAGAGCTTGTCGAAGGCGCCGATGTCGTGCTCGACGCCATTCTGGGCACCGGATTCCACGGCGAGCTGCGTCCGCCGTTCTCCATCTGGATCCCTACGCTCAACGATCTCGAAGCCTACGTCGTTTCCGTCGACGTGCCTTCCGGTCTTGATTCCGATACCGGCGTGGTTGCCGGTGCGTGCGTTCGCGCCGATGAGACGGCTACCATGCTTGCCACGAAGATGGGCCTCTATAGCGCGGACGGCCCCGAATATGCTGGGGATGTTGTGTGCGGTGAGCTTTACGAGAAGCTCGCAGAGGTTATCGACGAGGTTGACCACGCCGCCGAGATTGTGGTTCCCGGAGACATTTACGACTGCATCGAGCCGCTTCCCGCGAGCGTGGACAAGTACTCGCGGGGTTCCGTTCTCGTGGTTGCCGGTTCGGCCACGTATCCCGGCGCTGCGATGATGGCGGCGAAGTCCGCTGCTCGCGCCGGTGCTGGTTATGTGACCGTTGCGGCGCCTGATGCCTGCGCCAATCTCATTCGCATGGCGCTGCCGTCCGTTCCCGTGGTGGCGGTACCATCCGATTCCCGCGGTTCCTTTGGTGCGGCGGCAAAGCAGGTCATCTCGGATATCGCCGGCAAGTACGACTGCGTGCTTTGCGGACCGGGGATGACGACGGCCGCAGGTTGCCTGGGCGTGGTGACTGGACTCATCGAGCAGGATATGCCGCTCATTCTCGACGCCGATGCGCTGAACTGCCTCGCTCGCGCCTGCATCGACGGCCTGGATGATGCTCCGGAGATGTATCGGCGCGAAGCCCCGCTCATCCTCACACCGCATTATCGGGAGCTCTCGAGGCTCGTGGCGGATGAGCCCGTTCATGATCTGGGGACCGCAATCTCCGCGGCGCAGCGCATCGTGTGGGGCGCGGGTTCCGACAACATGGTCGTGGTCGCTAAGGGCCCGACCACGGCGGTCGTCGGAGTGGAGCGCACGCTCCTGCCACCTGCTGGTCCGGCTTCGCTTGCAACGGCTGGTTCGGGCGACGTTCTGGCCGGTATCCTTGCGGGAACCGTGGCAACCGCTCATGCCGAGGCCGACGATTGGGGCCTGCTCTGCGCCTATGCCGTTTCCGTTCACTCCAACACGGGCTACGCAGCCGCGGCGGCCATGGGAGACAAGAGCGTGATCGCCACCGACCTCATTGATATGATCGGAGCGGCGCTCCAGATGGTCGAGGATGAGGCCCTCGAGGACCTGGGCCTCGATGCTGGCTCTGAAGAGGAGTAATCATGCCGATGGTCAAGGAGCCGAGCACGCGCTGGGCCTGGGTGGAAATCGATCAGAACGCGCTGAGGCGCAATACGCGGGCTTTCAAAAACCTGCTTGGTCCCAGGCAGCGCCTGTGCTGTGTAGTGAAGGCCGACGCTTACGGACACGGCGCGGTGCAGTGTGCCCGGGTGATGCGTGCTTCCGGGGCCGATATGTTCGCGGTTGCCACGGTACATGAGGGCATCGAGCTGCGCGAGGGCGGCATCAACTCTCCCATCCTCATCCTTTCCGAGCCTCCCGTTTCCGCGATCGACGAGCTGCTCGACCATAGCATCATGCCGTCCGTGTACTCCTCCGAGTTCGCCATGGCCTATGGCGAGCGCGCGGTGGAGCGTGGCTTGGTGGGCAGGTACCACATGGCGATCGAGACGGGTATGAACCGCATCGGCGTGCACTATTCGCAGGTCGTCGAGTTTCGCCGCGAGATCGACTTCCATCGCGGGCTTGCCTGCGACGGCGTCTTCACGCACTTCGCCACGGCGGATGAGCCTTCCGGGTGGGACTACAAGCTGCAGTGCAAGCGATTTGAGGAGGCCGTGGCCGCCATGCAGCAGGCCGGATTTGACTGCGGCCTCGTGCATTGCGATAACACGCCGGCGAGCATCCTCGACCCTTCTACGCATTTCGATATGATTCGGGCGGGCATTGGCCTGTATGGCCTGCAGCCCTGCGAGCGCACCGCTCCGGTGTTCCCCCTCTCGCCTGTTATGAGCGTGCGCGCGCGCGTGACGCGCGTGGCCCATCCCGTCATGGGCGAGGGCGTGGGTTACGGCTACACGTATCGGGTGCCGCGTGCGCGGGTGCAGATTTGCACACTGCCTGTTGGCTATGCCGACGGCCTGGCCCGCGTGCTCTCGAATCGCATGGATGTGCTCTACCGTGGCGAGCGCCTGCAACAGGTGGGCAATATCTGCATGGACCAGTTCATGGTGGCCATCCAGCAGACTTCGGCGCATGAGGTGCCGGAAGCCGAGGTGGGCGACGTCATGACCATCGTCGGGCGCGACGGCGACGCGGAGATCACCATGGACGAGATGGCGTGCCTGCGCGGAACGATCAACTACGAGGTGGCGTGCGGCTTTGGCATGCGTCTCGAGAAAGTCTACCTGTAGGGGGCCAGAATGGGCGTCATGCAGATTCCCGGCCATACGGCTCAAAAGCCGCGAGAGGTAACGCTCGAGGAGATTCGTGCCGTCTTAGGCGATTGCCGTCGGTGCGAGCTTGCCCAGACACGGACGAAGATCGTATTCGGCGTGGGTAATCCGAAGGCTCGGGTGCTGTTCGTGGGCGAGGCGCCTGGTCGCAACGAAGACCTGCAGGGGGAGCCGTTCGTTGGCCGTGCGGGCGAGAACTTGAACGGCATCTTGGGACTGGCGGGCCTGCGTCGCGAGGACGTCTATATCGCCAACGTGCTCAAGTGCCGTCCTCCTGGAAACCGTAATCCCAAGGCCGATGAGGTGCTGGCCTGCAGCCCGTTTCTGCGCGAGCAGATCAGGAGCATCTGGCCGGATGTCATCGTGACGATGGGCAACCCCGCCACGCACTTCGTGCTCAAGACCGAGATCGGCATCACCAAACTGCGCGGTCGTTTTCACCAGATGGGGCACTTCGTGGTCATGCCCACGTTCCATCCTGCGGCGGCGCTGCGCAATCCCGCCTGGCAAGAGCTGCTGGAAGCGGATTTTCATATGTTAGGCGAGTATCTAGTGCGGCATCCCGTAGAGAGCGGCGCGCCCGTGGTTGCTCCCGCCGTGGAGCATTCCGAGGCGCTGCCCCGGGTGGAGGAGTAGCCGTGGCGTTGATGCGAATGGGGGAGGGGCGGTACCAGAGCGTCTCCCCGGAGGATACCGAGCGCTTTGGCGAGCTGGTTGCCCCGTGCCTGGAAGATGGCGACGTGCTCGTGCTCACGGGCGGCTTGGGCGCGGGCAAGACACAGTTCACCAAGGGTGTCTCGCGCGGGCTGGGCGATGCTCACCCCGTCACGAGCCCCACCTTTGCCCTGATGGCGGTACACGATGGAGGGCGGTTGCCGCTCTTCCACTTTGATCTGTACCGACTCGAGCATGCCTATCAGCTGGAAGACACGGGCATCTTTGACGTTTTGGGATACGAGGGCGCGTGCCTGCTGGAATGGGGCGAGCAGTTCCAAGACGAGCTGACGGACGAGTACCTCGGCGTGGTGCTCGAGAAGACGGGTGCTTCCGAGCGCGTGATTCGCCTTGCGCCGCAGGGGGCGCGGGCTCTTGAGCTCGCCGCGAAGATCGATGCCGCCGTGTGCGAACGGGTACAATCGACGCGTTAAATTCTCAGAACGAAGGGGCACGTGATGGCCGATTCCCGCGCCGCCGTTGTGGTGGCGATTGATACCTCGAGCGATATGCTGGCATGTGCGGTGGCACGGGTTGATTCCCGCGCTGGGGCGTCGGGGGTGGAGATTCTGGCCGTACGTGACCATGCGTGCCGGCGTCGGGCTAACGTGGAGCTGGTGGACACCGTGGCCGCAGCGCTTTCGGATGCCGGCTGCTCCGCCGTCGATGTCGACGGCTACCTGGTAGGGCGCGGACCGGGATCGTTTACCGGCGTGCGCATCGGCATCTCAACGGCAAAGGGGCTGGCGAGGGGCGCGAATGCCCCCTTGTACGGCGCCTCGACGCTCGACGCGGTGGCCTGGAGCGCTTGGCATGCTGGCGTGCGCGGCAAGCTGGGCGTGGCGGCGGATGCCATGCGCGGCGAGGTGTATCCGGCGCTCTACGAACTTGACGAAAGCGGTGCCGCGCGCCTGTTCGAGCGCGAACGCGTCGTCAAGGCCGCGGCGGCCGTAGAGGAATGGCGCGCGCTTCCCGATGTAGATGAGCTGCAGATCTGCGGTGATGGGCTGGTTCGGTACGGCAAGCTCTTTGAGGATACCGGCTTGATGGCGCGGGTATTGCCGCGCGAGCTCTGGTGGCCCTCGGGTGAGGGCTTGCTGCTGGCCTGGACGGCAGCGGGCGGCGTGGATGTGGATGTCCCGTGCGACCCGGCGCTCGTGCTCCCCGTGTACACGCGACTTTCGGACGCCGAGGAAAACGAGCGGCGTCGGCTGGGCCTAGCGGAGAGCGCCACGGTGGAGACAACGGGTGTGGCCGATGACCTTGCCGGCCGCCATCTGCAGTTCCGCCCCATGGGGGCCGCCGATGCCGAGGCGGCTGCGGCGCTCGACGCGGTGTGCTTTACCGAGGAGGCCCATGAGCCGTGGACGCCGGGCATGTTCTTGTCCGAGCTTGCCGCGGATGTCCCCGCACCGCGCTCCTGGTGGGTGGCGCACGACAACGGCGAGCTCATCGGCATGGCGGGCGGCATGGTCGTGGACCAGGACCTGCAGGTGCTGGACGTGGTGGTATCTCCCGAGCATCGACGCCGGGGCATCGCCCGCAAGCTCTTGGCGCACGTGAGCTACGACGCTCAGATACTCGGCTGTACCACGGCGTCGCTCGAGGTGGAGACGGGAAACGATCCCGCGGAGCGACTATACGCCGCCCTCGGTTTTGAGCGGACGGGGGTGCGCCGCGGGTATTACGGCCCCGGCGCCGATGCGGTGGTGATGACGGCTTCGCTGCCGTTGGTCCTGCCCGTCGACGCGGAGTCTCCGGAGCCCACCGCTGCGGTGGCGCGAACCTGGCCTCTGCCGGAGCCCGTCCGCACGGCGGAAGAGCGCGCCGAGCTCGACCGCCGGCAGCTCGTGCTCGCCATCGAGAGCTCATGCGACGAGACGGCGGTGGCCATCATCGACGCCGTAGGTACTATCTTGGCAAATCAGGTCTCCACCTCAATCGACTTCCACGCGCGTTTTGGCGGCGTGGTGCCCGAGATCGCCAGCCGCAAGCACGTGGAGGCTATCGTGGGCACGGTCGACGCCGCGCTCGAGGAGGCTGCCGGTGCGCTGGGGCTTTCCGGCGGTGCCATCGCTCCGAGTGAGCTTGCCGCCGTGGGCGTAACGCAGGGTCCCGGCCTCGTGGGCGCGCTTGTGGTGGGCGTGGCTTTTGCCAAGGGCTTTGCCTTTGCGGCGAGGCTGCCGCTCATCGCGGTCAATCACCTTGAGGGCCACCTGTACGCCAACCTGCTCGCCAACCCGGATTTGGAGCCCCCGTTCATCTTCACGCTCGTTTCCGGCGGTCATACCATGCTGGTACACGTGCGCGCGTGGGGTGATTACCAGGTGCTCGGCGAGACGCTGGACGATGCCGTGGGCGAGGCGTTCGACAAGGTGGCCAAGGCGCTGGGCCTGGGCTACCCCGGTGGCCCCATCATCTCGCGTCTGGCTGAGGATGGAGATTCCAAGGCAATCGAGTTCCCGCGCGCCATGATGCATAGCCACGACTACCGGTTCTCGCTTTCGGGTTTGAAGACCGCGGTGGTGCAGTACATCGACCAAGAGACCGCTGCGGGGCGGACGATTCACCTTCCCGACCTTGCGGCAAGTTTTGAGGCAGCTGTCTTCGACGTGCAGTTCAAGAAGGCCTGGGATGCCCTCAGGCAGACGGGTGCGACCGAGTATTGCTTGGGTGGCGGCGTTGCGGCGAATCCGCATCTGCGCGAGCTGCTTGTGCGCAAGCTGGGGCGTCGCGGGGTGCACGTGACCCTGCCGCCGCAGAATGCCTGCACGGACAACGCGGCCATGATCGCCGAGGTGGCGCGTCGCAAGTTCCGGGAGGGCGATTTCGCCCCGTTCAGCATGGACGCCGATCCGAACATGACGCTGTAGAGCGTGTGGCCCATCAGCGGGCTGCCGGGCTATTCGGGCGCATCGGCAGACGGTCAAAATAATTCGGCAGGAGGATTGACTCTAGTTCGCTAAAGTACCATACTACGAGTCGTCCAAGAAGTTGGCATGGTTGTCCATGGTTGGAGAGCGGTGCCGGGATCGAAGAGGGTTTCTCAGCATTATGCGTCGCGTTGTACTAGGCATCGCCATTATCTAGTGCGGGTTAGCAGATAAAACAGCTAGCCCGCACGATACGGGCGGCTGGTATGAAACGGAGGCCGTCGAGCGCAATCGACAGCCTCCGTTTTTTTGTTGCTGAGAGAAGTGCTCCGAGGGAAGGAATGGAAATGAACGGAGTTGTGTTGATGGTGGTGGCTGCCGTCGTGCTCGTCGGCGCGTACCTCCTCTACGGACGGTGGTTGGCCAATACATGGGGTGTCGAACGCGATGCGATCACCCCAGCGCGCCGCATGGAGAACGGCAAGGACTTCTCCCCGGCCTCCGCGTTCACGGTGTTTTCGCACCAGTTCAGCTCGATCTGCGGTGCCGGCCCGGTGACGGGCACCATCGTGGCCATGGCCTTTGGCTGGCTGCCCGTGGTGCTGTGGGTGCTCGTGGGCGGCATCTTCTTCGGGGCCGTGCATGACTTCGGCGCGCTCTATGCGAGCATGAAGAACAACGGCAAGTCGCTGGCCCAGCTCATCGAGAAGTACATCGGCAAGACCGGTCGTCGCCTGTTCCTGCTGTTCAGCTGGCTGTTCTGCATCATTGTCATCGCCGCGTTCGTCGATATGGTTGCCGGCACCTTTGCCATGAAGCCCGATGACGTGGTTTCCGCCGGCGTGGGCGTGGGCGTGAACGGCGCCGCCAAGTCCTATGCTGCGGGCGCTGCGGGCACCATCTCCATCCTGCTCACCTTCGGCGCCATGTTCTTTGGCTGGGCTTGCCGCAAGTGGAACCTCGAGGGTCCTCGCGAGCTCGCGGTGGCCGTGATCGCCATTCTGCTCACCTTTGCCGTGGGCATGAACTTCCCCATCTATCTCGACAAGTACGGTTGGTTTGCCGTGGTGGCCGTGTACCTGCTCATCGTGAGCTCGGTGCCCATCCAGGTGCTGAAGACCCCGCGCGACTACCTGACCTCCATCATGATGCTCGCCATGATCATCTGCGCCGTGCTCGGCATCGTGGTGCTCGGTGCGAACGGCCAGGCTCAGATGACGGCCCCCGCCTTCACCGGCTTTACCACTGCCTCGGGCAATATGTTCCCGCTGCTGTTCGTGTCCGTTGCCTGTGGCGCGCTTTCCGGCTTCCACAGCCTGGTGAGCTCCGGTACCTCTTCCAAGCAGGTTGAGCGCGAGGAGGATGCGGTCAAGGTGGGCTACGGCGCCATGGTGACCGAGTCCTTCGTGGGCATCCTTGCCATCATCGTCGCAGCCATCATGTATTCCGATCTGAACACCGCCGGTACCGGTGCGTTGAACGCGGGCGTTGCCGCCACGCCGTTCACGATCTTCTCCACGGGCGTCTCCCGTGGCATGGAGGCCTTTGGCGTGAACGCCACGCTGGCCAACGTGTTCATGACCATGAGCGTCTCCGCCCTTGCCCTGACGTCCGTCGACGCCGTGTGCCGTATCGGCCGCACCTCGTTCTCCGAGTTCTTCGCTCGCACCAACGACGCCCTGGCGCTCGATAAGGAGAAGTCCGGCGCCATGAAGGTGCTCGGCAACCCCTGGTTCGCAACGGTCGTGACGCTGGCGCTCGGCATGGTGCTCGCCTTTGGCGGCTATAGCAACATCTGGGCGCTCTTTGGTGCCTCCAACCAGCTGCTGGGCGGCATGACCATGATCACCCTCGCCGTGTTCTGCAAGTGCACGGGCCGCAAGGGCTGGATGCTCTACATTCCCGTGGTGTTTCTGCTGGCCTGTACCGGCACCTCGCTCGTCCAGAGCATCATGGGTTGCATTGCCGTCATCGGCCAGTTCGGGTTCTTTGGCACCATCCCCGCCACGGCGGCCTCGGCGGCCATGTCGGTGGCTGCCACGAAGGGCTTGCAGCTCATCTTCGCGGTGCTGCTGCTGGTACTCGGTGTGATCGTTGCCTACAACTGCCTGAAGGAGTTCTTCACCAAGGGGGCCGGTTCCATCCCCGACGAGGAGCCCGAGTGGACCGAGTTGGGCCGCGAGCACTGCCAAGCCGAGGCCGAGCAGGCTGCCACCGGGAGCGATGCCGCGACGGCGTAACTCAACAGGCTGATAGAATTCAGTACATGCGAGGGGCCGGGTTCCGAGGCGATCGGAGCCCGGCCCCTTCTTTGTGTCCGCAACGCCCGGCCGAAAGGTCGGAACGTGCGCGCTCGTGCGATAATGCAGGATCGAAAGGGGGTGGCCGTCTTGCTGGAGAAGCCGTTCGTATACATCGTGGAGGATGACGCCGCTATTGCTGGGGAGCTTGCGCGGGCGCTCGAGCGCGAGGGGTTCCGCACGGCTGCGGCCGAGCGCTTTGATCGCGTGGTGCCGGATATACTGGCCGCCGCTCCCGACCTAGTGCTCCTCGACCTTACGCTGCCGGGAACGGACGGGCAGTTCATCGCGCGCGATCTACGCGAGCACAGCCAGGTGCCCATTATCGTGCTGACGTCTCGCACCACCGAGATCGATGAGGTCATGGCCATGAACCTGGGGGCGGATGACTTCATTCCCAAGCCGTATCGGCTGCGCGTGCTCGTGGCGCGCATTCAAGCCCTGTTGCGCCGTGCCGACGGCGGTGCGGCGACGATCCTCTCCCACAACGGGGTGGAGCTCGATTCGGCGCGATCGGTTGCGCGGGCCAACGGGCGCGAGGTGGAACTCACCAAAAATGAGTGCCGCATCCTGGCCTTGCTCATGTCCCGCGCCGGACAGGTGGTTCCGCGGGCCGATATCATGCGCGACCTGTGGGAATCTGAGGCGTTCATCGACGACAACACCCTTACGGTGAATATCAACCGCCTGCGCGCCACGCTCGAGAAGATCGGTGTTGCGAACTATCTGGTCACCAAGCGCGGCCAGGGCTATACGGTGTAGGCGCCATGGGCTTCGGAACCTTTATCCGGTCGAACCTGCTCTCGGTGGCCCTCGCGCTCGCGTCGTTCGCGCTGATTGCGTTCGTGCTGGCCACGACAGGGGTCGGATGGCCAGTCATCGTGCTGGTGTGCGGCATCGGCGTCGGCTGTGCGCTCGCGGAGCTTGTGGCGGTCTTTCTGGCCCGGCGCGAGTTCTACCGCGATCTGGCGCGATTTACGGACGAGGGCGCGAATCCGCTCTGGTTCAACGAGCTTATGGAGCATCCCGATGCTGCCGAGGATGCGCTCGTGTTCGCCGCCCTGCGCGCCATGGCCAAGACGGCGAGCGATGAAGTCGCCGACGCGCAGCGACGCGTGGTCGATTACCGCGAGTACGTGGAGACCTGGGTGCACGAGGCCAAGAGCCCGCTTGCAGCGGCGCACCTGATGGCGGAGAACCTGCGGGCCGAGGGAGAGCTCGATGAGGGCGCGCGGGCCCGTCTGGATGCGTTGGATGAGGAACTCGATCGCACAGAGGGCTATATCGAACAGGCACTCTTCTATGCCCGCTCGGAAACGCTCGACCGCGACTACCTCATTCGGAGCTATGCCCTGAGCGACTTGGTGGCAAGCGCGGTGAAGGCCAATGCGCGCGAGCTCATCGCCGCGGGCGTGGCGCCGGTGCTACACGATTTGGACCAGCGCGTGTTTACGGATGAAAAGTGGATGGCGTTCATTTTGGGCCAGGTGGTGCAGAACAGCATCAAGTACGCACGGACCGAGGGGGCGCGTATCGAGTTCTCGGCCCGGCTGCTCGATGCGGGGTCGGCTGAAGAGCGCGTGGTGCTGCGCGTGTCCGACAACGGGTGCGGCGTGAGCGCGGCCGATCTGCCGCGCGTGTTCGACAAGGGCTTTACCGGGGAGGCGGGCCGTTCCGGAGAGGCCGGCCATGCGGGCAAGCGCTCAACGGGCATTGGGCTCTATCTGGTGAAAAAGCTCTGCGACAAGATGAACGTGAACGTGGCGGCGACATCCGTGCCGGGAAGCTCGTTTACGGTGGAGTTCAGCTTTCCCGCAAACAAGTACAGCTATTTCGAGGGATAGGGCTGCGCATCGCCAAGGGTGCCGTGTCACGAAAAGCCCCTCCCCAAGCTCGAAGACGAGCGTGGGGAGGGGCGATGCCTTGCCGTTTGAGCCGGCGCGGCGTTACTTCACGACCAAGATGTCGCAATCCGTGTTGCGCAGCAGGAATGTGGAGATGGACCCGAGCAACGCGTACTTGATGCTCGATAGGCCGCGGGCGCCGCAAAGCACCAGGTCGGGTTTTACCACGTCGAGCATCTCGTCCTTGAGCGTCTCGCGGATGCGGCCGGCGCGGACGATGACCTCAACGCTTGGGATGTCGGGATTGGCCTCGGCTTCCTCAACCTGCTTGGCAATGGAGGAGCGGAATGCCTCTTCGAGTCCGTTAACCAGGTCGACGGGATAGGATCCGGCGGATTCGAGCGCCGTGGAATCGATGACGTGGCCGATGACGAGGCTTGCGCCGTTGTTCGCGGCGACCTTGATGGCGCGCGCGAGTACAAAGTCCTGCTGCTCGGTGCCGTCGAGCGAAACGAAAATCTTGGAATAGCCCTCGTGCATGGTGACCTCCAAACATATGCCGCGCGGCTCGTGCATCCGCGCGGACGGCTTACCTTGTCACAGGTATACCCCGCCTCCCCGCGCGCCGACCGAACTTTTCCGTGTGCGGTAGGGGCGGCGCGGATTACCTGAACACCGGATGAACGGCGTTCGTTTTGTCCGTGCATTTTCAGGGCCTGTTGAGCTGCGGGGTCATAATGAACGAACTGAACGTGCGGGCGTACGGGCGCCCTGGGGGCAAGGGAGTTCTCCTTGGATATCATCGAACTGCTGAAATCGGTGCTGCTGGGCATCGTCGAGGGCATCACGGAGTGGCTGCCTATCTCGTCCACGGGCCATATGATCCTGGTGGACGAGTTCGTGAAGATGAGCGTGTACGCCGACGCGGCGCGCAACACCGCCTTCATCAATATGTACCTCGTGGTTATCCAGCTCGGTGCCATCCTGGCCGTCTGCGTGCTGTTTTTCCGCGAGCTGAATCCGTTCAGCCCCTCTAAGGGCAAGGACGGCCGGCGCGATACCTGGAAGCTCTGGGGCAAGATCGTGCTGGGATGCATCCCCGCCGCGGCGATCGGCTTGCCGCTGAATGACTGGATGGAGGAGCACTTCTACAACGCGCCCGTGGTCGCCGCCGCGCTCGTGGCATACGGCGTGGCGTTCATCGTGATCGAGCGGCGCCGCGCCGCCAAGCGTGTGGAGCTCATGGCCGCCGGCGCGCTGCCCGGATCCCGTCCCGCGGGCGCGCACTTCGCCAGCTCGGCTGCTGACGCTGACGCCACCGACGATACCGACTTCGGCAAGATTGCCTCGCTCGAGGACCTTTCGTGGAAGACGGCGCTTGGCATCGGGTGCTTCCAGGTGCTCTCGCTTGTGCCCGGCACCTCGCGCTCCGGCTCCACCATCATCGGCGGCTTGCTTTTGGGCTGCACGCGCGAGGTGGCGTCCAAGTTCACGTTCTTCCTGGCCATTCCCGTTATGTTTGGCGCGAGCCTACTCAAGGTGGTCAAGTTCTTCCTCAAGGGCGGCTCGTTCGATATGAACGGTACCGTGATCCTGCTGGCGGGCTGCGCGGTGGCCTTTGTGGTCTCGTTGCTCTCGATTCGCTGGCTCATGGGCTTTGTGAAGAAGCACGACTTCAAGGCGTTCGGCGTGTACCGCATCGTGCTTGGCATCCTCGTGCTCGCGTACTTCCTGGTGGCTGTTCCCGTGCTCGGGCTGTAGCGTTTCCGAGCACATTCCTCGGGCTTCTTGGCCTCAATCGACATTTCCGTTACGTGTTTGCACCCGCGCTCAGCTGCGCGGGTGTTTGTTTTCTGGTACCTTATCGACGTGTCTTTATTCACAAGGGAAAGGGGAGACACGAGTATGGAACAGTTCTTCAAGCTCTCGGAGCGCGGCTCCAACGTCGGAACGGAGCTACGCGCCGGCCTGACGACGTTCCTCGCGATGGCCTACATCATCGCGGTGAACCCGTTGCTGCTCTCGGAGGCGGGCATCCCCGCCGCCGCCGCGGTGACGGCCACCTGCCTGGGCGCCGGCATCATGACGATTCTCATGGGCGTCTTCTCCAACCGTCCGCTGGCTTGCGCCTCGGGCATGGGCGTGAACGCTGTGGTCGCTTACACGCTCACTGCCGTCGCTGGTGGCGACTGGCACGCTGCTAACGCCGTCATCTTCATCGAGGGCGTTGCCATTCTCATTCTCGTGCTCTGCGGTCTGCGCGAGGCCATCATGGACGCCATCCCCGTCTCGCTGCGCCACGCCATCTCCGTGGGCCTCGGACTCTTCATTGCCATGATCGGCCTGAAGGACGGCGGCATCATCGTCGCCGACGAGTCCACCATGGTCACACTCGGCGAGGTTACGAGCCCCACGTTCATCATCGCGCTCATCTCCATCATCGCGACGGTGGTGCTCTATTCCCTGCGCGTGCCCGGCGCCCTACTGATCGGCATCGTGGTCTCCGTGATCGCCGGTATTCCCCTAGGCGTGACGCAGATGCCCACCGGCATCGTCTCCGGCCTCGACTTCTCCTCCATCGGCGCGCCGTTCCTCACGGATGAGGGCGGCACGATGGGCATCGTGAAGGTGCTCACCAACCCCACGCTCATCGTCTTCGCGTTCTCGCTCATGATGTCCGACTTCTTCGACACCATGGGCACCGCCATGGCCGTTGCCAAGCAGGGTGACTTCCTGACCGAGGACGGCAACGTCAAGGATATCAAGCAGATCCTGATCGTTGACTCTGCCGCTGCTGCCGTGGGCGGTTTCTTCGGTGCCTCTTCCATCACCACTTTCGTTGAGTCCACCTCCGGTGCCGCCGACGGCGGCCGCTCCGGTCTGACCTCCGTGACGACGGGCGTGCTCTTCCTGCTCGCCGCGTTCTTCTCGCCGATCATCGCCATCGTGAACTCTGCCGCCACCTGCGGCGCGCTCGTGTTCGTGGGCTTCCTCATGATGGGCGAGGTGCACGAGATCGATTGGTCCGACCTGCTCGAGGGCTTCCCGGCGTTCATGATCGCCGCGGGTGTGCCCTTCACCTACTCCATCTCCGACGGCATCGGCTTCGGCTTCATCGCGTATGTGATCGTCGCCGCTGTGACCGGCCAGATCAAGAAGGTCAAGCCGCTCATGTGGGTGGCCGCTATCGCCTTCCTGGTGTACTTCCTGCTGGCGTAGCCTGTTCGCCGTCATTCGGTTCAACCAAAAAGCGGTCCACGGGGGTGCTTCCCGTGGACCGCTTTTGCGTTATGCGGCGGTGCGGTTCGCGGTGGGCAGGCCGGCGACCTTGTCGGCAAAGCCCTGCGCAATCGCCTCCTCGGCGCTCAGGAAGGTGTCCTGAGCCGTCCGAGGATGCGGGGGTTGAAATGGATGCTTGCCATAGATGGCTCCTATCTGGTGGGGGTGTTGGCACCCTCGCCGGGTTGAAACTGAAACGGGCCGCGCCGGTTGGTCTTCCGGCGCGGCGGCGCAATCGAAACCGGACGCGGAACAACGCCAATTGGCCCGTTGCTAAGCACATGGGTCACCAAGCAGGCGGTCGTTGCTCAGCGGACGAACCGGCAAGAGGGATTTGCTAAGCAGACGCACCAGCAAAGGGGGGATTTGCTAAGCACATTTGCCATCAAGGGGGATTTGCTAAGCACATTTGCCATCAGAGCCTCGAAAACAGGGTCTTCACGGCAAATCTGCTAAGCAACCTCCTCCTGGTGGCAAATCTGCTTAGCAACCTCCTCCTGGTGGCAGGTCTGCTTAGCAACCTCCTGCTGGTGGCAGGTCTGCTTAGCAACCTCCTCCTGGTGGCAAATCTGCTTAGCAACCTCCTCCTGGTGGCAGGCCAGCCGAGCAACCGCCCCTCCCTGGTGGAACGTCTGCTTGGCAGTGTTGGTCCTGTATGCACGCGCAACACGTGCGGCGGACCTTCGGCGACCCCGTCGATGCCGTTTAGGGAGGCAGCGCTTCCGTTCGCCGATTGTATGGAATCGCTTGGAAATGCTTTTGCTAGATAAAGTGCCTCGTTTTCCGATGCCTATAATAGCTGCGGCTTAAGGACGGCGTCGAAGGGGGATATGCCTTGACCACCGACATTACCGAGATTGATATCCCGGATAGTCTACGGGAGAACCTCGAGCTCTTCCTGCGCCTGGAGCGCCGGGTGCTCGATGAATACGATCCTGCCATCCGCTCGCTCTTCGACCAGCTGCTCGGCAGCGTCGTGGTGGCAAACGAGGGCAACCCCGGCACCGCGGCCGCCGACGAGACGACCGATGAGCAGGGCATCCCGCAGGGCGACGCGCCGAGCGTTGCCGCGTTTCGCGATGCCGTGGCGCTCATCGACTCGCTCGATATCGAGCATGCCCAGGTGCTCGTCCGCGCGTTCACGACGTTCTTCCACCTGGCCAATCTGACTGAGGAGAACTACCGGGTGAGCGTGCTGCACCAGCGCGAGGGGGACGTTTCCGTGGGGTCCCCCACCGACCCCGCGAATGAGCTGACCGTGGCCTATCACCAGCTCATCGACGAGGTGGGTCGCGAGCGCGCCACCGAGCTGCTCAACCGTCTGGAGTTCCATCCCGTCTTCACCGCGCACCCCACCGAGGCGCGCCGCAAAGCCGTTGAGGGCAAGATCCGTCGCATCGGCCGGCTCCTAGCCGAGCGTCCGCTGCTGGGCGGTTCGGATCTGATGGAGAACGAGCGCCATATGCTCCAGGAGATCGATGCCCTGGTGCGTACGAGCCCCATCGCGCTCAAGAAGCCCACGCCGGTTGAAGAAGCCGACACCATCATCGACATCTTCGATACTACGTTGTTCGACACCATCCCCATGGTGTACCGCCGCTTTGACGATTGGATTCTGGGCGATAGGGCCGGTACCGTGCCGCCCGTGTGCCCGGCGTTCTTCCACCCCGGCAGCTGGATCGGCACCGACCGCGACGGCAACCCCAACGTGACCGCCAAGGTGAGCCGCGAGGTGGCGCGCAAGTACGCCACACACATGATCGGCAAGCTCGAGGAGAAGTGCCGCCGCGTGGGCCGCAACCTCACGCTCGAGGCTACCTACACCAAGCCTTCCGAGGAGCTCGTCAACCTGTGGGACCATCAGGTTGAGATGAGCGAGAAGCTCACCTCGCGCGCCGAGCTCATCTCCGCTTCCGAGCTGCACCGCGCTGTCATGCTCGTGATGGCTGACCGCCTGGATGCCACCATCCGGCGCAACGCCGACACCATGTACCGCAACGCCGATGAGTTCCTGGCCGATCTTCGCGTGGTGCAGCGCAGCTTGGCCGAGGCCGGTGCCGTGCGCGCCGCCTACGGTCCGGTGCAGACCATCATCTGGCAGGTCGAGACCTTCGGCTTTCACATGGTCGAGACCGAGTTCCGTCAGCATTCCGTGGTGCACAGCCGCGCCCTGGCCGATATCCACGAGCACGGTCGCAATGGCGAGCTGCAACCCATGACGCGCGAGGTGCTCGACACCTTCCGCGCGCTCGGCATGATCCAAAAGCGCTACGGCATCAAGGCCGCGCGCCGCTACATCATCTCGTTCACCAAGAGCGCGCAGAACGTGGCCGACGTGTACGAGCTGGCGAACCTTGCCTTCGCGCACCCCGAGGACGTGCCCGAGATCGACGTCATCCCGCTCTTCGAGCAGCTTGAGGACCTCGAGGGCTGCGTGAACGTGCTGGACGGCATGCTGAGCGTGCCGGCGGTGCAGGCGCGTCTGGCGAAGACCAACCGCAAGATGGAGGTCATGCTCGGCTACTCCGACTCCTCCAAGGACGCCGGCCCCACGACCGCCACGCTTGCACTGCACGCTGCCGAGGTGCGCATCGCCGCGTGGGCGGAGCGCAACGACATCGACCTCGTGCTGATGCATGGTCGCGGCGGCGCCGTGGGCCGCGGCGGCGGCCCGGCCAACAAAGCCGTGCTGGCGCAGCCCAAGGGTTCGGTCAACAGCTGCTTCAAGCTGACGGAGCAGGGGGAGGTCATCTTCGCACGCTACGGCAACCCGGTGCTCGCCCAGCGTCATGTGGAGAGCGTCGCCGCGGCCACGCTGCTCACCTCCGCGCCGTCCGTTGAGCGGATCAACACCGAGATGACCGAGAAGTACGCGGACATGGCGGATGTCCTCTCCCAGGCAAGCCACGAGGCCTTCCTCGACCTGCTGCATACCGAGGACTTCACGCCGTGGTTCTCGACCGTCACCCCGCTGACCGAGGTGGGCCTGCTGCCCATCGGCAGCCGTCCGGCCAAGCGTGGCCTGGGCGCCAAGAGCCTGGACGACCTGCGCACTATTCCTTGGGTGTTCTCCTGGAGCCAGGCGCGCATCAACCTGGCCGCATGGTACGGTCTCGGGAGCGCGTGCGAGAAGCTCGAGAACCTGGAACTGCTGCAGCGTGCCTACAAGGAGTGGCCGCTCTTCACCACGTTCATCGACAACATCGAGATGTCGCTTGCCAAGACCGACCAGCGCATCGCCAAGATGTACCTGGCCCTGGCCGACCGCTCCGACCTTGCCACCAAGGTCTACAACGAGATGTGGCTGACCCGCAGCTGGGTGCTGCGGATCGTGGGCGACGAATGGCCGCTGCAGCACCGTCGCGTGCTCGGCCGCGCCGTGCGCGTGCGCAACCCGTACGTGGACGCGCTTTCGCTCGCCCAGGTGCGCGCGCTGCGCGAGGTGCGCGCCAACCAGGAGGAACTCTCCGAGGAGGCCAAGGCCGAGTACCTCTCGCTCATCCTGGAGACCGTGACCGGCGTCTCCGCAGGACTCCAGAACACGGGGTAATCGCGTTTCACACGGTATGAGGAACAGGCGCTTTCGATCATCAACGGGAGCGCCTGTTTTTTTGGATGCGCCCGCTTTGGACGCTCCCTGCGTCCGGTCTGCACCCGTTAATTCGACATATCGCGCTCGTTGCTCCATCGGTGCGACGGGCGCGCCGCCTATAATGGGGAGCATTCTGGCGATTTGGAAGGAGCGCCTATGGCACTCAGCGAGAACGACGTGCGCGGCATTGCTGACTACGCGCGCATCGCGTTGGAGGGGGATGAGCTCGCGCAGATGACGGCCTATATGAACGATGCCGTCGACATTCTCGCGCCCATCCTGAAGTATGCGGACGAGGACGTTGCTCCTACGTTCCATCCCATCGGAGACCTGGTGAACGTCATGCGCGACGACGCCGTTGACGCCGAGCGCGCGCTGCCGCTCAATGCCGCGCTCGACAACGCCGGCTCCAGCCGGGGTCGCATGTTCCGCGTGCCCTCTATTTTGGGAGACGGGGGCGATAACTAATGGCCGAGACCCTGAACCTGGATACCCTTTCCGCCGCGCAGATCGCCTCAGGCATTGCCGCGGGGGAGTTCTCCGCTGCCGAGGTGGCCGACGCCGCCCTCGCTGCCGTTGAGGCGCGCGAGCCGGAGGTGCAGGCTTACCTGCAGGTGACGCCCGAGCTAACCCGTGCGGCCGCCGCTCGCGTCGATGCCGCCCGCGCTGCCGGCGAGCCCCTGCCCCCGCTCGCGGGTGTACCGCTGGCGATCAAGGACAACATGAATCTGATTGGCACGCGCACCACCTGCGCGAGCCGCATGCTCGAGAACTACGAGTCGCCCTATACGGCCACCTGTGTGGCGCGCATGCTCGAGGCGGGTTGCCTGCCCGTTGGCAAGGCCAACATGGACGAGTTCGCCTTCGGCTCCTCCACCGAGTCCAGCGCGTTTCACCGCACGAACAATCCGTGGGACACCGAGCGCGTGCCCGGCGGCTCCTCGGGCGGCAGCGCCGCGGCGGTGGCAGCCGGCGAGGCCACGCTCGCGCTTGGCTCCGATACCGGCGGTTCCATTCGCCAGCCCGCTTCGCTCTGCGGCGTGGTGGGTATGAAGCCCACCTATGGGGCCGTTTCCCGTTACGGCGTGGTGGCCTTCGGCAGCTCGCTCGACCAGGTGGGGCCCTTCGGGCGCAGCGTGTCCGACGTGTCACTTGCCATGAACGCGCTCGTGGGCGCCGGCAAGGACCCGTACGACTGCACGAGCCAGGACTGTCCGGTGGACTTTCTCGAGCACCTGAACGACGACATCGCCGGTCGCAGAGTCGGCATCATCCCCGCGTTCATGGAGGCCGAGGGGCTTATGCCCGAGGTTAAGCGCGCTGTGGAGCTTGCTGCCGAGAAGTTGGTGGATCAGGGTGCCGAGCTGGTGGAAGTTGAGCTGCCGCATCTGGATGCTGCCATCGCCGCCTACTACGTCATCGGTCCGGCCGAGGCGTTCTCCAACCTCGCGCGCTTCGACGGCGTGCGCTACGGCTACCAGGAGCCGATGTGTGCCACGCTGGCCGAGCAGAGCTCGCTCTCGCGCGCGCACGGTTTTGGCCAGGAGGCCAAGCGCCGCCAGATGCTCGGCGCGTACCTGCTGTCCTCAGGCGTGTACGACAAGTACTACTACGCCGCCGCCAAGGCGCGCACGCTCATCACGCGCGACTACGCCGCCGCCTACCAGAAGGTGGACACCATCCTCATGCCGGCGAGCCCGCGCGCCGCGTTTAAGTTCGGCGAAATCTCGGACCCGACGCAGATGTACCTTTCCGATATGTACACCATCTCGCTGAACATCGCGGGCAACGGTGGCATCTCGGTGCCGGTTGGCCTGGGCGAGGATTCTCAGCTGCCGGTTGCCGTGCAGCTGCAGGGTCCGGCTTTCAGGGACCGTGACCTGCTCATGTTCGCACGCGCGGTGGAGCGTGGATTTGCCGGCGCCGACGGGGCCCCTGCGCTTTCCGTTGCGCCCGGTTTTGCCGGGAAGGGGGGTGAGCGCGCATGAAGGAGCTCGCCGAGGTCCTGAAGGACTGGGAGGCCGTGATCGGTCTCGAGATCCATACCGAGCTCACCACGCTCGACACCAAGATGTTTTGTGGCTGCAAGCTCAGCCATGAGGACGAGCCGAACGCCAACGTGTGCCCGGTGTGCCTGGGCCTGCCCGGCGCGCTGCCGGTGCCCAACCGCCAGGCTATCCGCTCCATCGTGAAAGCGGGCCTGGCTACGAACTGCCAGATCATGAAGCACAGCATGTTCTACCGGAAGCACTACTTCTATCCGGATATGGCCAAGAACTTCCAGACCACGCAGGGCCCCATCGCCTTCTGCATGCACGGGCATCTGGATCTGGAGGTCACGGGGCGCGGTGCCGCCGAGCGTCCGGCGTGCGCGTTCGGCGAGGCCGAGGCGCAGAGCCTGGCTTCCGCGAGTGCCAACGCCGTGGGCCTCTCCACCAGCATGTCCGCTCAGATGCCCGAGGGTGGCACGGCGGGTGCGCCCGCTCATATGGCGGGCTACGATACCTCGCACCTCCAGCTGGCCGAGCGTCACGACGACGGCTCCTACACGGTGCCCATCCGCATCTTGCGCATCCACATGGAGGAGGATGCCGCCAAGATGACGCATCTGGGCGGCGAGGAGGGCCGCATCACCGCGGCCGCGGAGTCGCTCATCGACTACAACCGTTGCGGTACCCCGCTGATCGAGCTCGTGACCGAGCCGGATCTGCGCACGCCCGAGGAGGCGCGCCTCTTCATGGAGAAGCTGCGCCGCATCTTCCTCACGCTCGGCATCTCCGACTGCTCGATGGAGCACGGTTCCATGCGCTGCGACGGTAACGTGTCGCTGCGCCGCCGAGGCGAGACCAAGCTCGGCACCAAGACCGAGCTCAAGAACCTCAACTCCTTCAAGAGCCTGCACGACGGCCTCGCCTACGAGATCTGCCGTCAGGCCGAGGTGCTTGAGGAGGGCGGCATCATCTACCAGGAGACGCGCCACTGGGAGCCTTCCCGCAAGCGCACCGTGGTGATGCGCGTGAAGGAGACGGCGGACGACTACCGTCTGTTCCCCGATCCCGACCTGGCTCCGTACGACCTCTCCGATGAATTCGTGGACGAGTGCCGCTCCGAGCTGCCCGAGCTGCCCGATGCCAAGCGGGCGCGGTTCGAGGCGAGCTTTGGCATCAAGCGCGCTGATGCCGAGCAGATCGCGGGCGACCCGGAGACGGCGGCGTTCTTCGAGGCTGCGGCGGCCGGGCTCTCCGGTAAGGAAGCCCAGACCGTGGCGAATCTGATCGTCAACGAGCTCGTGGCCTATCTCAAGGCGGCGGGGTCGAGTTTGGCGGACTCCGGTCTGACGCCTGCCCAGGTGGCGGCCCTTGCCAAGCTGCTTGCGAGCGATGCCATCAGCTCCAACCAGGCGCATGAGGTGTTCGGCCTCATGGCAGAGAGCGGGGATGATCCCAACAAGATCGTGGACGCGCGCGGCATGCGCCAGGTGAGCGACACCGGAGCGCTGCAGCCGATCGTTGACGAGGTGCTCGCCAATTGCTCCGACCAGGCACAGCAGTACCGAGATGGCAACCAGAAGGTCATCGGCTATCTGGTTGGCCAGTGCATGAAGGCGAGTCGCGGCAAGGGCAACCCCAAACTCTTCAACGAGCTCCTGCGTGCGGCGCTCTCCTAACCGGAACGTGGTCCATTGGGCCACTCCCAATGGACCACTTTTTTGTGCCGCACGCGCTACGCGCTGCAGAGTTTCTTGATGCATTGCCAGGTCGCAGGTTCCATCAGATCGGTGCGTACGAGGAGCTCGCCGGCTCCGCCCTTGAGGCGAATGACAGCGAGACGGGGGGATGCGGCACCATTCGATGATGTCGTGGACATCGTCGTAGCGGACCGCGAAGACGGTCCCGCGGCCCTTCTCGATGAGGTCTTCGAAGAAGACAGCGCGAAAGGGCCGTCCCAGAGCACAGGGTGCAGCCCGTCCCATAGGTCGTGCGGACGCCAGGCAAGGCGCAGATGGCGCTGGAAAGTGGCGTAGTCGAATCCGAACTCCTGGGTGTAGAAAGGCTTTTTTGAGGATATCGGGCGCGTAGCTGATTCCTCCAGCAAGGTGGTACATGGGGACTGTCCCACTGCACCACCTTGTAGGGGTTGACAAACCGGCTGCGACGTAGGTGAGAACGTATACGTCATTTGACGTTGCCGTCCGTCGGCGGGTCCAGTTGTGAAGATGTTCAAAGACATTTTCCGGGCGTCGCGCCTTGGTTTTCCACAGAGTTCGGTACCGAAATAGAACACACGTTTGTAATTATGAGATGAACGGCACCTTGGGCGGGGTGGGTGGTCATCGGAAGAACGGCCGTAGAATCTACAACCCCCCTTATGGAAAGACACATTTGGAAGCTGTTGAAAACCAAAAGAGGCTTCTGCCGTAGGGTTAAAGAGAGCATCGTCCCGCTTGTGAAAGGAGGTCGGAAATGATAGATCAACTCAAGGAAGCAGTTCAGTCAGACTATAATCAGGCTATCATCATCCAATTAGGTGATAAGGAGCCTGCAATGTCTATCTACAAATCCCCTTCCATCTACCCTATCACGGCGATTTCCAAGAATCCCAAGGCGGTCAAGGAGCAGGCTGACAAGGGCATCGTCCATATTACCGAGAATGGCCGGGGTGCCTATGTGTTCATGGGCATGCAGGTGTTCGATGACCTCATTAGGCGAGAGCGCGAGGATGCCGCATACGAGCAGTATCTGCATGATGAAGTGGGAAGGGGCATCGCAGACCTCGAGGTGGGACGGTATACGACATCGCGTGAAGCGATGTTTGCCCGTGCCGCAGAGATTCGCGCGAGGCGGCCCGGTGGTTCTGATGCGTGAGGTAAGTTATTCTAATCAGTTTGCAGAGTCTGTTGCAGATATCGTGTCCGAAAAGCTCCGGATGCGCCTTGACGGAGTACTCGCGTCAATCGAAGCCCTTCCCGGCATAGGCTCTCCGAACGTACAGAAATCCCTGCGAGACGATTATGGCCCGGACATCCGCAAACTGCCGTTCCCGCCGTTTGTCATCGTGTATCGCTACGACTCTATCCGTGACCTACTCGAGTTCGTTGCCCTGCCGCATGGGCGAAACATCGCATAGGAGTTCGATTCTCCGCGGTACGGAAATGAAAATGCGCCCTGCGGCCTAGGCGGCTACAGGGCGCACTGAACTAATGGTGGAGGCGCGGAGAATCGAACTCCGGTCCACGAAAGCCCCCTGATCGGCATCTCCAGGCTCAGTCGCTTATTTAATCTCGGGCTTCTTGCGCGAAGCGACACGCTCGCGAAACCCCAACCGGTTCGGTCTTAGCCCGCGCCATACCGATTACGTGCGCGGGAGCATTCCCCTGAAATGACGTCTCACCGGAGTCGGGGAAATCCCCGGGTCGACGCGCCGCAAATTAATTAAGCAGCGAGAGCCAGAGGCTCATAAGAAGAGTTGTTGTCAATTCAATTTGACGGTACCCCTGTTTAACGTGGCGAGGAGACCACGGCCTGCTTCCTCTCTCAGAGCTATCGTGTCGAAACCAGTCGCCCCCTCAGAAATGAGGTCGCGCTCCGACCTGTCAAAGAACACGAGTCGCGCGACTGGACCGCACGGCTTGGTCGAACCACTATAGCACGCAGCGACATCCGGTCCAACTGCGTGCCCGTGAACGAACGTCTCTGGTTCGTTTGTTCGAGAATGCGAGCAGGCAAGTTCGGTTCAAATGAACGAAAAACGGTAACGCTTCCCGCAACGCAACGCCACATGCGTATCCGGGCCAAAACTCGGCCGGTTTACGCATATGGCGTTGCATGTTTCATCCGCAGCTCCTGTTACCGTTCATATGACCCCGATGGTGCGCCCAGCCCGGTCCAAGTAACTCCACAGCAGCTCTCCCGCGTCGTCAGCGCTCCATTCGCCGGGACAGCAAAGCGCCAGCAGGTACCGCGACCGAGCGATGTTCAGCGCCGTGGACATCGCCGCGATGCACTCTGCGTCAAGCGGCTGCTCGGGCAGTACGCGACGTTCCGGATGCGCGGAGAGATACGTCCGCAAGCAGTCCGATGTCGTCTTGTTCAGGCACACCATGTCCTTGCGGCTGCGAAACGCCAACTGGGGAATGGCAGCGATCACCTGGCTGCGCAGGTGCATGACTTCGGGGCTGTCGGACGCGGGGTAGAGCACCCCGGACACAAATCCCGTCACCGTCTTCAGGTACGGCCGGTCGCCCGCCGCTTCCAGCGCCGCGCCCAGCGTCTCGGCGGAGCAGTCAACATGGTGGTCGCCTAGCAGCGCCGCTTCCTTGGAGGAGAAGTAGTTGAAGAACGTCTTCTTGGAGATTTCGACCTCACGGCAGATAAGCTCGATGGTCGTCTCGTCGTAGCCGCGCTCGAGCACGCTCTGCAACGCCGTGCGCTCGATATCGCGCCGCAGCTTCAACTTCTTCCGTTCGCGCAGGCCCAGCTCGCGCTCTCCGTCCTCGTTGTTCATACGATGCCCTCCTTTCACGCCCCATCATAACGCAGTACAAGAAACTTGATAGAAGTTTATACTAAGTATATTATTTCACACAGACGGGGAAAAGGAACCGCATCAATTCGTACAAGCGAATCGGGGGTTGCCCATGGGGCTCACAAGAAAACAGGTCGAAATGGTATGTGTGTTGATCTTCGGCACGTTCATCGCCGTGCTCGACCAGACGCTCATGACGCCGGCGATGGCGTCCATCATGAAGGAGATGCAGGTCGGCACCACCACGGTGCAGTGGCTCACCACCGGATTCACCATGGTCAACGCCATCATGATCCCCGTCACCGCCTTCTTGATCGAGCGCTTCTCCACCCGTGCGCTCTACATGGGTGCGCTCGGTGTCTTCGCGGCGGGCAGCCTGATTGCCGGATGGGGCCCCAGCTTCGGCATCCTGCTTGCGGGCCGCATGATCCAGGCGTCCGGTGCCGGTATCGTCATGCCGCTCGTGATGACTGTGCTCATGCTCACCTTCCCCTCGGACAAGCGTGGTAGCGCGATGGGCATCTTCTCCTTGGTCATCGCCTTCGCGCCGGCCGTGGGCCCCTCGCTTGCCGGCTTGGTGATCGACCATGCGGGCTGGCATGCGATGCTCTACATCGTGACGGTCCTCTCAACGCTCGCCATCATCCTCGCCTTCTTCTTCCTCACCAATGTAGGCGAGCAGAACAGGGCGGCGAAGCTCGACAAGCCGTCCGTCATCATGTCCTCGCTCGGACTGATTGGGCTGCTCTACGGTTGCTCGACCATCGGCTCCGAAGGTGTGAACCCCCTCGACCTGGTAATTACCGTTGCTGGCGTCTTGGTCGTGGCGCTGTTCGTGCACCGCCAGCTCAGGCTGGAGAAGCCGATGCTCGAGCTCCGCGTCTTCACGAGCCGCAAGTTCCTCACGAGCGCCGTCATCGCCATGCTCGTGCAGGCCACGCTCTTTGCTGGCGGCATGCTCATGCCCATCTACCTGCAAACCTATCGCGGTTTCTCCGCCACGGTCTCGGGTCTGGTCATCCTGCCCGGCGCCCTGCTGATGGGTGCGCTCGGTCCGTGGGCCGGCCGCGTCTTCGATAAGAACGGCCCGCGCAGGCTCGTGCTAACGGGCACCGCGGCGCTGACATTCTCGTCGCTTGGCTTCTTCATGCTGCACGACAACACGCCGATCGCCCTGATCGTGGTGCTCTACACCATTCGCATGGGCTCCATCGCCCTCGTGAACATGCCGACCACCACCTGGGGCATGAATGCGCTGGATAACAAGCTCATTAGCCATGGCACCTCGGTCAACAACACCCTGCGCATGGTCGCCGGCTCGCTCGGCACCGCCGTGCTCGTATCGGTGTCCTCGGCCGTGTCCTCGACCAGCGTGGGATCCATGAGCGCCGCCGATGCCGGCATTACGGGTATCAACGCCGCCTTCGGCGTGGCTGCGGCGATGTGCGCGGCGGTCTTTGTGCTCGTGCTGCTCTTTGTGAAAGACAAGCCGGGCGACGCGGCTGGCGCCGACCCCGACAATGCCCGCCGCACCGTGCTCGAATCCATCATGAAGCGCGAGGTGTACACGCTGCCGGACACGGCGACCGTCACAGACGCGATGCAGCTGTTCGTGGACCACGGCGTGTCTGCGGTCCCGGTGGTGAACGCGGAGGGCATACCGGTGGGCTTTGTCTCCGATGGCGATATCCTGCGGTTCCTCTCCAAGGGGACGGGAGTGGGCATCGCGATGAACCCCACCTCGCTCATAACGCTCATCGACCCCACGATTCCGGACTTCAGGGCGCGCTGCGAGGAGCTCGCCGCCATGCACGTGGCGGATATCGCCGAGCCAAGCGTGGTGAGCGTGGACGTGCATGCCGACCTGCCCGAGGTATGCCGCGTGCTGGGCGAGAACCACCTTAAGAAGGTACCCGTGCTGGATGGTGGCAAGCTGGTGGGCGTCATCAACCGCTCCGACATCACGCACTACGCCATGGAGACCTACCTGGTCAACGAGAGCAAGTAAATCCTCGAAACCCCGAGGCATCGAAAAGGGGAGGCTTTTTTCAAGCGGCCAGGGTCGATTGCGCGGGAAGGCGCGGTCGACCCCGGCCGCTATAAATCAAGTTACATAGTGCTTGTGAAGCGGGTAGCAGCAATGCATGCCATTGGGTATCCTAAACGAGTTAGCTGAAGCAAACGAACGCTTTACAGCTCGCAGTTCGCAGTACGGACGCAGCTCGCAGATGATCAGAAAGGGATATACCATGTCCGATTCCAGCAAGGTTCTCACCAACGCCCTCATCGGTCTGGGCGGTACCATCACCAACGCCATGAACGACGATCCGGAGTTCGTTCCCTGCGGCCGCCCCGCTGGCATCGTGATGGGCAACGTCGCCGCGCTCGGCCAGAACCTCTCCGACGGGGAGTTCGCGGCCCGCGCCCAGCAGGTGACCGCGCTCATGGAGCACGTGGGCGACCATCATGGTGCCCAGGTTGCCGGAACGTACGAGGGGGAGCTCACGCAGGTCAAGACCAGCCTGCTGGATAGCCTCATCGAGCTGACCGACCTCACGCTCCCCATGCTCGAGGCCGGCGCGTTCGCTCCCGAGGTCAACGCGTTCTTCTACCGGAGCCTGGCGGCGCTTGCCGCCGACGACGCTGCGTGCGAGGCGCAGCTCGCCCAGCTCGACGCGATCGCGGCGCAGGTGAAGTCGCTGTAGGTTGCCGGCGAACCCTCCACTCGGTAAGGCCCTCGGAATCGTTCCGGGGGCTTTTTGGGTACAAGCGAGGGAACGAATCAAAACGACGAAAGGCGCGGTATGGCGGGAATCGATGCGGCGGGCAACGCGGGTAAGGTGGCGCTGGTTCTTGAGGGCGGTAGCTTTCGCGGGCAGTTCACGGCCGGCGTGCTGGACGTTTTCATGGAGAACGGTATCGAGGTGGACGCTACCTATGGCGTCTCGGCCGGCACGCTGAACGGCATCAACTACAAGTCGCGCCAGATCGGGCGGGCCAATCGCATCAGCCTAGCCTTCTGCAACGATTCGCGCTACATCGGCGCGAAGTCGTACATAACCTCCGGGAGCATGGTCGGCTACGACTTCTTGCTGAACGACATTCAGGATCGGCTCGATCCCTTTGACGCCGAAGCGTACGACGTCAACCCCATGCGGCTCTACGCCACGGTTACCAACATTCTCTTCGGCACGGCGGAGTACCTGCCGGTTAGCAACGCGGAGCTGGACATCGACGCCGTGCGCGCTTCCACCTCGCTGCCCTTGGTGACACAGCCGGTAGAGATCGGGGGCAACAAGTACCTGGACGGCGGCATCGCCGATTCCGTCCCGGTTGAGCACGTGCTCGAAGACGCGGGCTTTGATCGCGCGATCGTGGTCCTTACCCAGCACCGTGGCTACCAGAAGGCGCCATACGAGTTCATGCCGGCCGCGCGCGCGGCGTACGGTACCTATCCGTATCTGCTCGAGGCCCTGGCGACCCGTCACGAGCGCTACAACGAGCAGCGCGAGCATATCTGGGCGTACGAGGACGCCGGGCGCGCGCTCGTGCTGGCACCGCAGCGGCCCGTAGAGGTGGGGCATATCGAGCGCGACCCCACCAAACTGCTCGATCTCTACATCCAGGGACGCCAGGAGGCCAAGCGCCAACTCCGCGCGATTCGGGGTTTTCTGGGCTAGAAGCACGGGCTCGCCGTACCGCCGAACGGGGAAACGGACGAAGCCCTTTTCCCGTTCGGCGGTACGGCGTTTGCCTGCGGCATTTATCTGTGGAGACGAAGATAAATCGTTGACGCGTCGTCATGCCGCGATACAATGACACGGTTACTTGCAGAGCCCCGTGAATCTCTGTAAACGACACGTATCTGTACATGGAGGAGTCAAGTTGATTACCAAGTCGACTCACTACACCAAGCAGACCGAGGCCCAGCGCAACTGGGTGCTCGTGGATGCCGACGGCGCCGTGCTCGGCCGCCTCGCCACGCAGGTTGCTGCCATTCTGCGCGGTAAGACCAAGCCGCAGTACACGCCCAACTCCGACTGCGGCGATTTCGTCGTCGTCATCAATGCCGATAAGGTCCAGCTTACCGGCAACAAGGCGGCTACGAAGACCTACTATCGCCACACGGGTTACAACGGCGGTCTCAAGGCCGAGTCGTTCGCCCAGGCTATGGAGAAGCACCCCGAGCAGGTCATCGAGCGCGCCGTTCGCGGCATGCTCCCCAAGACCACGCTTGGTCGCGCCCAGCTCAAGAAGCTCAAGGTGTATGCCGGCGCGGAGCATCCGCACGCGGCCCAGAACCCCGTCAAGATCGAGCTGGAGGGCTAAAGCATGGCTGAGAACACCGTTGTCTACTACGGCACCGGCCGTCGCAAGAACGCCGTTGCCCGCGTCCGTATCGTGCCCGGCACCGGCAAGGTGACCGTCAACAAGCGCGACGCCGAGGAGTACTTCGGCCGCAAGCAGCTTGTTGAGGACGCCATCGCCCCCTTCAAGGTGACCGACACCGCCGGTTCCTTCGACGTCATCGCGCTGTGCGACGGCGGCGGCATCACCGGCCAGTCCGGCGCCCTGCGTCTGGGCATCGCCCGCGCCCTGCTGAAGGCTGGCGACTACCGCGCCGACCTCAAGCGCGCCGGCTTCCTCACCCGCGACGCCCGCGTGGTCGAGCGTAAGAAGTACGGCCTCAAGAAGGCCCGTCGCGCACCGCAGTTCTCCAAGCGCTAATCCGCTTTCGGGAGCGAACGCATTTTGCATACGGGACCTACCGAACGTTCGGTGGGTCCCGTTTCTGTGTAAATGGGGTATTGTATCTGCGAGCGATTCTGCCCTTCGGGGCATGGGATTTCGGATACGGCACGTCGCCATGCGGCACCATATCGAAGGGATGACCACATGAAGTACTTTGGCACCGACGGTTTCCGCGGCGAGGCGGGCTGCGTTCTCACCGTGGAGCACGCTTACAAGATCGGTCGCTTTGTCGGCTGGTACTACGGCGCCCGCTTGGAGCGTCGTGCCCGCGTGATCGTGGGCAAGGACACGCGTCGCTCGAGCTACATGCTCGAGTCCGGTATCGTCGCCGGCCTGGTGGCTTCCGGTGCCGATGCCTACCTGCTGCACGTCATTCCCACACCCGGCGTTGCCTATGAGACGGTCGACGGTCGCTTTGACTGCGGCATCATGATCTCGGCGAGCCACAACCCCTATACCGATAACGGCATCAAGCTCGTGAACGGCGAAGGCTACAAGATGGACGAGGACGTCTTGGAGCGCATCGAGGACTACATCGACGGCAACTGCGAGGTGCCCTTTGCCGTGGGCGACGCCATCGGTTGCACGATCGATTACATGCAGGGCCGCAACCGCTACATCGCGCACCTCATCGCGAGCGCCAACTTCTCGCTGCAGGGCGTGCGCGTGGGCCTGGATTGCGCCAACGGTTCCGCCTCTTCGGTGGCGAAGCCCGTGTTCGATGCCCTGGGCGCCGAGGTTCACGTCATCAATAGCGTTCCCGACGGCCTGAACATCAACGTGGACTGCGGCTCCACCCATATGGACCGTCTGCGCCGCTTTGTGGTTGAGCAGGGGCTCGACGCCGGCTTTGCCTATGACGGCGACGCCGATCGCTGCCTTGCCGTGGACGAGCGCGGCAACGTGGTGGATGGTGACATGATCCTCTACGTGTGCGGTACTTACCTCAATAAGCATGGACGCCTTGCCGGCGGTACCGTCGTGCCCACGGTCATGAGCAACCTTGGCCTGTTTAAGGCGCTCGATGACGCCAAGCTTTCCTTTGAGGTCACCGCGGTGGGCGACAAGAACGTGTACGCCTGCATGCGCGAGAAGGGCTATAGCCTGGGTGGCGAGCAGTCCGGACACATCATCTTCGGCGATATCGAGTGCACCGGCGATGGCATCATGACCTCGCTGCGCATCATGGAGGTCATCCGCGCCGAGCGCGAGACGCTCTCCGCGCTGTGCGCACCTATGAAGGTGTATCCGCAGGTGCTCGTGAACGTTCGTTCCGAGCATAAGGAAGACTTGGACGGCTGCGAGGCCGTTTGGGCCGCGGTGCGCGCCGCCGAAGAAGAGCTTGGCGACAAGGGTCGGGTGCTGGTCCGCACCTCCGGCACCGAGCCGCTCATTCGCGTGATGGCCGAAGCCGAGACCGAGCGCGCCGCGCAGGACGCCGTTGATGGTATCGTATCGGTTGTGAAGCGGGAACTACCCTAAAGGAGGCGCAGGGACCGTATGTTCGAAGGGCTGAAGAAGTCCCTGGGACTGCGCCATCGTCGGGCGATGGTGCTTTCATCGCCGATTGCCGGGCGCGTGCTGCCTTTGGCGGATGTGTCCGACCAGACGTTTGCCGACGGGCTCTTGGGAGAGGGCGTTGCCATCCAGCCTACGGGAGATCGAGTGGTTGCCCCTGCCGACGCTAAGATCGAGACGATTTTTCCAACCGGCTATGCCGTGGCGCTGCATACCCACGATGGCCTCGACGTGCTGGTTCATGTGGGCTTGGATACCGTGGCGCTGCGGGGCAGGCACTTCACCGTGCATGTTGAGACGGGCGATATGGTTCATCGGGGGGACGTGCTCATCGAATTCGACCGCAAGGCGATCGAAGAGGAGGGACTCGACCTGACCGTTCCCATCTTGGTGTGCAATGCCTTGGAGTTCTCGAGCTTGGATGGTGCGGAGGGCCGCTACGTGAACGAGCTGGACGACCTGATCGTGGTGCGCGAGCGTTAATTGTTCGGAAGCGCTGGTTCCCGCCGGTTTCAGCTAAAAACGGAAAGTGAGCGCGCGGCTTCGTGCGCTATGATGGACCTGTCGTGGACGGGCAGGGGCCCCGACGCGACCTTGTGTTCTGACTCGCGCGTACACGCCCTGGTGCCGCGCTTCGCGATGGGGAGGAACCACCATGCGCATCATCCATGCCAAAGACTATGCCGATATGAGCCGGAAGGCAGCGAACATCATCTCGGCTCAGGTGATCCTGAAGCCGGATTGTGTGCTCGGCTTGGCAACGGGCAGCACGCCCATTGGCGCCTACGAGCAGCTCATCAAGTGGTATGAGAAGGGTGACGTGGACTTTGCCGAGGTCAGCACCTATAACTTGGATGAGTACCGCGGCCTGGGCCACGACGACCCGCAAAGCTACCACTACTTCATGAACAAGAATTTCTTCCATGGCATCAATATCGACCTGGCGAACACCCATGTGCCCGATGGCGCGAACCCGGATGCCGACGCCGCCTGTGCTGAGTATGACCGCATGGTCGAGGCGGCGGGATACCCCGACCTGCAGCTTCTGGGTATCGGCAACAACGGTCACATCGGTTTCAACGAGCCGGATAGCGTGTTCTCTAAGGGGACGCACTGCGTCGATCTGACGGAGAGCACCATCCAGGCCAACAGCCGCCTGTTCGAGAGCATCGACGACGTGCCGCGTCAGGCCTACACGATGGGCGTGCAGACCATCATGCGCGCGCGGAGCATCCTCGTGGTGGCCAATGGTCCCAAGAAGGCCCAAGCCGTCTACGACATGTGCTTTGGTCCGGTAACGCCTGCCTGCCCGGCGTCCATCCTGCAGCTGCACACCAACTGCACGGTGGTTGCCGACGAGGAAGCGCTCGCCCTCTGCCATTAAGCGCGGGCGATGATTCGGGAAAGACGCTCCGCGGCTTCTTGGCATCACGCGAACAACGTGAACGGTGAAGGTCCCTGGAAACAGGGGCCTTTGCTTTGGGAGGATGGTTTTCCACCGGAACCGTGCAACCTGACGGGGATTCCGATTCGGTGCACTGACAATCTGACATATCGAAGTAGTGGGTTGTAAGATACCGTTTACGCAGATGGCCGGATGTATTGCACCTTTTGGCCCCGTCAATCGGTAAATGGTCAGGATATGGCTGAGGATGGTTTGCGTACGGTAGCCACGCACCGCCATGGATAGCGCGGGTGGCAGGAGACGCTGGCCTTTTGCCCGCGGTGCCACGTCTCCTCACAGATCTCGACGAATCTCGCGCTCATCTCCACGCAGTCCCGGAACTTGCAAATGATCCGGGTTCTGCCTTTCGCTTCACGGTAGCGTTGCGGCTGCGACGTGATACCAGGGAGAAGGGTTTGAACGATGGCGGAAGAGACGGGAAAGGCGCAATCAGCGACACCGGTGGCGGCAGCGTGGAGGAACGGGCCAAGCGCGATCAGGGGAGACGTGATCGAGGGCACGGGTTGCGTCGTCTATCGAGAGCGTCTGGTTCGCCGGGTGCTGGAGGAGTGCGCTACGGCGGGAATCGTCTTCGTGTGCGCCCCGCAGGGCTTTGGGAAGACGGCACTTCTGCTGCAGTGCGCAGCGGCGATCGAGGGGGATCCTGCGCGTGGCGTTCCGGTGGTCATAAACGCGGGGCCGCTCACGGTCAGCGAACTCTGCGGTCGCCTAGCCTCATGCGTAGACGAGTTTACCTCGGAGATGATTCCCCATCTACTTGTAGACGACCTTCCGCTGGTGGACGCAGCGGAAACGGAGATGCTCGTTTCCCGACTTCGTGAACTCAGAGACAAAGGGTTTCGCCTCGTGGTTGCCTGCACGCCGGCGAACCGCCCCTTTATGAGTGCGCTGGGAGATTCTGCCAAGGTAACGGCTCAGGCGATGCGCGTGCAGCCGCGTGAATATGCCGTCTGGGCCCATCTCTTCTCAATCTCGAGCTCCCTGGATGTCTACGCGCTCACCCAGGGCGTGCCGGCGCTGGTGGCCGCGCTGCGCGCGGTGACCACCACGGGGCCGGATGGCATGCGCGCCCTCGAGGCGCAGGCGGTGAGGCTTTATCGCGCGATACTCGAGGAGGCCGGTGAAACAGGCGGGAGGCTGCACCGGCTCTTTGCCATCATGCTGTTGTTGGGTGGCGGAACCCTGGCGGAGCTTGACCGATGCGGGGTGCGCGTGCGGAGCGAGACCGTCGTGAGCCTGACGCATGACTATCCGGTGTTCGGCGTGGACGCGACGACGAGAAAGTTCTCGTGTCTGGCTTCCCGGAGCAAGGAGACTATGTCACTTCGGGCGGAGCTTGCCGAGGAAAGCCCGCGCTTCCTCGAGAAGGCGGTGCGTATCCATATGCGCGCACAGCGTGTGGACGCCGCGATACAGCTGATGGATAGCTATATGCCGCGCGATGCCATCGTGCAGATCGTCGACCAATTCCCCGTGCAGTTCGCCTTGACGGGACATGCGCCGTTCGTCCGTCGCGCGCTTTCGGGTATGGAGGGGGCGCGCATGACTACCTTGGAGATCGGTGTGGTCCTGGCGTTCTACGTATCTGCCCTTACGATGGGCGACTATCGCTTGGCGCGGGCGTCGGCTCGGGAACTGGCGCGGCGGGCGAGCGAGGTGCAGCGCGATATCGCGCCGGGCGATTGGTGCACGGCCCGTGCGTTTCGCCGTGTTTGGGGTTCGTGCAGCGGTATCGACCTGCCGGAGATGCCCGATTCGTTCCGGGTGCGCGCGGCATCGGAGCCGGTGCGCGACCTGCTCGCCCATGCGAGGGTCTACGGACGCCTGGTGGGAGGCACGGGGGACGTCGACGTGTCCGAGATGCGCAAGCAAGCTGAGCGTTGGGAGGATCATGACGAGCTGAACGTGCCTCATCTGCTGATCTACCTCGACCTCTTATTGGACGAGGCACTGAACCGCGGCACCCGCAACGTCAAAGACACCGATGAGGAGCTGCGGCAGCTGGAGCGCCGGGCAACGGAGCGCCGCCTCATGAGCCTGGTGGGCCGTGTGCGTCTCGTGGCCTCCGTGCGGAGGTTGCTCGCAGGTTTGCCGGTGGTGGACGAGCGCGCGTTCAACGACGCCGGCACCATGGCGGTGCGCGAGTCCGATCTTCCCACGCAGCTGTTCTGCCTGCTCTGCGAGGGCTGGCAGGCACTGACGATCGGTCAGTTGGCGAATGCGCTGTTCCGCGGGCAGCAAGTGCTCAAATTGGCGACGGAGGAGCAGGGATTCCTGCGTTCGTGGGCCTACCTGCTGGAGCGTTCGGCCATGCTGCTCAACAGCCCGCGCATCGGGGTGCGCGACGAGGCGGAGCTGATCGATCTCTCGGCTGAGGTGACCACGCCTGCGCAGGCCTGGTCCGTGGCACTCCACCTCTCATCCGCGCGCTTCGACTCAGATTTGTCCGTCTGGTTCTCGATGAATAAGGACCTGCTGCTCGATGAGCGCTTCAGGCCGTTGGCACGCCTGGCCATGTTCGCACTCGGCGAGCGGGCGGATTCGGTCCGGCGCCTCTTGCCGCCCGCCGTCGCAGAGGCGTATACGCTTGGGACCCGTGGGGCAGAGCGCGCGGAGCCCCTGTTCGAGGTGGTCTCGGAGACGGTGCCGTGGGATGCGGGTATGGCAAGCATCGGCTTGTTCGGCGGGTTCAGCGTTGTTCGCGCGGGCCATGTGATGACCGACGAGCTGTGGCGGCAACGGAAGGTCTGCGTGCTTGCGGCCCGTCTGACGCTCTGCCTAGGGACGTACGTGTGCCGGAGCACGCTCATCGACGAGATGTGGCCGCAGATCGATTACAAGCGGGCCCGTCAGAACCTCTACGCCACCTCATCGGCGCTCAGGAGGGCGTTTCACCAGACGGAGGACGGTCCGCAATACGTGCTCACGCAAGGCGATGGCCTCGCGCTGAACGGTGAGTTCATCTCGTCGGACGTGGTGCGGTTCGAGCTGCTCGCTCGCGAGATCCTGCTCAAGCGGATGGGTATGTCGTCGCGGGAGGTCATCGAGAGCTGTCTCAAGCTCGAGCAGATCTATCGCGGCCCGCTCTTCGTTCCCCAGACGGGCGACGCGACGTTTTTCATGCATCAGCGCCTCGCGTTCGCCTCCCGCTACGTTGACTGCCTCCTGCGCGGTATAGACGCGGCGGTTGAGGAGGAGGATCTGCCAACGGCATCCTGGCTGGTCGATGCCGCACTCAAGCTGATGCCCGTACGAGAGGATCTGCTCCGGCGTGCAATGCGGGTCTTCGCGCTCTGCGGGAGAAAGCGGGAGGCGGTAGAGCTCTACGGCACCCATCTCGGGCACCTGGGCGGAGGCCCCCATGGCGGGCCCGATGAGGAGACGCGCAGGGTCTATGAGGAGATCACGGGCGAGCGGGGCGGCCGTATCCTGCTCGCGCAGGGCTAGTGGAACGGTTCGCGCGTGGTGAGCGCCTGCGATGAGTTTTCCCGTTGGGTCCGCGCGTCGTGCAAGGTGTACACTGCAGCACTGGACCAAACGAGGAGATGGAGTGCCGCGTGATTTCTGAACGCATGCTGACGAAGGTTATCAAGACCATGACGAAGCGCGAGCTCAAGCTCGAGCCCGTAACGGAGAAGATGATGCCGGCGCCCAAGCCGGGCATCCACTACATGCTCTATATGCACGTTCCGTTCTGCCAGCGCCTGTGCCCGTACTGCAGCTTCAACCGCTATCCGTTCCGCGAGGACGTGGCGCGTCCCTACTTCCAGAATCTGCGCCGCGAGATGATGATGCTCAAGGATCTGGGATACGACTTCGAGAGCATCTATTGCGGCGGTGGCACGCCCACCATCATGATCGATGAGCTCTGCGAGACGCTCGACCTGGCCCGTGAGAACTTCCACATCAAGGAGGTGTGCTCGGAGACCAACCCCAATCACCTGACGCAGCCGTACCTGGACAAGATGAAGGGTCGCATCCAGCGTCTCTCGGTGGGCGTGCAGAGTTTCGATGACACGTTGCTCAAGCAGATGGATCGCTACGACAAGTACGGGAGCGGAGACGAGATCTTCGAGCGGATCGGCATCGCGAAGGATTATTTCGACATCCTGAACGTAGATATGATCTTCAACTTCCCGAGCGAGACCGAGGACGTGCTGATGCGCGACGTGGAGCGCATAAAGGCGTGCGGCTGCCAACAGACCACGTTCAGCCCGCTCTACTTCTCGAACGCTACCACGCGGCACATGCTCGAGACGCTCGGCAAGCCCGAGTGGGACCGCGAGTTCACGTACTACCAGATGCTCGACGAGGCGCTTGCCGGGGGAGAGAATCCGGAGTTCGAGCGCCGTACGGTCTGGACCTTCAACCGTGCCGGCCGGGATCTGCACGCCTGCGGCGAGGCGCCGGTGGATGAGTTCGGTGTGTCCTACGAGGAGTATCCGGCGATCGGCTCTGGCTCGGTGACGCACCTCGACGGCACCATCTACGTGAACACCTTCAGTATCAAGGAATACAACGAGGACATCGAGGCCGGGCACATGAGCCTCATGGGCAAGACCAAGATGAGCAAGCACGACCTCATGTGCTACCGCTTCATGCAGGACCTCTACGCCCTGCGTCTGGATAAGAAGCGCTTTGAAGCCGACTTCGGCGAGAGCGTGGAGCGCGGCCTGCCGGTAGAGATGGCGTTCATGCGCGCGAACGGTGCCTTCGCCACCGATAACGAAGACGAGCTCACGCTCACCACCAAGGGGCGCTACTACACGCTCGTGATGCAGCGGCAGTTCCTCTCCGGCTTGAACGAGCTGCGCGACCAGGCGCGCGCCCAGCTGACGGGTCCCGAGCGCGACCTGACCTTTGCAGACGGCACGGTGAAGTAGGCGAGAGGCTTCGGGCGCTTGCGCGTTTCCCCCATAGGCTCCGTATACGACCCGATTTACGAATCGGCTCGGCCCCCGCATGAGGTGCGCGTGACGTCCGTGGCCCGCCATGGCATCTACTATGTGTTCGACGAGGAGTCGGGAGAGGTCCGTGTGGAGTACCTTGAAGACTGTCGTAGGAATCTCCTGGGGAAGTTCGAGGGCTGACGCACATCGGGCTGCAGAGCGGTCGGGAAGAAGCGAGGCTTCTCCGAGCCGCCCTGCGCCCAGCGGCTACAGCTTGATGTGTTCGATATCCTTCTTGTGGCTCTCGCGGTAGAGGGCGAAGCGATGGCCGATGACCTGGACGACCTCGGAGGTCGTTACCTCCGCGAGCGCTTCGGCGGCCTCGCGGGTGGTGAGCTCGCTGCCGTCCTGCACGCCGCATTTGATGAGCTCGTGGGCCTCGAGTGCCTGGTCGGCCTGCTTGGCCACCGCCTCGGTGACGTCGGCCTTTCCGACGAACACCACGGGGTCGAGGTGGTGCGCGAGGGCGCGAAGCGTGCGGATCTGCTTACCGGTGAGTGCCATGAGGTGCTGCTTTCTCTCGAGTGCGTGCGAGGGGATTCTACCACGCGATTCTCCCGGCAAGTTTGGACGGGTATGGTGTGGGCGGGTCGTGGGCAGGTCGTGGGCAGGGTGTGACGTATAAAAGGGGTCCGGGCCTATGTGTATACTGGGGAACCCGAGTGGTGCGCGCGGACGATAGCCTCGCGCAAGGCAGGTAGATAAGGGGTTGTACCTTGAAGCTCGTCGTTGCAGAGAAGAACATCGCCGCGCAGAAGATCGCGCAGCTGCTATCCACCGGCAAGCCCAAGACCGATAAGGTCTACAACACGCAGGTCTACCGCTTTACCGTGGACGGCGAGGAATGGGTTTCCATGGGCCTCGCCGGCCACATCCTGGCGCCGGACTTTCCGCAGGCGGTCCTCTTCAACAAGAAGCAGGGCTGGTACAGCGTGACGGAGGACGGCGAGATACTTCCCGCCGACGTACCGGACGGCCTGGCGCGCCCACCCTACGATTCCAAGCGCAAGCCGTTCCTCAAGGATGGCATCGATATCAAGGGCTGGAAGGTCGAGAGCCTGCCCTACCTCACCTGGGCTCCTATCATCAAGCAGCCCGCCGAGAAAGAGATCATCCGCGTTCTCAAGAACCTCGCCAAGAAATCCGACGAAGTGATCATCGCCACGGACTTCGACCGCGAGGGTGAACTCATCGGTTCCGACGCGCTCAACATGGTACGCGAGGTAGCACCCGACGTTCCCGCCAAGCGCGCCCGGTACTCCGCGCTCATCAAGGGCGAGGTGACGGAGGCCTTCGAGCATCTGGTGGAGCTTGATCACGACCTGGCCGACGCCGGCGAGAGCCGCCAGTACATCGACCTCATCTGGGGTGCCGTACTCACGCGCTATCTGACGCTCGCCAAGTTCGGCGGCTTTGGCAACGTGCGCTCCGCGGGCCGCGTGCAAACGCCCACGCTCGCTCTGGTGGTTGAGCGCGAGCGCGAGCGTCTGGCCTTTGTGCCGGAGGACTACTGGCAGATTCGCGGCATGGGCGAAAGCGCTGGCCATGAGTTCAAGATCGGCCACGCGACGGTGCGCTTCAAGGTGCGCGACGAGGCCGAGGCGGCATACGGCCACGTGAAGGACGCCACGACCGCCACGGTGACCTCGGTGGATAAGCGGAGCCGCAAGCAGCCCGCGCCGGTGCCGTTCAACACCACCTCCCTGCAAGCCGCCGCGGCGGCCGAGGGTATCAGCCCCGCGCGCACCATGCGTATCGCGGAGAGCCTCTACATGGCGGGCCTCATCTCGTACCCCCGCGTGGACAACACCGTCTACCCGCGCACGCTCGACCTCGAGGGTATCGTGAAGGGCCTGGCCGCAGGCTCTCCTGCGCTCGCCCCGGTGTGCAAGAAGGTGCTCGCCGGTCCGATGAAGCCCACGCGCGGCAAGACCGAGACCACGGACCACCCGCCCATTCACCCCACGGGGCAGGGCGATCCGGAGAGCCTGGACGGTGGCCAGCAGAAGCTCTACTACCTGATCGCGCGACGCTTCCTGGCCACGCTCATGGGCCCCGCCACCATCGAGAACACCAAGATCGCGCTGGACGTTGCCGGCGAGTCCTTTACGGCTTCTGGAGACGTGCTGGTAGATGCTGGCTTCCGCGAGGCCTATCCCTATGGCCTCAAGCGCGATGAGCAGCTGCCGGCGCTCTCGCAGGGCGATACAGTTGACGTGCACGATATCAAGCTCGAGGCCAAGCAGACCGAGCCGCCGGCGCGCTACAGTCGGGGCCGTCTGGTGCAGGAGATGGAGAAGCGGGGGCTCGGCACCAAGTCCACGCGCGCAAGCATCATCGAGCGCCTGGAGCAGGTGCGCTACCTCAAGAACGATCCGCTCGAGCCGAGCCAGCTCGGCATGGCCATCGTGGACGCGCTCTCGAGCTACGCGCCCCGCGTGACCACGCCCGACATGACCGCGGAACTCGATCAGGATATGACTGCCGTGGCGGAGGGGCGCGATACCCAAGATCACGTGGTGGAGCACTCGCGCGCGCTGCTCGCCGGTATGCTGGACGAGCTCATCGGGCACAAGGACGATCTGGGCGAGGCCATCAGCGATGCCGTGACGGCGGATGCGCGCGTGGGCGCGTGCCCCAAGTGCGGCAAGGACCTGGTGATGAAGACCTCGGCCAAGACGCGCGGCAGCTTCATCGGCTGTATGGGCTGGCCGGACTGCGACGTGACCTATCCTGTGCCTTCCGGCGTGAAGGTGAGCCCGCTCGAGGGCGAGGCGGCCGTGTGCCCGGAGTGCGGGGCGCCGCGCATCAAGTGCCAGCCGTTCCGGCAAAAGGCGTACGAGATGTGCGTCAACCCCAAGTGCCCCACCAACTTTGAGCCCGACCTCAAGGTGGGGGAGTGCAAGGTGTGCGCCGAGGCAGGGCGCCATGGCGACCTCATCGCGCATAAGAGCGAGAAGAGCGGCAAGCGTTTCATCCGCTGCACCAACTACGACGAGTGCGGTGTCTCCTACCCTCTGCCGCAACGCGGCAAGCTCGAGGCGACGGGCGAGACCTGTCCGGATTGCGGGGCGCCGATGGTGATCGTGAACACGGCACGCGGTCCCTGGAAGATCTGCGTGAACATGGATTGCCCGGGCAAGGAGAAGAAGCCCGCGCGCGGCCGTGCGGGGGCGGGCGCCAAGAAGGCGGCGGCGAAAAAGCCCGCGGCCAAGAAGACGGCGTCAAAGAAGACGGCGGCAAAGAAGGCCTAGCAGGACGGGGCTGGCACCAGGCGGTTGCGGGCCGGCGATTCAGGCTGACCGGGTCGCCGCGCTTTTCGCGCGGCACATCGGGGGCCGGGCTGCGGGCGCACCCGCCGGCGTCGCCCGCGTCCGTTGCCATGATGCTCCCCACGCAACGGCCGATACGCGAGCGAGCGGTGCTGCATAAAACTGTCTATCTAACAAGCATATTACGAAAGCGTTTATTTCCTTACGACACGCTGTTCTGGGCAACGTGATGACCTGATATCCCTCAGATACTTTACAAAAGTGGAGTATGTGCACGCCGAATCTATTCGCGCCCACAGTGGAGGGACTATCGTGAACACGCATCATTCTGAATGGAACGAACAGGTCGGCGGGGCATCGCCCGTTGCGACGCCGTCGTCCGGCGGACATCTCGTCACGCGTCGAAGCGCGCTCGCGGGTGCCTTGGTTGCCGGCCAGGTGGGCCTCTTTGCGGCAACCGACGCCTTTGCCGAGGAAGCGCCGCAGGACGTGCAGCAGACCGCGGAGGCCCAGCAACCGGCAACGTCCGAACAGGCGACCCAGCCCGCGCCCGCCCTGCTGACGCAGCCGTTCCTCCAGATTCCGGAGGCCGATTCCGTGAACGTCGTCTGGTTCACGGAGGTGGATACGGAGGCGAACGTCGTCCGGCTGTTCGAGAACGGGCAAGACGCACCCTACTCGCGCCAAGTTGAGGCGGAGACGACCGAACCGGCGCGCATTCGCGATAACAACGGCAAGCCGCATAAGGTGTATCGGCACGAGGCCGTGGTGACGGGGCTGCCCGCCTTTACGGGACGAGATGCCGAACGGATTCCCTACCAGGTGCTTTCTGGTTCCTGGAAGGATAAGGAGACCTCCGAGCTTTCCGATGACGCCGCGGTGAGCGGTATCAACCGTCTGCAGGCCCAGGCGCAGCCGGGTGCCCCGCTCAAGGTCCTGCTGACCTCCGACATTCAGCGCAAGAAGATGGTTCCCGCCAACATGCAGAAGCTCCATGAGCTGTTCCCGCAGATCGACGTGGTGCTTGCCAACGGCGACATCGTGGACCGCGGCGACGGCTTCGAGGACTGGTTCAGCGACGTCAAGGATAACCAGTGCTCCTACTTCGGCGTCTACCAGGGCACCGAGCAGCATGTGGTGAACGGGAACACCTACTCGGGCGCGCCGCTGCTTCAAAACGCGCCCAGCTACACGGCGATTGGCAACCACGAGACGATGGGCGTGTACACGGGTGCGATCGCGGAAGATGACAAGACCGATGTGCTGTCCTCCGAGTTCAACAATCCCAAACCCCGCGCCTATGCCGAGGCACTGTACCAGGAGCGCGCCGCCAAGGTGAATCCTTCCGGCGATCCCGTCGTCAAGGAGCAGTTCATCCTCGATAACTCCTGGAACGTACAGAGCTACAGCGACATTCTCTCCCTGCCCAAGAGCAACGAGGGGGATGAGCGCTACTACGCCGTGACGATCGGCGATATCCGCCTCGTCGTGCTCAACGTGGCGCGTATCTGGCGCTCCAACGGCATGGGCGATACGTCGGCGACGCGTTACGTGGATCCCGCCGGCGCAACCGGTCCCACGGATGCAGCGCGCGGCTTTGGTGACCATATCTTCGACCCCATCAAGAAGGGGAGCGACCAGTACAACTTCCTGCTGGGCGAACTCAAGAGCGCTGAGTTCCAAAATGCCAAGTACAAGATGGTCATGTTCCACTGGCAGTTCCACAGCCTGGGCGGCAACGCGATTCCCTGCTACACGGATCCGGTTGAGAACAAGGTGACGCTTGCCGACGGACGCGAGCAGATCGTCTACACCTACCCGATGGACCAGGACTACCTCTTAAACGACGTTGAGCCGCTGTTCGAGCAGTACGGTGTGGACCTTATCTTCAACGCTCACTCCCACCTGTGGAATCGCTTCAAGACGGCGAGCGGCATCAATATCCTGGAGACGTCCAACAACGGCAACTCGTACAGCGCCTTCCTGGACACGCTCTCGCGCAAAGACGGTGGCTACCCTGCTGCCATTGCGCCGGGCTTCACCGGGGACAAGGCGCTTGCCGCCCCGTATCGGGGCCATGAGGCGGACTACGTGGTGCAGGGCGACCCCTATGGTCTCTCGCCGCAGATGCCCACGCACGGCGAGGCGGCGCTTGCGAATAGCGGCAAGCCCTATTTCATGAGCAACGACGTGACCGAGTTCTCGGTGCTCGATACCGAGAAGGGCACCGTCGACAGCTATTGCTTCGACACCAAGGGGGACCCGACGGCGAAACCGGTGCTCTTTGACTCGTTCCCCATCTGGCGCACGCCCGATCGCGCGTACGGCTACGACGGAAACGGCGTGCTCGAGAAGGTCGCGAGCTATGCCACCGGTTATTCCTCCCAAGATGGCGGCGTTGCCGAGATCGTGGCGGTGAGCGCCGCGTCGGCGCGCGCCTATCTGGTGAATGGCCACGAGCAGACGCTCGATGTGGTCGACCTATCCGGTTTGAAGGAGGGTGTGTCGGCGGGCGCGGCGGTTGAGCTCAAGATGCTCAAGCGCCTCGACGTGTCGAAGATGATCGAGGGGTTCGCGTTCGGCGACATCACGAGCGTGGCGGTGAACGAGGCGCGCAAGCTGGTTGCCGTTGCCGTGCAGGCCAAGGGCTATGCCGACCGCGGACGGGTGCTGCTGCTCACCCTGGATGGCGAGTACAGCGCCGACTACGAGGCGGGCGTTCAGCCCGACATGGTGTGCTTTACCCCTGACGGCTCCCGTGTCCTCACGGCGGACGAGGGCGAGCCGCGCGAGGGATTTGGCGCGGGAACGGTGGATCCCAAGGGTTCCGTCACCATCGTGGACCTCGACACCAAGCAGGCGACCACCGTGTACTTTGACGCGTGGGACGCGCGGCGCGATGCGCTGACGGCGCGGGGCGTGCTGCTGAAGAAGGGACTGAACCCCTCGACGGACTTTGAGCCCGAGTACATCGCCGTCTCACCGGATTCCACCCGCGCGTTCGTCACGCTGCAGGAGGCCAACGCCGTGGCGACCCTGGACCTCGGGCAGGGGGCGTTCACCTCGGTCGATCCTTTGGGATTCAAGAACCATCTGATCGCGACGAACGAGATCGATGCCTGGAAGGACAAGAAGGTCGACATCCGGTGGGGCAACCTGCGCGGCGTGTATATGCCGGACGGCATTGCCTGCCTGGAGAAGGATGGCAAGACCTACGTGCTCACGGCAAATGAGGGCGACGCGAGCGAGTGGGGTGAAGGGGACGCTGCGTATACCAACATCAAGGAGGACGTCGTTGCCGTCGATGCGCTTTGGCAAGACGTCAAGGCTGAGGTGCTGGACCCCGACAAGATGGACGGTCTGCCCGCTCCGGCGCTCGACGGGAATGGCAATCCGGCGCCGGGCACGCCGAAGTACATGCTCGGCGGCCGCTCCTTCTCCGTCTACGAGAAGACGGACGACGGCCTCGTTCAGGTATTCGACAGCGGAAGCGACTTCGAGCGCATCACGGCGAAGCGCTATCCCGACCATTTCAACGCGTCGAACAAGAACAACAAGCGCGACAGCCGAAGCGATGCAAAGGGGCCGGAGCCGGAGAGCGTGGTCGTGGGTTCGGTGGGCGACAAGGTGTACGCCTACGTGGGGCTTGAGCGCATTGGCGGCGTGATGGCCTACGATGTGACCGATCCCGCGAATCCGGCGTTCGTGGACTACATCAATACCCGCGACTTCTCGGTCGACTTCCCCAAGAAGGGATGCGATCCGGCACAGGGGGACGTGTCTCCGGAGGGCTTGGCCTTTGTGCCGGCGTCGTCGAGCCCCACGGGATACCCGCTGGTATTTGCCGCGCATGAGGTCTCGGGAACGCTTGCCGTGTATCAGCACAAGGATGGTTTCGTGAAGCCGAATGCGGGCGGCGGCAATAACCCTGGCGGCAACGGCGGCAACGGCAACAACGGCAACGGTCAGGGCGGGTCGAACACCGGCAATCCGAATGCGAGCGGCGGCAAGAAGCCCGCGACGAAGCGAAACCTGCCCCAGACGGGCGACGATAGCCTCGCCGCGGTCGTCGGGGCGGCAGCCCTCGGTGCCGGTGTGATTGGCGCCGGCATCTACGGAGCCGCGCGCCCCAATGATCAGTCCGACGAGGGCTAGACCGTTCTCTCTGTTTAAGCGCCCTGCAGGAGGTCGACGGCCGCGTCCAACCCCGCAGCCGCCGGCCTCTCCCATTTTGGGGACGCTTCTCATTATTCAAAAAACCACCCCTGCACATGCGTCTCCAGCGCCCCGAGACGCCTTCGCTGTGGTTCTCCCGCCACTTTTTCTCGAATCCGCTCCAAAAATGGTGGAATAAGCTCAGTTCTGTATAGTTGGGGAGCGTCTATGGTCACCAACGCGGTCCAAGCCCCTCATGTTACTGAACAAATTAGATAAGAATGTGGTGCAACGTGGGCCCAGCACCCCATGTAAAGCCGGTTTGGGAGCGCTGTCACCCTGAAAAGCCCCCGGGAACTTTACAGAACTGAGCTTCTCCCACCGGTCTTGCAGCCGTGCGGCGAAAAAAGTGGTGTGCGTCCCCCTTCGGGACCGTCGATCGTGGTCCAGTCCACGCGATCCCCTCGAGGTTGTCTGAGAACGCCCCCTCGACGACCGCCGCCCCGCCGACGCGCCTGCGACGGCACCAGCCGGTCGCGTTGCGCTCCAGGTGAACGCCTATCGCTCCCATGTGCTGGAGATCCCCCGACCGGTGCGGCGGTTGACGCCTTCCCGTCTCCAGGCTGTGACAACGCGGGCCTCTCGCCGCGGGCGGCGTCGGGGCGCGTATACTGATGCCGCATGAACCGACCTTCTCTGCTAGGGAGCGCATCATGGCGAAGCCGGCACCGCTCGATTACGTGAACCGCCTGACCGGGCTGGGGGCACATGCTGCCGCCTACGAGCCACGAGACCGTTCGAAGCTGCAGGTGGCGGACGCCGATCTGACCGCCGTGCTCGCCGGTGAGCGCCATCTGCTGTTCGATGGCGGCATGGGTACCATGCTGCAGGCCGCGGGGCTCGAGGCGGGCGCGCTGCCTGAGCTCCTCTGCATCAGCAACCCGGATGAGGTGACGGGCATCCATGCCGCGTATGTGGCGGCGGGAAGCGAGGTCGTCACCACCAACACCTTTGGCGCTAACCGGGCCAAGCTCGAGGCGGAGGGCGGCGGCGCGTACACCGTGGACGAGGTCTTTGCCGCTGCCGTCCGGTGCGCGCGCAACTCTGGGGCGCGCTACGTGGCGGGTGACATCGGGCCCCTGGGCACGCTGCTCCGTCCGCTCGGCACCATGACCTTCGATGAGGCTTACGAGCTCTTTGCCGAGGAGGTGCGCGCCGGCGTGGCCGCGGGCGTGGATCTCTTCATCATCGAGACCATGACGGACCTGCTCGAGATCAAGGCCGCGGTGCTTGCCGCCAAGGAGAACTCCAACCTACCCATCTTCGCTACCATGACCTTCGAGGCCGATGGGCGTACCTTCCTGGGCACGAGCCCCGAGGTTGCCGCGGTGACGCTCGAGGCGCTCGGCGTGGACGTGCTGGGCATCAACTGCTCGCTCGGCCCGGCACAGCTCCGGCCCTTTGCCGCCCGCATGCTCGAGGTCACGAGCCGCCCCGTCATGGTGCAGGCCAATGCGGGCCTGCCGCGCGTAGAAGACGAGCGCACGGTCTACGACATCACGCCGCAGGAGTACGCCGACGCCGTGGCCGGCATGGTGGAGGACGGCGTGCGGGTGGTCGGCGGGTGCTGTGGCACCAACCCCGACTACATTCGCCTGTTGAACGGGCTCATCGAGCCGCGGGGCATCGCTCCGGAGGTCCGCCCCGCCACGCCTGCGCCCGCGCTCACGACCACCTCGGCCCAGACGCTGGTGAGCCTGCCGGCGACCGCGCATCGGATCGCCGTTATCGGCGAGCGCATCAACCCCACCGGTAAGAAGCGCCTGCAGGCGGCTCTGCGCGCGGGCGACATGGACTACGTGGTGAGCCAGGGCATCAGCCAGCAGGAACAGGGTGCGGACATCCTGGACGTGAACGTGGGCCTGCCCGAGATCGACGAGGTGGAGACCATCCAGCGCGCCGTGGAGTCGCTGTCCGCGGCCACGCTGCTACCCTTGCAGATCGATTCCACCGACCCCGCCGCCGTGGAGGCCGCCGTACGCCGCTACGCCGGCAAGCCCATCATCAACTCGGTGAACGGCAAGCGCGAGATCATGGACCAGATCTTCCCCATCGTGGCGCACTACGGCACGGACGTGATCGGCCTGGCGCTCGACGAGGACGGCATTCCCGAGACGGCTGAGGCCCGCTTCGCCATCGCCCGGCGCATCGTGGGCGAGGCCGCGCGCTGGGGGATCGGGCCCGAGCGCATCCTCATCGACTGCCTGGTCATGACCGCCTCGACCAACCAGCGCCAGGTGGAGCAGATCCTGCGCGCGGTGAGCATGTGCAAGGAGCGCTTGGGTGTGAAGTGCGCGCTCGGCGTCTCCAACGTGAGCTTCGGCTTGCCCGCGCGCGAGCTGCTGAACGCCACGTTTCTCTCGGCCGCGTTCGGTGCCGGCCTGGATGCGCCGATCATGAACCCGGGCAGCGCGCGCTACATGGATGCCGTGCGCGCCTACCGTGTGCTCGACGCCGAGGACGAGGGCTCGGTGGCCTTCATCGAGCGATATGCCGGCTGGGCCGACCCGTACAAGGTTCCCGTCGGCGCGGGTGCTTCTGGCGCTTCGGGCGCGAGCGCGCCGAGCGCGCCGAGCGCGTCTGGGGCTCTGCCGGCGGGGACGAGCGCGGGTGCAAGCAGCTCCATTCGCCAGCTGGTAATCTCGGGCCGCAAGGGCGAGGTCGCGCCGCTTACCGAGGAACTGCTCAAGACGACCGATCCCATGGAGCTCATCAACGAGCAGTTCATCCCCGCGCTCGACGAGGTGGGCGAGCGCTTCGACAAGGGCGAGTTCTTCCTGCCGCAGCTCATGGCCTCCGCCGAGGCCGCGCGCGCGGGTTTCGATACCATCAAGCGCCTCATGCCCGCAAACGAGATCGCGGACAAGGGCTCGATCGTGCTGGCCACGGTCAAGGGCGACATCCACGACATCGGTAAGAACATCGTGAAGATGCTGCTGGACAATTATGGCTACACAGTCTTCGACCTCGGACGCGATGTGGAGCCACAGGCCGTGCTGGACGAGGTGCTCAAGCGCGATATCCATCTGGTTGGCCTCTCCGCGCTCATGACCACGACCGTCGCCAACATGGAGGAGACCATCAAGCTGCTCCACGCCAAGGCGCCGGGGGTGAAGATCATCGTCGGCGGCGCGGTGCTGACGCCTGAGTACGCCGAGCAGATCGGCGCCGACTACTACGCCAAGGATGCCGCGGAGAGCGCGCGCATCGCCGAGGAGGTTTTCGGAGCGTAGGGGCCTCGGCCCGGAGCGGGACGCCGGAGGGGCGTGCGACCCCTTTCGAGCGAACTGAGGAAACCTCACGCCGAACGCCAGGAACGAGCAGCGGAAACGGGCCCGAATTGAAACCGCGCCCATCTTCGTTTTGCTCGTTCCTGCGCGTTCGGCGCGAGGTTTTCCAGTTTCGCGAGAACGGAGAGCACGCCCCTCCGGCGTCCCGCTCCGGGCAGAGGCCCCTACGCGCTGTAGCAGGTGGTGCCGCGCGCGCGGAACCGGCATTCCTCGCGGAGACGGCAGATGTTGCAGGTGGGACGGCTCTTGGCATCGTGTACCGGGCCGTCGAAGAGGCCGATCATCGCCGTCACGCTCTTCGTGGGGAGCAAGAGGTTGGTGGGCGTCACGGTGAGGCCGATCAGGCGCGCGGCGTTGAGCGCGGCGACGATGCTGCGCTGCGCGGCAAGCGGACAGTCTCCATAGCCGCAGCTGAAGCGCCAGTTGCAAGAGAGTCCCAGCTGGGCTGCGCTGTCGCGCACGGCGTCGTCCATCTGGCCGACGGCCGCTTCCACGTAGGCCGAGCAAGCGGCATCGAAGACGGCGCTTTCCAGTGGGTGCTGGCTGCCGAGCATGCGGAGCTTGCGCTCGCTCGCCATACCGAGGGTGCAGGCGAGGAGCGCACAGTAACGCGCGTCTTTGAGATGACGGTAGATATCGCGTCCGGTGAGCTCCACAGCGGTGCCTATCAGGCGGATGCAGGGTTCGCCGGTGGCGTCCGTCTCGCTTGCGTCCACGGCAAAGACGCGCCGCACGCCGCGAGGGGAGATGTCGCGCTCCAGGTCCGTGACCACGTGCTCGATGCGCTGCTCGAGTTCGGGTTCGATGTCCTGGCCTGAGTAGCCCAGGTAGCGAAGCATCTCCGCGCGGTTGAGCCAAGGGTGCTCGTCGGCCGTTGGTTGATAGAGGGCGGGGCGGGCGAGCCCGGCGGGAACGTCGGAGGCTGAAGCGGACGAGGTCATCACGCGCCTCTGATCGCGCTCATGCAGGCGCGGGCGACGCTCGGGCGGTTCATGGCGTAGACGTGCAGGCCCTCGGCGCCATGGTCGCGCAGATTCTCGAGCTGGCGGCAGGCGTACTCGATGCCGGCGGCGCGGAGCGAATCCGGGTCGTTCTCGTAGCGGGCCAGCAGCTTGATGACGGGGGAGGGGAGCGAGGCGCCGCACATGAAGACCATGCGGGCAACCTGGTCCTTGCTCATGAACGGCATGATGCCGGCGGTGACGGGCACGGTGATACCGGCCTTGTCGGCGCGCTCGCGAAAGCGGTAGAAGTACTCGTTATCGAAGAAGAGCTGCGTGACGAAGAAGCTCGCGCCCGCGTCCTGCTTCTGCTTGAGGTGCTCGATCGAGGTCTGCAGGTCGTCGCACTCGATGTGCCCCTCGGTGTAGGCGGCCGCGCCCACACAGAAACCGGCGTCTACCAGCTGAGGAATGATGTCCTTGGCGTAGTGGAAGTCGGGCGTGTCCGGGATGTTCGAGGCATCGTGCGGTACGTCACCGCGGAGCGCCAACACGTTCCGGATGCCGTGCGCGCGGAAGTCCTCGATCTTCTCCTTGAGACCCTCGCGGGTAAGGGAGATGCAGGTGAGGTGAGCTACCGAGGGAATACCCAGCTCATCGGTAATCATATGGGCGATGTCTGCCGTGGCGCCCTTGTTGCCGGAGCCGCCGGCGGAGTACGTGACGCTGATGAAATCGGGGTGCAGCTCGGCCCAGGAACCTGCCACCTCGCGGGCCTTCTCCATGGTGAGGTCTCCCTTGGGCGGGAACATCTCAAAGGAGACGGGGAGCGCGCCCGCCTGTTTTGCCTGCTTGAAGATATCGTCTACGCGCATGTGGTTCCCCTCGGTCCGCGTTGTCTCTGGTCTTTCCTCTGGCGGGAGATTCTACCGCAGCGTGCTCTGCCGGTGCGGGTTGAGGCGGAAACACCGCACGACCGAACGAGTAAAACGAGAAAGGGATCTGCTCGTTCGATAGCGCGGTGTTTTGCCCCCGAAGAAGTCCGGTGAGGCCGTGTTTGCTTCGCTGTTATGCATATCAGATGATGCTTTATGCAATCTGATGGCCGTCACGCGCCTCTCTGACCTCCTGCGCTACGCTCAGGGGAGATGTTTCGCGCCGGCAACGTCCCGTTAACGACGGCGAAACACGGCGCTTCTAATCTACCGAGTTGTTCTCAGGTCGCTGCGTCCGCCGCCAGAAGGCATAGGACGCCCAACGAAGGGAGTTCCGCATGGCCGATCTTACCGACCGCTTCGGAACCGAGGTGTTCTCGGAAGCCGTGATGAAGAAGTGGCTGCCGAAGGACGTCTACAAGAAGATGGTTGCCACCATCGAGGAGGGCAAGGCGCTCGACATCGATGTTGCCAACGCCGTTGCCCATGCGATGAAGGAGTGGGCGCTGCTGCACGGCGCCACGCACTACGCGCACTGGTTCCAGCCGCTCTCCGGCATCACCTCCGAGAAGCACGACAGCTTCCTCGAGCCCGTGCATGACGGCACCGCCATCACCAAGTTCTCGGGCAAGGAGCTGATCCAAGCCGAGCCGGACGCTTCCAGCTTCCCCAACGGTGGCCTGCGCGCCACCTTCGAGGCCCGCGGCTACACCGCGTGGGATCCCACGAGCCCTGCCTTCATCAAGGACGAGGTGCTCTGCATCCCCACGGCGTTCTGCAGCTACACCGGCGAGGCACTCGACAAGAAGACCCCGCTGCTGCGTTCCATGACCGCGCTGGACAAGGCCGCCAAGCGCGTGCTCGCCTACTTTGGCAAGGACCCCAAGCGCGTCGTCACCAACGTCGGCAACGAGCAGGAGTACTTCCTCATCAAGAAGGAGGCCTACCGCAAGCGCCGCGACCTGGTGATCACCGGCCGCACGCTCTTCGGCGCCGCCCCCTGCAAGGGTCAGGAGCTCGAGGAGCACTACTTCGGCGCCATCCGTCCGACCGTCTCCGCCTATATGAAGGATCTGGACGACGAGCTCTGGGCGCTCGGCATTCCGGCCAAGACCAAGCACAACGAGGTCGCCCCGTGCCAGCACGAGCTCGCCCCCGTGTACTCCGAGGCTAACCAGGCCATCGATAACAACCTGGTGACCATGGAGAAGATGAAGCTCATCGCTTCCCGTCACGACCTGGTGTGCCTGCTGCATGAGAAGCCGTTCGAGGGCATCAACGGCTCTGGTAAGCACAACAACTGGTCCATCGGCTCCGAGTCTGAGAACCTGCTCGATCCGGGTGACACCCCTGCCGACAATCTGCAGTTCGTGGTCTTCCTGACGAGCGTCATCGCCGCCGTGGACGAGTACGCCGAGCTGCTGCGCGCGAGCGTTGCCTCGGCCGGTAACGATCACCGCCTGGGCGCGAACGAGGCGCCCCCCGCGATCATCTCCATCTTTCTGGGCGACGCGCTCACCGAGGTCGTCGAGAAGATCGTCGACGGCGAGGCTTCCGTCCATGCCAAGCATGGCGTGCTCGATCTGGGCTCCGACATCCTGCCCAAGCTGCGCCAGGACAACACCGACCGCAACCGTACCTCCCCGTTTGCCTTCACCGGCAATAAGTTCGAGTTCCGCGCGCTCGGTTCCGAGGCCAACCCGTCCGACGCCAACATGGTGCTCGACTGCGCCGTCGCCAAGACGCTTAACGATTTCTCCGCTGCTATGGAGGGCGTCTCCGAGGATGACTTTGAGGAGCGTGCGCTCGAGTTCTGCAAGCAGAGCCTGACCGCGCATCGTCGCGTACTCTTCGACGGCAACGGCTACTCCGACGAGTGGCCCGTTGAGGCCGAGAAGCGCGGCCTGCCCAACCTGCACACCACGGCCGACGCGCTGCCTGCGTTTGCCGCCGACAAGGCCGTCGAGCTCTTCAGCAGCTTGGGCGTGCTGTCCAAGGTTGAGGTGCTCAGCCGCTACGAGGTCAAGCTCGAGAAGTACAACAAGCTGCTGAACATCGAGGCCACGACGATGATCCGCGAGGCTCGCCGCACCTATCGTCCGGTGATCACCGCCTATGCCACCAAGGTTGCCAAGGGCCTGGAGGCTATCCGTGCCGCCGGCGCCGAGGCTGCGATGCAGTGCGAGCAGAACACGCTCAACAAGCTGTGCAACGGCATCACCGATATCAACGATTCCATCAAGGCCCTGGACGCCGTGCACCAGAAGGCCGAGGGCACCGAGGATGCTCAGGAGCAGGCCAACGTGTACGCGCACGAGGTCGTGCCTGCCATGGAGACGCTGCGCACCGCCGTGGACAGCATGGAGGAGCTCGTGGCCGCCGACTACTGGCCGGTGCCCACGTACGACGACATCCTGTTCTACGTGTAGGCTCGCTTTCCCGGGACTGAGCGAGGGGCCCCTGTGCCCTTCGCTCAGCCAGCGACTCTCCTGATGCTTGTGTGGTAATTTACTTGCTTGAAGACCGCTCCTCGGCCCTCGCCGGGGAGCATTTTTCTGTAGAAGCGCGGCTCTCGGGCAAAACGAAAAAGGGCTCGGAGCCAGCGTTGGTTCCGAGCCGTTATCTTCAAGGGTGCCCCCAGCGGGATTCGAACCCGCGATATCCACCTTGAAAGGGTGGCGTCCTAGGCCGCTAGACGATGGGGACAGCGCGCAAGAGTATAGCAGAGTTTCCGCATGGTCGGCACCGTGCTGCAAAAGGCGGCGCTTACGTGGGATTAACGCCTTTCGCCGAGCGCTCGCGCGGGGCCAGGTTCCGCCCGCCTATCATCCCGTACGTAAGAAGCTGTGCCCTCCACAAAGGAGAATTCCATGAACGTCCAGACCGTCGCGCGAGCAGGTATCTCCGTCGCGCTCCTCGCTATCTCCGCTTGGGTGAGTTTGGCCATCGGTCCAGTTCCCTTTACGCTGCAGACCATGGTGCTCGCGCTCCTGCCGGCGGTGCTCGACCGCCAGGGTGCCTGCCTGGCCGTTGCCGCATATCTGCTGCTGGGGGGCATCGGCCTGCCCGTGTTCGCGGGCTTTGGAGCAGGCATCGGGACGCTGGCCGGTCCCACGGGTGGCTTTCTATGGGGATTCCTCATTGGCATCTTTGCCGCGACGACGCTCGTGCGCGTGCTGCCGGAGAGCATGCCGGAGCTGGCGCGCTTGCTGTTCGCGGATGTCACCATGCTACTCATCGCCTACGCATGCGGTACCGTCCAGCTCATGGCCGTGGCCCAGCTCAGTCTTCCTGGTGCCCTTGCCGTGGCGGTGATTCCGTTCATCATTCCGGATGCCGTGAAGCTCTTTGTGGGGGCGAGCATCGGCTTGGCGGCGCATCGTGCCCTGGGCCGCGCGCACCTGGCATCGTAGGCGTACCTGCAGAATCGGGGGCGCTGCGCTGAAGCATCGTTCGGCACAGCGCCGGGTGAACCTTCGAAGCTAAGCCCCTGCCGCGGCCAGCCGCTCGGCGTGGCGCTGAGCAGGCGTCATATCGGCCCGCGGCGTCAGGATCACGCGGGTTCGGCAGTAGTCGGAGCAAAGATCGCAGCCGGCGCACGCATCCGGATCGATGAACGCTGCGGGCGGGCGAAAGCTGAGGGCCGGGCACGCGGTGATCTGCACGCAGCGCATGCATCCCACGCACGAGACGCGCTCCACCTCGGCGGGGGCGAGGATGGCCGTGCGCTGGAGCTGAGCGCAGGGGGAGGCGAAGACCAGGGCGTGTACCCCGCCCGCCTCCACAAGCTCACGAAGCATGTCCCCGGTGCCTGCGGTGTCAAGCGGATCGGCGAGCGCGATGCTCGAGTAGCCAAGACGCTGCAGATGCCGGCCGAGGTCGGTCACCGCGCCCTCGCTCAGAAAGACCTTGCTCGACGCCATGACGCAGAGAATCGCGCACGCCCCCTCGCCGGCGAGCTGCTCCGCGCCAAACCGCGTGCCATCGTCGGCGGCAACATCGGCGTCCAGGACGAAATGCGCGCATACCACCGAACCAGGCTCCTCGGGCGTACCCTGGGGTACCGGCTTGTTGTACATGGACATGAGCTCGGCCTGACCGCCGGGACAGGCGGTCGCTGCGGGGTGCACGTGTCCCACCGCGGGGCAGCCGGCCTCTCCGCAGATCACGTGTCCGCGTCCTCGGCGAATGACATCCTTAACCACCACATATGCGGCGCGATGCGGACATCCGGCGCAGCAGATGCCCCGTTGCGGTTTGAGCATGAGAGCCAGTCCCTCCCCAGAGTCGGCGTTCGCGCTACTCGGCGTCCTTGGATTTCTCCGCATCAACCGGCTCGCGGCTGATGAGTTCAAGGTCGAAGTTGATTGCGCTCCCAGCCATGGGGTGGTTGAAATCAAAGTAGGTGTCGCCGTCGTCCTCCACGCGGAGCACACGAGCGAGCTGCTGATAGCCCTCGCCGTTCATGAGGTAGATCATCTGCCCCACCACGAGGTCGTCGTAGTTGGGAATCTCGATGGTGGGCATGTGGTACACGAGTTCGGGCGTGCGCTCACCATAGGCGTCTTTGGGCTCCAGATGGATTTGCTTCTTCTCGCCGGGCTGCATGCCGACGACGGCCGCCTCAAAGCCGGGAACGACCTCGTGCGCCCCCTCAACATAGGTGAGCGGCTCGCGCCCCTCGGTGGTGTCGAACACCTCGCCGTCGTCAAAGCTGCCGGTATAGTGCACGGTTACTCGGTTCTTGAGTGAAAAGCCAGACACGCCTCGTCCTCTCCAAAAGCGATGTTGAACCTTGCTAATGTAGCGCAAGCGCGCGGTGGGCGGTTAGCGCAAAACGCGCGGCTGAGGTTCCAACATGCGATTTCCAAGAGGACGAGGCCGTGTCTGGCTTCTGGCTTTAGGTTGCAGGGGCCAGCCTACTCCTCGAGCAAGCGCTTGACCTCTTCGGAGTCCTTCGAGCTCGTGGGATCGGCCTTGCGACCGTCGGGCAGATAGGCATCGACGCCCGCCCAAGCCGAGATCTTCTCCTTCAGCTGGTCGGAGCCGCCGTCCTTGCCCTTGACCGCGGTGCGCTGGCTCTCGATGGCGTTCGAGATCCAGGCCACGAGCCACGGGTTCTGATTCTCGACGGCGCGCGGCACCACGAGCGGCGTGGACTCCAGGCCCTCGCGGATGAGCGCGTTGATGCCCAGCATGTTGTACCAGAGCGACGAGTTCTTGCCATCGTTCGCGGCGAAGGTATAGCCCCCCTGGGCCTCTCTGCCCTTGCCGGTAAGGACGACCCAGGGCTGCTTGGTCACGAGCTTGAGTCCGTTCTCAAAGGTTACGGTCTCCTCAAAGCCCAGGTCGCGCACGGTGACATCGTATTCGCAGTGCAGGTCTTCCAGCGAGTAGGGGCCGTGCGGATTGGGCATGCCGTGCGTGGCGAAGAACGATGAGAGCTCGCCTTTGCGCGTCCTCATCATGATGCCCTTGCCCTGCATCATCATGACGCCCATGACGCTCAGTGCGCCAAAAAGCGCGATGGCGCCGATGCTCTCCAGGGTGGTCTCGGAGGGATCGGAGATCAGGATGTAGAGCGAGACGAGCGTGAGCGGGATGCCGAACACGAGGCAAAAGATGCCCATCTTGCGGTAATAGGCCATGTTCTGCTGCTTGTAGACGTCGCGGAACCATGCCATCGTCATCTCCACGCGGTAGGTGAGCGGCGTGTGTCCGGACTGGCCACCGCCTGCGGAGGTGCTTGTGCTCGGGGCCGGGGTAGTTTGATCTGCCATACCGGGTACTTCCTTTGGTTGCAGTGCGCCATCGCGGAATGCGGGGCGTCACTGCTTCCATTGTCCGTACGGTTTATCAAGTGTGTGTCATGGCTATGCGTTGTGATAGACAAGATACGGTCAAGCGGGGGGGGTTCGGCTGTGGCGACGCGGCAGCTGGGTTCGCGCGAAAGGGCAGCCCGGACTCGTGCATCGCTTGGAGCCTTTAGAACCCGTTGGCGCGCGCGAATTCCTCGGAAGCGTCGCTGATGCCGGGCACGTCTGCCGCCCAGGTGGCGAAGTCGGGCGTGTCCGAGATGATGCCGTCCGCCTCCCAGGTGGCCTGGTGGCTCAGCTCCCATGCATGGCGCACGGGTGGACGAACGGGCAGGTAGGGACTCAGGTAGATGGGATTCAACAGGAAGAAGGCGCCGCCTTCGCAGCGCTTGGAGAAGTCGCGGAGTGCGCGCTGGGCGCTTTTCTCGCGGCCGAGTTTGTAGAGCAGAACCGCGCGGCCGAGAAGGTACCACGGGGAATTCTCGATCGTCCCGACGGCGCTTGCGTTATCCGCGCTCGGTAGTCTGCCATCCAGGTCATGCGCGGCGGCGAAAAAGCCCTCTTCGTCTTCCAGGCGGGCGCAGGCGAGGAGCAGCACGCCGCCCGCGTGCGTGAGGTAGCCCTCTGCGCGAACGACCTGCCGCGCATAGCGCGCGGCGGCACGATACCGTGCGCTCGCAAGACAGAGCTGGGAAATGGCCTCGAGCGTATGTAGCCACCCGATGACTTCGGGTTCCGCAACGGTGCGTTCCACTGCGGTTTCGCCGGTTTTGGCAAGCGAGCGCTCGTTCCAATAATGCGGCGCGTCCGGATCGAACCCCTCAACGGCGCCACAGAGGTAGGAGCGCACCCGCTCCTCGAGTGCGAGCAGGTCGCGCAGGCAGTAGTCGAGGGGCACGTCGGCGAGCATGATCTTCGAGCACTGCGCATCGACGCATAGGCGGTCGACCTCGCAGAGCTTCGCGAGCGTGGTCTGCGCTTCGCCGAAGATCTTGGCCTGGCGCCGTTCGAACTCCTCGTCGGAGAGGTCGTCGAGCCCGGTCAGGTCGCGCATCATGCGGTTGTGAACGTCGGCATAGGCGAGCAGCACGCGGGCGTGCTCGCTCGTGGCATAGCGCTCAGGATGCTTTGTCACTTCCGCGTGGAGCAGTTCCCGGGCGGCAGAGGTGAGGTCCGGATGCGAGGCCAGGTATTGGCGCTCAAGGTAGGCGGGGAGGTAGGCAGCAGGTTCCATGGCGAATCAATTCTCGCTGCTCGGGCGAGGCGCTCGGTAATTCCGTGCGTTCGCGCGGTCCTTCTCGTCTAGCGCGTCGGTAACGACCTCGTGCTCGGCGATCCACACGGCAAAGCTCGCGTTGTCGGGAGCCCCCAGGCCCTCTTGGAGCAGCGGGGTCGCTTCGCTGATGGCGAGGATAAGCTCGTCGTCGCTGCCGGGCGTCACCGCCACGCGAGAATACAGGCCCTCGGGAAACTCCATCTGCTGGTAGAGCGCTTGGGCCGCATTGGGGCAGGAGCGCACCAGGGTACCCAGCAGTTTGCGTGCGCCTGCGTTGTCAAACGCGCGCCACGCGGCGCTCAGCTGGGCCAAGAGCGTCCAGGGGTCGGGCCGCTTCTCGGAAAGGTGATGGCGGCGCTGCAACGGACTGCCCGCCTGATAGGCCACGGCGTGCCGACGACGGAAGCGCCGGAGCTCGTCTTGATCGGCTTCGAGCTTGGCCAGGGAGAGCATGCCGGTGTGTCGAACGCCGGCGGGATCGGTTGGTGCGAGCGCAAGGCTCTGTTCGGCCACTTCGAGTGAGGCTCGGTATCGCCCGGCAATGAGCAGGCGCGACGAGAGGGTTGCAAGCCAGCGCAGGTACGGGCGAGTTTCCAGCTCGACTGCAAGTTCGCGCTCGAAGGGGCTGCGGGCCTCGTCGGCGGCGGCGTGGGCATCTTCAAGCACCTGGCCTACGTGCTCGGAGAGATAGGAGACGAACCCCGTGGTGGACTCGGCGTCGATCTCGGCGAGCATGCGCCGGGCGTCCCAGTTGCGATCGTCCAGCTCGACGGCCTCTTCGAGGTAGCCGACAGCCAGGTCTTCCTGGCGATCCGCCTCGGTCTCGTCCGTGAGGAACGGTACCCGGTAGTCTGCGAGCACGGCGGCCCTGGCGGTGAGGTGGAACGAACGGTCGCGATCCGTTTTGACCAGCGGCGCGGGATCGCCCTCGTACGTTGCAAGGCAGTGCTCCACGTAGGCCTCATCGGTGATGGAGATGTTCTCGCGGCGCATGTTCTGCAGTATGAGGCGCTGGCAGTCCTCCTGCAAAGGGTCAAAGGCCATGGCGCCTCCCTTCGAGCTTCGGTAATTGGAACACTATACCCCTTTGGCGCACCAAGGTAGGCGGAGCAGGCGAAGGCTGCGCGGGCGGGTCGGACCACGCGGGGCGGCGGGTGCTACGAGAGCGATGTGGCGTCGGCCTCGTTCGCAACAACCTCGACCACCATGCCGTGCGGTAGGCAAACGATCTGCTCGCCCTCTTGGCGGATGGGGTCGTGGTCGACGCAGACCTGGTTGGCGCAGTTCGCCTTGGTCACATCAACCTCGCCGTCTTTGATCTGCACGACGTTCCAGTCGCCTGCCTTGGTCTTTACGGTGTACGTAGCGTCAGAGCTCAGCGGATCTGCACGATAGAAGCCGTCCTTGGTCTGGCAGACCACCACCGGGCCACCCTCCGCGCTGCTGCCGGCGGCGGTGACGCGGGAGAGCAGCCACCAGCCTCCAAAGGCAACGAGTGCCGCGGCCAGAGCGACGACAAGCAGTCGATCGCCTTTCTTCATGGCTGTCACCTCCCGGGAGGATAAGAATCTTCGCCGTTGTTTAACGCAGAGTCCAGTCTATAGAAAGAGGTCCGAGTACGCGGGGAATCACGAATTCGCCGCACGGATGGGGGAGTAAAATAGATGCCGATGAACCTTGCAAAGCGACTTGAGAACGTCGCGTGCGATCGCCTGGCGCGATGTTCCCAATCCCTGGTCAATACGGGGCCAAAGGGGCTCCGTCCAATATCAAGCCAAGAGGGGCTTGTGAAGTGGAGGCAAGATATGGGACAGTTCACCAATCCGCGCGACTTGTACTTTGGTGAGGGCGCTCGTCATGAGGTGAAGAAGCTCAAGGGCAAGCGCGCCATCGTCGTCACCGGTGGCGGCTCCATGCGTCGCGGTGGCTTCCTGCAGGACGTGGAGGCCGACCTCAAGGAGGCCGGTTTCGAGGTCCAGCTGTTCGAGGGCGTCGAGTCCGACCCGTCCGTTGAGACCGTCATGCGCGGCGCCAAGGCCATGACCGAGTTCCAGCCCGACTGGATCATCGGCATCGGCGGCGGTTCGCCCATCGACGCCGCCAAGGCCATGTGGCTGTTCTACGAGTACCCGGACGAGACCTTCGAGGAGGCCGTGGTCCCGTTCAGCTTCCCCGAGCTGCGCCAGAAGGCCAAGTTCTGCGCCATCTCCTCGACCTCCGGCACCGCGACCGAGGTCACCGCGTTCTCCGTCATCACGGACTACGAGAAGGGCATCAAGTACCCGCTGGCCGACTTCAACATCACGCCCGATGTGGCCATCGTGGACCCCGAGCTCACCTATACCATGCCGCAGAAGCTCTGCGCCCACACCGGCATGGACGCGCTGACGCACGCCATCGAGGCCTACGTCTCCACCGCCAGCTCCATGTTCACCGACGCCAACGCGCTGCACGCCATCCGCGAGATCGTCGAGTGGCTGCCCAAGAGCTACCAGGGCGACCATGAGGCCCGCGCCCACATGCACGAGGCCCAGTGCATCGCCGGCATCGCCTTCTCCTCGGGCCTGCTCGGCATCGTGCACTCCATGGCGCACAAGACCGGTGCCGCCTACTCCGGCGACCACATCATCCACGGCTGCGCGAACGCCATGTACCTCGGCAAGGTCATTCAGTTCAACGCCAAGGTGCCCGCGGCCAAGACGCGCTACGCCTACATCGCCAAGGAGATCTTGCACCTGGCCGGCGAGACCGAGGACGAGCTCGTGGAGGCCCTGGTCCAGGAGATTCGCGACCTCAACGACAAGCTGGATGTTCCGCAGGGCATCAAGAACTACGGCCAGTACGGCGTGAAGGCCGACGAGTCCATCATCGACTACGCCGAGTTCGAGGCCAAGAAGTCCGAGGTGGCCGCCAACGCGCTGCTGGACGCCTGCACGCTCTCCAACCCGCGTAAGCCCACGCAGGAGGAGATGGAGCAGCTGCTCGAGTGCGTCTACAAGGACGAGCCCGTCAACTTCTAAGCTCCTGTCGGGTTATTTCTGACTGCACGTGGCACATGGGGATCGTCTCCATGTGCCACTTTTTCTTTTTGCACGAATCCGTATGACGAGGTGCTATCCTTTCGACTCAATGCATAACAAAGGCTGCAATATGCGGCTGCGTTGAGGGGAGACCCTATGGCATACAAAGTTGCTGTGGTCGGTGCCGCAGGCTATGCGGGGGCCGAGCTGGTTCGCTTGCTCTTACAGCATCCGGATTTCGAGCTGGTGGCCATCACGTCGAACGCCGACGCCGGTCAGGCGCTCTCAAGCGTCTATCCGGCGTTTACCGGTGTCTCGGACCTGGTGTTCACCACGCACGACGACCCGGCGCTCGCAATCTGCGATGCCGTGTTCCTCGCCGTGCCGCACACCGCAGCGCTGGCGATGGCACCGCAGCTGCACGCTGCCGGCGTTACCGTGATCGACCTTTCCGCGGATTACCGCCTGAGCGATCCTGCCATATACGAGGCGTGGTACCAGACGCCGCATACATCGCCCGAGCTGCTGGCGGAGCGCGCATTCGGGTTGCCGGAGCTCTTCGCCGATGGGCTCGCCGTCGCGGCCGAGCGCCGTGCGGCGGGAGATGCCGTGCTTGTGGCTTGCGCGGGCTGCTATCCCACGGCGACCTCCCTTGCCGCTGCCCCCGCGATTCGAGCGGGTTGGGTTCGCGAGGACGCGCCGATCGTGGTGGATGCCATCTCGGGCGTCACGGGCGCCGGCAAGGGTTGCAACGCGCGCACGCATTTCTGCTCGGCAGACGAGAACCTCGAGGCCTACGGCGTGGGGAGCCATCGTCATACGCCCGAGATCGAGCAGATTCTTGGCGCGCCCGGTCGCGTGGTCTTCACGCCGCACCTGGCGCCGCTCAAGCGCGGTTTGCTGTCCACCGTTACGCTGCCGCTGACCGCGGAAGCTGCGGGCGCGGTTTCAACCGATGGGGCCGTGACCGCGTATCGCACCTTCTACCAGGAACGCTCCTTTGTGCGCGTGCTCGACGCGGGCAAGCAGCCGCAGACGGCCTCCGTGGTGGGGACGAACGTCTGCCAGGTGGGACTTTCCATGAACGCCCGCGCCGGCGTGCTCGTTGCCACGGGCGCGATTGATAACCTCTGCAAGGGTGCGGCGGGGCAAGCGGTGCAGTGCGCGAACATCGTGTTCGGGCTCGACGAGCGACGAGGTTTGCCCCTGACCGCCCTGCCCGTCTAAGAAACGCCTGCTCCTCCCATTTCAGAAATGAGGCTCCCATGAAATTCGCGTATGAATCGCGCCCGGTCGCGCCCGCCGAGGAAACGGCGCAGCTCCTGTTCGAGGCCCTGCCGTGGATCAAGAACCTGACCGGTAAGACGGTCGTTATCAAGTACGGCGGCGCGGCGATGGTGGATGTACGACTCCGCGCTGACGTTATGAGCGATATCGTGCTGCTCAAGATCATCGGCATGAACCCGGTGATCGTGCACGGAGGCGGCAAGGCCATCAATGAGGCACTTGCGCACTACGACCTGCCTGTGGAGTTCAGGGACGGTCAGCGCGTCACCACGACGGAGACGATGGAGATCGTGCGCGAGGTGCTGGTGGGAAAGGTCAACCAGGAACTGGTCGCCGCGGTAAACGCCCATGGCAACCTGGCCGTGGGGGTGTCCGGATCGGACGCGGGCACCATCGTGGCCACCGAGCTCGACCCGGGGCTGGGGCGCGTGGGCAAGATCACCCGCGTCAACGCGGACTACCTGGAGAGCCTGATGGCAGCCGACTACATACCCGTGGTGGCGACGGTGGCGCAGGGAGAGGATGGCGGGTTCTACAACATCAACGCAGACGTTGCCGCGGGTCGCATCGCCGCCGCCGTGCACGCGCACAAGGTCATCTTCTTGACGGACGTGGACGGCCTGTACCAGGACTTCTCCGACAAGAACTCGCTTATCTCCAATCTCACACTGGAGGAGGCGGTAAAGATGATCGAGGACGGCGAGATTGCGCGCGGCATGATTCCCAAGTTGGAGAGCTGCGTGGCGGCGCTTGAGGGCGGCGTCTTCCGGGCGCACATCATCAACGGCACCACGCCGCACTCGCTGCTGCTGGAGCTGCTGACGGACACGGGCGTGGGTACGGTGATCCACTCCACGCAGGTAGCGTACGAGCATGATACGCAGCCCCATCCGCTGGGCGCGTTTGCCTCGCGCCTGTCCGAAAACCTGGATGAGGCTGAAGGAGAGGCGTAAAGGTCGCCCGGATTCCAACATCTGGCTACTGTTCCGCTATACTGGTTTCTTACGGGCGACTGGCGCAACGGTTAGCGCAGGTGCTTTACACGCACAAGGCTGGGGGTTCGAATCCCTCGTCGCCCACCACAGGTCAGGCACGGCCCCTCGCGAGGGGCCGTTTCCATGCCGCGGCCCCGAAACCCGATTCAATGCTCCGATTTGGATATTTTTTGCGCGAGTCGTAAAGGAGTTGTCAGGTGCCCGATTGGGCATGTCGGCACCCGTCTTCCGCCCACCGTGCATGCTACGATGTATCCAATTATTCGATAGCTATTCATGCACAAGCCTCATGGGCAGGTGGAATGGTGCATAACGCTACCGATTTTCCATGATACGAGGAGGGTGCATGGGGGCACAGGATATGCGGGTGGCTTCGGTCCGCGACGTCGTAGAGGCGCTCGCCAAAAACGGACTGCTTGCTCCGGCCGAACAGGCACGCTGCGCCGCTTCGGCGGCCGCTCTGGACGTCCCGTTGGCCGGCTGTTCGTTCGACTCGCGCGCAGTGCATCCGGGCGAGCTCTTCTTCTGCAAGGGCGCACGCTTCAAACCCGACTATCTGGTCCGAGCGCTCAAGGCGGGCGCCGCGTGCTATCTTGCCGACGCGACCCTGGCTCCTGCGCTTGCCACCGTTGCCGGTGCGGACGCCGTACCCTCCATCTTCGTCACGAGTATTCGCTGCGCCATGGCGGTCGTCTCGCCGATCGTGTACGGACGGCCCGACCGCGAGCTTGCCTTGGTGGGCATTACGGGCACCAAGGGCAAGACGACGACGTCGTATATGCTGCGTTCGATACTGGAAGACGCGGGGCGCACGCCGGGCATCATGGGTTCCATCATGTGCGATGACGGCATCGAACAGGCGGAAGCGGTAAACACCACACCCGAGGCACCGGAGCTTTGGCGCCATCTGGCCAATTGTCGCCGCGCTGGACGCCGGGCCATGATTATGGAGGTTTCCAGTCAAGCGCTCAAGTACGAGCGCGTGAGCGGCGTCGCGTTCGATATCGCGTGCTTCCTGAATATCGGCCGCGACCATATCTCCGCTGTCGAGCATCCTTCGTTCGAGGACTATTTCTCCTCCAAGCTTCGCATCTTTGAGCAGTGCAAGACGGCGGTGGTGAACCTGGGCTGCGCTCATGCGGACCGGGTGATTGCCGCGGCGGGGCGGGCCGAGCGCTTGGTGACCGTGGGCATTGACCGCGCGGACGCCAACGTGAGCGCCCGGGATGTCACCGCTCGCGAGGGCGTGGTCACCTTCACGCTGGTGCTCTCCCCGTCGATTTCCGCTTCGGGTGTCCATGAGGAGCACGCGTTCGAGCTCGATATGCCGGGCGTCTTCAACGTGGAGAACGCGCTTGCTGCCATTGCCTGTGCGCGGCTCATGGGCGTTGGCATCGACCATATCGCCGGCGGCCTGCGTCGGGTGCGCGTGCCCGGCCGCATGGAGGTGCTGCGTTCGGCGAACGAGAACGTGGTGGCCATCGTGGACTACGCGCACAACGAGCTCTCGTATCGCGCCCTCTTTGGTACGGTGAGGCGAGAGTATCCAGGCCGTAAGGTCATCGCCGTATTCGGAGCCCCGGGAGGCAAGGCTGAGGATCGACGCCGCGAGCTGCCGCGCGCGGCGGCGCCCTTCTGCGATCTGATGATCTTCACCGAGGAGGACCCCGCTCACGAGCGCGTGGAGGACATCTGCGCGGAAATGGCCGCCAATGTGCCAGCGGGGGCTGCGTACAGGATTATCCCGCATCGCGAAGAAGCCGTCCATGCCGCCTTTGCCGCGGCCGAGGGGAGTCGCGCGCTGGTCTTGCTCCTCGCCAAGGGGGAGGAGACACGTCAGCATCGCGGCGATGCGTACGTGCCGGTCAAAAGCGATCTTGAGCTGGCGCGAGAATTGATTCGGGAGCGATAGATCGGACGACGCGCGGCCTCCTTGCCCCGACCGATTCAGGGTGCCAAGGCTTACATTTCTCGGAACAACGCATGGACGTTATGGCCTTTCGTGCCGAATGGCGTGTAACGGCGGCGTAAGTGTGACACAGTAAGGGGTGTTGCAAGAGGGATTAGCCAGGAAGGTTTTGGCATCAATGAACGGTTCAGGGATTGCGATCGGCGACATCGTCAGCGTGCTGAAGGAAAAGGGGCTCTTCGTTTCCCTCTCGCAGCCCGAGGGGGCAGCTGGGCTCGACACCCCGTTGGCGGGATGTACCTTTGATTCCCGCGAGGTCAAGCCGGGGTATCTGTTCTTTGCCAAGGGCATCCACTTCCATCCGCGCTACCTGACGAGCGCGGTCGAGGCCGGTGCCGCGTGCTACGTGGCGAACGAGCAGCTGGCCGACGAGCTGAAGGACCTGCCCGCCGCCCGGTCCTGCCTCGGCATCGTCGTGACCGACGTGCGTCTCGCCATGGCGGCCATCCCACCCGTGTTTTACGACCATCCCGATCGCGACCTCACCATCGTGGGCGTCACCGGTACCAAGGGCAAGTCGTCCACGACCGTCATGCTGCGCACCATCCTGAAGGCCGAGCATCGTTCCGCGGGCATCATGGGCTCCATCCTAAACGACGACGGCATCGAGAACTTCGAGGCGTTCAACACCACGCCCGAGGCACCCGAGCTCTGGCGTCACCTGGACAACTGCCGCAAGGCCGGGCACAAGGCCATGCTACTCGAGGTCTCGAGCCAGGCGCTTAAATACAACCGCGTGCTGGGTGTGCCGTTCAGCATCGCCTGCTTCACCAATATCTCGCGCGACCACATCTCGCCGGTCGAGCATCGTGACTTTGCCGACTATCTCGCCTCCAAGCTGCGCATCTTCGAGCGCTGCCACACGGCAGTCGTGAACCTGGGCACGGACCATCTCGACGAGGTGATGGCCGCGGCAAAGCAGGCTGAGCGTGTGGTGACCATCGGCGTGGAGCATCCGGAGGCCGATGCGTGCGCCACCAATATCCACTCCGACGAGACCGATGCCGTCTTCACGCTGACGCTCTCGCCCGCGCTGTCCGAGACGGCGGGGGAGCCTCAGACCGTTGAGGTCAAGCTGGGCATGCCCGGCACCTTCAATGTCGAGAATGCGCTGACCGCCATCGCCTGCGCGCGCATCATGGGCGTGCCCATGGAGTGCATCCTCGAGGGCCTGCTCCATGTGCACGTTCCGGGTCGCATGGACATGATTCGCTCAAAGGACGGCCAGGTGATCGGCATCGTCGACTTTGCGCACAACAAGTACTCCTACGAGGCGATCTTTGGCTATGTGCACCAGGAGTACCCCGAGCATACCATCGTCTCCATCTTCGGCGCCCGTGGTGACAAGGCCCAAGAGCGCCGGCATGAGTGCCCCGAGGTGGCGTCGCGCTACTCCGACCTCATGATCCTCTCGGAGGAGGATCCGGCCCACGAGGACGTGCTGGCGCTGTGCGAGGAAGTTGCCTCTCACTTGCCTGCGGGTGCCAACTACGAGATCCAGGTGGATCGCGAGCTGGCGGCCAAGCGCGCCTTTGAATATGCGCGCGGGCACAGGCCGGCGGTGGTGCTGTTGCTGGCCAAGGGTGCCGAGACGCATCAGCAGCGCGGTGACAACTTTGTAACCGTTAAGAGCGATATGGAGTTGGCGAAGGAGTTCATCGAGGGTTAGGCACTCATGAGCGTCTGCGGCGTGTCGCCCGGTTCGGCGGCACGCCGCCTTTCTCCTGCTATGATGGGCAGGTTTGTACGTCTGCTACCTGTTCGACCGGGAGGCTCAATGTCTTGCTCCACGCTGCCTGAACGTGCCGAGGGCGCTCTGCGCGAGCGTCTCGCGCGTATTCGCTACGTGTTCACCGACATGGACGGAACGATGCTTCGAAGCTCGTGCGTGCTCATGGGCGACGATGGTGCGCCGAGCTTGGATCTGGTCTCGATGCTGCTGCGCCTGCGCGCGGCGGGCGTGGAGATCATTCCGTGCTCTGGCCGCAATCGCGCGATGCTTCATGAGGACACGCGCGTGCTAGGGCTCAACTCCTTCATCGGCGAGATGGGCGGCATCTTGGCGCTGGACGACCGAGCCGGACGCTGGGAGTACTTCACCGCCGACATGGCCTACGACCCGGCGTGCGGCCTGACGCCGCACGAGGTGATCGAGCGCACGGGCATTTGTGAGGAGTTCGGGCGCCGTTGGCCCGGGCTGCTGGAGTACCACAACGATATGGCCAACGGCTACAAGTACCGCGAGGTGACCATCGGGTTGCGCGGCGAGGTGCCCGATGAGGAGGCGCGGGAGATTCTCTCCCGGAGCGGGCTCGCGCTCGACTGGAGCGACAACGGCTTCCTCAACTACATCTCCGCGCCCACCACGCTCAAACTGCCCGGGGGCGTTCGCGGTCGCGCGTTCAACATCCAGCCGGGCGGCCTCAACAAGGGGCGCGCGATCGAGCGCTTTTGTAAGTTGCGCGGCATCGATACGGCTGAGACCATGGCGCTGGGAGACTCGCGCTCGGATTTCTCCATGGCGAGCGCTGTGGAGGTGTTCCTGCTGGTGGAGAACGGTCTGGAGAATCCCGGTGCCCGGGAATTCCTGGCAGGCGCGGACAACGCGTTCGTGGCGCGCGGTTCCAGTGTGACCGGTTGGGTACACACCATGGAGACCATGCTCGAGGCTCAGTCCGCGGTATAGCGGAGAAGGCGGGCGTTTTGGAGGAACTGAGGCGCTCATGTCGCGTGCCGCGGAAGGACTGCAAGGTAGGAGGGGTTGCTATGTCTGAGGAGATCGTGGGCGACGCACGGCCGATCGGCGTGTTCGATTCCGGCTTGGGCGGACTCACCGTGGCCCGTGCCATTGCGGAGACGCTCCCGCACGAATCCATCTACTACTTCGGTGATACGGAGCGGTGCCCGTACGGCACGCGCAGCGTGAGCGAGGTTCGCAAGTTCGCCGTCGAGGCGGGCCGTTGGCTCGAGCGCGCGAACGTCAAGATCATCGTGATCGCTTGCAACACGGCAACCGCGGCGGCGCTCACCACGCTGCAGCAGCTGCTGTCCGTGCCGGTGATCGGCGTGATCGCCCCGGGTGCCCGGGCGGCGATCAACTCCACGCGCACGCGCAAGGTGGGCGTGCTGGCCACCAACCTCACCGTGCGCTCGGGCGCGTACACGCGCGCCATTCAGGGTCGCGATGCTGGCGTGGACGTGTACAGCTGCCCTGCCTCGAGCTTTGTGGACATCGTGGAGCGCGAGCTCGCGACCGGTGCGCATCTGCAGGAACGCTGGCTTGAGGGCAAGGACGTATTCGACACGCCGAAGATTCGCGCCGAGGTAGCCGAGACGGTGCGGCCGCTCGCGCCCGAGGGCATCGACACCGTGGTGCTCGGCTGCACGCATTTCCCCTTGCTCGCGAACCCGATTCGCCGGGCGTTGGGACCGGGTGTGCGCGTGGTGAGCTCCGCCGAGGAGACGACGCGCGAGCTGGCGGATATCCTCACGCGCCGCGAGCAGCTCGCACCTGATATGGTGGTGCCGGAGCATCGCTTTGCCACCACGTCCGAGAACATCGCCGAGTTCGCCGCGGCGGGCAGCTTTATCTTTGGGCAGCCGTTGCGCAGCATCGAGCGCGTGGACATCAGCGAGCTTGAACTGCTGGGGTAGCTTGAGCTGTCGGGTGGCCCCCGATTTTGTGTTTGAAAGGATCGTCATGGACCTGATCGAAGTGAACCGCAAGGACGGGCGTGCGGCGGATGCCATGCGCAAGGTGACGCTCACGCGCGAGGTGATGAAGAACGCGCTCGGCTCTTGCCTGGTGGAGTTCGGCGACACGCGCGTGCTCTGCGCCGCGACCATCGAGGAGGGCCTGCCCGCGTGGCGTCGTGCGAGCCGTGCCGGTTGGGTGACGGCCGAGTACGCCATGCTGCCGGCGGCGACGGGACGTCGCACCGCGCGCGAGTACAAAGGTCGCAAGGGTCGCTCCATGGAGATCGAGCGGCTGATCGGTCGATCGCTCCGCGCTGCAGTGAACCTTAAGGCGCTGGGTGAGTACACCGTCACCGTCGATTGCGACGTGATTCAGGCCGATGGCGGCACGCGGACCGCGAGCATCACCGGCGCATGGGTGGCGCTCCACGACGCGCTCATGGCGTGGGTGGATGCGGGAAAAATCTCTCGCTTGCCGCTTCTCGGTCAGGTTGCCGCCGTGTCTATGGGCGTGGTTGACGGCGCGTGCCTGCTCGACCTCGACTACTCCGAGGACTCCAATGCCGAGGTCGATATGAACCTGGTGGCCATGGATTCCGGCGAGATGGTGGAGCTGCAGGGAACGGGCGAGCGCATCACGTTCGACCGCGCGCGGCTGAACACCCTGCTCGACCTGGGCGACGCGGGCATCAAGAAGCTCATCGACCTGCAAAACGAGGTCACGGGGTTCCGCGACTAACATCCAACTCTCTACAATGGCTGATTGCAATGAAGGGCGCTCGCAGAAGGTTTGCGAGCGCCCTTCGGCGTTTCCGTGCGAGATTAACTTGCCAGCCGAAGCTCGAGACTGTCAAGGAGGCGTTCGTAGCTCTCCTGGAGGTTCTCGCGTTGATCCTGGCTGCGGACGGGGGAGGCGAGGAGGCCAAATCTCTGTGTCGGGGGGAAGGAGAATTGGTTCGCACGTTGGGAAGGCAGCACATGCGTCGTGCTTGCGTCATTGGGAGAATGCATGCGTGGCCTCCTCGCTCGTCCGCCTATTCTGCGCATCGGCCGTTGGGGCCTTCGATGCGCTGAGACCATTATGCCCGGCCCCGCCACTCCACTCGTCTAAAGAAGTTCTTACGTTCCTTTGCCGGTGGTGTGGAAAGGAGGGAAACTCCAGTTCAGAATGCTTAAGGAAGGGCGAAGCACCCCGCTTGGGACCCCTATTGTATGCGTGTGGGCCGTCGGGATGGCGTCTTCGCTGACCGTTCGCCGGCGTATTTGTTCCGTTTGCGTGGCAATGCGCAGAAAGCTTCACAAATGAGCAGAAGCAAGCAATAATCGCCATAATCAATCAATCGAAAGGAGCCAATCTATGGCGACTACCGCAGAAGCTTCGCATCAGACCGCCGCTCCGCTCGACGCCGCCGCGGCGGCGCAGGCCGCCTTTGCCGCCGTGGCGGACAAGCCGTTCCCCACGGACATCTTCACGGCGCCCGAGTTGCGCTGGGCCGTCATCGGGTGCGGTGTCATCGCCAACCAGATGGCCGCCTCGCTCGCGTTGGCCGGCCGCACGCTCGCCGGCGTGGCGAACCGCACGCGGTCAAAGGCCGAGGCCTTCGCCGCCGCCCACCACGTGGAGCGCGTGTACGACACCTTCGAGGAGCTCTACGCCGACCCTTCCATCGACGCCATCTACATCACCACGCCGCACAACACGCACATCACCTACCTGCGCGGAGCGCTCGCCGCGGGTAAGCACGTACTGTGCGAGAAGTCCATCACCCTGAACTCCGCCGAGCTCGCCGAGGCCCGCGCCATCGCCGCCGAGCACCACGTGCAGCTCATGGATGCCACGACCATTCTGCACATGCCGCTCTACCACGAGCTGCGTCGCCGTGCCGCGGCGGGCGAGTTTGGTCAGATGAACCTCGCCCAGGTGAACTTTGGCAGCTATAAGGAGTACGGCGACCTCACCAACCGGTTCTACAATCCCAAGCTCGCCGGTGGTGCCATGCTGGATATCGGCGTGTACGCGCTCTCCGCGGCGCGTCTCTTTATGGCGAGCCAGCCGACCGAGATTGTCAGCTTGGCGAACCTCGCCTCCACGGGCGTTGACCAGACCAGCGGATTCGTCATGCGCAACGCCGAGGGCCAGCTGGGCGTGTTCAGCCTCTCCCTGCACTCCAAGCAGCCCAAGCGCGCCATGATCAGCTTCGATACGTGCTATCTGGAGATCGAGTCGTACCCGCGCGCGGACAAGGCCAAGATCGTCTGGACCGCGGATGGCCGTGTGGAAGAGGTGTCTGCGGGCGAGGAGGCCTACGCGCTCTGCTACGAGATCGCCGACCTTGAGGCGGTCGTGGCGGGTGACGCCGACCGCGCCAAGCTCATCGATTACGCGGCAGACGTGATGGACATCATGACGAAGCTGCGCGCGGACTGGGGCGTGGTCTACCCCGAGGAGCGGTGAGTTCATGATCGCCGAGGAGCGCTACGCCCATATTCTGTCTGAGGTTGAGCGCGATGGTACGGTGACGGTGGCCCAGCTCGCTGCCGATTTGGGGATATCTGAGTCCACCGTGCGCCGCGACCTGGAGAAACTCGACGCGGCTCACAAACTCGCCAAGGTGCATGGCGGGGCCACGCGACGCGAGGATGCCCACGTGATGCGCGATCTGACCATTTCCGAGCGCGATGGCCTGCATGCGGACGACAAACGCCGTCTTGCCGCCGCCGCTGCCGCGATGGTGGGGCCTGACGATTTCGTCTACATCGACGCGGGCTCCACGACGCGTGAGTTGGTGGGCTGTCTGGAAGAGCGCGGTGCCACCTACGTTACCGATTCCGCTCCGCATGCGCAGTCCCTTGCGGCGCGCGGATTGACGGTGGTGCTGCTGGGGGGCGAGCTCAAGGCGGCAACGGGTGCCGTCGTGGGACCGGATGCGATCGAAGCCCTCTCCCGCTACCACTTCACGCTCGGCTTCTGGGGTGCAAACGGCATCGACGCCGCGCGCGGCCTGACGACGCCCGATCGCGAAGAGGCCGAGGTCAAACGGCTCTCGATTGAACATACGGCATCGGGGCGGCGCTTCGTGCTCACCGACCCGAGCAAGTTTGGCCGGGTGGCGCCGGTGCGGTTTGCCGAGCTTGCCGATGTGACCGTGCTCACCACGGACGTACCAGTCGCTTACGAGGGCATGGTCGGTATCGAGCTCGTTTCTTGATCGCCCGCTTCTTCCAAACCTGCCACCTTGCTCAGACGGGATCGCGAGGCCCCGTCTTTCTGCGCGAGCACAGCCGCTGTTGGCGCCATGCGTGCAAACCTGCTAGATTGCTTGGAACGGGGCCTGTGCGGCCTCGTCTCTTTGTATCTGGCTCAGATGGGGGTTCGCCGTGAAGGTCGTGCACGTTGCCGCGGGGGTCATCCGTCGTGCGTCGGATGGCCACGTGCTCGTGGCGCAACGCGGATATGGCAGCATGGCCGGGTTGTGGGAGTTTCCCGGCGGGAAGGTCGAGCGCGGGGAAAGCGCACAGGAGACGTGCGCGCGCGAGCTGGCCGAGGAGCTGAAGGTCACCGTGACCGACCTGCGTGCCTGCTACACTGTCGAACATGACTACGACGACTTCCATCTCTCTATGGAGTGCTTTCTGTGCGAGCTCGCTGATGACTCGCCGCAGCCAGAGCGCAATGACAACCAGCAGGATCTCCGCTGGGTGGCGCGCGAGGCCCTGCCTAAGCTGGATTGGATGCCGGCTGACGTGGAATTCGTCGGCCGCTTGGCGACGGCCGACGCGGATGCGCTCGAGGGTATGATCAAGCGCCGGCACGACAGCCGCCATTCCATGCAAGGCAACAAGCGTGCCGACACCAAGCCCGAGATGCTGGTGCGGCGGCGCCTGCGGGCGGCGGGGCTCACCGGGTATCGTCTGCAGTGGAAGAAGGCCCCGGGTCGGCCGGATATCGCGTTTCCCGGTCGCAAGGTTGCCATCTTCGTAAACGGCTGCTTCTGGCATCGGTGCCCGCACTGTCACCCGAGCATGCCAAAGCGCAACACGGCGTTCTGGGAGGCAAAGTTCGCCCGTAACGTGGCGCGGGACCAGGCTGCGCTTGCCGCGCTGGACGAGCAGGGCTGGACCGCCATCACCATTTGGGAGTGCCAGCTCAAAAAGGACAAGATCGACCAGACGATGGACACCGTGATCAACATGGTGCGCGCTGCCGGCGGGGCAAAGCGAGCGTAGGGCCCGGGGCGCCAACCTTACAAAGGCGTAAGGCACGCGTAAGGTAAATCGATGGCACGCGGAACGGCTGCCTGAGAGTATGGAATGCGAGAACGATTGGCATTCTCTCAAGGAGGCATTCATGACAACGCAGGAATCGCAAGCGCTCGGACGTCCCGTGCTGGCCGTCAAGCATATCCAGAAGGTGTACGGTGCCCGCGGCAACGTGACGCGCGCGCTTCAGGACGTGAGCTTCACAGTGGAAGCCGGTGAGTTCGTGTCCATCATGGGACCGTCCGGTTCGGGCAAGTCCACGCTGCTCAACTGCGTCTCGACCATCGATTCCGTGACGAGTGGCGAGGTGCACATCAACGGGGCAGACGTGACCCGTCTAGGGCCCCAGAAGCTCACGCGCTTCCGTCGCGAGCAGCTGGGCTTCATCTTCCAGGCGTCCAACCTGCTCGACACCCTCACCGCGCGCGAGAACATCGCGTTGCCCCTCACGATCGCCCGCGTGAAGCCGGACGAGGTGCTCAAGCGCGTGGAGGACGTGGCGGCCCGCCTGTCAATCACGCAGGTGCTCGACAAGTATCCCTACCAGATGTCTGGTGGCCAGCAGCAGCGCGTCGCCGCAGCCCGCGCGCTCGTCACCAACCCGGCGCTCATCATGGCCGACGAGCCCACGGGTGCGCTCGATTCCAAGAACGCGCGCCTGCTGCTCGAGAGCCTGGAGACCCTGAACCAACGTGATGGCGCCACGGTCCTCATGGTCACGCACGATAGCTTTGCGGCGAGCTACACGCATCGGGTGCTCTTCATCCGCGATGGCCGCCTGTTCACCGAGCTGCACCGCGGCGAGATGTCTCGCCAGCAGTTCTTCGATCGCATCATGCAGGTTGTGGCCATGATGGGTGGGGAGGGCAACGATGCTCTGTAAACTCGCCTGGGGCAACGTCCGCCGTGCGCGGCGCGACTACCTCGTCTACCTCGTCACGCTTGGCATTGGCGTGATGGTCTTCTATGCGTTCAACACCATCTCCGTGCAGGTGGACATCGCCGGCATCAAGGAGCTCGGCATGCGCGAGCTCATGGGAAGTCTCATGGCCGGCATGACCATCTTCCTCGCGTTCGTGATGGGCTTTCTTTTGGTGTACGCCAACAACTTCATCATGAAGCGGCGCAAGAAGGAATTCGGCCTCTACCAGGTACTCGGCATGAGTCGCTGGCAGGTGGCGCGCGTGATGGCGCTCGAGACGGTCATCGTCTCCGTGGCAGCCCTCGCGGCGGGCCTTGTCGCCGGCATCGCGCTCTCGCAGCTCATGGTCTTCTCGACGGCAGCACTCTTCAAGACGCAGGTCTCGAACTTCCGCTTCTTCCTCTCGGGCACGGCGTTTTTCATCACCGTCGGTTGCCTTGCAGCCATCTTCCTCGTGACGCTCGTCTTCAACCTGCGCGTAGTGGCCAAGGCCAAGATCGTCGACCTCATGAGTGCCGGTCGTCGCGGCGAGGTCGTGCGCGTGCGGAATCCCTGGATCTCCGCTGCGGTGTTCGTGGTGGGTGCGGTGCTCACGGGCGTGGCCTATGCACGCCTGCTGCATGATGGCATGCCGGTCATGATGGATGACCCGGCCGAGATGAACCGCTTCTACCTCACCACGGCGCTCGTCATCGTGGGTACGATCCTGCTGTTCTTTGGCCTCTCGGGCTTTCTGCTCAAGGTGCTGTCACATGCGCGCAACATCTACTGGCGCGGCTTGGCTCCCTTCACGCTGCGTCAGCTCTCATCCCGCGTGAACACGGTGAGTTTCTCGCTCGCGGTGGTCGCGATGGTGCTCTTCCTCGCCATCACGAGCGTGACCTCGGGCACCTCCCTCTTGGCGGCGATGAACTCGGGTCTTGAGAACGGCACGCCGGCCGACTACACCGTGGGCATGATGTACTTTGACCAGCAGGCCGCAGATGCGCGCAACGACGGAGACGCTTCGCCTTCCTATGGCGTGACGACCCAGCCGCTCGACCTCATGGCCGAGAGCGCGCATCGTACCGTCTCCACCAAGGACGGCGGCACCAAGCCCATGACCGCCGACGACGGGCGCGCGTACAACTTGGCCGATATCGCTGGCAAGCACGTTCAGGTGAACCTCTACAGCGGCTATTCCGCGGGCCAGGCCGGCACGCCCAAGCCCGTTCTCTCCGTTGCCGCGCTCTTCAAGATGGCGGGGGCCAGTCTGCCCACCGGCGCGGGCGACGCGGCCTTGTACTTCATGAAGGAGAGCGACTACAACCGCTATCTGGTCTTCCGTGGAGCCAAGCAGGTCGATCTGGGCGAGAGCGGCTACCTCATCACGAGTGACGCGGGCACGTCGATGACGAACGTCTACGACAAGGTCCTCGCCGCCGGCACCGAGCTCAAGCTCGGCGGGCACTCGCTCAAGCCCGTTGCCTCCTCGGTGGACGCCACGTTGAGTGCCTTCTCCGACACCCCCGGCGGCAGTTCGAACCCGGGGACCATCGTCGTGCCTGACGGGGTCGTCGACGATCTCAACCTCACCCTGGAGTTGAGCAGCCTGCTCGTCAACTACAAGGACGGCATCTCAACCGAGCAGGGCGACGCCTACGTGACGCGTGCGGGCCAGGATAGTTCTTACGACAACGTGAACATCGTGCAGGACGGCCACGTGGTCGGTGTGTGGTCGTACATGACCCTGACGCGTACCGAGGTCTACGAGTCGGCGAACTCTATGTCCGCCATGGTGTCTTACCTGGCCATCTACATCGGCATGGTCCTCGTGGTTGCTTGTGCGGCGATCCTCACCATCCAGCAGCTCTCGGGCGTGTCCGATGCTGGTCCGAGCTGCCGTATGCTCTCCGAGATCGGTACGCCCACGCGTCAGGTGAACCACTCGTTCCTCGTGCAGCAGGCGGTGCTCTTCGCCTTCCCGCTCGCTGTTGGCATCGCGCACTCCGCAGTCGCGCTGCACGTGGTCATCGGGATCGTGGAGCTCTTCGGCCACGTGGAGATCTCCGGCATGGTGGGCCTTGCCTGCGCGATCTTCGCGGTGTGCTACGGCGGGTACTTCCTCATCACCTACCACATGAGCCGCAAGGTCATCCGAGACGCCATCGCCGCGCGGGCGTAAGGTGAGTGTCGGACCATCTCCGCATGCGCGTGTGGAGATGGTCCGCATTGTTGGGCGCCTCGTAAGTGGGCCGCCTGTGTCGAGAATGAATCCTAAGAAGTTGGCGAGCGGTAACGCGTGAGAGAGTTCCCTATGGTATGCTTTCTTCGCACAGGTGGCTCCCGTGTACAACCTAATCTGCTGCTTATAGAGCATTTTTCGTTCCGGGGGCTCTCATACCGCGGAGCGCACGCGCTTCGCCTATCAGCGCTAAGGGAGCGTGGTTACACAAATGCAGGACGCAGCATGGAAAGGCTTCGAGGGCGGTATTTGGCAAAACGAGGTTGACGTCCGCGACTTCATCCAGCGGAACTACACCCCGTACGACGGTGATGACCAGTTCCTCGCCGGCCCGACGGAGCGCACGAAGGACCTGTGGAGCCAGGTGCTTAACCTGCTCCTGAAGGAGCGCGAGCAGGGCGGTGTCCTGGATATGGACACCAAGACCGTTACCGGCATCTGCAGCCATCCCGCGGGCTACATCGACAACGAGCATCCCGAGAAGGAGACCATCGTCGGCCTGCAGACCGATAAGCCGCTCAAGCGCGCCCTGCATGTGAACGGCGGTATCCGCATCGCGTGGCAGGCTGCCCACCAGCACGGCTACGAGCTCGATCGCCAGGTGGTGGAGGACTACACCTATCGCCGCAAGACCCACAACGCCGGTGTCTTCGACGTCTACACCCCCGAGATGCGCGCCTGCCGCTCCGCGCACATCATCACCGGTCTGCCCGACGGCTACGGCCGCGGCCGCATTATCGGCGACTACCGCCGCGTGGCCCTCTACGGCGTCGACTACCTGATCAAGGACAAGGAGGCCCAGAAGGCTTCCACGCCCAAGGTCATGACCGAGGAGAACATCCGCGATCGCGAGGAGCTGCAGGAGCAGATTCGCGCTCTCGGCGAGCTCAAGATGATGGCCGACTTCTACGGTTTCGACATCTCCAAGCCGGCCCGTAACACGCAGGAGGCCATCCAGTGGCTGTACTTCGCGTACCTCGCGGCCGTCAAGGAGCAGAACGGTGCCGCCATGTCCATCGGCCGCACTTCCACGTTCCTCGACATCTACTCCGAGCGCGACCTCGCTAATGGCACCTTCACCGAGGAGCAGATCCAGGAGTTCATCGACCACTTCATCATGAAGCTCCGCATGGTCAAGTTTGCCCGTACCCCCGAGTACCAGGCGCTCTTCACCGGCGACCCGCAGTGGGTCACCGAGTCCATCGGCGGCATGGGCGTGGACGGCCGCTCCATGGTCACCAAGATGAGTTTCCGCTACCTGCACACGCTGGACAACATGGGCACGAGCCCCGAGCCCAACCTGACGGTGCTGTGGTCCACGCGCCTGCCCAAGAACTTCAAGGAGTTCTGCGCCAAGACCTCCATTGCCAGCTCGTCCATCCAGTACGAGAACGATGACCTCATGCGCGTCTACCACGGCGACGATTACGGCATCGCCTGCTGCGTGTCCTCCATGCGCATCGGCAAGGAGATGCAGTTCTTCGGCGCTCGCGCCAACCTGGCCAAGTGCCTGCTCTACGCGCTCAACGGCGGCGTGGACGAGGTGTCCAAGAAGCAGGTCGGCCCCAAGTACCGTGCCGTTGAGGGCGATACGCTCGACTACGACGACGTGATCGGCAAGTTCAACGACATGATGCAGTGGCTCGCCGGCGTGTACGTCAACGCGCTGAACATCATCCACTACATGCATGACAAGTACTGCTACGAGCGCATCCAGATGGCCCTGCACGACAAGCACGTGCATCGCTGGTTCGCTACGGGTATCGCCGGTCTGTCCGTTGTGGCCGACTCCCTCTCTGCCATCAAGTACGCCAAGGTGCATCCGGTGCGCGATGAGAACGGCGTTATCGTGGACTTCGAGACCGAGGGCGACTTCCCCAAGTACGGCAACGACGACGACCGCGTGGACACCATCGCCCACGACGTGGTGCACCAGTTCATGGAGTACATCCGCATGAACGACACCTATCGTCACTCCGTGCCGACCACCTCGGTGCTCACCATCACCTCCAACGTGGTGTATGGCAAGAAGACCGGCTCCACGCCCGACGGCCGCAAGGCCGGCGTGCCGTTCGCCCCGGGTGCCAACCCCATGCACCAGCGCGACACGCATGGCGCCATCGCCTCGCTGGCCTCGGTGTCCAAGCTTCCGTTCCGCGACGCGCAGGACGGCATCTCCGACACCTTCTCCATCGTTCCGAATGCGCTGGGCAAGGATGACGACGTGATGTTCGACCACGTTGATCTGGGCGGCATCGACTTCACGCCGGCCGATCAGCAGGATGGCGAGTAGACGGGGATTTCGAAAATATCGAGAAAGTTCACGGAATGAGACCTAATCGGTAACGTTTCGCGGGCTATACTATCGATATCCGGTATCAACAACAGGAGGCAATTCCATGAAGATTCAGGACGTTTCTCTTAACCAGGCCGATAACCTCGTTAGCATGCTCGACGCGTACGCCGAGAAGGGTGGCCACCACCTGAACGTGAACGTGTTCAACCGCGAGACGCTGCTCGATGCCCAGGCGCACCCCGAGAAGTACCCGCAGCTGACCATCCGCGTTTCCGGTTACGCCGTGAACTTCCACACGCTTACCAAGGAGCAGCAGGACGAGGTCATCGCTCGCACCTTCCACACCAGCATGTAGGCTGCACGCTCGCATTTGGCTCACGGCTTTGATTGCGGAGACCCCGGGGCAACCCGGGGTCTTTTTCTATGTTCAGCACCCATCGGCTTGTAGCTCATCCACCGGCTTGTAGCTTTTGGACACAGAGCATCGAAAAGCGGTCGGTGCGCTACAGCTCCATGACGCCTTCGTTGTCGGCGAGCATGGCGTACTTGGGGTTATCCGGTTGGTAGACCACGCGGACCGGAGTGCCCTCGGCAATCTCGCCGAGCGCCGGGACCTTCTTGACCGTGATGAAGAACCCGCCGGTCTCGGTGCCGGGAGCCGTGTACTTCAGGTGCTCGCGAATAGTATAGGCGGTGCCATCTACCTGGTAGGTTGCCGTGATGATGGTGGGGCGGTTCTTGTTGACGGGGACATCGACCCGCACGATGGCTCCCGTGGTCTCGCCCGTGTAACGGCGGCGCATGCTTTCGAGGCGCCGGCGCGCGTCGTAGCGGCTATAGAGCGTGATGCCTACGGCAATGGCCACGATGGATCCGGTGACGACGAGGAAGATCACAAACGATTGCAATTCGGGGGTCATGGTACCCTGCTTTCTAAGCGATTCTGACAAGAGGATTGTACCCGCTGCGCACGCTGTGCTAGGAATCTGTTGGCGGGTAACGGGGGTGGCTTCATGACTCAGCGGCATCGCGTGCTGTTCTACACGCTGGATGGCAAGACGGACAAGGCGAACGACATCCTGCGTTCCTGGGGTATGGACGAGTCGATCGAGCTCGTGGGATGCGCTCATCCTGCGATGGCGGCTCCAACTGAGGAGCAGCTACAGGGGTGCGAGGGGTTCGTCGGCGAGTTCGCGCCGGTCTTAGGGGACACCGTGGGCGCCATGGCCCGTGCGGGGATTCGCGTTGCGGCAAGCATGTCGATTGGCATGAACCATATGGATGTAGCCGGGCTTCAGGCGCGGGGGATTACAGTCGCGAACTGCCCGGGTTATTGCGCGGAGGATGTGGCCACCCATGCGGTAGCGCTCATGCTTGACCTTATGCGGAAGGTCACGTTCACCAACCGTGATGTCGTGACAGGAGCGTGGGATCCCAAGGCGGGGTATCAGGCGTATCGGACGCAGGGACGCACCCTGGGCCTGGTGTTCTTTGGACGCATCGCTCGCGCGGTTGTTCCCGTTGCCCAGGCGCTCGGGATGCATGTGCTGGTCTGGGCACCTACCAAGACGGCCGCGGAGCTGGCCGAGGTGGGCTGTGAAAAAGTCGAACGGTTAGATGACCTGCTCGCGGCGGCCGACGTGGTGAGCCTGCACTGCCCGCTCATCCCTGAGACGCGCGGGTTGATCGGTGCGCGTGAGCTTGCGCTCATGAAGCCGACCGCCTATCTGGTGAACACGGCGCGTGGCGAGTTGGTGGACGAGAAAGCGCTGGTGGTTGCGCTGAACGAGAACGTTGCAAGCGGGGGAGCGCGGGGCATTCGGGCGGCGGGTTTGGATGTGCTCGCGCACGAGCGCACGCCCCTCCGTGCGCTGATCGAGCATGAGCGCTGCATCGTGACGCCGCATTGCGCGTACGACTCGGTGGAAGCAGCCGGTGCTCTGCGGCGCATGTCGCTCGAGGCGGTGTGCGACGTCCTGATGCGTGGCAAGGAACCGGTGAACGTGGTGCGGGCGTAAAAACTCGCTGCTACTTTATCGGTTTGGTGCCCAAGCAGAAAAAGCAGACCGATACATTATCGGTTTCAGCGTGCCAGATACAGTACGGGGTGTTTTCGCAGGATTGCTACCTGCGAAAACACCCCATAAAACACGTGGTTACTCGTGATGGGAGAGGAAAACCGATAAACTAACGGGCCACTTTTCTCCCGGATGCTCTGAACCGATAAACTATCGGCTTACTTTGAGCGGCCCCCGCCGCATTCCCTACAGATGGCTGACGATGAGCTCCATGTCGCCTGCCAGCTCCACCTGGTCCACGGTTGCGGGCACCAGCAGATGCTTGCCCTTGGCCACGGGAAGCCCGCAGACCTCGCCGGCACCGTCAATCACGGAGAGGCACAGGAACGGCCAGTGCTGCTCCAGGTTCTTGATACCCGAGACACGAACGCGATCCACGGTGTAGCAGGAGTTGGACTCAAGCCCAGTCACGCCGTCGACCTCGGGAGCGGTCACCGTGCCGCTCGTGGGGGCAACCTGGTCGTAGTCCACAACGTCCAGGCTCTGCTGGATGTGCAGCGGGCGGGGCTTGCCATCGTCGCCCAGCCGGTCGTAATCGTATACGCGGTAGGTCACGTCGCTGGACTGCTGGGTTTCCAGAATGAGCGTACCGGCCTTGATGGCGTGCACGGTACCGGGGTCGATTTGGAAGAAGTCGCCCTTGTGGATGGGCACCTCGTTCAGCAGCTCGCTCCAGCGGCCCCCCTCGATCATCTCCGCGAGTTCGGCGCGGTTGTGGGCGCGCTGCCCCACGATGATCGTGGCACCCGGCTCGCAATCGAGCACATACCAGCACTCGCGCTTGCCGAGGCTGCCGTTCTCATGCTCGGTGGCGTACGCGTCATCGGGATGCACCTGGATAGAGAGGTCGCCGTCCGCGTCGAGGATCTTGATGAGCAGCGGGAAGCGGTCGCCGGTGGCGCCGGCAAAGAGCGTGTCGCGCTGGGCAGCCCACAGCTTAGAGAGGGTGCCGCCCATGCCGGGGCCGGCTTCGATCAGGCAGTCGCCATTGGGATGCGCCGAGATAGCCCAGCATTCGCCGATCTTTCCTTCGGGGATGTCGTAGCCAAAAACGGTTTCGAGACGGCGCCCACCCCAGATCTTCTGGTGGAAGATGGGCTTGAGCTGAATGATCTGGCTCAGCGGAGAGACGGTGGACATGCGGACTCCTTTTGCATGACGGGATCTTGACCGTTCCAGTGTACGCCCGCCGCGTGCTAGAGGTGCGGATGTATGCCGTAACCATGGCGGAGATTATCGGAGCGCTACCGTCTCTCCGCTCGCCCGAAAAAGCGACCTTCCCATAGGTTCAGCGAAATTGGTAGCGTTATCATGGGCGCAGCGGAATCTTGGACGCAATCTTGGCGCGGTGCCTGCGTCCGCGCTCGCGAAAGGGGATACGGACCATGCCAGAATCCAAGAACTACTTCATTGGTATCGACATCGGCGGCACTACCGTCAAGGAGGGGCTCTTTGACGAGGAGGGCAACCTCCTGGGCAAGGTGAGCGTGCCCACGCCGCCGCTCATCGACGAGGCGGGTTACGCGGCCGTGGTGGGCGGCATCGAGCAGCTCATGGCCGAAGCGCAGAGACCCATCCTGTTTGTGCGCGGCATCGGTCTGGCTATTCCGTGCCCCGTGCCCGCCAGCGGCAATATCACCATGATGGCCAACATCCAGATCGACGCCACCGGCCTGGCCGAGGCGCTGCGCGAGCGCTGCCCGCACGCCGTGGTGCGCTACGTCAACGACGCCAACGCCGCTGCCATGGGCGAGATCTGGCAGGGAAGCGCCCAGGGCGCGCAGAACATGGTGATGGTCACGATCGGCACCGGCGTGGGCGGCGGCGTGGTCATCAACGGTGACGTGGTGTACGGTGCGTTTGGTGCCGGCGGCGAGATCGGCCACATGTGCCTGAACCCCGGTGAGAGCCGTACCTGCGGTTGTGGCGGTTTCGGCCATCTGGAGCAGTATTCCAGCGCGTCGGGCGTGGTGAGCAACTACCTGCGCGAGTGCCAGATGCGCGGCGTGGAGCCCATCGAGCTCTCCGGTCCCTCCGATTCGCGTAGCGTGTTCCAGGCTTGCCGCGAGGGCGACAAGGTTGCCTGGGCGGCTGTGGAGACCATGACCGACTATCTGGCTCAGGCGCTCTCCATCATCGCGGCGATTGTGGATCCGGACGAGTTCCTGATCGGCGGCGGCGCATCCGCCTCGGCCGACGTCTATCTCGAGAAGCTGATCGAGAAGTATCAGCGCTTCACCCTGACGGTGAGCGAGACCACGCCCATCAAGGTGGCCGAGCTGGGCAACGATGCCGGCATCATCGGCTCTGCCTATGTGGCGCTGCGCGCGGCAAAGTAAGGTTTACATAAAACGCGGGGTTTCCGCAAAGGGGCCGCATGCCAATGTGCATGCGGCCCCTTTTGTCTGCACCCGTGCTCGAGCGTGCTACGATATCGCTAACTGTGCACCCACGACGTTGCGGAGGGAACCCATGAGCAACATCCTCGTCTTCGGACACCAGAACCCGGACAACGACGCCATCATGTCGGCCGTCATGTTCGCGCAGCTCAAGAACCAACTGAACGATGGCAACACCTACGAGGCGCGTCGCCTGGGCCCGCTGCCCAAGGAGACCCAGATCGTGCTGGACAAGTGGGGCATCGAGCACCCCGCGCTGCTAGAGAAGATCGACGCCCCCGCCGAGGGCGAGCCCAAGCAGCAGATCATCCTCACCGACCACAACGAGAGCGGCCAGTCTGTGGCCGGCCGCGAGAACGCCGAGATCATCGGGCTCGTCGACCATCACCGCGTGGGCGATATCGAGACCTCTCAGCCGCCTTTCTTCGTCGTGCTGCCCTGGGGTTCCAGCTGCACCGTCATCGCCTACCTGTTCCAGGCGTACGGCATCGAGCCCACGGACGCCCAGGCGGCGTGCCTGCTGGCGGCCATGATGACCGACACCGTCATGCTCAAGAGCCCCACCACCACCGAGATTGACCGCGGCTTTGCCGCCAAGCTCGGTGAGCAGCTGGGCGTGGACCCCGTGGAGTACGGCAAGCAGGTGTTCAAGAGCCGCGGTGCCGGCGACTTCACGCCCGAGCAGATGGTGGCGCGCGATATCAAGTGCTTCAACATCGACGGCAAGGATCTCTACATCGGCCAGTACGAGACGGTGGACGGCGCCGCCGCGCTGGAGCAGCTGGATGCCATCCGCGCGGCCATGGAGGCCTATCGTACCGAGAAGGGCGGCGACGGCCTGGTGCTGCTGATTACGGATATCCTGGAGGAGGGCTCCACCGTGCTCATGTGCGGCGATACCGCCGTGGCGCAGAAGGGCCTGGGTATCGAGGACAAGCCCGAGGGCGTGTGGATGCCGGGCGTGCTCTCCCGCAAGAAGCAGGTGGCGGCCCCCATCATCGCCGCTGCGGAGTAACGCGAGCGCGGTCGCTACCGTGTCCTTCCCGGGCTGCTCGGCTGCCGTGGATTCGCGGTGAAGCGCGGAGCGTCTGGGTATCGTGATAATCGCTTGCAACAGGGCCGTCCTGTGGGACGGCCCTTTGAGTACCGACCAGCGCCGACGCGCACTGCCGAACGGAGTTCCCGCCATGCCCTCATCTATTGCCACCGCTCCCGCTGTGCCGACGCCCGCCGACCTGCTGACCGATCGGCAGCGTCGCCGTCTGGAACGTCGCGACCTCTACGAGCGCATAACGTCCAGCGGAACCGTTGCCGCTGCGGTCATGGTGGTCGCGGCCCTTGCCGCCGTGGTAGTGGCGAACACCGATGCCTACTTTGCGGTCCACGCGTTTCTGACCACGCCGGTCGCTATCTCGTTCGGTGGTGCCCCTCTGGTTTCCGTGACGCCCGAGATTTTCATCAACGACTTCCTCATGGCGCTCTTCTTCCTGCTCGTGGGCCTGGAGCTCAAATATGAGATGACCGTGGGCGAGCTCACCCGGCCACGTCAGGCCATGCTGCCGATGATCGCCGCCGTGGGAGGCGTGATCGCGCCGGCGACCATCTACGCGGTGGTGAACCGCGGCGGCGCCCTGCAGGGCTGGGCCATCCCCATGGCCACCGACATTGCCTTCGCGCTGGGTGTTTTGGCACTTCTGGGCAATCGCGTCCCCAACGGCGTGCGCGTGTTCTTCGCCACGCTCGCCATCGCCGACGACCTGATTTCCATCGTCGCCATCGCCCTGTTCTACGGGCAGGCGCCCAGCCTGCCGTGGCTCGCCCTCTCCGCGCTGGTCACGGTGTTGCTGGCGCTGATGAACAAGACGCAGCACTACCATCTGAGGCCGTATCTGGTCCTGGGCGCCGTGCTCTGGGTGTGCGTGTTCATGAGCGGCGTGCACGCCACGATCGCGGGCGTGGTGCTCGCGTTCTGCATTCCCAGTCGCGCCGGCATGCAGATCGACCACCTCCAGGGTTGGCTGCATGCCAAGCTGCCGGACGTCATGGACCGGTACGACGATGAGGCGCACATCCTGGGCCAGCACGATTTCACACACGCTGCACTCGAGGTTGAGCGCATCATGCATCGCGTGACCCCGCCCATGCAGCGGCTCGAGCGCTCCATTTCCACGTTCGTGAACTTCGTCGTGCTGCCGGTGTTCGCGTTCGCCAACGCGCAGGTGCGCCTAGTCGGCGTGGACCTGGGCGCTCTGGTGGTGGATCCGGTGACCCTGGGCACGTACTTCGGCATGCTCCTGGGAAAGCCAATCGGCATCTTTGGCATGACGTTCCTGCTGGTAAAGACCGGCGTCGCCAGCTTGCCGAGCCGGGTGACCTGGGGCCAGATGCTGGGCGTGGGCATACTGGGAGGCATCGGCTTCACCATGTCGATCCTCATCGCGGGTTTGGCGTTCCCGGCGCATCCGGAGGAGATCCTGGCGGCCAAGACGGCCATTCTCGCGGGGTCGATCACGGCGGCGGTCATCGGCCTCTGCTACATGGGCGTCGTCTGCCGCAAACGCTGACCGTTCCCGGCCGGCTCGTAGCCTGTTTAGAGTGGCTCGAGGTCCATAAGGGCCTGGCGAATCTGGCTGATTTGCACGATGGCCTCGGCGACGCGCTCCTGGGCTTGGCGGATCTTCGTCTGCACGTACCAGTCGGCGAAGACGTTGTCCATGAAGATATCGATACCAGAGATCCAGCCGCTGATGTCGAACCGCACGGTGTCCTCGATGCCCTGTACGTCCGAGAGCTCGCGGGCAAAGCGCTTCACCGCGTCGCGTGCGGCGTTGAACTCGTCCTCGGCGTCGTCGATGCGCCGGTGCTTGATCATCGAGGACAGCATGCCGCCGATGAACATGTCGAAAGTCCCCCAGTTGGCGGCCGAGTCGAGCAGGTCGGCGGAGCGCTCAAGATGGCGGAGCGCCACGTCTGCGGCGTGAATCGCTTCGGCGCGCTCCCGGAGCTGGGACTTTTCCCGCGGCACCACGGACTTGCGGGCGTCGTTCGCTTCCATGGCTACTCGACCGTCCCGTACATGCCACCCCAGCCGTGCGCGGCGAGGGCGGAGTTCAACTGGTCGCACAGGCGCTGCCGCTCGTAGACGCCCGGCGGCAGCAGGTTGACGATCTCCATCAGGTCGGCGGAGAGGTCGATGATCTCGGCCTGCACCACCAAATCGAGTCGGTCCACCTCGTGGCGGCTGGCGTAGAGCCCGTCGACCAGGCGCTGGAGCTCGCCGAACTCCTCGGATTGAAACTCGCCCAGCTGCATGGCGCGCCACCCCTCGCTCGCGTAAATTCTCAGCTCTTGCTGGCCCCTAAATCTACCACGAATCCGCCCGCGCTATACTGCATGGGAAATCACCTCCCGGCTTTCCTGTAGCCGCCATCAACAGAAAGGTGTCCCACGCATGCAGAACATCTATCAGCAGATGGGCGATGCCGAGCTCGCTTCCGCCCTGCAGGAACTCGAGCACGAGGTGGCCGAGGTCAAGGCTCGCGGGCTCAAGCTCGACATGGCCCGCGGCAAGCCGGCGCCCGACCAGGTGGACATCTCCCGTCCCATGCTCGATATCCTGAACTCCTCCTCCGACCTCACGGACGAGGGCGTGGACTGCTCCAACTACGGCTGCTTTGAGGGTATTCCCTCTGCGCGTCGCCTGGCCGCTGAGTTCCTCGGCTGCCCGGTTGACCAGACGCTCGTGCTCGGCTCTTCCAGCCTGCTGATCGAGCACGACATCTGTGATATGTTCTGGCGCACGGGCACCTGCGGCAACGCTCCGTGGAGCGCGTATGCCGCCGCGCACGAGGGCGCGACTGTCAAGTTCCTGTGCCCCGCCCCCGGCTACGACCGTCACTTCGGCATCTCCGCTGAGCTGGGTGCCGAGAACGTGACGGTTCCCATGACTGACGAGGGCCCGGACATGGACGAGATCGAGCGCCTGGTGGCCGCGGACGATTCCATCAAGGCCATCTGGCTCGTGCCCAAGTACTCCAACCCCACGGGCGTCACCTTTAGCGACGAGGTGGTGCGCCGCCTGGTGGGCATGAAGACCGCCGCTCCCGACTTCCGCATCCTGTGGGACAACGCCTACTGCGTGCATGACCTCTACGACGAGACGGACGAGCTTCTGAACGTCTTCGATGCGGCGCGCGAGGCCGGCAACGAGGACCGCGTGGTGGCCTTCGCCTCCACCTCCAAGATCACCTTCCCGGGCGCGGGCGTGGGCTTTGTGGGCGCGAGCCCGGCCGTGATCGCCGAGTTCAGCCGCCACATGAAGGCGGGGCTCATCGGAGCCGACAAGCTGAACCAGCTGCGTCACGTGCGCTTCCTGCCCGATATGGACGCCGTACATGCGCATATGAAGCGCCACGCGGAGTTCCTGCGTCCCAAGTTCGAGGCCGTGGAGCAGAAGCTCACGGAGGGTCTGGGCGACACCGGCTGCGCTACCTGGACGCACCCGCGTGGCGGGTACTTCGTCTCGTTCGATGGCCCCGAGGGTTCCGCCAAGCGCGTGGGCGCGCTCTGCGCCGAACTGGGCGTGAAGCTCACCCCCGCGGGCGCTACCTTCCCCGGCGGGAACGATCCGCGCGACACCAATATCCGCATCGCTCCGAGCTACCCGAGCGTCTCCGAGCTCGAGACCGCGCTCGACGTGCTCGTGCTCGCCACGCGCTACGTTGCGGCCCAGCTCGCCCAGGAGGAGCGCGCCTAGATGACTGTACGGAACGGCGCCCCGGACGCGCATGGTGCGCGCGTTCGTGGCATCTTCTCTGAAATCGCGCAGCGCTACGATCTCTTCAATGCGCTCTCCAGTTTTGGTATCTACCGCAGCTGGCTCACGCGGATGGCGCGTGTCGCCGCCTGCACGGCCGAGGACCGCGTGCTCGACGTGGCGGGCGGCACGGGCGACGTCTCCTTCGAGCTCTGCGAGTCGTGCCCGCCGGCGTCTATCGAGCTGACGGACTTCACGCCCGAGATGCTCGACGTGGCGCGCGAGCGCATCGACGCCGGAGCCAACCAGGGTGTGCCGGTCTCGCTCGCCGAGGTGGACGCGCACGCGCTGCCCTACGCAGGCGCGAGTTTTACGGTTGTGACCTGCGCCTATGGCCTCCGCAACTTCAGCGACCGCACGCGCGCGATGCGCGAGGCGGCTCGCGTGCTCAAGCCCGGCGGCAGGTACGTGGTGCTGGAGTTCGGCACCCCTCCCAACGCAGCGTGGCGCGCGCTCTACCGTGTGTACCTGAACCACATGATTCCGTTCATCGGCGGCGTGGTGACGGGGGATCGCGCGGGCTTTGAGTACCTGCGCGACTCCATCAAGGGCTTCCCGCCCCAGGATCAGGTTGCGCGCGAGCTCAAAGAGGCGGGGTTCTCGCAGGTGAGCTACGAGAACCGTACGGGTGGCATCATCGCTATCTACCGCGCGGTGCGCTGAGCGCGAGGCCGTCCTTTCGCTTGCAGCGATAATTCTGGGCTGTCGCTTTCATGAGGATGGGCCGTGGGCGCCGGTGGCGGTGTGGGGCGCTCGCTACAATGGCCTTCATGCATCGACCGTTGATGAAGGATGAAGGTATGTCGGACGATTTCTTTGATGACGAGCAAGAGCTCATGAGCGAGGAGGCTGCCGCGGCCGAGAAGGCCCCGGCGGACGATTCGAAGAAGGTTAAGGCTGCGCGTAAGGACGCCAAGGCTCAGAAGCAGGCGGCCCCCGAGTCCGCCGACGTGACCCCCGTGCGTCAGGGCCCGCCGTTCTGGATGGTGCTCGCCATTGCCGCCATCGCGCTTATCTTGGGTGTGGTGATCGGCTACCTGCTGGGTACCCAGGCCACGCTTGCCGAGCTGAGCAGCGCGAGCGCGGCGGCCACGACCTCGACCACGTCCTCCAGTTCCACGGACCCCTCGGGCGTGCTGCCCGAGGGGCATCCCAACCTGAAAATCAACGAGGACGGTACGGCCACGCTGGCCGACAGCGGTTCCGCGGCGGAGTAGGGGGCAGTCATGGCGTTCAATGCCGAGCAGACCAAGAAGGCGCAGGCGGCGATCGTGATCGCCGTGCTCGTGCTGGCGGTCATCCTGCTTGTGGTGGTGCTTTCGGGGGCGCTGACGCCCAAGGCGGCGAGCGTCTCGCAGGCGGGTTCCTCCGCTGCCACCGCGACGACGAGCGGTTCCGCCGCGGCGAACACCACGACGAACACGGGTACCTCCGCTGCCGCGACCGGCGCCGCCAACAGTTCGAGTGACTCCAGCATCAACAGCATGGACGACGTCAACGCCATGTACGGCACCGCCGCCAAGCAGCTGCAGGCCCAGCACGAGGCGGATCCGGACAATCCGAGCACGCTGCTGAACCTCGCCAACGGCTACTTCGACTGGGGCGTGGCGGCGCTCAACTATGCTGATTCCTCCGACTCCCACGTGCAGGACATCTTCAGCAAGGCGATCGCCTCGTACGACGAGTACCTGAAGGGCAGCCCGAGTTCCAAGTCGGCAACGGTGGACCGCGCGATCTGCGTGTTCTACTCGGGTGATACCTCGGCTGCCATCTCCGCGCTGGAGACCTTTACCGCCAAGGACGCCTCGTTCGGTCCGGCTTGGGCGAACCTCGGCATGTTCTACGAGAGCGCCGGCCGCACGGACGACGCCAAGGCGGCGTATCAAAAGGCGATCGATGCCGACCCGGACGATGCCTACCAGGTCAAGACCTACGCGCAGCAGCGTTTGACTGCTTTGAACAAAAACTAGGAGCAGCGCACCCGCGCGCTGCGCACGACCAACGGTTCGACCAAAGGAGTCACCATGGATTTGGGTATCACCAAGAACCCCAGCCCCGAGGCGTACACCATCTCGATTACCGGTGAGATCGACATCTCGAACGCCGACGCCCTGCGGAGTGCCATCGACCTGGCGCTCGAGCAGCCCACGGAGAAGGTCGTGCTCGACTTCTCCCAGGTGAGCTACATCGATTCCACGGGCATTGGCGTGCTCGTGGGGGCTGCCCACCACGCCGCCGACCGCGAGCGCGGCTTTGCCGTGATCAACGCCCAGCCCGGCGTGATGCGCGTGGCGCAGCTGCTGGGTGTGGCGGAGGAGATCGGCATCACCGCCGCGTAGGCCGGCCTCTGGTAGCGTATCTGGCGCTCCCCGGGGTATAATTCGACGGTTATGCGGTGTGCCAAGTGCCGTTGGTGCTCGCACAGATGCGTCTGGAGGATATCCGTGTTTGGTATTGGTGCCAACGAGCTGGCGATCATCCTGGTCTTCGGCTTCTTGCTGTTCGGGCCCGACAAGCTGCCCCAGATGGGGCGTACGATCGGGCGCGCCCTGCGTCAGTTTAGAGAGACGCAGGAGAAGATGACGTCTATGGTGCAGGCCGAGGTCATCGACCCGATGGCCGCTGCGGCCAACGCGCCGACGAAGTCCAAGAAGGCCGCTGGCACCGCCGATGACGACTCCAGTGTCGATTCGGATGCCGATGCCCCCGCGGCGGACGCGTCCGCACCGCGTCAGAAGGAGACCTTCGCCGAGCGCCGCGCGCGCCTGGCTGCCGAGAAGGCACAGAAGGAAGAGGCTTCCGACTCCGCCGAGGGCGCGGCCGCTGATGCCGCCGAGGCCCCCGCGACTGCGGAGGAGCCTGCCGAGCCCGCTCCGGAGCCGGAGCCCGAGGAGCGCACCACGGCCGACCTCTACGCGCGCCGTCCGCGCAAGAAGAAGGCCGACGCCGCTGAACCCGCCGCAGAAGAGGTTGCACCCGCTGCCTCGGATGCCACGACCTCCGAAGGGGGTGAGCAGTAATGCCCATCGGTCCCGCGCGCATGCCGCTCTTCGATCACCTGGGCGAGCTGCGTCGCCGCCTCACCATCGTGGTCGTATGCGTGGTCATCGCCACCATCGTGATGTACTTTGCCTCGCCGACGATCATCGACCTGCTCAAGGCGCCCATCGAGCCCTACCTGGACGGGGGCAAGTTCGTCATGACGGGTGCGCTCGGCGGCTTTGCCGTCAAGTTCGGCGTGGCGGTGAAGACCGCCGTCGTCATGTGCACGCCCATGATCGTGTGGCAGATCCTCGCGTTCTTCCTCCCGGCCCTCAAGCCGAACGAGCGCAAGTGGGTAGTCCCCACCGTCGTCGCCGCCACGGTGCTGTTCTTCGTGGGTGCGGTGTTCTGCTACTTCATCATCGTCCCGCCGGGATTTGAGTGGCTGCTGGGCGAGACCAAGACGATCGCCGACCCTATGGCCGATCTTGAGAACTACATCAACATCGAGATCCTCCTGCTCATCGGCTTCGGCGTCTCGTTCGAGCTGCCGCTGATCGTGTTCTACCTGGCCGTGTTCCACATCGTGCCGTACTCTAGCTTCCGCGCTGCCTGGCGCTACATCTACGTGGCCATGATGGTGGTCTCCGCGTCCATTACCCCGGATGCCAACCCCATTACGTTGCTCATGATGTATGCGGCCATGCTCTCGCTGTATGAGGTCTCGCTCGCGGTCACCCGTATCGTCATCGTCGCCCGCGAAGGCAAGAAGGGCCTTTCCGAGGGCCGCCTGACCGCGTTCTTCTCGGATGACGACGAGGACGAGGAGTAGGCAACCGTGCACGAGGTGGGGCTCGTTGACGGCGTGCTGAAGTGCGCCATCGAGACGGCGCGTCAGGCTGGTGCCTCGCGGATCATCTCCGTGCGGCTCCGTGTGGGCGATATGCGCGAGGTGGTGCGCGAGTCCCTCGATTTTGCCTGGGAGGCCATGCGCGAGGACGATCCGTTGACCGCCGAGGCCGAACTCGTGGTTGAGGAGGTCCATCCGCGGAGCGTCTGTTTGGCGTGCGGGGCCGAATTCGACCACGACCGCTGGCATCTACGCTGCCCGGTGTGCGGCAGCGGTGAGACGAGCGCCATCCGGGGCCGTGAGCTGGATATCGTGAACATGGAGATCGAGACGCCGGACTAAGTGGGGATGACGGCCCGCAGGGACGGGCCGAGAACCGCGCCGGCGAGAGGAAAGAGGAGAGCACTATGGCTGAGAAGACGGTCGACATCGCAACGCCCATCCTGTCGCGCAACGAGCGGTTGGCAGATGAGCTTCGCCGGCGCTTTGCCGAGACGGGGACCTACGTGATCAACGTGCTCTCGAGCCCCGGCTCCGGCAAGACCTCCACCATCCTCGCTACCAATGAGCGCCTGCGTGCCGCGGGCCTCACCTGCGCCGTCATCGAGGGCGATATCGCCTCGGACGTGGATGCCCAGGCCTGCAAGGAGGCTGGCATGCCGTCCATCCAGATCAACACGGGCGGCCTTTGCCATCTGGAAGGCAACATGATCCGCGAGGCCGTGGACGCGCTCGACGCCGGCGTGGGCATGGACAAGATCGACGTCATCTTCATCGAGAACGTGGGCAACCTGGTGTGCCCCGTGGACTTTGATCTGGGCGAGAACCTCTCCGCGATGATCCTCTCCGTGCCCGAGGGCGACGACAAGCCTGTTAAGTATCCGGGCATCTTCCAGCACGCGGGCGTGAACCTGCTCAACAAGGTCGACGTGGCGCCCGCCTTCGACTTCGACCTGGATGCCTACACCGCCACACTCGACAACCTGAATCCCGAGGCGCCGCGTTTTCAGGTGAGCGCCACCAAGGGAACCGGCATGGATGCGTGGTGCAGCTGGCTGCTGGAGCAGATCTCTGCCGCGCGGGCGTAGCCGCCTCGCGCCGCTCGGTGCGGCTGGAGCGCCCTTTACCGCGCGCTTACGAAACGCGTGTATCATGTGCAAAGCAATCGGGGTCGGTAAGGTGGCATCATGATCTACTACGTTGAGGACGACGACAGCATCCGTAAGCTCGCGCTGTACGCGCTGCACCAGCAGGGAATCGACGCCGAGGGCTTCTCGTGCGATAGCGAGTTCAAGGCTGCCGTGGCACGGCGGGTACCCGATGCGGTGCTGCTGGACATCATGCTCCCCGATACCGATGGCCTGGCGATTCTTCGCCGGCTGCGCTCCAACCAGGAGACGGCGACCGTGCCCATCATGATGCTCACGGCCAAAGACGCCGAGCTCGATAAGGTCGTGGCGCTCGACGACGGTGCGGACGACTACCTCACCAAGCCGTTCAGCCTGATGGAGCTCACGAGCCGCTGCCGCGCGCTGCTGCGCCGCGGCGGCATGAACAAGAAGACGCCGGACAGCATGAAGCTCGCGGGCATCGAGCTCTCGCCCAGCCATCGCCGTGCGACCGTGGATGGCAAGGAGCTCAAGCTCACGCTCCGCGAATTCGATCTTCTCGAGTACCTCATGCGCAAGCCCGGAACCGTGTTCAGCCGCGAGGCGCTGCTCCGGAGCGTCTGGGGTTGGGATTTCGACGGCGGCTCTCGTACGGTGGACGTGCATGTTCAGACGCTCCGTCAGAAGCTCGGTGACCATGCACACTTGATTGAGACCGTGCGCGGCGTGGGCTATCGCTTTGCCGAGGTGGGGGAGTAGTTCATGGCGCCGCGTCCCAAGCGCTCCCTTTCGCGCCGCGTGTTCCTCACCGTATTCTACGTGGCGCTTGCGGTCATCGTTGTCTTTACCGTGGCTGGTACGGTTTACCTTCAAAATCGTCTGACGGGAGCCGCGCGCGCCGAGCTTGCCAACGAGACGGAGGTCGTTGCCGCCGCGCTGGACGATGCGGCATCGGATACCGAGCTGCTCTCGCGTCTCACGCTGAATCAGACGCGCATCACGCTCATCGCGCCGGATGGCACGGTGACCTACGACAGCGTGGAAGATGCGGCGAGCTTGCCGAACCACAAGAACAGGCCCGAGGTGAGCGATGCATTCAAGACCGGGCATGGCTCCATCGAGCGCTCGAGCTCCACGCTCGGCGAGGTCATGCTCTACGAGGCCGAACTTTTAAAAGACGGTTCCGTGGTGCGCCTGGCCCAGCAGCAGGCGGGATTCATCACGGTGTTCCTCACACTGATCGTGCCGGTGCTGGCGCTCGCCGTGCTCGTGGGCGTGGTGTCGATCATCGTTGCCCGACGCGAGTCCCGTGCCATCATCGCGCCGCTCAAGCTCGTCGACCTGGACCATCCACGTCGCTCGGCCGATAACGCCTATATCGAGATGGAGCCGATGCTCGATCGCATCGAGAGCCAGCGCCAAGCGCTGAAGGCGCAGATGCGGACGCTTGCCGACAACGACCGCATGCGTCGGGAGTTCACGGCCAACATCACGCACGAGCTGAAGACACCGCTCACGGCTATCTCGGGCTACGCCGAGCTCATCGCGAACGACATGGTGGAAACCAAGAAGGATCTGAAGAAGTTCGGCAAGCGCATCTACCGCGAGGCCGGCCACCTGACTGCATTGGTGAACGACATCCTCATCCTTTCCAACCTGGACGAGGCCGAGCATGCCGGTGAAGACGACCATCGCATGGACGAGATCATGGGCGTGCAGGAGAATGTGGCGCTCGAGGAGCTCGTCGATTCCGTGTGCCAGCGTTTGGAGGGGCCGGCCGAGAAGGCGGACGTCACCATGAAACTGGAACTGGCGCCCGCGAACGTGAACGGCATCTGGCGCTTGTTGGACGAGCTGGTCTACAACCTGGCGAGCAACGCGATCCGCTACAACCGACCCGGCGGGATCGTGACGGTGTCCTGCGGGTTCGATGCAGACGATGCTCCCTTCGTGCGCGTGGCTGACACGGGAATCGGTATCGCGCCGGAGGAGCGCGACAAGATCTTCGAGCGGTTCTATCGCGTTGATAAGAGCCGTTCGAAGGCGCGCGGCGGCACGGGGCTCGGTCTCGCGATCGTCAAGCACGCGGCGCTCTTCCATCATGCGACGATCGACGTGGACAGCGAGCTCGGTAAGGGTACCGCCTTTACCGTTACCTTTCCCGCGCAACCGTAGCCGTGCCGGCGCGCTTGCCCTGCTCGCGGGCCAGTTCGGCGTGTGCGGCAGGAGCCGCTACGCGACGCGCACGATCGCGTAGGGCTTGGCCTCGGCGTCATCGAGCGTGATGATGGTGCCGGCGTCGCCTTCGTGATGGATATGCGGGTAGATGGTATCGCCCAGCTTGGCCGCGGTGTGGTACTGCACATCGAGCCGATGGATGTTGGGCATATCGTCCTCGGGCAGCGCGCCGAGCGCCAGGCTCACGTACTGCGCGTTGTTCACATGGTGGTTGGTGTCGATGTGCGCGCCCGTCACGATGACCGGCGCGGCCGCCTCGCCCGCATCCGCGGTACGGATGCGACGCGGCATGGCGGGCATGTCGAGCGGTTCGGCCACGTCGGACAGGTAGGGATCGGATTCGTCGGCGGGGATGCGCATGGGCGTACCGGCGGCGGCGGCGAACAGGAACCAGCTGGAGTTCGCGCGCACGAGCGGGTGCTCGCCGGCGGGGTCCGCGGCGTCGCACACGGTAAAGTTGCGCGCGGCCATGAGCCCCTTGAAGCACGTGGGCCACGTGGACACGCGGATATCTTGGTTGAAAGCGGGCAGCGCATCGATGACGATCTCCCAAGCCGAGAGCATCCAGGCATGGCCCGAGGCGGCAGCATGTGCCGGGCCCCGGCCCACGGCCTGGGAGTGGAACGTCGAGCAATCCTGCAGGTAGTTGATGAGCGCCGGGACGGTCAGGTGAAGATCCTCGTCGATCTCGGAATAGCGCACGCGGCTTTCGAAGCTGTACATGGATGACCTCGTTTCTCCACATATGTTGCGATTCGAATTGTAGCGCGGCGGGAAAGCCTTCAAATGAAAACCAGTGCGCATGCGGCGGTGTTTACGGCAGTGTGTGCCGGGAGAAAAAATCTAAGTCTTATTGACTCAGGTTATCTGAGCGCAAACCGGGTAGTATGTCTTCCGGTATGAATTCGGCCGCATGGCCGCAGCAACGAAGGGACGCATGCATGCACGAGTTTAAGACAGAGAGCAAGAAGCTCCTGGACCTCATGATCAATTCCATCTACACCAACAAGGAGATCTTTCTGCGCGAGCTGATCTCCAACGCTTCGGACGCAGTGGACAAGCTCAACTTCAAGAGCCTCCAGGACCCGAGCATCAAGGTGGGCGAGGGCGACTTGGCCATTCGCCTCTCGTTCGATAAGGACGCGCGTACGCTGACCGTCTCCGATAACGGCATCGGCATGACGGCGGACGAGTTGGAGCGCAACCTGGGCACCATCGCGCACTCCGGTAGCCAGGAGTTCAAGCGCGAGAACGCCGAGCACCAGGGTGACGACGTGGACATCATCGGGCAGTTCGGCGTGGGCTTCTACTCCGCCTTTATGGTCGCCTCCAAGGTGCGCGTGGTGAGCCGCGCCTTTGGCGAGGAGACCGCCCATGTGTGGGAGTCCGACGGCCTTGAGGGTTACACCATCGAGGACGGCGAGCGCGCGGAGCACGGTACGGACGTCATCCTCACCATTCGCGAGAACGTGCCCGGCGTCGACGGCGAGCAGGGCGAGAACTACGACACCTACCTCTCCGAGTGGGGACTCAAGGACCTGGTGCGTCGCTTTAGCAACTACGTGCGCTACCCCATCCAGATGATGGTCACCAAGAGCCGTCAGAAGCCCAAGCCCGAGGATGCAGGCGACGACTACAAGCCCGAGTACGAGGACTACCAGGAACTCGAGACGCTCAACTCCATGACGCCCATCTGGAAGAAGCGCAGCTCGGACGTTACGCCCGAGGAATACAACGAGTTCTACAAGTCCACGTTCCACGACTGGGAGGACCCGGCCCGCACCTTCTCTTTCCACGCCGAGGGCGCACTCGAGTACGACGCGCTGCTGTTCATCCCCGGTAAGGCCCCGTTCGACCTGTACAGCAAGGACTACCAGAAGGGCCTTGCGCTCTACAGCTCCAACGTCATGATCATGGAGAAGTGCGCCGACCTTGTGCCCGACTACTACAACTTCGTCCGCGGTATCGTGGACTCCGCCGACGTGAGCCTGAACATCAGCCGCGAGACGCTGCAGCACGATCGTCAGCTCCATGCTATCGCCAACCGCGTGGAGAAGAAGATTACCGCCGAGTTGCAGAAGATGCGCGACGACGACCGCGAGGCCTATGAGAGGTTCTTCGAGAACTTTGGCCGCGGCCTCAAGTTCGGCATCTACCAGAGCTACGGCATGAAGGCCGACGAGCTCGCCGACCTGCTGTTGTTCTGGAGCGCGCGCGAGCAGAAGATGGTCACGCTTGCCGAGTACGCCAAGGCGATGCCCGAGGGCCAGAAGGCGGTGTACTACGCCGCGGGCGACGACCGCGATCGTCTGTCCAAGATGCCCGTGGTGCACGGCGTGCTTGACCGCGGCTACGACGTGCTGCTCTGCACGGCCGACGTGGACGAGTTCACCTTCCAGGCCATGCGCACCTATACGGCCAAGGACATGCCCAAGGTGTATGCGGATGACACCGCCCGCGAGGCCGCTGCCAAGGCCGTGGCCGACGGCGCCGAGCCGGAGACCGAGGACCGCGCGCTCGAGCTGAAGAACGTTGCCTCGGGCGACCTCGACCTGGCGACCGATGACGAGAAGAAGCAGGCCGAGGAAGCTTCCAAGGAGCATGAGGAGCTCTTCCAGGCCATGAAGGAGGCGCTGGGCGATAAGGTGGAGAAGGTTGCCGTCTCCGCACGTCCGATGGACGCGCCGGCGGTCATCACCACCGAGGGCCCCGTCTCGCTCGAGATGGAGAAGGTCATGGCCCGCGGTCCCGAGGCCGAGGGCGCGCCGAAGAGTCAGCGTGTGCTCGAGCTCAACGCCAAACACCCGGTCTTCGAAAAGCTCGTGGCTGCCCAGAAGGCCGGCGAGAAGGAGAAGCTCGCCCAGTACGCTGGCCTGCTGTACGATCAGGCGCTGCTGGTTGAGGGCATCCTGCCGGAGGATCCGGTGGCGTTCGCCCAGGCGGTTTGCAATCTGATGTAGCTCGGATTCACCTAAGCGCTCCGGTCGGCGGCCGGGGTATGCCCTTCGCTCAGTCCTTGCGAGACTGGCAAACGGCTTCGTCGTTTGCGCAGTTCGCTGCGGCGTGTCGCTTTGGGCATGCCCCGGCCGCCTTCGGCGTCTTCGGCGGTCCTCGCTGAGAGAAATAACGCGCCGGAAGCGTGGACGTGGCTCCATGCTCTCCCTACCAGGTTAGGGACAAATCTTGAATGATTTCTAAACGGCGTTGGTTCGGATACAATAATAAACAACTGTGGAAAAACCTGTGACCGGAGCATCGTGTCCTCAACCCTTGGGGTGGAATCGTGAACAAGGCCCTTCAGATCTTTCGGCGTGACATCATGCGCTTGCTGCGCAACCCGGTGGCGCTCGTCATCACCATCGGCGTATGCGTGATCCCCTCGCTCTACGCGTGGTACAACATCGTGGCCAACTGGGATCCGTACGCCAACACGGCCAACATCAAGATAGCCGTGGCCAACGAGGACGAGGGCACCACGAACGAGTACACGGGCACCATGAACGCCGGCAAGCAGGTGATCGAGCAGCTGCGCAAAAACGACCAGCTGGGATGGACCTTCACCGATGCCAAGGAGGCCAAGGAGGGCGTCTACCGCGGCGATTACTACGCGGGCATCATCATCCCTAAGGACTTCAGCGAGAAGCTCACGAGCATGCTCACGGGTGAGTTCACGGAGCCCAAGCTCGTCTACTACGTGAACGAGAAGAAGAACGCCATCGCGCCCAAGGTGACGGACACGGGCGCCTCCACCATCCAGGAGCAGATCAACTCCACCTTCGTCTCCACGGTCTCCAAGACGCTCGTGAAGACGCTGCAGGATGTTGGTACGATCGCCAAGGGCAAGGGTGCCGATGCCGAGTCCGGCATCCTCGCCAACACCGCTGAGGCGCGCAAAGCGTTGGACAAGGTTCGTTCCGCGCTCTCGGGCATGCAGGATTCGGTGGATGCCACCAAGGACGCCGTGACCTCCGCCGACACCACGCTCGGAAAGCTGAACGACCAGCTGCCGCAACTCGTGCAGGCGCTCGACGAGGGCGATACCCTGCTTGCCACCACGCGCACGACCTCGCGCGACTTCTCTACCTCCCTTTCTTCGGCGCTTTCTGGTGCCAATCGCCTGATGGGCAAGGCGTCGTCTACCGCGAGCGCCGCGGTGGGCAAGGTGAGCACCACCGTGGTGATGACCCAGGGCTATGTAGACGATTCCGCCACGGCACTCGACGGCGTGGTGTCCGATATCGATGACCTCAAGGAGCTCATCAACGGCACGCTGCTGCCCGACGACGCCAAGAACAAGCTGGTGTCCCAGCTGCAGGACGTCCAGGGTGGCATCAACACGTTGGCTGACTCGCTGCACCGGCAGGCGAGCGCCATCACCGATACCGCCACAAAGGTGAACAACGCCTCTACCGCGTTGGACACCGCCGTGCAGACGGGCATCTCCACCATCGACGCCGCGCACGACAGCGTGAACTCCACGGCGCTGCCCAAGCTCTCGGCGGGCCTGGATTCCTTCTCGGACGTCTCGGGCGACCTTACAGGTGTCATTGCCTCGCTCGAGCCGGTAATCGCCCAGACGCGCGGTACGCTCTCGCAGCTGAACGCCACGCTCGACCAGGCCAAGACAGCTATCGCGCAGACGGATGGCGCTGTGGCCGACGTGCAGGGCTCGTTGGACGACGCTGCCACGGACATCCGCGCGCTGCAGAGCTCCCAGGTCATGGACGAGCTGTCTGAGCTGTTGGGCGTCAACGCGAGCGACGTCTCCGACTTCATGTCCTCTCCGGTGACGCTCAACACGCAGACGGTGTATCCGGTGTCGAATTACGGCTCCGGTGTGGCGCCGTTCTACACCAACTTGGCGCTCTGGGTGGGCGGTTTCGTGCTCATCGCCATCATCAAGCTGGAGGTCGATCCGGAGGGCGTGGGTGAGTTCAACGCGAAGGAGGGGTACTTTGGCCGTTGGCTGCTGTTGGTGCTCCTGGGCTTCGTGCAGGCCGTGATTGTGTGCGTGGGCGACCTCGTGCTCGGAACGCAGTGCCATGAGCCGGTGCTCTTCGTGCTGGCAGGCGTGTGGACGAGCTTTGTCTACGTGAATATCATCTACGCGCTCTCCATCACCTTCAAGCACATCGGCAAGGCGCTCGGCGTCATCTTGGTGATCGTGCAGATCCCGGGCTCCTCGGGCATGTACCCCATCGAGATGATGCCCGGCTTTTACCAGTGGCTCCATCCCTTCCTGCCGTTCACCTACGGCATCAACGCGCTGCGCGAGACCATCGGCGGCATGTACGGCATGTACTACTGGGCCAACCTGGCCGTGCTGGGCGTCTTCCTGGTTTTGGCTCTCGTGGTGGGCCTGGTGCTCCGGCCGTTCATGCTCAACCTCAACCTGCTGTTCGACCGCCAGCTCTCCACCACGGGCGTCATGCTCTGCGAGAGCAACAACCTGCCCAACCCGCGCTTCTCGGTGCGCTTGGCCATGCGCGCCCTGCTCGATGGCGAGGGTTACCGCGATGCCATCGTCGCGCGTGCCACGCGTTTTGAGCAGGCCTATCCGGCCCGGGTGCGTGCGGGCTTCTGCATGGTCCTCGGTCTGCCGATGCTGCTCTTCCTGCTCACTTGGCTGCTCGACCTTTCCAACGACGGCAAGATCGTGATGCTCGTGCTGTGGATCGTGGTCGTGGTCCTCGCCGACACCTATCTCATCAACCTTGAGTACGTGCGCGAGAGCCTGAACACGCAGATGCGCGTCTCAGCGCTTTCGGATGACAAGCTGCGTGAGGAGATTCGCCGGCACACCGCCGCTCTCCCCTCGGTTGCCCGGATGTTCGGCGTGCAGGTGCAGAGTTCGGCGCCGCGAGCGGGGGCGTCAGGGGAATCAGCGGAGGGCGCAGCAGCGGATGCTGGCGCCGAGAAGGGCGGTGAGGCCGATGCGTAACATCATCCGTCTGTTCAAGCGCGATTGCGCGAACATCAGCCGCAGCGTCATCGGCCTGGTGGTCGTGGTGGGCCTGGTGATCATTCCCTGTCTGTACGCGTGGTTCAACATCGCCGGTAGCTGGGATCCGTACGGCAACACCGGCAACCTCAAGGTGGCGGTGGCCAACTCCGATGAGGGCTACCAGAGCGACCTCATTCCCGTGAAGGTGAACATGGGCGATTCCGTGGTCAACGCGCTGCGCGCCAACGACGGTCTCGACTGGGTGTTTGTGGACGAGGACCGCGCCGTAGAGGGGGTGAAGGCGGGCGACTACTATGCCGCCGTGGTGATCCCCAAAGACTTCAGCGCCAAGATGATGACGCTCTTTGCCACCCACGTGGAGCACGCGCAGATCGACTATTACGAGAACCAGAAGATGAACGCCATCGCCCCGCGCGTGACGGACAAGGGCGCGAGCACGGTGCGCCAGCAGATCGATACCACCTTCACCGAGACGGTGAGCGACGTGGGCCTGGCGTCGACCTCGGGCCTTCTCGACTTCATGGATTCGGACAAGGTGGAGAACTACGTGGCGAACCTCTCCGCCACGCTCGGCGACGGCATCTCGAGCCTGCGCGACGCCGCGAGCAACACCGGCTCCTACGCCTCGCTGCTCGGCTCCACGGCCGACCTCGTGTCTACCACCGGTAACCTGCTCGGCTCGACGGAAGACACGAGCAAGCGCTCGAAGGACCTGCTGGCCGATGCGAAGTCGGGCCTGGGTGACATCGAGAGCGGCCTCGGCGACGTGACGGCCACCATCAACAAGGCGCTCGCGGACAGCTCCTCGAGCTTTGACGATGTGCAAAACGCGCTCGACAAAGCGCTCCGTTCCGCAGGCGACGACGTGCAGGGTGCGATCTCGTGGCTGCGCCAGGCTGCGAACAGCCTGGATGCGCGCGCGAGCGAGATCGACGGCGATGGCGGGCTCATCTCGCGCGTGGAGGAGTTCGAGCAGACCTACGGCCTGCAGCTGAACGTCCTGAAGACCGCGCTGCGAAGCGTGGCGACCAAGCAGCACAACCAGGCGGACCGCCTGATCGAGGCGGCGGAGAAGCTTGAGGGCAAGCTCACCGAGGCCGATGCCGACTACGCCTCCGCCCAGCAGGTGATCACCGAGGCCAAGCAGAGCATCAGCCAGTTGCAGTCCGACTATGAGGGCACGTTGAAGGATCAGGCGGGTCAGCTGGAGTCCACCATCTCGGGAATCACCACGAGTGCCCAGGGTATCTCGGACAGCCTGAACCAGACGGTGAACGGGCTCTCCACGGCCTCCGATTCCCTGGCGAGCGACCTCAAGAAGGTGAACGGAATCCTGGCGGATTCCTCCCAGGCGCTCAGCGATACGGGAGACAACCTGCAAAAGGTGAAGGACGAGCTGGATGCCGCCGCGCAGTCGGGCGACCTCGACAAGATCCGCGGCATCATCGGCAACGACCCGGAGGCCCTGGCCGACGCCCTCGCCGCACCCGTGGGCCTGGAGACGCATTCCGTCTATCACATCAAGAACTACGGTTCCGCCATGGCGCCGTTCTACACCTCGGTCTCGCTCTGGGTGGGCGGCATCGTGCTCGCGGCCATGATGAAGGTGGCGGTTGACGACAAGCTCGTGGCCGAGCTTTCGGCGCCGGTGCGCCTGCACCACCTGTACCTTGGCCGGTTCTGCCTGTTCGGCGCGCTCTCGCTTTGCCAGAGTACCCTCATGCTCGCGGGCGAGCTGCTGTTCTTCGGCATCCAGTGCCAGAACCCGCTGCAATACCTCCTGGCAGGCTGGGTCGGCGGCCTCATGTTCGTCCTCTTCATCTACACGCTCACGGTCTCGTTCGGCGACATCGGCAAGGCACTCGCCGTGGTGCTGTTGGTGATGCAGGTGGGCGGTTCCGGCGGCACGTTCCCCATCGAGATGACGGCGAGCTTCTTCCAGTCGGTCTATCCGTTCCTGCCCGCGGCGCACCTGATCAACGCGATGCACGCCGCCATGGCCGGCGGTTGGGGTGCTGAGTATTGGATCGAACTCGGCTGCGTGGCACTGTACTTCATCCCGATTCTGGCGCTGGGCCTCCTGCTCCGCCGTCCGGTGATCCGCGCGAACGACTGGATCATCGAGAAGATGGAGAGCACGAAGCTCATGTAGCGTCCCGCGCCTTCACACCGGGGTCTTCGCAGTTCGCTCGAAAATCGCGCCGCCCGACCCCGACGGGAGGGGCGGCGCCGGGTGCGGGGTGTCGGGGGTGGGGGACCGTTGGCGTGCCCGGGCGTCGCGGGGTATGCTGTGGCCCTGCGTTGTCTCAATCTGAAAGGGGAATGTCGTGTTGGAGCACGTTAACATCGATACGCTCGACCCCGCCTCTACCGTGGTGGTGGCTACGGGAAACATGCACAAGCTGGTGGAGATTGAGGATATCCTGTCCGGCGTGCTGCCGGGGGTGCGGTTCGTGGCGCTCGGTCAGCTGGGGGAGTTCCCCGATCCGGAGGAGACGGGATCCACGTTCCTAGAGAACGCGCTCATCAAGGCCGAGGCTGCGGTCGAGGAGACGGGGCTCTCAGCCATCGCCGACGATTCCGGCCTCGTTGTGGATGCGCTGGACGGCGAACCGGGCGTGTACTCGGCGCGCTACGCCGGGGTGCACGGTGACGATGCGGCGAACAACGCCAAGCTGCTGGAGAAGCTCGCCGGCGTGCCCGATGGGGAGCGGGCGGCGCGCTTCATGAGCGTGATCGCGCTCGTGGATGCATCGGGTGCCGTGCTCACGGGCGAGGGTGCCTGCGAGGGCGTCATCGGGCACGAGGGGCGCGGTGAGCATGGGTTTGGCTACGACCCGCTCTTCCTGCCCAACGATACGCCGGGGCTCACCATGGCCGAGCTGGAGCCGGCGCAGAAGAACGCCATCAGCCACAGGTTCCATGCGCTGCAAGACCTTGCGCGCCAGATCATGCCCGCTGAAGGCGATGCCGCGTGAGGGCCGTGGTCCAGCGCGTATCCGAGGCTGCGGTGCACATCGACGGGGAATCGGTGGGAAGCATCGGCCGCGGCTACCTGGTGCTGCTCGGCGTGAGCGCTGCCGATACCGAGGTGGCGGCGGAGAAGCTCTGGGGCAAGCTCGGGACGCTTCGCATAAACGACGACGAGAACCGCAAGACGAACCTCTCGCTTGCCGACGTGAACGGCGAAGTGCTGGTGGTTTCCCAGTTCACGCTGTACGCGGACTGCCGGCGCGGGCGTCGTCCGAGCTTTACCGCCGCGGGTGATCCGGCGCACGCCGAACGGCTCTACGAGTATTTCGTCAGCTTGGTGCGCGCGGACGTGCCGCATGTGGCAACGGGCCGGTTCGGGGCCGACATGCAGGTGAGCCTGGTCAACGATGGGCCGTTCACCATCGTATTAGACACCGACGAGCTGTAGCGCGCCCGTTTTGCGGGGCTTTGAGCGCCGCTTCGAAATCTAACACTGCACGATCGGCGTTCTATCTCAGCTCTTTGGCTGTGGAGCGTCGGGTGTGCGGCGTTTTCGTATCTCGGCGGGGTAGGGTGCGCGCGGGAGAGCAGCCATTTTGCCGAAGAGTGAAACCCTGCTATACTTATAGGCGTCTATGACTAAGTTAGGCTGATTCTGCCCGTGGAGGCTATGCAGATGGAAGAGCTGGAAGTCAATCATGTTGACGACATTCATAAGAGACTCGCCGAGATGGTTGGTCAGCGCGTGCGCGTGAAGGCCAATATGGGGCGCACCCGCGTGGTCGAGCGCCAGGGCGTGATCAAGAACGTGCATCCCGCCGTGTTCATCGTGGAGGTAGACGAGCGCCGCGGCCGCAAGTCGCGTCAGTCCTACCAGTACGTGGACGTTCTGACCGGCACGGTGGAGCTTTTTGATCCCGAGACCGGCGAGCATCTCTTCAAGCTGCTGGGCAACCAGCTCGAGGAGCACTAGGCCATGCCTGCCAAGTTCATCCTGATTACCGCGCCCGCTAAGATCAACCTGTATCTCGGCGTCCACAACGAGCGCGACGAGGCGGGTTATCATCGCGTTGATTCCGTTATGACGGCAATCGACTTGGTGGATACCATCGCGGTGGCGCCGGCCGACGAGCTCTCGGTGCATATGGTGCCCGAGGCGGATTTTCCCATGGAGGCCAATACGGCGTATAAGGCTGCCGTTGCGATGGGAAAAGTCTTCGACCGCGAGCCGAACTTCGCCATCCTGATCGACAAGCACATTCCCGTGCGCGCCGGATTGGGTGGTCCCTCCACGGATGCTGCTGCTACGATCATGGGCATCTGCCACTATTGGAAGATCGACCCCATGGACCCGCGCATCGAGGCGGTGGCACGCGGCATTGGGGCCGATGTGCCGTTCTTCCTGTACGGGCCGCCGGCGTACCTGTCGGGTCGCGGCGATGCGATGCAGGAGATGTACCGCCCGCTCACGGGTACGGCGGTCGCGCTCGTCAAGCCCCTGGTCGATGGGAGCGGGGTTGCCGCAGCCGAGGCGTACCGGGTGTTCGACGAGTACCCGAGTGAGCCCGCGCCCTTGGAGCCCATGCTCGAGGCGCTGCGCGCGCACGACGAGGAGCGCATCTTCGCCAACGTCGCCAATAACCTGGGCGAGGCTGCCATCCGTATCTCACCCGAGATTGGGACGATCCTTGCATGGATGCGCGAGCAGCCGGACGTGCGCGCGGCCGATGTCTGCGGCAGCGGGTCCACGGTCTTTGCCGTGTGCAACACGCAGATGGCGGCCGAGAAGATCGCCCTCACCGCGTTGAACGAACAGGGATGGTGGGCGCAAGCAGCCAAGATGGAGAAATCGGGACCGTATATCTCTGTTGGCTAGCATTTGCATTCGGAGTCTGCTAAGATAGGCAAGCTTCGGGTTGTGGCTCAGTTTGGTAGAGCACCGCGTTCGGGACGCGGGGGTCGCTGGTTCAAATCCAGTCAACCCGACCATTGTTTGTTGCAGGTCAGAGGGTATCCTCTCTGACCTGTTTTTGTTTTTCCCGCCTACGGTGTGCAAGCGGCCATATTCCGAGAAGCGGTATGTCGCACCCCGGCCGTGTAGAATTTGGCGCCTGTTGTGAGCCGCCACGTCCCGCGCTATACTCAATCGATGTATGCGAACCTCGCGTAGGTCAGATGCCTCAGGGTTCGTGGAAGACGTCTGAGAGGAAAGTCTATGTTCCCTAAGGGTATGGAATGGATCGTCATCCTGATCATCGCGCTGCTGATCTTCGGGCCCAAGAACCTTCCGAAGCTCGGTAAGTCTCTGGGCTCCACCGTCAAGAACATTCGCGAGGGCATGAGCGGCGATGACGACGCGGCTTCCAAGGACGCCGAGGAGACCGTCATCGAGGCCGGCGAGGATGCCGACGATGACGCCGAGATTCACGAGCTCGAGGCCAAGCTGGCTGCCGCCAAGAAGAAGAAGGAAGAGGATTCCAACCCCGTTGAGTCCCACTAGCCTTTGACGGCCCCACCGTTCACGAGCGCAAGGAGTAAATCCTACATGGATGCTAGCCGTATCATTCTGACCCCCGAGGCCCGCGCGAAGTACCAGGAGGAGCTGGTCTGGCGCGAGGGCGAGAAGCAGCAGGAGATCATCGAGGCCCTGCAGGTGGCCCGTGCCTTCGGCGACCTTTCTGAGAACTCCGAGTACGACGCCGCCAAGGACGAGGAGGCCAAGAATGCCTCCCGTATCGCCGAGCTGCGCGCCATCCTGGCGAACGCCAAGGACGCCGATGAGGGCGATGCCGGCATCGTCTCCGTTGGCTCCATCGTCACCCTGGTGGACGGCGACGGCGTTGCGATTGAGGTCACGCTCGTGGGTACGACCGAGACGGACTCGCTCGAGAACAAGATTTCCAACGAGTCGCCGCTGGGCCACGCCATCGTGGGCCGTGGCGAGGGCGAGACCATCGAGTTCCTCACCCCGTCCGGCAAGCGCCGCGCCTACACCATCACGAAGATCTCGCGCTAGTTCAACGCGTCAATCGTGCACGTGCGCTCCCTGACGCCTGCCGGCTTCGGGGAGCTTTTTATTTTTGATATGAGCATCCGAACATGGTAAGGAGCACCACCATGGCAGAGAACCAGACCGCCGACGCGCAGGCCACCTCGGCGGCACCCGCCACGACCGACGAGCGCGCCATGCGCCTGGCCGAGCGTGAGGCCCTCTTCGCAGCCGGCCATAACCCGTATCCCGAGCATTCCGACGTCGAGGACTACGTCCGCGATATCGAGCGCGCCCACGCCGACCTCGCCGATGGCGATACGACCGATCACGTGGTGAAGATCGGCGGTCGCGTGATGGCCAAGCGCGGCCAGGGCAAGATCCAGTTCGTGGTGCTGCGCGACCCGACGGGCGATATCCAGCTCTTCTGCCGCGTGAACGATATGTCCGAGGAAGACTGGGCCACCCTGTCCGGCCTCGATCGCGGCGATATCATCGGCGTGACCGGCACCGTAATCCGCACCAAGCGCGGTCAGCTTTCCGTGGCGCCGAGCCACCTCGCGCTGCTCTCCAAGGCCGTGCGCCCGCTGCCCGAGAAGTTCCACGGCCTCTCCGACAAGGAGATGCGCTATCGCCAGCGCTATGTGGACCTGATCGTGAACGACGACGTTCGCGAGACCTTCCGCAAGCGCTCCGCCATCGTGTCCGAGTTCCGCCGGTACATGGAGGACAACGCCTACATGGAGGTGGAGACGCCGATCCTACAGACCATCCAGGGCGGCGCCACGGCCAAGCCGTTCATCACGCACTTCAACGCGCTGAACCAGGAGAACTACCTGCGTATCGCCACCGAGCTGCACTTGAAGCGCCTGCTTGTGGGCGGCTACGAGCGGGTTTTCGAGATCGGCCGCATCTTCCGCAACGAGGGCATGGACCAGACGCACAATCCCGAGTTCACGACCATGGAGGCGTATCGCGCCTACTCCGACCTCGACGGCATGAAGGAGCTCGCCGAGGGCGTGATCAAGGCCGCGAACGCGCGCGTGAACGATTCCGAGCAGATCGAGTACCAGGGCGTGACCATCGACCTCTCCGGTACCTGGCCGAGCATCTCGATGACCAAGGTCGTCTCGAACGCGTTGGGCGAGGACGTGGATCTGGACACGCCGGTCGAGCACCTGGCCGAGCTGGCCACCAAGAACGGTATCGAGGTCAAACCCGAGTGGACCGCCGGCAAGTTCATCGCCGAGCTCTACGACGAGATCGGAGAGCCGAGCATCGTGAACCCCACCTTCGTGTGCGACTATCCCATCGAGGTCAGCCCGCTCGCCAAGCGCTACGAGGACGACCCGCGCCTTACGCACCGCTTTGAGCTGGTCATCGCCGGGCACGAGTACGCGAACGCCTTCTCCGAGCTGAACGACCCGGTGGACCAGGCCGAGCGCTTTGCCAAGCAGATGGAGGAGAAGGCCGGCGGCGACGACGAGGCCATGGAGTACGATGAAGACTACGTGCGAGCCCTCGAGTACGGCATGCCTCCGGCGGGCGGCATCGGCATCGGCATCGACCGCGTGGTCATGCTGCTCACCAATTCCGCGAGCATCCGTGACGTGCTGCTGTTCCCGCACATGAAGCCCGAGAAGGGGAGCCGTGTCGGCGCCGCCCCGCAGGTTTCCGCGGCCGGTGCGTCCCCGTTCCCCACGCCCAAGGTGCCCGAGGAGATCGAGGTGGACAAGATCCGCATCGAGCCGCTGTTCCAGGACTTCGTGGACTTCGACACCTTCAGCAAGAGCGATTTCCGCGCGGTGAAGGTGAAGGACTGCGTGGCCGTGCCCAAGAGCAAGAAGCTGCTGCAGTTCACGCTGGACGACGGTTCGGGCGAGGACCGCACCATCCTTTCCGGCATCCACGCCTACTATGAGCCGGAGGACCTGGTGGGCAAGACGCTCATCGCCATCACCAATCTTCCCCCGCGCAAGATGATGGGCATTCCTAGCTGCGGCATGATCATCTCCGCCGTGAACGGCTACGGCGAGGACGGTGAGCAGCTGAACGTGCTCATTGTGGACGACCGCATCCCGGCGGGTGCCAAGCTGTACTAGCGCCCGCGCTGCTTGGGCGGCACCGGCATTGCCATGAGGGGGGGGGTATCCGTCGGATGCCCCCTCTTCCATGTTTCTCGTCCGATAACCCCTTATTGCGAATACGTAACTATGGGTACACAGTCGCTCCGTATGAGATAATCCCCATAGTTCATGGTTCGAGAGCAAGGGATTGGGAACATGGCAGAGCCGAACATACTGTTGACCCGTGTCGATAACCGTTTGATCCACGGCCAGGTGGGTGTCACTTGGACCATGACGCTGGGGGCGAACCTGCTGCTCGTGGCTGACGACGACACGGCTGCCAACCCAGTCATGCAGGAGCTGATGGCGACGACGGCCGAGTCGAGCGGTGCCGAGACGCGCTTCTTCACCGTCGAGAAGACCATCCGGGTGATCCACAAGGCCGCCGCGCGTCAGAAGATCTTCATCGTGGTGCCCACGCCCCATGTGGCGCGGCAATTGGTGGAGGGCGGCGTGCCCATCCACGAGCTCAACGTGGGCAACATGCACTATTCCGAGGGGAAGCGCCAGCTGACCAAGAAGGTGTACGTGGACGATCAGGACCTGGCCGACTTCAAGGCGATCGAGAACGCCGGCGTGGACGTCTACATCCAGGACGTGCCGGGCGATCCGCGCTCCAAGATCGACTATTCCAAATAGCTTACGGGCTCGATGCGCCGGCAGACCGGGGAGCGGGGAACGCGAACCGGGACGTGGGCACACCCGAAGGAAATGGGCGCACGTCAGGTGCGCCGGCTTCGGCATGCATCGACGCATGGTCTCCCTACATTTGCGTATCCGCCCGAAGGGGCGATGCGGTCCACGTCCAAACGGGCGTGCGGCAGCGGCTGACAAACAGCAGAAAAAGAAAGGAGCGTGAGGGAACATGGCGATTACGTTGGGACAGGGCGTCGCGCTCGCGGTGATGGCGATCATCTGCGGCATCGACTTCTGGCTCGAGGGCTTCTATATCTTCCGGCCGATCATCGTCGGTACCCTGACCGGCATCATCATCGGGGATGCCCCGCTGGGCATGATGTGCGGCGGTATCACCGAGCTTGCATTTGCAGGTCTGACCCCGGCGGGAGGCACGCAGCCGCCCAACCCGGTGCTGGCGGGCGTGATGGCGACGGTGCTCGCGCACACCACGGGGACCGACGCCAAGGGGGCCATGGCGCTCGCCCTGCCGTTCAGCTTCCTGATGCAATACATCATCCTGTTCTGCTACTCCGCGTTCAGCTTCTTCATGAGGGGCGCCGACGAGGCGGCGGCAAAAGCGGACGTGCACAAGATCAACCTCATCAACATCGAGTGCACCGCGATCATCGCGCTGCTCTACGGCATCGTGGTCTTCCTATGCGCCTTCGTTGCCCAGGACGCCATGAAGGCGCTTGTCGAGGCGATGCCCGCGTGGCTCTCCCACGGCTTCGAGATCGCGGGCGGCATCCTTCCCGCCGTCGGTTTCGCGATGCTGCTCAAGGTGATGCTCAAGAAGGAGTTCATGCCCTTCTTGCTCATCGGCTTTATCATGGCGAGTTTCCTGAACTTCTCGAACCTCCTGCCCGTCGCGGTGATCGGTATCGCGCTGGCGCTGTTCGTGTACACGCAGGATGAGTCGCGCGACGCGGCGGTCAAGAAGGCCCTGGCGGGGATCAAGGTCGCGCAGGAGGAGGATGAGGAAGATGGCATCTAGTGCACCTGACAAGTCCGGCACCCCGGACGCGACGAGCGGTATCTCGGCCGGTACGGGAAAGGCCCTCACGAGCTCAGACGTAACCAAGCTCGGCCTGCGCACGCTGTTCCTGCAGGCAAGCTTCAACTACGAGCGCATGCAGGCCGGCGGCTTCCTGGTCACGCAGCTGCCCGCCTTGCAGAAGATTTACAAGGACGACAAGAAGGGCCTCGCGGCCGCGATGACCGATAACCTCGAGTTCATCAACACGAGTCCGCATATCGTTGCGTTCCTGAACGGCCTGCTCATAGCGATGGAGGAGGCACATGAGGACCGCAAGACCATCAAGGGCCTGAAGCTCGCGCTGTTCGCTCCGCTCGCCGGTATCGGCGACGCGATCTACTGGTTCACGCTCCTGCCGATCGTGGCGGGCGTGTGCTCGTCGATGGCCATGGAGGGCAACCCGGTGGGCCCGCTGCTGTTCTTCGCGGTGTACGTCGCGATCTTCTGCATGCGCATCTTCTGGGTGCACCTGGGCTACGATCTGGGCACCCGTGCGGTCAGCAAGATTCGCGAGGCCTCCGAGAAGGTCGCGAAGGCGGCTACCGTGCTGGGCTGCACCGTCATCGGCGGCCTGATCGCGTCGTACGTGAAGATCTCTGTCGCCTCCCAGATCGTCATCAACAAGGACGTGACCATCAAGCTGCAGGGTGACTTCTTCGACAAGATCCTGCCGAACCTGCTGCCGTTCGGCTACGTGTTCCTGATGTACTACCTGCTGAAGAAGAAGCAGGTGAGTCCGGTCATCCTGATTGTGGTGACCTTCGTGCTCGCCATCGCACTCTCGTTTTTGGGCGTGCTGTAGCTCCCCCGAGCACGCAGGCTGGGACAGCGGTGGTACGGTGGGACCGTTCCGATGCGCTACGTTCCACAACGCTGGCCGGGCAAGGGGACGTCACCTGAAAGTGGTACATTGGGACGGTTCCGATGTACCACTTTTCAGGTGGGAGGATGTATGGGCATCGAGCTCAAGGTCGGCTGCTTTGAGGATGCGGCCGCGGTGCGCCGCGCCGTGTTCATGGACGAGCAGGGCTACGAGGACGAGTTCGAGCCCCTGGATGACGATTCGCGCTGCCTCCATGTGACGCTCTACATAGACGGCGCTCTTGCGGCGTGCGGACGCACCTTCCCCGAGGAGCTGGAGCGCGCTTTCACGCCGGGCAAGCCGCAGTCGCCGGCGTGCGCGCTGGACGAGGTTGCGGGGCCGGGGGAGACCTACATCCTGGGCCGCGTGGCCGTGCTGCCGGCGTGGCGTCGCCGGGGCCTCGCCACGCGTATCACGCAGGCCTGCGAGGACGCCGCGCGCGACGCCGGCGCCAAGCTCATGAAGCTGCACGCGCAGGAGTACGTGCAGGGGCTGTACGGCGCCATGGGCTACGAGGCCATCGCGCCGGTGGATGTTGAGGATGAGGGTCAGCCGCATCGTTGGATGGCCCGGGTGCTGTAGCATGCTGACCATCGGGTGCCACCTGTCCGTATCGCGCGGCTACGAGGCGATGGGACGCGCCGCGCTCTCCATCGCGGCCAACACCTTTGCGTTCTTCACGCGGAATCCGCGCGGCGGCAGCGTGCGCCCGCTCGATGCGGCCGACGCGGCCGCGCTGCAGGCGATCATGGACGAGCATGCCTTTGGCCCGCTCGTGGCCCACGCTCCCTATACGTACAACCTGGCGAGCGCCAAGGAGCATGCGCGCGAGTTCGCTCGGGCGTCCATGGCGGAGGACCTCGAACGCATGGAGGCCCTGCCGGGGAACTACTACAATTTTCATCCGGGTGCGCACGTGGGGCAGGGTGCGGAACGCGGCATCGAGCTCATCGTCGAAGCGCTTTGCGAGGCGATGGTTCCCTCTCTGCACACGACGGTGCTGCTCGAGACCATGGCGGGCAAGGGCACCGAGATCGGCCGCAGCTTTAAGGAGCTCGCGGCGATCATCGACGGCGTGCAGCGGACGCGACCGGACCTTGCTGATCACCTGGGTGTCTGCCTGGATACCTGCCATGTGCACGATGCCGGCTACGACATCGTGCACGACCTGGACGGCGTGCTGGCGGAGTTCGACCGGGTCGTGGGGCTCGATCGCCTGCATGCGGTGCATATCAACGATTCCAAGAACCCGTGTGGAGCGCACAGGGACCGGCACGCGCGGATCGGCGAGGGCTTCATCGGCGCCACGAAAGTGGCGGGCGAGACGACCGGCTCGGACGGGCTGGCCGCCTTCGCGCGTATCGTCAACCACCCGGCCCTGCGCGACCTGCCGTTCATCTTGGAGACGCCGCACGACGACCTCTCCGGCTACGCGCGGGAGATCGCTCTGCTGCGGAGCTTGTGACGGCGGGCCTGCCCGCTCGGCCGCGCCGCCCGTCCGGTAGAACCGCTCGAACAGGCGATCGACAAGAGGAATGCCAGCAGACAGGTGGTGCTGCGTCTGCGCGTGACCTCGCCGGCCATGGGCTCTCCTCCCCGTCTGTTTTCGAAATTCTGCCCCTCCGGTCGCGCCCGGCTCCGGGACACTTCTCCATAAACTTCACGCTTACGCGGCGCCACGATTTCCGGTAGGCTGGGTTTTGAACAAGCTGCACATAAGATCACTCAGTTGCGCCCAAGCGCGTAGCGGCCCCGTGTGCGCGGCCGCAGCCCAAGTCGCCTTCTCGTCGCGTCTTTGCTGCAGAACAGCTTGCCGAATTACGAGCGCAGCCTGCGCGAACCCGTTATTCGGCAACTTTTCCGCATGCGAGAGAGGAAGGCTCCCTTTCTCGCCCGTTTCGTCGAGAAAGGACGATTGATATGCCGCAGAACAAGCGCGAAAGCCTGATTTTCACCTTCATCATGTGCGCCTTGATGGTGTTCTGGATGTCTACCTACAACATCAGCCTGCACCAGGGCGGCTTTACCCCGAGCGTGCTGCTTCAGGCGTGGATCGGCTTCTTGCCGGCGTATGTCTTCGCCATGCTGTGCGATTGGTTCGTGGCGAGCCCGCTTGCCAAGGGCTTCGCGTTTAAGTACCTGGTGACGCCCGGTAAGAGCTCGCCGCGCACCATGGTGCTCGCAGTGTCCAGCTGCATGGTGGTGCCGATGGTCATCATCATGTCGCTCTATGGCGCCTTTGAGGGCGCGCTGCACATGCCCGGCGGCATCGTCGCGTTCCTGCCGATGCTGCCTGCCACCTGGGTGAAGAACATCGGCCTGAACTTCATCATGGCCCTGCCCTGGAACCTGCTGGTGGCCGGTCCCCTTGCCCGCGCGCTGTTCCGTCGCGCCTTTCCGGTGGGGACCGTGCTTGACCGTCCGGTGGGTGCCTAGCGGTGGATGCAACACCCGCTAACCAAGCCGCATCCCCCGACTCGTCTATCGGCTTCACGAAGAGCTCGCTCGGCTTCATGAACCCGAGCGTCTTCCTCGGCCTGCCGTCGAGCTCCTCGGCGCGTGCGCTCCATGCGTTATCATGTACCAACTTTGGGTACACAAGAGCCTTGAACCATACAGAATGGCACGTAAGAGGTAACGTATGTTGGATAGATTTACCGATCGCGCGCGCAAGGTCATGTCGATGGCAAAGGAAGAGGCCATTGCCCTGGGGTCCACCAAGGTGGGCACGGAGCACCTGCTGCTGGCCCTTGCCAAGGAAGACACCGGTATCGCCGGCGAGGCGCTGCGCGAGCTCGATATCACGCACGACGATGTTCTGGGCGAGATGAAGGGTGCTGCTGCGAGCGGGGGAGAGGCGGCTGCTGCCGAGGCTTCCGCCACGCCGGATGACGCGGCCAGCGGGGACGCGCCCGCAGATGCCGCGTCCGCAGACGATGCCGCGTCCAAGCCCGACACGGCCAAGCTCGCCTTCACCCCGGCGGTCATCGCCGTGATGGAGAAGAGCTTCCGCCTGGCGCGCGAGAACAACCAGACCTATGTCTCCACCGAGCACCTGCTGCTGGCCATCGTGGCCGAGGGCGACAACCGCGCGATGGACATCCTCGCCCGCATGGGCGTCTCCGGTGCCTCCATCCGTGAGGCGGTGGAGAAGCTTACTGCCAAGGACCAGGGCCGCAAGCGCCCCATGGCGGGCGCCGGCGCCGGTCGTCCGGGTTCCGGCCTGCCGTTCTTTGGCGGGGCCACGGCGCAGGGCTCCAAGGAGGAGTCGAGCATGCTCAAGCAGTTCGGCGTGAACCTCACCGAGCAGGCGCGCGCGGGCAAGCTCGATCCCGTGATCGGCCGCGAGAAAGAGGTCTCCCGCATGATGGAGATCCTCTCGCGCCGTACCAAGAACAACCCGCTCATCCTGGGTGATCCGGGCGTGGGCAAGACGGCCATCGTGGAGGGCCTGGCGCAGCGCATCGCCGCGGGCAACGTGCCCGAGAACCTGATGAACCAGAATGTCTGGGCGCTCGATTTGCCCGGCTTGGTGGCGGGTGCCAAGTACCGCGGCGAGTTCGAGGAACGTCTGAAGGGCGTGATCGCCGAGGCTACCGAGGCAGACGACATCATCCTCTTTATCGACGAGATGCACACGCTCATCGGCGCGGGCTCCGCTGAGGGCTCCATCGACGCGAGTTCCATGCTCAAGCCGGTGCTCGCGCGCGGTGCCTTCCAGATCATCGGCGCCACCACCGCCGAGGAGTTCCGCAAGTACCTGGCCAAGGATCCGGCGTTCGAGCGCCGCTTCCAGGCCATCGACGTGGAGGAGCCGAGCGTCGAGGACACGGTGAAGATCCTGAACGCGCTGCTGCCGCGCTACGAGGAGCATCATCACGTGCGCTATACGCCGGCCGCCGTGCACGCCGCTGCCAGCCTCTCGGCCCGCTACGTGCAGGACCGTTTCTTGCCCGATAAGGCTATCGACCTCATCGACGAGGCCGGTGCTCGCGCGCGCATCGCGGCGAACCATGCGCCGCAGGAGGTGCGCGATGCCGAGGCGCGGGTTGCCGAGCTCACCGCCGAGGCCGAGGCTGCCGGCGCCGACGACGACATGAACCGTGCCGCCGAGCTCAAGCAGCAGGCCGAGGAGGCCGAGAAGGAGCTTGTTGCCGCGCGCGATGCCTGGAAGGCGGAGATGGACGAGCATCCGCTCACCATCGACGTGCCCCAGATCGCGGACATCGTGTCCGTCACCTCCGGCGTGCCCGTGAGCTCGCTGACCGAGGACGAGAGCCGGCGTCTCCTCCAATGTGAGGACGCGCTCCGCACCCGCATCATCGGCCAGGACGATGCCGTGGCCGCGGTGGCCAAGGCCATCCGCCGCTCGCGCAGTCCGCTCAAGGACCCGCGCCGCCCCGGCGGTTCGTTCATCTTCCTGGGTCCCACCGGCACGGGCAAGACCGAGCTCGCCAAGACGCTCGCCGAGTACCTCTTTGGCAGCAAGGACGCGCTCATCAGCTTCGACATGTCGGAGTACGCGAGCCAGTACGAGGTTTCCAAGCTTATCGGTTCGCCTCCGGGATACGTGGGCCACGAGGAGGGCGGTCAGCTCACCAAGGCCGTGCGCCGGCACCCGTACTCGGTGGTGCTCTTCGACGAGATCGAGAAGGCCCACCCGGATATCTTCAACATCCTGCTGCAGGTGCTCGATGAGGGTCGCTTGACGGATTCCCAGGGCAAGACCGTGGACTTCCGCAACACCGTGATCATCATGACGTCCAACGTGGGCGCGCGCGAGATCGCGCAGGACGCGAGCGTGGGCTTCGGCACCACGGGCGAGGCCGGGCTTACCGCGGACGAGATCAAGTCCCGCGCGATGGGCGAGCTCAAGCGCCTGTTCAGGCCTGAGTTCCTGAACCGCGTGGACGACATCGTGGTGTTCAAGAAGCTCTCGGGAGAGAGCCTTACCAAGATCGCCGAGCTGCTGGTGGACGTTCTGCGCCAGCGCCTCATCGCGAACCACATGAACATCAAGCTCACGGACGCGGCGGTGGAGAAGATCGTGTCCGAGGGCACCGACCTCACCAACGGCGCGCGTCCGCTGCGCCGCGCCATCCAGCGCCTGATCGAGGACCCGCTTTCCGAGGAGCTGCTCGCAGGTGAGTGGACGGACGGCGACACGGTGCTCTGCGACGTGGCGGACGGCAAGTTCGTCTTCAGCCACGGTACGGGCGATATTCCGGCGCCGCGGCCCACGGGCGCGCTCGGCGGGAGCTTCGAGGCTCCGGCCCCGCGCTCGGGTAACGCCGCGCCGCGCCTTGCGGGTGCCGGCAGCGACGTGCAGGTAGGTGCGGGCGCACAGTAGAGGTGCGCCGTTGCAGACAGCTCCCTGAGAGCGATTTGTTCCGGGGCGCGAACCGGGGGAGGGGATTCCCTTCGGCTCGCGCCCTTTTCGTCACTTGCTGGCGCTTGCGCAGGGGACGCGCGTGGTGGCGCAAGGGCCCCCGCGCGCGGTCGTGACGCCGGAACTTCTGTGCGCTGTCTACGAGGCGGACCTCCGTGTGGCCGAAGTCGACGGGGGGGCCTTCGTGCTCGCGGTGTGACGGATTCGTAAGACCAGGCCTTTTCTCGGGCCTTCTCAAAAAAGAATAATCATGCGCGTTGAACCTTCCTGCACGGCGGGCGTATCCTACGTGCCGCGTTATATCAGTGGACAGCTGAGGGGATGTTCATGAAGTACGTCGTTGCCTACCGCACGCGCCGCGGTAGCACCAAGCGCTATGCCGATTGGCTGGCGGCGGATCTGGGTGTGTCCGCGCAAGATTTCCGGCAGGTCTTGGATGAGCAGATCGCCGCGGCCGACGTCGTGGTGCTCTGCTCCACCAACTACTACGGCCTGTCGCTCGGAGCCCATCGTTTCAAGCAACTCGTGCGCCAATACCCAAAGAAGCACTTCGTGGTGGTCTTTGTGGGCTCCACGCCCATGCCGCGCGAGTACGGCGGCATCTCGGGGCACCGGTTCATGTTCCACTTCAACTATCCGGCGGAGAAGTTCCCACATCTTGCCTGGTGCTGGTGCATGGGAGCCTACGATCCCGCCCAGCAGCATCCGTGGGATCGCCTGGTGCTCTACGCTTACGGCGACTACCTGGCGGCGCGCGCCAAGAAGGAACCGGTCAAGCCCTTCAAGAAGATGCGCGAGGACCTGCGACACGGCTGCGATGGCTGCGATCAAGCGAACCTAGCACCGATGGTCGAGTACCTGAAGGGCCTCACGGCATCATCGCCCCTGCCCGCCGAGCCCCTGAACCTCACGCTGCGATAGGAGACGATGTCTTATGACGAGTACGGATATGACATTCGAAGCGAAGGCCGATAACGAAGAGGGCGTGCCGCAGCGCGCGGAGCAGGGTGGTCTCAGCGCGATGCTGGAGACAGCGACGACGCGTCAGAGCGAGGAAGCGGTGGACGCCTCCGCCAGCTCGCCCATGACCCTGAAGCGTATCGTGCTGATGACCTTGGGTTTCATCTCCTTCGGCACCGGCGTGGCGGGCATTTTCGTGCCATTGCTGCCCACGACCGAGTTCATCGTGCTCTCGGCCTTCCTGTTCGCGAAGTCCTCGCCGCGCTTCCACAACTGGGTGCTCAACACCAAGGTCTACCGCGGGTACGTGGAGCCGTTTCTGGGTAAGAAGGGCGCTTCGATGAAGGTGAAGACGCGCATCGCCCTGAGCTCGGCCATCGTGCTTCTCATCTCGGCGATCCTCATGAACCGCTGGTACGTCTATCTGATCCTGGGCTGCCTCATGGCTGCGATTCTCTACGTAGTCTTTGTGCGCGTGCCCACCACGGAGGAGTAGGGAGTTCTGGCGCGCGCTCCCCACGCGCCGTCTCAAGTTTTAACGCGCTCTGAACCACCCGTTCTTTTTCTGTTCAAAAATGCGGCTCATATCCAATTCGTGCCAAAATGAACCAATCCGCGTACCGCACGTCCGATGGGAGAGCGAGTTTTGGATAAGACCGACATCCAGAAGCGCATGCAACAGGCCATTCGCATGACCGCGCCCGGCCAGCCCGTTCGCACCGCTCTCGATATGATCATCGCCGGGCACCTGGGCGCACTGATCTGCGTGGGCGATACCGAGCATGTGCTCGCCGCCGGTAACGACGGCTTTCCGCTGAACATCTCCTTTACGGCCAACCGCCTCTTCGAGCTGTCCAAGATGGACGGCGCCATCGTGGTGGACGGCGACCTGAATCAGATTCTCCGCGCCAACTTTCACCTGAACCCCGATCCCTCGCTTGCCACGAGCGAGACGGGCATGCGCCACCGCACCGCCGCGCGCATGTCCATCCTGACCGATGCCACGGTCATCTCTGTGTCTGCCCGCCGCGCCGTCGTCAACGTGTACGTGCACGGCAGGAGCTACGAGATCCAGCCGGTCACGGTGCTTATGAGCTCCGTCAACCAGCTGATGAGCACGCTGCAGACCACGCGCACGCAGCTCGACCGCAACCTGCTGCGCCTGACGGCGCTCGAGCTGGACGACTACGTCACGCTGGCCGACATCACGGGCATCTTCTCGAGCTTCGAGATCATGCAGCAGGCCAAGAGCGAGCTCGAAGACTGCATCGAGAAGCTGGGTACCCAGGGCAAGCTGGTGCGCATGCAGCTGGAGCAGCTCGCCGGCTCCGCCATGGACGAGGAATACAACCTCATGATCCGCGACTACGCGGCGGATTCCTCCGAGGAGAATGCGGCCAACATCCGCGATCGGTTCCTGGCCATGACGGCGCAGGACCTCACCAACCCCAAGAAGGTCGCCTGCGTGCTGGGTTACGACAATTTGGACGAGGACTCGGTCCTCACCCCGCTCGGCCTGCGCACGCTCTCCCGCGTGTCCGTGGTGCGCGAGGGCGTGGCCGAGAAGATCGTGGACGAGTACGGCTCGCTGCAGGATCTCATGGACGATATCCGCAAGGATCCCGAGCGCCTCGGTGACTTTGGCGTCAACAACCCCGCCATCCTCGCCGACTCGCTCTATCGCATGCGTGGCAGCAAGCCCGGCGCCCCGGGCGGCGTGGCATGATGCCCCGGGTCTGCGCCGTCGTCGTTGCCGGTGGGTCCGGCACACGCTTTGGCAACCCGGGCGGCAAGCAGCTCGTGAACGTGGCGGGTCGCCCGCTTATGACCTGGTCGATCTTGGCCTTTGACCGCTCGGCCTACGTGGGGCATATCGTGGTGGTGTGCCCACCCGAGCGCCGCGCGGAGATGAACGCCCTGGCCATCGAGCCGTTCGATATTCGGACCCCGCTGACCTTCGCGGATGCCGGGACGACCCGCCAGGACTCCACGCACGCAGGCGTGAGCGCCGTACCCGCGGGTTTCGACTACGTTGCCATCCACGACGGCGCCCGCCCGCTCATCACGACCGAGGCCATCAACAAGGCGATCAACGTCCTCATCGACTCCTCTGCCGTGGACGGCGTGGTGTGCGGCCAGCCTTCCGTGGATACCCTGAAGGTGATGGAGGGGGACCGCATCGTCGAGACGCCGCCGCGCAGCCGCTACTGGACGGTGCAGACACCCCAGATCTTTCGCCTGGACGCCATGCGCCATGCCTTTGAGACGGCCGCTGCTGAGGGGTTCATCGGAACGGATGACTCCTCGCTCGTGGAGCGCGCCGGCGGCACGGTGCTCTGCGTGAACAGCCCGCGCGACAACGTCAAGGTCACGCTGCCGGAGGATCTGCGCGTGGTCACGGCCATCCTGCTCGGCCGCATGAGCGAGGCGGACAGCCGCCAGGACACGGGAACCGTCCCGCGTCTGGGGTAGGGCTACCCGGTGGACGTGGCGAGTGCATCCTCGCCCGTGGTACCGGGCGAGCGGTCCGGGCGGGTGCGGTATGATGACGAGCGCATGGAACCATCTACGGTACGAAGGAGCGCTCGCCCATGAGCTCGCTGCGCATCGGACACGGCTATGACGTTCACCGATTGGTGGAGGGGCGCCGCTGCATCATCGGCGGCGTGGACATTCCCTTTGAGAAGGGCCTTTTGGGCCACAGCGACGCCGACGTGCTCGCCCATGCCCTGGCCGACGCCATTCTCGGCGCCGCCCGTGCCGGCGACATCGGCAAGCTCTTCCCTGACACCGACCCCGCCTACGAGGGGGCGGACTCGCTCGTGCTGCTCCATCGCGTGATGGAGCACGTGCGCGGCCGCGGCTTCGAGTTCGTGGACGCGGACTGCACCATCGCCTGTCAGGAGCCCAAGATCACTCCGCACCGCGATGCGATGCGCGAGAACCTTGCGCGGGCCCTCGGCGTGGATGTGGAGAACGTGGGCGTGGCCGCCACCACTACCGAGCGCCTCGGCTGGGAGGGCACGGGCGAGGGCATCGGCGCCTGGGCCGTCTGCCTGCTGGAGAAGCGATGTAGCGAGACGGCGTAGACCGGGTTCGATTTGCTAGCACGAGAGGAATTCCCCCCATGAAGATATACAGCTCCCAAACGCATCAGAAGGCCGAGTTCACCCCCATCGAGGAGGGAAAGGTCCGCATGTACGTGTGCGGTCCCACGGTCTACGACAACATCCACATCGGCAACGCGCGCACGTTCATCAGCTTCGACGTTATCCGCCGCTGGCTCATGGCCTCCGGCTACCAGGTGACCTTTGCGCAGAACCTCACCGACGTGGACGACAAGATCATCAACCGTGCGAACGAGCAGGGTCGCACGGCCGAGAGCGTGGCCGAGGAGTTCTCGGATAAGTTCATCGCCGTCATGCGCCGCGCCAACGTGCTCGACCCGGATGTGCGTCCCCGCGCCACCAAGGAGATCGGCCCCATGATCGGCATGATCAAGAGCCTGATCGAGCAGGGACATGCCTACGCGGCCGAGAACGGCGATGTGTACTTTGCCGTGCGTAGCGACCCGTCCTATGGCGAGGTTTCCGGTCGCCGCGTGGACGACCTCATGGTGGGCGCGCGCATCGAGGAGAACGAGATCAAGCGCGATCCGCTCGACTTTGCTCTGTGGAAGGCCGCGAAGCCCGGCGAGCCCAGCTGGCCCTCGCCGTGGGGTGCCGGCCGCCCCGGCTGGCACACCGAGTGCGCCGCCATGGTGCACCGTTACCTGGGAGTGCCCATCGACATCCACGGCGGTGGCTCCGACCTGGCCTTCCCGCACCACGAGAATGAGTGCGCCCAGGCCACCTGCGCTTGGCACGAGGGCTTCGCCAACACCTGGATGCACACGGGCATGCTGCTCGTGAACGGCGAGAAGATGTCTAAGTCGCTCGGCAACTTCTTCACGCTGGAAGAGGTGCTCGAGAAGCACTCCGCGGCGGCGCTCCGCCTGCTCATGCTGCAGACGCACTACCGCAGCCCGCTCGACTTCTCCTGGGAGCGCCTGGAGGGTGCCGAGAATTCGCTCACGCGCATCGCCGGTACGGTGGAGAACTTGCGCTGGGCCGCGGGCCATGCCGCCGACGCGCCGGATGCCGACCGCGCCGCTGCGCTTTCCGCTGCGTGCGAGCAGACGGATATCGAGTACCGTGCCTGCATGGATGATGATTTCAACACCGCGGGTGCCCTTGCGGCGGTCTTCGGCTTCGTGACCGAGGCGAACCAGTATCTCGAGGCCACGCAGGCGGATGTCGCCGTGGACGCGGACGCCGCCCTCGCCGCGGCGGACGCGCTCGCCGGCTGGCTGGACACCCTGGGCATTCAGCTGCCGGAGCCCAAGGTGGAACTGCCCGTGGGCTTGCTCGGCGTGGCCGCGGGGCTCTGCGCTTACACGGGCGACGCCGTGGATGAGGCCGCCGAGCGCATCCTCGCCGCCCGTGCCGAGGCCCGCGCGGCCAAGGACTGGGCGCGCGCCGACGCCATCCGCGACCAGCTGCGCGACATGGGGCTCGTGATCGAGGACACGGCCGCCGGCCAGCGCATCAAGAGCGTCTAGCTCGGGGATTCCTCGCCAGATTACGAGCCGGGGGCGTGACGTAACTCGTTCACGCCTCCGGCTTTATTAGTTCGAGTTAGTAGGCTGCGACGTGGAGGCATACGTCAGTTGCCGGAGACGTGCAGGTGTCTTGCAAAGGGCGGGGGGCGACCCCGAACCAAGGTGGCACCGCGGGCTCGTACAGGCTCGTCCTTGGCTGTATCCATCAGCTGGGACGAGCCTGTTCTCGTTTCCGGAAGGGGGCTGCCGTATGGCGCGAGACGTGTTTCCCATGCGGGGCGAGGTGCGCGAGCTGGCGAGGAGTGGCCGGTACCGCCGCATCCCGGTGGTACTCGAGCTTCTTGCCGACCGCTTTACGACTATCGAGGCCATGCGCCGGGTGCGCGCGGCCTTGGGTCCGCGCATGCTCTCCGCACCGCGCTGCTCGGCATCCTGCGCCGGCGGTTATCCGTTATGCCATAATGGCCCCGTTCAAACGGTACGGTGAGATGGGGCATCCATGGCGGATAGGCGCAAGGCGAATAAGGGCGAGCGGGGCGGTAGGGGCTCCGGTTTCGGCGATCATGGCGCACGGGGCAGCCGCGCGGGCGAGGGCAAGCGGACGCGTTCCGCCGGACCCGCCCGCGCGTCGCGGACTGGACGCTCCGGCGCTCGGGAAACCCATGCCGGAGAGCGTGCGGCACTCTATATAGAAGGACGTCGAGCCGCAGCCGAGGCGCTGCGCTGTGGCTTCCCCGTCAAGCGCGCACTCGTGGCTGAAGGGGAGGGGGACGCGGGTACGCGCGAGTACCTCCAGGTCCTTCAGGCTGCGGGCGTGCCGGTGGAGTTCGTGTCGCGCGCACGTTTGGACGAGATCTCGAGCCACGGGGCGCATCAAGGCATCGCGCTCGAAGTGGGAGCGTTCCCGTATAAGACCATCGAGGACGTGATCTCGGCTTCGGGTGCGGGTCCCGCGCTCGTCGTCGTGCTCGACCACGTGACGGACGAGGGCAACCTGGGTGCCATCGTGCGCTCCGCCGAGGTGGTGGGTGCGAGCGGCGTGGTGGTTGCGAACAAGCGCGCGGCCGGCGTGGGCGTGGGCACGTTCAAGACGTCCGCCGGCGCCGTCATGCATCTGCCGATCGCGCAGGTGACGAACCTCGCCCGTGCGATTGACCAGCTGAAGGAGGCGGGCTTTTGGGTGGTCGGTGCCTCCGAGCACGCCGAGGATATCGTCTGGAATGCACCACTCGACGGTCGTATCGCGCTCGTGATGGGCTCCGAGGGCAGCGGCATCTCGCGCCTGTTGCTCGAGAAGTGCGACGTTCTCGCCAAGCTGCCCCAGCGTGGGCAAACCGAGAGCCTGAACGTGGCTCAGGCGGCCACCGTGTTCTGCTACGAGTGGCTCAGGCGCAACCAGGGCGTTCTGTAGGAGTTGCCGATGACCAAGAAGAATCGAAACAAGGCGAAGGCCAAGCGCTTCGGCGAGGGGTCCGTTAAGAGTCAAGTTTCCGCCGCTACCTACGGCGTCGGCAACGCGTTCGGCTCCTTTGGCGGCTCCGGGGTCTACGGCGCTCCCGATCCGTCCGAGCCGCCGCGCGGTACGAACGCCCGCGGTCAGAAGGAGCTGCTGGTGGTGGATGGCTACAACATCATCCACGCCACCGCTAAATACGAGCGCCTCATCTACGACAGCGGAAAGAGCCCCTACGCCACCGACCGCTATGATTCCGCGCGCATGGCGCTCATCGCCGACGTGGCCGCCTTTGCCCAAGGTAGCTACGAGGCCGTGATCGTGTTCGACGGCGCGGGCAACGTGAACCCCGATCGTCCGAATCTGCCGCAGGCGGGCATCCGCATCGAGTACAGTCCAACGGGCGTTTCCGCCGACACCGTGATCCAGCGGTTGTGCACCGAGGCGCGCGAGTCGGGGCGTGCCTGCTCCGTCGTCACGTCGGATGGGACCATCCAGGCGACGGTGATGGGGAAGGGCGTCACGCGCATCTCGGCGCGCATGCTCGTGGAGGAGATGGACCAGATCGACCGCGAGATCGAGCGCGTGCAGGAGGAGGCGCCCAACATGAAGCTCACACTGGGAAGCCGTCTCTCGCCCGAGGCCGCGGCCAAGCTCGCCGGCCTGCGCGCCAAACTGTAGTATCCTGAACCAACGCGCCAGCGTGGCTCAACGGTAGAGCAACTGATTTGTAATCAGTGGGTTGCAGGTTCGATTCCTGTCGCTGGCTCCAGGGAGCTTGCGGGCCCGTTGCCGTTGCCGGCAGCGGGCCCGTTTCATGTGGGTCGGAATCGAACCTGCAAAGGCGCGGAGCTGAGGCGACGCGCGAGCGTCGCCCAGCGCAGCGCGCGAGGGCCGGAGGCCCGAAGCGGATGCGGTCGGCCCCGCCGACCGCGGATTCCTGTCGCTGGCTCCAGGGAGCTTGCGGGCCCGTTGCCGTTGCCGGCAGCGGGCCCGTTTCATGTGGGTCGGAATCGAACCTGCAAAGGCGCGGAGCTGAGGCGACGCGCGAGCGTCGCCCAGCGCAGCGCGCGAGGGCCGGAGGCCCGAAGCGGATGCGGTCGGCCCCGCCGACCGCGGATTCCTGTCGCTGGCTCCAGGGAGCTTGCGGGCCCGTTGCCGTTGCCGGCAGCGGGCCCGTTTCATGTGGGTCGGAATCGAACCTGCATTACTGCAGCAGGCTAAAGTGCAGGTCGACGTAAGTGAGTGATGTAGATACGCCCGGACGCGTGTGTTAGTGCGTTTTTGTTGACACGCCCGCGAGCGCGTCGTAACATTCCACTGCTTGCGCTTGAGGCGGACCGAAATGGAGCGCATCAAGCACGAGTATGGCAACTGGGGATGTGGCACAGCGGCAACTGCGGCGGACTGTAAATCCGCTCCCTCTGGGTTCCTAGGTTCGAGTCCTAGCATCCCCACCAGTCAGGCCTGTGTAGCTCAGTCGGTAGAGCACCTCGTTGGTAACGAGGAGGTCACCGGTTCAAGTCCGGTCGCAGGCTCCAGTTTTGGCGGTGTAGCTCAGTTGGTCAGAGCGCACGGTTCATACCCGTGTTGTCACTGGTTCGAATCCAGTCACCGCTACCAGGTAACACAGGCGGCTCAGTCGGATACGATCGGGCCGCTTGAGGTTAAGTAGGCAAAGTCCCGTCCGGGGACGACCTAAGGAGGAGGGCTCATGGCCAAGGAAAAGTTCGAGCGTACTAAGCCGCATGTCAACATTGGTACCATCGGTCACGTCGACCACGGTAAGACCACGCTGACTGCCGCCATCACCAAGGTTCTCTCTGAGACCCCTGGCTGCAAGGCTGACTTCACCGCCTTCGAGAACATCGACAAGGCTCCCGAGGAGCGCGAGCGCGGTATTACCATTTCCGTCGCCCACGTCGAGTACGAGACCGCCAAGCGTCACTATGCTCACGTTGACTGCCCCGGCCACGCCGACTACGTCAAGAACATGATCTCCGGTGCCGCTCAGATGGACGGCGCTATCCTGGTCATCGCCGCCACCGACGGCCCCATGGCCCAGACCCGCGAGCACATCCTGCTCGCCCGTCAGGTCGGCGTGCCCTACATCGTCGTGTTCCTGAACAAGTGCGACATGGTCGACGACGAGGAGCTCATTGACCTCGTCGAGATGGAGACCCGTGAGCTCCTCTCCGAGTACGACTTCCCGGGAGACGACATCCCCGTGATCCGCGGTTCCGCTCTCGGCGCCCTCAACGGCGAGGAGAAGTGGATGAACTCCGTCCGCGAGCTCATGGACGCCGTCGACGACTACATCCCGACGCCCGCCCGTGACAACGACAAGCCGTTCCTGATGGCTGTCGAGGACGTCATGACCATCTCCGGCCGTGGTACCGTTGCCACCGGTCGTGTGGAGCGCGGCGAGCTCAAGCTGAACGAGCCGGTCGAGATCGTCGGCATCAAGCCCACCTCCACCTCCGTGGCCACCGGCATCGAGATGTTCCGCAAGTCCATGGACTTCTGCGAGGCTGGCGATAACGTGGGCATCCTGCTCCGTGGTGTCAAGCGCGAGGACATCGAGCGCGGCCAGGTTCTCTGCAAGCCCGGTTCCGTTACCCCGCACACCAAGTTCACCGGCGAGATCTACGTCCTCACCAAGGACGAGGGTGGCCGTCACACCCCGTTCTTCTCCAACTATCGTCCGCAGTTCTACTTCCGTACGACGGACGTCACCGGCACCATCAAGCTGCCTGAGGGCACCGAGATGGCCATGCCTGGCGACCACGTGACGATCGACGCTGAGCTGATCCACCCGATCGCCATGGAGGAGGGCCTGCGCTTCGCTATCCGCGAGGGTGGCCACACCGTGGGCTCCGGCATCGTCTCCAAGATCGAGGCCTAGTTTTAGACCCCGTATCTGACGGTCTGCTCTGAACCCGGCGCCTCAATCGGGGCGCCGGGTTTTCTTTGTAAAGGGCGAGCTGCAGAAGTTGTGAACGTAGTTGACAGCTCGCCGGTTGGGATGATAGCCTTATCCACCGTGCCCGTATGGGACGGTATTGGAGGTATAAGATACATGCGCACTATGGTTACCCTCGCTTGCACCGAGTGCAAGCGCCGCAACTACACCACGACCAAGAACAAGGCGAACATGCCTGATCGCATGGAGATCAAGAAGTATTGCCCCTGGTGCCGTAAGCACACGGTCCACAAGGAGACGCGCTAGTCTCTCATTTACACGCCAGTAGTTCAATTGGTAGAGCATCGGTCTCCAAAACCGAGTGTTGAGGGTTCGAGTCCTTCCTGGCGTGCCAGATTCACCTCCGTAAGCCTCCTCGCGAGGCTTACGGTTTCTAACGTACAAGGCGGGTTTCGCCGGAGGTAGGGCGCAATGGCCACTAAGAAGAGCAAGAAGAAGGTTTCGGAGCAGCCCGCTAACCTGGCTACCGATTCCAAGGCCAAGGGCGCGGACAAGAAGAGCGTCCTCAAGAAGAAGGACGCTACTCCGGACAAGAAGAGCACCAAGAAGGCTAAGAAGCCGGGCGTGTTCACCCGTATCAAGAAGTACTTTGGCTCCGTGCGCTCCGAGATGAAGCGTTGCGTGTGGCCCACCAAGAAAGAACTGATCAACTACTCCGTGGCGGTGTGCGTCTCGCTCATCGTCGTGGGAGTCGCCATTGCTCTGGTTGATGCTGTTATCAGCCAGGGTTTGGTGCTGTTTGCCGGTCTTAGGGGGTAGGCAATGTCCAAGCGTTGGTACGTCGTTCACACCTACTCGGGCTACGAGAACAAGGTCAAGACCGACCTTGAGCATCGTATCGAGACCATGGGCATGCAGGATCGCATCTTCGACATCCAGATTCCCATGGAGCGCGTTGTCGAGATCAAGGAGGGCGGCGAGCGCGTCGCCAAGGATTCCAAGGTCTTCCCCGGCTATGTGCTCGTTCGCATGGAAATGGACGATGACTCCTGGACCTGCGTGCGCAACACGCCCGGCGTGACCGGTTTCCTCGGCGGCAGCGGCAAGCCCGCGCCGCTTTCCCGTGATGAGTACAACAAGATGATGCGCAAGTCCGATAAGGGCGACGCGCCCAAGCGTACTGCCACCTCCATCGAGGTCGGCACCTCCATCCGCGTTACCTCTGGCCCGCTTGCCGGCTTTGACGGCCAGGTGGCTGAGGTCAACGCCGAGGCTGGCAAGGTCAAGGTCACGCTGCTCATCTTTGGCCGCGAGACCCCGGTCGAGCTTGCGTTCGACCAGATCGAGGTCATCGCGTAAGGTTGTCCGTTCGCGTCCCCGCTTCGCTTCTGGCCGCTCACCAGGACGCGAGCTTCTAGTGGGATCGGCGCTGACGATAGGTAAGATTACTTCGCTTTTAGCGTGAGGAAGGAAGACAGATGGCTCAGAAGAAGGTAACCACCGTCATCAAGCTTCAGATCGACGCCGGTAAGGCGAACCCGGCTCCTCCCGTTGGTCCGGCGCTCGGTGCCGCTCAGGTCAACATCATGCAGTTCTGCCAGGCGTTCAATGCCGCCACGCAGGACAAGATGGGCGACATCATCCCCGTCGAGATCACCGTTTACGAGGATCGTACGTTCACCTTCGTGACCAAGACCCCGCCTGCGGCTCACCTCATCAAGAAGGAGCTCAAGCTCAAGGGCGGTTCTGCCACCCCGCAGAGCGTCAAGGTTGGACAGCTCTCCCAGGAGCAGCTCACCAAGATCGCCGAGATCAAGATGCCGGACCTCAATGCCAACGATATCGAGGCCGCCAAGAAGATCGTCGCCGGCACCGCCCGTTCCATGGGCGTGACCATCGCCGAGTAACGTCGGCTCCAATTGGGTAATTGCGCGACGGCATAGGGTCGTCGCGCTCGATGTGGGAGGGTGTTCTCCCGTTTGCACCACAGGAGGTATTGATATGGCTAAGAAGCATGGCAAGCTCTACCGCGAGGCTGCGGCCAAGATCGACCGCACGAACCTTTACACGCCCGCCGAGGCTGTGAAGCTCGTCAAGGATAGCGCTCACAAGAAGTTCGACGAGACCGTCGAGGTTCACTTCCGTCTGGGCGTTGACACCCGTAAGGCCGATCAGAACATCCGCGGTTCCATCTCCCTGCCCCATGGTACCGGTAAGTCCGTGCGCGTGGCCGTCTTCGCCGAGGGCGAGAAGGCTCGCGAGGCCGAGGAGGCCGGTGCCGATGTGATCGGTTCCGACGAGCTCGTTGCCCAGATCCAGGCCGGCGAGATCAACTTCGACGCTGCTATCGCCACCCCGCCGATGATGGCCAAGGTCGGCCGCATCGGTAAGATCCTTGGTCCCCGTGGCCTCATGCCGAACCCCAAGCTCGGCACCGTGACCATGGACGTCGCCAAGATGGTCGGCGAGCTCAAGGCTGGTCGTGTTGAGTACCGTGCCGACCGTTACGGCATCTGCCACGTTCCGATGGGCCGCGTCTCCTTCGACGATCAGAAGCTCATCGAGAACTACGCAGCGCTCTACACCGAGATCCTGCGTGTTAAGCCCGCGTCCGCCAAGGGCAAGTACGTCAAGAGCATCTCCATGTCCTCCACCATGGGCCCGGGCGTCAAGGTCGACCCCGCCGTCCAGCGCAACTTCCTGGCTGAGTAGCTTTACGCTTCCAGCGCATCTTTGAACGCCAAGCCCTGCTTCCTTGAGGAGCAGGGCTTTTTTGTACCTCGAGAAAGAACTGTCTGAAATACTACATCGTCACACATAGTAGTATGTGTTAGAGTAGTCTCAATGAGATGAGGAGGTGCTAATGGCGACGAGCAAAGATGTGACGAGCGATTTGATCCGCGGCAATATCGACGCGATTATCTTGTGCGTGCTTGCCGATGGCGATAGCTACGGATACGAGATTCTCAAGTGCGTAGCGCACAAGAGCTTGGGCGACTACGAGATGAAGGAGCCTTCGCTCTATACAAGTTTGAAGCGGCTTGAGAAGTCCTCGCTGGTGGAGAGCTATTGGGGGGACGAGACCCAGGGCGCGCGTCGTAAGTACTACCGCGTGACGCAGGCCGGCTTGGATGAGCTCGAACAGGCTACCGAACGGTGGCGTGAGGTACGGGATATCATCGACCGCCTGCTTGAAACGACCGCGCCCGCGAAGTCGGCGGCAACGGATGGGGGACACCATGAATGAGCTTCGCATGTACGTTGAGCACCTCTTTGAGGGCAAGGTTATGACGGCCGAGCTCATCGAACTCAAGGAAGAGATTTACGGCAACCTCATGGCTCGCTACGAAGACCTCGTGGCGAGCGGTATCGATGCGGCTCAAGCGCTCGAGGAGGCAAAGCAGAGCATCTCGAGTGTCGACGAGCTGTTGTCGGGTGACGGATCCCAGGAGGCTGACAGTTCAAATCAGAGCGGGGCTACATCGGCTGACGAGGATATGAAGGGCCCGAGCGCTCCGGTGCTGCCGCAGCCTGAAACGGTGACAACGAAGGCATCGACCACGGTTAAGGCGCATAAGAAGCTGCTCCTCGTGCTTGCCGGTGTTTTGCTTGTCGTTATGATCGGCATTCCCCTCATCGGTGTGGCCATGGGCGCCATCCTCTTCGACAACGTGACCGATGGCGATATCAGCGTGAATCATGATGGCACCTCCCTTTCCGTGGGCAAACAGGGAGTTCAGATTCAGGATAACGACGATGCCATCGTGGTGAGCCCCGACGGTACGGTTCGTATCGATGGCGATCCTGCCGACGATTTGCTGAACATGGTGGTGGAGGCGGAGCCGCCCAATGCGTATATGGGAACGAGTATTTCGGATTCGTCTACGCTGTCGGCTCTGGTGTCCTCGCTGCCGCTTGGTGAGTGGTCGACACAGGTGGATACGAGCCAAGAGCGTGGCATCCTGACACTTCGGTATGGGTCGGTGCTGGATGCGTACGATAGCGAATTCATCGATGCGGCGCTGGTGTACGATGCCACGGCAATCTTTGCCTGCATGCCCGAGGTCCAGCAGATTCAGATGAGTCTAAGCGAGAGCGACGAGACGGCGAACGTCGACCGGTATGACTTTTCGCGCGCCATGCTGGAAGAGCAATACAGCCAGAAATTGAACGGCGACGTCTTGAATTACGACACCTGGAAAGCACTGAAGACGGAGCATCTGTATCAGGGCGGCTTCGTTGAAGGGATACTCGACGCGGCTGATCGTGATTAGCGGCGTTGCAGGTGGGTTGAATTCAAAACTCGCTGTAATGGTACAGATCTATGGGGGCCGGTCGAGTAGACCGATCCCTTTTGCGTGCGGAACCGCAGGTCGGAAAACTGCCATAGCACGCGATACTGTAAGGGTCACGGAAACCCTGTACCAATGCAGCGAGTTTTGATTCTCGGGCCGAAATATCGTGCTTGCAGATGGCTTTTGGAGCCATCGGGTACACTGGGGTACGCGAACTTTCATGAGGAGGAACATGGACGCCAACACCACCACGCCAGATGCCGTGCTCCAGCAGTCTGAGAGCGATCAGGCCGATGATCCGATCTTCCAGGAAGAACAGGCGCACCTAAATGAGCTCTATAAAAAGCTCCTGGGATATCGCGACGAGTTGACTCACCAGCTCGAGCATGAGCACAAGGCTGCTGCCGCGGACCTGGTGACCATGTCCGAGGAGATTCGCCCGGACTTTACCGGTGCCGATGAGACCATGGAGACGCTTGCGGCCATCGAAACGCTGAACGCGGTTATCGACGCCTACAACCAGTATCACGACTTCTCCGTTGACCGCCTGCGCCGCGTGCTCCTGCTGCTACGTCAGCCCTACTTTGCCAAGGTACGCCTGCAGATGCGCCCGGGGCGCCCCTCTGAAGACGTCTACATCGGCGCGGTGGGCATCACCGACGAGGACCACGAGCCGCTCGTCGTGGACTGGCGCAATCCCATCGCGGAAACCTACTACAACCAGGAGAACGGTCCCACCTCCTACATGGTGCGCGACCGCGTGCGCAACGTGGTGCTCGAGCTGCGCCGTCAGTTCGACATCGACCGCGATCAGCTTCGCGCGTACTTCGACACCACCGTTGCCATCGAGGACTCGCTGCTGCTGAACGCGCTGCGCAAGCACCACAGCGAGAAGCTCCAAGCCATCACCGCCACCATCCAGCGCGAGCAGAACGAGGTCGTGCGCCACGAGGACGTGCCGGTCTTGCTGGTGAACGGCATCGCGGGCTCGGGCAAGACGAGCGTCATGCTGCAACGCGTGGCCTATCTGCTCTACCAGGAGCACGAGCGGCTCAGCGCTGACCAGGTGGTCCTTTTCAGCCCGAACGACGTCTTCGAGCGCTACATCGACGGCGTGCTGCCCAGTATGGGCGAGGCGAACCCGCAGCTCTTCACCTGGCGCGACTTCGTGGCCGAGCAGGGGGCGGGCAACCGTGACGATGGCACCACCACGCCGGAGGAATCTCTCGACGCACTGGATGCGGCGTTGCCGGGCGTGTCGGTGGAGCAGGACGACATTCGCGCCATCACGGTGAACGGAGAGACGCTGCTCGCCGCGCCCCAGATCGCGGCCGTGGTGCGCAAGTGCGAGCAGTTCGGCCTGGGACCGCGGTTCGTGGCCCTGGTGACCGACGAGCTGCATGATCGCTTGGATCAGAAGTTCGGGCGCATGTCGCGCGACGAATCCTGGCAGGAGCGCATGCTCGGCCTCGACGTTGAAGAGCAGATACAGCTGCTCGGTTTTGTGGCGAACCCCGCCGACGAGGCCGAGACGGCGAGTCAGTGCCGCAAGTACGTGGAGCAGCTGTTCAAGGCCGAGGCAGATCGGCAGATCGACCAGCTCGCCTGGTTGCGCCTGGATCGCCTGGGCATGCGGGCACTCGGCAAGCAAGCCCTCTCCGCCACGGAATTCCTCTACCTTCGTCTGTTGATCTGCGGGCGCGGGGCGAGCGATGCCCGTTACGTGATGATCGATGAGGTACAGGACTACACGGCCGCTCAGCTGCGCGTGCTCGCCAAGTTCTTCAGCCGAGCCCACTTCCTTCTGCTCGGCGACCAGAACCAGGCGATTCGCGAGGGCACGGCGAGTTTCGAGCGGATTCGCGAGGTCTTCACCGCGAGCCATGGCCAGGTTGACGTGTGCCGCCTGCTCACGAGCTACCGTTCGACCCCCGAGGTGACGGCGGTCTTCAGCGCGTTGGTGCACATGGGGGACGACGTCAAGCTCGCGAGCGTACGCCGCGCCGGAGGGGAGCCTCGTCGCGAGGCGCTGCCGGATCAGGACGCGCTGGTGCGGGAACTGCACGGACTCGTGCAGGCCGCGCGGGATGGCGAGGGGCTGACGGCCATCGTGGCGCACGATGGCGAGGCGGTGCGTCGCATCTCGCGCTTGCTGGGCGGCGAGGTGCCCACGGTGAAGCGCGGCGAGACGCTGCCGGCCGTGGGCGTGGTGATCATGACGCTCGCGATGGCCAAGGGCCTGGAGTTTGATCACGTGATCATCCCGGATGCTAGCGCGACGGTCTATCCGGACACCCCGCTTGCCCGCCGTCGGCTCTACACGGCGGTGAGCCGTGCGATGCACCGGGTCACGCTGCTCGCGGTGGGGGAGCTGTCACCGCTGCTGGCAACGTCCTAGTCCGGCGATCTGCTCAGGCGAAATCCACGTCGAAGGGAACAGGGTCATGGACTTTCTCGAACTGGCAACCAGCCGTTTCTCCGAGCGTCGCTTTGCGGACACGCCCGTTGAAGATGAAAAACTCCGGCGCGTGCTCGAGGCCGGCCGCTTGGCGCCCACGGCTGAGAACAAGCAGCCGCAGCGCATCTACGTGGTGCGTGGCGCTGAGGGGCTGGAGAAGATGGACGCCGGCACGCGCTGCCGGTTCGGGGCGCCCGTGGTGCTCATCCTCGCCTACGACATGACGGAGGCGCGCCATCCGGATGTCTGCGACTTTGGCGTGGTGGACACTTCCATCGTGGCCACGCACATGATGCTCGCCGCCGAGGAGCTGGGCCTCCATACCTGTTGGGTGGGGCTCATCGACCCCTCCGAACTGCGCCGACGTTTCGACATTCCCAAGGAGCAACGCATCATCTCGGTGATGCCCTTGGGGTATCCGAGCGAGCGGAGCCGTCCGGCGCACCTGCACGCCAAGCGGAAGCCGCTGGAAGAGACCGTGTCGTTTCTGGATTAGGGGCGTGCCGCATGAATAGCGCGACCGATGCCGACCGCCTGGCCCGCTACGATCACTTCGTGGCGGGCATCCGCGCGGAGCTGGCCGATACGCGGGCGCGCCTAGCGGAGTTCCGCGCGGAGGGCAAGGTGAAGACGGCTACGTACCAGCAACTCTTTGCCAACCGGATGACCTTAGAGGGCATCGAGCGCCGACTTCGCGACGCCGGGCTGTAGCGGAGTGAACGAACGTATCTGGTTCGTTTTTTCCTTAGGTAGGTAGGAATGCGAACCAAGTTAGATTCCACTCTAAGCAAGTGGGTATAGCGGGTTATTCTTATCTAGGCGGTTGCTTACTAACGGTTGATTTCCGATCCCAACCGAACACATTGAGCTGACGGCACGCTCCCGCAGTTAACCGAACGCCCCCGAGGTCCTATCCGGGCCCCGGGGGCGGCATTTTCCCAGTTGAAGGAATGGTGGAGATG
>NZ_CABWID010000018.1 GCF_902501965.1 Collinsella sp. AK_207A | reverse complement strand
TCGCGCTTGAGCGGATGGGGATAGTCCAGTCCATGTCCCGCAAAGGAAACTGCCTCGACAATGCGAAGGCTGAAAACTTCTTCTCGATGGTCAAGACCGAGCTTTACTACGATTGGAAGGGAGACGACCCCGACGTTTTCGAAAGGGATTTGGGAAAGTACATCGACTGGTACAACAACGTGCGCATCAAGAAGCGCCTAGGCGGAAGCAGCCCGGTCGAGTACAGACGCGGCCGGGCCGCCTGATTCACTTCTTTTGATGTTCAGGAAACGGGGTCCTTTGCATTCTGGGGCGCAGTTCAGCTGCGACCTCCCCCCCCCTTATTTTTACGCCACGAAGGAGCCGATTCTAGCGAACGTTGCAACACCCTTGATCGGAAAGGGTGTTTACGATGGGCTGCGAATTCGACGGGGTCGTCTACGGAAAGCTGAAGGAGATGCGGGAGGCGCGCAGGGCAGAGTACTTCGAGCTCGTCTCCGGCGGCATGAGCTTCACGCAGGCGGCCAAGTCGGTTGGCGTCTCAAAGCGCACCGGCAAGGTTTGGAGGAACGGGCGCACGAGATCGACCGGACGCGACGAGCGCGCTCTCGTGGACCGGTATCGTGGAGACATGGAAGAACCTAAGAAGATAGACGGCTACTATCTCTCCCGGGATGAGCGCATCGCCATCGCCGACGGCCTGCGCGCGGGCGAGTCCATCCGAACCATAGCCGCGGGGCTGGGCAGGAGCCCTTCCACGGTGAGCCGGGAGATCAAGTCCAACGCCGGCCCGACCGGCGGCTACGGCCCCTACCGCGCGCAGCAGCTCTCGACCAACCGACTCAGGCGGCCGAAGCCGAGGAAGATGGACGGCCCGCGCCTGCGCCGCGTGGTGCAGGGGAAGCTGGACGCGCATCGGTCGCCCGGGCAGGTTTCCGGCTGGCTCCGCCGCGGGCTCCCCGATAATGGCGCCATGAGCGTTTGCCACGAGACCATATACCAGGCCGTCTACGTGCAGTCGAAGGGCCGGCTCGGGCGCGACATAGAGGCGAGGCTCCGGTCGGGCCGCGCCAGCCGCCGCCCCAGGTCGGCCGGCGACGGGCGCAGGCCGCGCTTCAGGGACCCCATGGCCATGATCAGCGAGCGGCCGGTGGAGGCCGAGGACCGCGCCGTGCCCGGCCACTGGGAGGGCGACCTGATCACCGGCGCGGCCAACAGGTCGGCCATCGGGACGCTCGTGGAGCGCGCGACCCGCTTCACGATGCTGCTCCACCTGCCGGACGGGCACGGCGCCGAGCGGGTGCGGGACGCCATGGTGAAGAAGATGGCCCGCCTGCCAGAGCCCATGCTGAACTCGCTGACGCGGGACCAGGGAAGCGAGCTCGCGCGACACGGGAGGATCGGCGCGGCGCTCGGCATGCAGGTGTACTTCTGCGACCCTCACTCGCCTCGGCAGCGCGGCACGAACGAGAACACGAACGGCCTCCTCCGCCAGTACTTCCCGAAGGGGACCGACTTGAGCGCGTACCCGGAAGACTACCTCGACGCCGTCGCAGAGGAGCTCAACGACAGGCCGAGGAAGACGCTCGGGTTCATGAAGCCGAGCGAGCTTTTCTTGAAGCTGATAGACGAGTCGGAAGATGCGGCTTAGTTAGCGGGTGCTGCATCCGCCGCTAGAATCCGCCGGGCCGCCGCTACCGCTGGCCCGGATGGGTCGAGGGGTGCGAGCGCTACGGGATAACCAGGTCGATGTCGAGGAAGGGGCGCAGCCCGGACAACTCGGCGATGGAGGGGCTCTTCGGGCGCCTCAAGGCGGGGTCCTTCTACGGCCGAGACTGGAAGGGCTGGTCGACAGGGCGGTTCATGGAGGCACCGGATGATTACATCGAGTGGTGCAACGAGAAGCGCATCGAGGTATCATTGGGAGGGATGAGCCCCGCCCAATACGGGATGTCGCTGGGACTCGCGGCATAGGACGTTTTGGGTTGGAAAAACGTCAGCATCCCCAAGTGTCGACTTATATTTGACCACATACACGACGACCCTCCGCCCGGCCTCGGGGGGCGCCCGGGCGATGCGCGGCGGCCGGCTCGAGCGGTCGGCCGCCCCCTCGCCGAGGCGGTCGCGGGCGAGCCGCTTGGAGGCCGTCTGGCGGCCGGCCCCCATCTGCCGCGCGGCGTCGGAGACGCGCTCGCCCGCTCTTACCCTGGAGACGAGCGCCTCTCGGCCCCTCGGGGCCACCCTTGCGTTGGGATGCCGCTTCATGGGAGGCCCCCCTTGCCGTAAGCGTAGACAGCTCGCAGCTTGGCGGAGACCTCCCCCTTTGTCACATCTGCAATGTAAACAACCTATTGGCGCTAAACACCTAGCGCGCCTCTTCAATCCGGGCATTGCCGCATATGCAGACTCCACTACTCGCCTTCTCTCTGGAGAAGCCATTCCTTATAGCCCTCTATAAGCAGGTGGAGCACCAGATGGAGCGTTACAAACGTGCTGGACGATACGTTCAAGTCATCCAACATGATGCTGTTCTGGAAGTACAAACTGTAGTCGGTAAACGATGCGAGTTCGTTGTTGTCCAGGTTGGTGATGGAGACCACGGTGGTCCCGATGATGTTGATGGCCTGGAATACGTCGCGAAACCGATCGATGCAGCCGGATAGCGAAGCGATGATGAGCAGATCGTCCTTGCGCATATGTTGTTTGATGAGCCGGAGCTCGCCGACGGCTGGAATCTGGATCACATCGATGCCGATGAGTTGCATGCAGCGTGAAAAATCCTCTAGCATGAGCCGTTGCCCATAGCCGGTACCGAACGCGTAGATCTTGCGCGCGTCGCGGATACGAGCATAGATTTCGTTGAGCTGGGCACTTTTTTGAAAATGCCGGGCTGTCTGCGCAATATCCTCCAGAGCCACGCGCACCGGCGCTCCGGCATCGAAGGATTGGCCTGGCAGACCCGTGCGACGTCCCGTTTCGTGGCGCAGGAAGTACTTGAAATCGCTGTAGCCGGAGAAGCCAAGATGGCGCGTCATGCGCAGGATGGTCGAGGGCGAGACGTTGCATCGTTCAGCGAGCGCGCTGATAGAGAGCTCCTGTACCGCCGAAAGGTCGTCTGCAACGGTCTGGAGAATCTGAACGTCGATATCGCTCAGGTTACGATAGCTCCTGTTGACGATGCGGTCGAACGAAGATCCCATCGCTTACCCCTTTTCCCGTCACGTTGAGCTGTCGAAACGTAAACCTATTCATTATCGGGGATGTCTCACTGGGAAGAAGACAATGCGGAATTTATTTCGCATTGAGAAGAACGTTTCCCGTTACTGAGTGATTCTCGGGCACGATCGCTGGAGCCCCGCCTTCCTTACGATAGAAGCTGAGCGAGGAGGGGGCGTCACTCCCCGTGCGACAAATGATTTCGAGGCAAGGGGAGGAAAGCAATGGAACTCCATCCGTCATCCATCGTAATCGCGGGAGGGGGAAGCACCTATACGCCGGAGATCATCTTGATGCTCCTGGATAACCTGGATCGCTTCCCCATCCGCCAGATCAAGCTGTACGACAACGACCCGACGCGCCAGAAGCTGGTTGCGGATGCGTGCGAGATCATCGTACGCGAACGTGCCCCGCACATCGCGTTCTGTGCTACCGAGGATCCCGAGACGGCCTTTACCGACGTGGACTTCTGCATGGCGCACATCCGCAGCGGCAAATACGAGATGCGGGATCGCGACGAGAAAATTCCGCTCGCTCACGGCCTGGTGGGCCAGGAAACGTGCGGCGTAGGAGGCATGGCATACGGGTTGCGCTCTATTCCGGACGTTATCGAGCTCATTGACTTCATGGAGCGTTGGAGCCCGGATTGCTGGATGCTTAATTACTCCAACCCGGCAGCCATTGTGGCCGAGGCGGTTCGCAAGGTGCGACCGAATTCCAAGGTACTCAACATCTGCGACATGCCCATCGACATCATGGAACGCATGGCGAAGATCGTGGGGTTGCAGTCCCGCAAGGATCTGGTGGTGCGTTACTACGGTCTCAACCACTTCGGTTGGTGGTCGGACGTGCGCGACCAGGAAGGTAACGACCTCATGCCGCGGCTGAAGGAGTATGTGTCGAAGAACGGTTATAACCTCGAACCGCTGGGGTGCGAACCGCGTCTGAACGACGAAGACTGGCTTAAGACATATCGCTTCGCACGCGAGGTCTTCGCCTGCGACCCCACGGTGCTTCCCACGACGTACTTCAAGTACTACTTCTTCCCGGACCATGTGGTCGAGGAATCTGATCCTAAATACACACGTGTCGATATGGTGCGCGATATTCGTGAGAAGGAGGTCTTCTCCGAGTGTCGGCGCATCGCAAGTGCGGGGACGTCGGAGGGCACCACGTTGAAGATCGGCGTGCATGCGTCGTTCATTGTGGATCTGGCCTGCGCCATTGCCTACAACACGCATGAACGCATGCTCCTCATCGTCCCCAACAACGGCGCCGTGTCGAACCTCCCCGAAACCGCCATGGTCGAGATCCCGTGCATCGTGGGGTCGAATGGGCCTGAGCCGCTTTCCATCGGAGAGATTCCCTGGTTCCAGAAAGGTCTCATCGAACAGCAGCTTGCAGCGGAAAAGCTGGTGGTGGAGGCGTACTTCGAACGGTCCTACCATAAGCTGCTCCAGGCGTTCATCCTTTCCAAGACCATGAAGGATGCCAGCGTAGCGCGCGCGGTTCTCGACGACCTCATAGAGGCGAACAAGGATTACTGGCCCGATTTCAAGTAGCCCACCATCCTTTCTAGGAGGGGAACCATGCGGACGTTTATTCAGAAGTTCGGCAAGTCGATGATGGCCCCGCTATCGCTCATCGTCGCCGCGGGCCTACTGCTGGGCCTTGCGTCTCTGCTCACCAATCAGATGATCTTCGGCGATGCGCTTTCGAGCATCGCGTTCGTGGACGGTTTTATCAACCTGGTCAATAAGCTCGCCGGCCAGCTCTTTGGGTTGCTGCCGATCCTCTTCTGCCTGTCCATCGCCATCGGCATGACGCGCGAAGACAAGGAGACGGCTGCCTTCGCCGCCGTAGTGGGTTTCGCGCTGTTCCATGCAACCATCTCGTTCTTCCTGAACCTGCAGGGCATTACGGCTGACACCACCACCGTTGACGCCCTTGCGGCCAGCGGCCTCTCCGTCGAAGAAGCCACAAGCCAAAACGCGATGTACAACACGGAGCTCGGCATCTTTACCTACCGTATGAGCGTGTTCGGCGGCGTGATCGTGGGCCTGTGGACGGCGTTCGTCCACAACCGCTTCCATCGCACGCAGCTGCCCGCCGCGTTCAGCTTCTTCTCCGGTACGCGCCTGGTTCCCATCATGATGGTACTGACGGTGCCGTTCGTGGGCATCGTGGCGTACTTTGCCTGGCCGTGGTTCTCCCTGCTCATAGACGCCTTTGGCAACCTTATTCAGGCGGCGGGAGCGTTCGGAACCTTTATCTACGGCTTCCTCGAGCGCCTGCTGATCCCCACGGGTCTGCATCACATCCTGAACCAGCTCATCCGATTCACGCCCATCGGCGGGAGCGCTACCGTTGCAGGGGAGCCCGTATCTGGTGCACTTAACATCTTCAACGCCCTGCTCATGCAAAGCAATCCTGATATGGACCTCATGCGCCAGGCAACGCGCTTCCTTACGCAGGGCACGCATCCCTTCATGATCTTCGGCTTGCCCGCTGCATGCTTCGCCATGTATCGCACGGCGCTTCCCGAGAACCGGGAAAAGGTCAAGGGCATGTTGCTCGCTGCGGGCGTCACGAGTTTCGTGACGGGCATTACCGAGCCCATCGAGTTCAGCTTCATCTTCATCTCGCCTGTACTCTGGGTCTTCCATGCCTGCATGGCCGGCCTTTCGTTCCTGATCAATACACTGTTGGGCGTGTGCATCGGCAATGCGGGTGGAGGCCTGATCGATTTGGCGCTCTTCGGCATTCTGCGCGGGCCGCAAACACTGTGGTATGTGAATGTCATCATCGGCATCGTGTACGCGGTGGTCTACTACAACGTGTTCAAGTACGTGATCACCAAGAAGAACCTCAAGACCCCCGGACGTGATGTCGATGCGGAAGAGCTGGGAGATGTCTCTGTGGGCGATATGGGCCTGGCTATCATGGAAGCCGTTGGAGGGCGCAAGAACATCGTTGATATTGACAATTGCATCAGCCGTTTGCGCTTGGTGTTGCATGATACGTCCGTGGTCGATGAGGCGGCGCTTAAGGCTACCGGCTCGTTGGGCGTCATACGCGTCAACGATGAGAACGTACAAATCGTGTATGGGACGAAGGTAGAGACTGCCGCGCACGAGCTGAAAGATGCGGTGAAAGCCGCGGATGCAGCAGAACGTACCATATCGGCTGAAGCTTAATTAGCCGAAGCTTTATAGCGGCGCACTGGAGTGGTTCCGGTGCGCCGCTTTCGCTTTGACGGGGCGGCGCGTCGTTCGTTTTCGGGGTCGTGGACAAACCGCACCGCTTGGACTCTATCGGGCGCACTGCGCGGTGGCCGGCCGAAGCTATCCTGCGGTTTTGCTGGCACGAGCCGGGTGTGCATGGCTTGCAGGGGTCCGGAGACCCCGATTTCGGGCTGAAAGGCCCTCGAATCCGCCCTTTCAGGGCTCCCAAGAGTCCAAGCGGCGCGCTTTTTGTCCACGACCGCGAAAACGAATGGGCGGATGGTCCCTCGGCGCAAAATAATGGCGCGCTGAGAGTCTTTTGGAGCCCCCCCACCGCACCCCGGTTCTAGAGCGTGAACTCGGCGTAGGCATCGGCGCCGGCCGAGCCCCCCGCCGCCCCACCGCCAGCGCCCTCGGCCACACTGCCAGTGCCCCCGCCCTGCTGGGCGAGGAGCTCGGAAATGCCCGCATCCGGATTCTGGTACATGATGTCCAGCAGCTCGATGAAGTCGCGGATCACCTCGCGCGGGGTGAGGTGCGAGTCCGCTCCCACGCGGCTGAACTCGATTTTGAGGAACGAGACCAGATCCTGCTCCGTGAGCCGCAGGGGATAGCCAAAGTAGCCGGCATGTATCTGGGCGAGCTTCTCGATCAGCACAAGAAGCTCCTCGTACGTGAGCGGATGCAGCCGGATGATGGGCGCCAGCATGTCGCGCATGTCGTCGGTGGCGAACCGCCCCTGCGTGAGTCGGCTCCTCAGCGCCTCGTAGCTGAACACGCCGCGCCGACGGTCCTCGATGGCGCTCGGCGTGCCGCCCATGATGATGCCCAGATGCCTTGCCCGACCCTGCAGCGTGTCGTTGTACATGGTCAGGATCTTCTCGTAGTTGTACTGGCGCGTGATGGCGTTGGGGATCTTGAAGAGGTTCACCAGCTCGTCGATCATCACGAGCAGTCCCTTGTACCCCGCGTTCACAAGGAAGGCGGCCAGCAGCTTGACGTAGTCGTACCAGTCGTCGTCGGTGATGATGCAGCTCACGCCCAGGTCGCCCTTGGCCTCCGTCTTGGCGCGGTACTCGCCGCGCAGCCAGCGCAAGACGTTGGCCTGCGTCTCCTCTTCACCCTCGCGCACGGCTGCCCAATAGCGCCTGAGCATGCGGGCGAAGTCGAACCCGTGGACGAGCTCCTCGAGCGGGGCGAGGCCGCTGCGCACCTCGTCTTCCGTGGCCTCTCCCAGCGCTCGCACCCAGCGGTCGAGCACGAGACCGAGCGCACCGCCCTCGGGCCGGGTCTTGGTTGAGAGGTTGCGCACGAGCTCGCGATAGGTGGCAAGGCCCTGGCCCTGCCCGCCCTGGAGCCGGCGCTCCGGCGAGAGGTCCGCGTCCGCCACCACGAATCCCTCGCCCATGGCGTGCGTGCGGATGGTCTGGATGAGGAAGCTCTTGCCGGCACCGTAGCGTCCCACCAGGAAGCGGAAGCTCGCGCCGCCGTCGGCGATGAGGTCGAGGTCGGTGAGCAGCGCGCGAATCTCGGTCTCGCGGCCGACGGTGATGTAGGGGAGGCCAATGCGCGGCACCACGCCGCCCTTGAGCGAGTTCAGGATGGTCGCGGCTACGCGGCGGGGTACGCGGGGCGCGGCGTTCGCAGCGGTGTCAGTCATGGTCCAAGATTCCTTCCACGTCTTCGCGGTAGTCTTCCACGAGCTCGGGGCCATCGTCGCCGAACTCCACGGCGGTGTCTCCCAAGAGGTCGAACAGCGCCTCGTTGATGGTGTCGACGATCAGGTCTTCCGAGGTGCCGGCGCTCTGTAGCGCGTTGTCCCGAGCCGCGGCGTCTCCGCTGGCGAGTGCGCGCAGGTACGCCGTCTGGAGAGGCGCGAGGCCCGGGACGGCGTCGGCGGTCTGGGCCATTGGCGCGGGTTCGGGCGATGGCGGCTGAGGGGCGGGCCCGGGTTCGGGTGCGGGTGCGGCGTTGGGTTCGGGCGCCTGCAGCGGGGCTGCCACGTCATCGGGTCCCGCGCCTGCCCCCTCGCTCGCGACCTTGGCTTCCGCGGCAGCGTCGCCCTCTCCGCTGGCTGCCTGCCCCTCCTCGCGCTCCTCATCGATCAGCAGTGCCTCGCGCGTCTGCGCCGCGGCGCTGCGGATGCCGGCGAGCGCTGAGAGGTCGATGTCGAGCACGAAGGGCTTGTGTGCCTCGTTCCAAGCGAGCCGCGCGGCAACCTCCTCGCCGATGATGCGCTCAAGGTACTTGGGAACGTCGGGCGGCGCGGCGGCGGGGGTGTCGCCGCCTCGCTCCGTGTCAGCTTCGTCGGCGTCCCCGGAACCATCCTCGCCCGACCGAACGTCAGCTCCAAGCGCATCTCCCAGCGCCCACTCCACGGCGCGCGCGAGCTTTCCGAGCGCCTCGCTCGGCCCCTCGTTGCCGTGAACCCGGTCGCACGTCCACAAGCCGTTCTGGCAGCGGTAACGCCGCAGCGGGTCAACCTCGTACACGCCGTCGGGATGATGCTCGGGCGACCAGAACAGCGCCGAGGCGAACATGGTGTAGGGCAGCTCCACGCGCGCGCCGAACCAGCTCTCCAGAAGCCCCTGCTTGCGATGGGCGTCAAAGTGGTCCGCCAGACGCAGGAACACGGCACAGAGCACGTGCCGAACGTCTGCGGCATGGTCGGCGGCCACCGCGCCCTGAAGCACGCGGTAGCTCGAGAGGGCGTCGAGCGAGCGGGCCAGCCGCTCCTCAACCTCATCGCCGAGCGGCGGAATCCCCGCCTTGAGGTTACGTCGCGCCGCCGACTTTCCGGGCCGCCCGGTCGTTCCAGCTTGCACGCCGCCTGCACCGCGCTCTTCAAACCACGGTACAAGGTTCCGGGGCCTCCAAGCCGGAATCCCCTCCGCGACAGTCTCCATGGCCTGGGCAAGCTCGAGGAGCTGCCGGTCGCGTGCGAGCGCCGGCAGATCGTACATGCCCTCGGGGTCCAGACCGTTCCAAGCCGCATGGTCGATGAGCCAGGGCGCCGCGGCGCGCTCAAGGCCGGGCGCCCAGTCGTTAACCACCTCGAGGAAGCTCTGCATCCGCACCTGCGCCTCCGCAGCGCTCGACACGCCGATGCCGTTCAACAGCTCGTATACATAGAGGTACGCGAAGGCCACGCATGCGTGCTCGACTCGTCCCCGCCGAACCGCGGCGCGCCAGGTGAAGTACCCGCGTAGCTGCCGGTCGCTCATGGTGTCGTACGTGGGATAGCTGCTGTTGAAGCGCCCCCGGTAGGGGCAGTCGTCCTCCCAGTCGGCCATGAAGGTCCCCTGGCGGTGGAGTAGCTCTGCCTCGGAGAGCCAGCGCCCGCGCGCGGCTCCGACGCCATCCTGCCAGCGGCTGATGGCCTTCATCTCGCGGTAGCGGTCGGGGAGGTAGCTCGCCATCTGGCGACCGGTGGTGAGCAGGGGCTCGTCGCCGTAGACGCGCTCGGAGAAGTGCGCGCTCGTGCGCACGCGCTCGCTGGCCAGGATCTGGTCGATCAGCTGTTGCACGTTATGCGTTTGCGAGCCCACGGCAGCGCCCCCTTTCGCATCCAAGCCGATGACCCCATCCAAGCCGATGACCCGGCCGTCTCGTCTCGTGGATACTCCAGTATAGCACGGACACAAACGCATGTTCGCACGCAGGACGCGCGGAACCGACTCGTGCGCCCATGCCCCGATGCTGCGCCCCATCCGCTATGGCATTTGGGTGCATCGGCCCGACGGGCGTGGCGGGTCCGCTTCGGCGCGTACAATATCCGCCGTTATCGATTACAAGGGAACAGGGATGGACCGCATGGTGAACGACGGCGGCAAGATGACGCTGCGGCAATGGCTGCCGCTGATAGGGCTGGCCTGCTCGGCGTTTGTGTTCAACACCTCGGAATTCATGCCGATCGGCCTGCTCACCGATATCGGGAGCACCTTTGGGCTCACCGAGGCCGGCACCGGCGTGATGATCACCGCCTACGCGTGGGCGGTGATGCTGCTCTCCCTGCCGCTCATGGTCATCGCCTCCCGTGTGGAGTTCAAGCGCCTGCTCCTGTTCGTGATCGCGCTCTTTGCCAGCGGCCAGTTCCTCTCGGCGGCGGCGCCCACCTACCTGGTGCTGGTGCTCGCGCGTCTGGTGGTCGCCTGCGCCCACGCGGTGTTCTGGTCCGTGGTGGCGGTGATCGCCACGCGCCTGGTGGACGTGGAGCACGGCCCGCTCGCCATATCGATGGTATCCACCGGCACCGCCGTGGCACAGATCTTCGGCCTGCCCCTGGGGCGCGCGATTGGGTTGCTGGTGGGTTGGCGCCTGACCTTCGCTTGCGTGGGAACGGTCGCGCTGGTGCTCGTGGCGTACGTGGCCGTGGTGTTCCCCGCCCTTGCCGCGGGCGAGCCGTTCGATCCCCGTCGGGTGCCCCTGCTCTTCCGCAACCGCCTGCTCGTGGGCATCTACGCGGTGACGGTGCTCTACGCCACGGCCTACTACACGGGCTACAGCTACATCGAACCCTTCCTGGCGCAGGTGGCGGGACTACCGGCCGGTGACATCACCTTCGCTCTCATGGTCTTCGGCGTGGCGGGCCTGCTGGCGAGCCTGATCTGCACGCGCTGGTACGACGGCCATCGTCTGGGCTTCATCGGTTTCTCCGTTGTCGGCGTGGCCGCGGTGCTGCTGCTCATGAGGCCCTTTGCCGGCGTGACGCTCGTTGCCATGCTCGCGCCCTTCGTGATATGGGGTGCCTGCAACACCATCTTCAGCGTGGGGTTCCAGGCCGAGCTCATCCGCTGCACGCGCGAGGACGACGCCGCGGTGGCCATGTCCATCTTCTCGGGTATCTTCAACTTGGGTATCGGCGGCGGTACGGCGCTCGGCGGCGCGGCCGTGGGCGCCCTTGGCATCGGATCCATCGGAGTGGTGGGCGGCGCCATCGGCGCGGCGGCGATGGTGACCTGTGAGCTGTTTCTGCTTCGGCCGCTGCGGAGTCGCCGGATGCGCGAGAATGGGTAGTTATGTTCACCTTATTTTTGCTTGGCAACATAGCATCGGGTAAGTCGACTGCGGCGCGCTATCTTGAGTCGCGCGGCGCCCTGAGGATTGATCTGGACGAGCTTGCGAAGGGGCTCTACGTGCCGGGATCCGATCTGGTGCAGGACATCGCGAGTGCCTTTGGCTGGGACGTGCTCGATGCCGAGGGCGGCGTTCGGCGCCATGTGCTCGCGGCCCGCGCCTTTTCTACCCCCGAGGATACCGCGCGTCTGAACGCCCTCGTGCATCCCGCGCTCCTGCGTCAGCTCACGCATCGCTTGCTGCCTACCGAGTGCTGCACGGCGCGCGTGCCGGCGTGGCCGCTCGCGGTAGTGGAGGTCTCCGCGCCCGCGGGCTTTGAGGATGCCTTTGGCCTGGCGGACGGCGTGGTGGCGGTGAGCGCCCCGCGCGAGCTGCGCCGGCAGCGCGCCATCGAGCGGGGCATGGACGCGGGCGACTTCGACCGCCGCGCGGACGTCCAGTCCACGGAAGCGGAGCTCGCCGCGCTCGCGGATGCCGTCATCGACAACGCGGCCGCCGACGACTCGCTCTTCGCCGCGCTCGACGCGTATCTGGCTGAGCGCGGGGTCGATCTGGGCGACGCGCCGGATGCGGCTCCCGGTCCGGCAGCCGACCGCTCGCCGGCAGGGGAGGCGGCCCATGCGTAGCCGGGGACTGCTCGCGTGGTTTCGGGTGGTGCCGATGGCGATCGTGCTGGTGATGGGGGTCATCTCCGCGGTGTACTCCTTTGGCCCGGCGATGCTCTTCCAGGGCATCTATCCGCTGAAGTACGAGGAGCAGATCGCCGATTCGGCCACGCGGCACGGGGTCGATCCCTATCTGGTTGCCGCGGTTGTCCGCACGGAGTCCGGCTGGGATCCGCAGGCGGTCTCCAACCGGGGCGCGGAGGGGCTCATGCAGCTCATGCCCGAGACCGCGCAGGATATGGTGGCGCTCGGGCTCGTGGACGGTGCTGCCTACAGCGCCTCCAACCTGACCGATCCGGCGACGAGCATCGAGTTCGGCTGCGCCTACCTCTCGTATCTGCTGCGCTACTTCAACGGGTCCACCGACCGGGCGATCGCGGCGTACAACGCGGGCATGGGCAACGTGGAGGACTGGGCTGCCCAGAACACGGTGCTGCACAACGCCATCACGTTCCCCGAGACGCAGACCTATCTGATTCGCGTGAACAACGCGCACGATCGGTATCGTCAGCTCTATCCGAACGCCTTCGCGTGAGCGGTGCCGCGGCGGGGGAGTACGATGCCCCTTGCCGGGACATGAAGGGAGAGGACATGGAGAACTTCAAGGTCGAGCGCGTGGGCGGCGAGCTCCGGCGCTTTGGGCAGACCGAGGGCGACGCGCAGTTCCATGTGGTGAGCCCCTACGAGCCGGCGGGCGACCAGCCCCAGGCCATCGAGAAGCTCGCGGCCGGCGTCCGCGCGGGCGACCGCTACCAGACGCTGCTCGGCGTGACGGGCTCGGGCAAGACCTTCACCATGGCCAAGACCATCGAGGCGCTCGGCAAGCCCACGCTTATCATGGAGCCCAACAAGACCCTCGCGGCCCAGGTGGCGGCCGAGATGCGCGAGCTCTTTCCCGAGAACGCCGTGGTCTACTTCGTCTCGTACTACGACTACTACCAGCCCGAGGCCTACGTGCCGCAGTCGGACACCTACATCGAGAAGGACGCCTCCATCAACGAGGAGGTGGAGATGCTGCGCCACCAGGCCACGGCGAGCCTGCTCTCGCGGCGCGACGTGATCGTGGTGGCGAGCGTCTCGTGCATCTACGGCATCGGCAGCCCCGAGGACTACGCGGGCCTCGCGCCCAACGTGGACAAGAAGGTGCCACTCGAGCGCGACGACTTCATCCACGCGCTCATCGACATCCAGTACGACCGCAACGACTACGACCTGCAACGCGGGTGTTTCCGCGTGCGGGGCGATGTGGTGGACGTGTTTCCGCCCTATGCCGAGCATCCGCTGCGCTTTGAGTTCTTTGGCGACGAGGTGGAGCAGATCGCCGAGATCAATGAGGTGACGGGCGAGATCACCCGCGAGTACGACGCCATCCCCGTGTGGCCGGCGTCCCATTATGTGACAGAGAAGCCCAAGGTAACGCACGCGCTCGGCACGATCGAGGAGGAACTGGAGCACCGCGTGGCCGAGCTCAAGGCGGCCGACAAGCTGCTCGAGGCTCAGCGCTTGGAGCAGCGTACCCGCTACGACCTCGAGATGCTCGAGACCATGGGCTTCTGCAACGGCATTGAGAACTACTCGCGCCACCTGGACGGCCGCAAGCCCGGCGAGCCGCCGTTCACGCTCATCGACTACTTTCCCAAGGACATGCTCTGCATCATCGACGAGTCCCACGTGACGGTGCCGCAGATCCGCGGCATGCACGAGGGCGACCGCTCGCGTAAGGTGACGCTCGTGGAGCACGGCTTTCGCCTGCCGAGTGCGCTGGACAACCGCCCGCTGCGATTCGACGAGTTCGAGCAGCGCGTCCCGCAGTTCATCTACGTCTCGGCCACGCCCGGCGACTACGAGCTGCGCGTGAGCCAGCAGCAGGTGGAGCAGATCATCCGCCCCACCGGCCTGCTCGACCCCAAGATCGACGTGCGTCCGGTGCGCGGCCAGATCGACGACCTGCTGGACGAGGTGAAGATCCGGGCCGAACGCCACGAGCGCAGCCTGGTGACCACGCTCACCAAGCGCATGGCCGAGGACCTGACGGACCATCTGCTCGATGCGGGCATGAAGGTGAACTACATGCACGCGGACACCGCCACGCTCGACCGCGTGGACATCCTGCGCGACCTGCGGACCGGCAAGATCGATGTGCTCGTGGGCATCAACCTGCTGCGCGAGGGCCTGGACCTGCCCGAGGTCTCGCTCGTGGCGATTCTGGACGCGGACAAGGAAGGGTTCCTGCGCAACCGTCGCTCGCTCATCCAGACCATCGGCCGCGCGGCGCGAAACGCCCAGGGCGAGGTGATCATGTACGCCGACACGATCACCGACAGCATGCGCGCCGCCATCGACGAGACGGAGCGCCGTCGCGCCCTGCAGGTGGCGTTCAACGAGGCGCATGGCATCGAGCCGCGCACGGTGCGCAAGGCCATCAGCGACATCACGAGCTTTATCACCGAGGCCGAGGAGAACGTGGGGCGGCGCGACCGCTCGCGTGGCGATTCGCTCGGCCATGGCGAGTTCTTCACCCCGGCGGGGGAGGGCGCGGCCGAGGGCGCGCCCGAGACGGGGGCATCCGTGGGCCAGCGCCTGGCCGAGGAGCTCTCGGGGCTTCCCGCCGAGGAGCTGGAGCGCGTGATCATGCAGATGGAAGACGACATGCGCGCCGCCTCGGCCGCCATGGACTTTGAGGAGGCCGCGCGGCTCCGCGACGCGGTGGTGCACCTGCGCGCGCTCGCCGAGGGTAGGCCCGAGGACGAGGTGATCGCGGCGCTCAAGCGCGATGCACGCAAGGGGTCCCAGTTTGCGGGGCAGCGCCAGCGCAAGGGGTTCAACCCGCGGTTCAAGTCGTAGCGGACGTGACGCACACTATTCTCTATCAGGAATAATGAAGGCTCCGGGCGCGTTGCTATAATTTCAACCATGAATGCGCGGGCTCGCCGCCGCGCAGGGAGCGAATTGTTGGAGGGGCGATTATGAAGGAAAGCACCGTTAAGAAGCTCTGGTCTGTGAAGTGGAACCTGGTCATCATGGCCGCGTTCTGCTTTGCCTACGCCGTCTATATCTACGTGACTCCCGCCGCGGGTGGAGAGGGCACGTTCATGATCACGCCGACCGCCGGTCTGCCGGGCCTGCTCAAGCAGCTGCCGTGGATCTTCATCGGGCTGGGCGTGCTGGGTATTATCTCCAGCTTTGCGTCCACCTCGGGCTGGGTGCTCGCGTGGACCGAGCCGGTGATGGGGCTCGCCATGTTCGTGTTCGGCTTCTGGGAGCTCTTCTTCCCCTACGACATCAGCGTCTTCAGCAAGACCTACGCCTTCATCGGCATCTTCATGGCCTTCTACGTGATGTTCGTCTCGCTGCATATGGACCGCATCGGCAAGGGCCACTGGTTCGTGGAGCTGTGCCTGGCCGCCGTTACGTGGATTGTCTCGTTCGTGAACATCATGAACTTTGCCGGCGAGCATGCCACCCAGGGTCTGACGAGCCTGACGTTCTTCATTGCTGCCTGGGGCTTCACCTACGGCGCGATCATCCTGACGGGCGAGGGCTCGCTGGACGAATCCATCGCCTCGCCGGTACGCTTCTTCCGTGCGCGCAAGGCCGCCAAGGCCGAGAAGGCTGGCAATGCCGGTAAGGTCAAGGCTGCCGCGTAACGGCTTTCGGGAACATGGTTGCTTGGGAGCCTGGTAGCTTGAGCCGCCCGGCGACCGTCTTTGAACGCCTCGTTCCATGCAGGAACGGGGCGTTTTCTTTTGGTTTGCACGGGTGGATTGGGCTGAGCGGGATGTTATTGTCTGCGGTCGAGGTGACGGCGCGGCCTGTCATCGCTTTCGCCGAGTTGTGAACGCCGGCGGCCGTGGTTCTGGCGAGTTATGAGCGGAGCGTTCACAACTCGGTTTTCGATACGCGCGCCGACCCGCTATTTTCCCGCGACTCTCCGCCAGCCGGGGCGTCTGGCGTTCACAACTCGGTTTTTTCGACGATAACCAGCCGCCGGGGAACACCAACCGGCCGTTGCTAAGCAGACCTGCCACCAAGCCCCTCCTCCGCGGCTATTGCTAAGCAGACCTGCCACCAAGCCCCTCCTCCGCGGCCGTTGCTAAGCAGACGTGCCACCAAGAGGACGTTGCTAAGCAGGTTTTCCACTAAGGACGTTAAAACGGGGCCTTCGCGGCAAATCTGCTTAGCAAGCGCCCCCTGGTGGAACATGTGCTAAGCAACTGACTGCCTAGTGGCAAAACCGCTTAGCAACTGCCCTCCTGCTGGCAAATCTGCTTAGCAACTGCCCCTTGGGGCACATCTGCTTAGCAACTGCCTCCTTGGCCACCATGGGCAGGGCTCGGTCATCGGCGAGCGGCCCGCACGCCGGCTGCCGGCGTCGGAGCCAACATCCATCGGTTCCCGTATAATGGGTGGAAGGCCCGGTAGAGAACGGATCGGCTCATGGCGTACATCGACTTCAACGAGGTGTGCAAGGTCTACGGCGAGGGCGCGGGCGAGGTCCGCGCGCTCGACGGGGCAACGTTCTCGGTGGAGCGCGGCGAGCTGGCCGTCATCCTGGGAGCCTCGGGCGCAGGCAAGACCACGGCCCTGAACATCCTCGGTGGCATGGATACCGCCACGTCCGGCACGGTGACGGTGGATGGCCGCGACATCTCCCACGCGCGCGAGGACGAGCTGGTGGAGTACCGTCGTCGCGACGTGGGCTTCGTCTTCCAGTTCTACAACCTGGTTCCCAATCTCACGGCGCTCGAGAACGTGGAGCTCGCGTCGCAGATCTGCCCCGATTCGCTCGATCCGGTGGAAACCCTCGAGAAAGTCGGCCTCGGCGAGCGCATGGGGAACTTCCCGGCCCAACTCTCCGGCGGCGAGCAGCAGCGCGTGTCCATTGCCCGCGCGCTCGCCAAGAACCCCAAGCTCCTGCTCTGCGACGAGCCGACGGGCGCGCTCGACTACCAGACGGGCAAGCAGGTGCTGCAACTGCTGCAGGATACGTGCCGGCGCGACGGCATCACGGTTGTGATCATCACGCACAACTCCGCGCTGGCACCCATGGCCGACCGCCTGATTCGCTTCAAGAGCGGTCGGGTGATGAGCGAGGAGGTCAATGCCTCGCCCACGCCGATCGCGGAAATCGAGTGGTAGCCATGGGTGCCGCGGCTGCCGGTCCGGGCGGGCCGAACGCGAACAAGAGAGCCGGTCGTCGGCCGAGCGCGTTCGCCGCGGACATCCGCCGTACCATAACGGGCAACATCAAGGTCTTCCTCTCGCTTTTCGTGATCTGCGCGCTGGGCTCGGGCGTGTTCGTGGCGCTCAAGGCCTCCTGCGACGACCTGCGCTTGGCCGCCGACGCGTATTTTGATGCCCAGCACCTCTACGACCTCTCCATCCAGTCCACGCTCGGCCTCACGCAAGATGATGTGGGTGCACTTGCCGCTCTCGACAACGTGGAAGCGGCCGAGGGAGGCTACACCGAGACGGCCTACACCGAGGTGGGCGGCGCACCCGAGCAGGTGAGCCTGCGCGCGCTTTCCGATACGGGTATGAACGAGCCGCAGCTGGTGAGCGGCTGGCTGCCCAGCGGGCCGGGCGAGGTGGCCGTGACACAGAAGTTCCTGGATGCGACCGGCAAGCAGGTGGGGGACACGCTCACCTTCGCCAGCGATGCCGCGCTGGGGACGGGCGATTCGGGTGCAACCGATTCCGGTGCCGGTGCCGGCACCGCAACCGACGCCTCTGACACCGCGACCTCAACCGAGGTCTTCACCCGCCGCATCTACATCATCACGGGTGCCGTCCGCGATCCCATGGACGTGAACTCCGATCAGAACACGATGTCGTTCCGCACGAGCTCCACGGTGAAGTACGCGTTCTTCTTCGCCCGCGACGCGGTGGAGCATACGGATACGTTCACCGTGGCCTACCTGGCTGTGAAGGGCGCGCGCGAGCTGCCTTGCTACGGGGATGCGTACCAGGACCTCATCGACCAGGTGAAGGACGAGACAGACGCCATTCGGCAGGAGCGCGAAGACGCCCGCACCGCGACCGTTCGCGGAGATGCCTCCCAGGCGATCGACGAACAGGGGCAAGCGGCCGAGCAGCAGCTCGCCGAGGCCGAACAGCGGCTCGCGCGCTCGCAGGACGCCATCGCGGAAGGCAAGGGCGAGGTGGCAAGCGGCAAGCGCGAGCTGGCCGAGCAGGAGCAGACGGCGGAGGAGCAGCTCGCGGCCGGTCGCCAGGAACTCGCCGACGCGCGCGCCCAGCTCGACGAGAAGCTCGCCGACGCCTACGCGCAGACGGAGCAGGAGGTGCGGAGCCGTGCACAGGCGGCCATTCCCTCCACCGTGCAGAGCACCCTCGTGAACATGGCCGAGTACCAGCAGCTGAGCGCTGCCAAGAGCCAGCTTGAAGCGCAGACGGCAGCGCGTGCGGCGGCGCAAGCCCGCTTGGACGAGCTAGCAGCCAAGGAATCCCGTGGCGAGCGGCTGACCGAGCAAGAACTCCGCGAGCGCCAGAACAAGACAGCCGAGGTGGAGGCGGCGAACCAGGCCATCGCGGCTCTGCAGGCGCAAACCGGTATGGACACGCAGGGCATGGCGGCGGCGCTGGCGCAGATGGAGGCCGCCGTCACCAAATCCGTGAAGCAGGGTGTCGAGCAGGCGCTGCCGGCGCAGGTTGAAGCAGCCAAGCAACAGGTGTACGAGCGGCACTTCAAGGCCGCCTTCGTGCAGCTGGATGAGGGTGAGCAGGTCTTGGAGGAGCAAGGGGCCTCCGCTGCCGAGCAGCTCCAAGCCGCGCGCGAGAAGCTCGCTGCTGCGGAGCAGGAGCTCGCCGCGGGGCAGCGCGAGGTGGACGCCGGCCAGACGACGCTTGCGGAAGAGCGCACGACGGCGACCGAGGCGCTCGACGAGGCGCGCGGCAAGGTGGACGAGATCGAGCCTGCTACCTGGTACATCCAGGACCGCACCGCACTCTCGAGCTATGCGAGCCTGGGCTCCGACGCCGATTCCATCGAGGCCATCGCCACCGTGTTCCCGCTCATCTTCCTCGCCGTGGCCGTGCTCATCGCGCTGACCACCATCGCCCGCATGGTGGAGGAGGACCGCGGGCTCATCGGCCTCTACAAGGCGCTCGGCTACCGGCGCGCGCAGATTCAGGCTAAGTACGCTGTCTACGCGCTCGCCGCCAGCCTGCTCGGCTGCATCGCAGGCGGTGTGCTGGGCTTTGTGGTGCTGCCGCTCGTGCTCTTTACCGTGTTTGACACCATGTACGCCCTGCCGGCCTTCCGCCTGCACTTCAACCCCGTCTACGCGCTCTGGGGCAGCGCGCTCTTCATCGGGGCGATCGTGGGCTCGGCGCTCATCTCCTGCCGGCGCGTCCTGCGCGAGGCCCCGGCCTCCCTTATGCGCCCGCTTGCCCCGCGCGCTGGCTCGCGCATCTTCCTGGAGCGCATCACGCCCGTGTGGCGGCGCCTGAGCTTCCTTAACAAGGTGACGGCGCGCAACCTCTTCCGCTACAAGAAGCGCTTCCTCATGACGGTGCTCGGAATCGCCGGGTGCTCTGCCCTCATGATCTGCGGCATGGGTATTCGCGACACGGTGGCCTCGTTCAAGGAGCGGCAGTACGGGGAGGCGGGTGTCACGCGCTACGACCTGTTGACCGTCGCCGCGGATACGGACGCCGATGCCGCGCGGGACCTCCTGGCGACGACCTCCGGGGTGAAGGACCTGCTCGCGTGCCGCGTGGATTCCGTGACGGCCGAGTTCAACGGCAAGCGCGAGACGGTGCAGCTCGTGGTGGTCCCCGACGACGTTGACCTTTCCAGCTACGTGCACCTGACGGACCCCGCCGGCGCCGCGCTCGAGCTGCCCGACACCGGGGCGCGGGCACTCATCACCAAGAACGCCGAGCAGGTGCTGGGCTTTGCCGCGGGCGATACGATTCGCCTCCAAGACTCCGAGCTGCGGCAGGGAGAAGTGGAGGTTGCAGGCATCCAGCTCAACTACCTGGGGAATTACTGCTACATGACGGAGAGCGCGTACCGTGCGGCCTTTGGGCGCGACGCGGTGCGGAACGCCTGCCTCGCGCACCTCTCGGGGAGCGAGGCCGAGCAGATTGACGTTGCCGACGCCCTTGCCGAGCACGGCGTGTTCCTGAGCATCTCGAGCACCGCTAAGATCTCCAACCAGTTCACCGAGAGCTTCAAGATCATCGACACCGTGGTGTACGTGCTGACGATCATGGCAGTGTGCCTGGCGTTCGCCGTGGTGTTCACGCTTTCAACCACGAACATCTCGGAGCGCGAACGCGAGCTGGCGACTATCAAGGTGCTGGGATTCCGGCGGCGCGAGGTGCATCGCTACATCAACAAGGAGACGGTCATCCTGGCGCTCTTCGGCATCGCGGCGGGCTGTCCGCTCGGCTGGGGGCTCACGCGGTTTCTTTCGTGGGTGCTGCGCATGCCGTCGCTCTACTTCGATGCGGTGGTCGAGCCGGGCACCTACGCGGTGGCGGGCGCGCTCTCGCTCGTGTTCGTGCTGGTCATCAACAAGATCACCGACCGCTCGCTCGACCGCATCGTGATGGTGGAGGCGCTCAAGAGCGCCGAATAGCGGCGGAAACGACCCTGGCCGCGACGCCGGGGGCAATTGGCTGGACGCGCATCGCAATCGTCCGGCTCATCTGCGGCCCTGCCGGGTAGTATGGATGAAGCAAAAGTACCCCTGTCTCACCAAGGGGCCGCGCTGCCCCCGGAGGTTCTCTGCATGTTCGATAAGCGGCTTATGCAACTCGTGCCCGGCGTGGTGCCCTATATCATCGCATCCGTGGTCGCCAAGGTCATCGCCCTGCTCATGAACGTGCTCGTCATCCTGTCCTTGGGCGGGCTGTTCGGCGCCATGGGCACGGTTGCGCTCGTTGCCCGGGCGGACGGCTCGCCCGTCGACGCCTCGATCGCCATGCCCGTGCCGGCCTGCTGCGCGCGGTACCTGGCGTCGCTTGCGGCTGCCATCCTCGTGCGCGCCATCGCCATCTACCTGGCCCAGCGCGCGGGCGATCGCGCCGCCTACCTGGCAAAGCGGACCATTCGCCAGCGTGTGTACGATAAGCTGGCCGAGCTCGGCCCCGCGTACGCGGAAAGCGTCTCCACGGCCGAGGCGGTGCAGACGAGCGTCGAGGGCGCTCAGCAGCTCGAGGTCTACTTTGGCGGGTACCTGCCCCAGCTCTTCTACGCGATCATCGCCCCCGTGGTGCTCTTCGTCTGCCTGATCGGTCTGGCCCCGCTGCCCGCGGCGATCCTCATGATGATGGTGCCGTTCATCCCCGCGTCCATCATGGTGGTGATGCGCCGGGCGAAGCGCGTGGCGGGGGAGTACTGGGATACCTATGTTGACCTGGGCGGCAGCTTCCTCGAGGCGGTGCAGGGGCTCACCACGCTCAAGATCTACCAGGCGGACGCCCGCTGGCACAAACGCATGAACGAGGGGGCCGAGGGCTTCCGTCTGGCCACGATGAAGATGCTCGGCGTGCAGCTCTCCTCCATCACCATCATGGACCTGGTGGCGTTCGGTGGCGCGGCGGCGGGCATCATCCTCGCCATGTGGCAGCTTGCGATGGGCGCCATCGGCTTTACCGGGGCCTTTGCCGTGGTGTTTCTCTCCCAGGAGTTCTTCTTGCCCATGCGCCGTCTGGGTTCGCTCTTCCACACGGCCATGAACGGCATGAGCGCGGCGAAGACGATGTTCCGCATCCTGGACGCGCCGGTGCTGGAGCGCGGGGGCGCCGAGCTCGATGGCACGGGCGACGTGGTGTGCGCCGGCGTGGGCTACGCGTACGGGGACCACGTGGTGCTCGAGGGCGTGGATGCCACGATTCCGCGGGGGAGCCTGACGGCCATCGTGGGCGCGAGCGGCAGCGGCAAGAGCACGCTCGCCGGTATCCTCTCGGGGCGCAAGGCGGCGTATCGCGGCACGCTCACGATCGGCGGCGTCGACATTCGCGATGCCTCGCTAGACTCGCTCGTGCGCACGGTGACGCTCGTTCCCAGCGCCGGGCACCTCTTTGAGGGCACGCTGCGGAGCAACCTCCTGCTCGCGCGGCCGCTCGCGACCGACGACGAGCTCTGGAGCGTGCTCGCGCGCTGCCGGATCGACGGATTCGTGCGGGCGTCCGGCGGGTTGGATATGAAGGTGTCCGAGGGCGGGCAGAACCTGTCCGGCGGCCAGCGCCAGCGCGCGTGCGTGGCTCGGGCACTGCTTCGCGAAACCCCGGTGTTCATCTTCGACGAGGCCACATCCAACGTGGACGCCGAGAGCGAGCGCGCGATCGGACAGGTGATCCAGGAGCTCGCGCGCGACCACACGGTGCTTGTCATCGCGCATCGCCTGGCAAGCGTTCGGGACGCGGCGCAGATTCTCGTTATTGATCGGGGTCGCTTGGTGGAGCACGGCACCCATGAGGAGCTGCTCGCGGCGCATGGCGCCTACGCCGCCCTGTGGGAGAGCCAAGCCTCGCTCGAGTCCGAGGCACGCGACATGGCAGACGCGGCGGAGCGGGAAGGCGAGCCTACCGTTGCTGCCGCGGCGGCGGGTCAGGCCGGGCGGCCCGTCGCGAGCACCGCTGCCGAGAACGGGTGGGCTGGCTCCGGCATGTCGTCCTTCCAGGTGATGCGCCGCATGGTGGGGCTCGTGTCCCCGTTGCTGCCATACTTGCTGCTCGCCATCGCGCTTGGGTTCGCGGGCTCGCTCGCGGCCACGTTCCTCGCGACCTTCGGCGCGTACGGGCTCGTGGACGCCGTGCTCTCCAGCCATGGTCTGGGGGTTTCCCTGGCAGCGGCGAGCGTGCTCGTGGCCGCGTGCGGCGTCGTGCGCGGACCGCTGCGCTACGGCGAGCAGCTCTGCAACCACTACATCGCCTTCCGCCTGCTGGCGCACGTGCGCGACCTGGTTTTCGCCGCGTTGCGCCGGCTCGCCCCGGCAAAGCTCGAGGGACGCGAGCGCGGCGACCTCATCTCGCTCGTGACCGCGGACATCGAGTTGCTCGAGGTCTTCTACGCGCATACCATCTCGCCCGTGGCCATCGCCATCGCGACGAGCCTCGTCATGCTCGTCTTCCTGGGTTCGTACTCGCTGCCGATCGCGCTGCTCGCGCTCGCGGGCTATCTCGTGCTCGGCGTGGCGCTGCCGCTCTTCTCCTCCAAGCTCTGCGGCGATGCCGGCCGTGCTTCGCGCGACGGCGCTGGCGCCATCAGCGCTTACGTGCTGGACAGCTTGCGCGGCCTGGCGGAGAGCATCCAGTTCAACGGCGTCGCCGTGCGCTCGCGCGACCTCGCTGAGCGGACCGAGCGCGTGGGCGCGGTGGACGCGCGCCTGCACCGCCGCTCCGCCGCCGTGGAAGGGCTGGCCGACGCGCTCGTGTTGGCGCTCAGCATCGGCATGATCGCGCTCTCCCTCGCCGAGGCCCGGAGCGGTGCGCTCTCGTTGCCGGCGGCCTTCGTGTGCTCCTTCGCCTTCTTCTCGAGCTTCGGCCCGGTGCTCGCCGTGGCCCGGCTGGGCACGTCGCTCCAGGGGACCATCGCGAGCGGTGCCCGCGTGATCGAGCTCTTGGACGAGGAGCCGCAGACCGACGAGGTGCCCGACGGCGCGGGTGCGCGCATCGATCCGGGGCATTTTGGCGGTGCCTCGCTGGAGGGCGTGGACTTTGCCTACGCCGCCAGCGGTGAACAGATTCTCGCGGGGGTTTCGCTCAGGGTGCCCGCCGGCAAGATGACCTGCATCTCCGGGCGCTCCGGTTCGGGTAAGTCCACGCTGCTCAAGCTGCTTATGCGGTTCTGGGACCCCACGGCGGGCACAGTGCGCGTGAGTGGGGAGGACGCGCGTCGCGTGGAGACGTCCAGCCTGCGCGCGAGTGAGAGCTATATGACGCAGGACACGGATCTCTTCATCGGGACCATCGCCGAGAACCTGCGCGTGGCGAAGGCCGATGCCACGGTCGAGGAGCTCGACGCCGCCTGCGCGGCCGCGGCGCTCACGGACTTCATCGCGCGCCAGCCGAAGGGCTACGACACGTCGGTGGCCGAGCTGGGAGACTCCCTCTCCGGCGGCGAGCGCCAGCGCATCGGGCTCGCGCGCGTGTTCCTACACGATGCGTCCCTCGTGCTACTGGACGAGCCCACGAGCAACCTTGACGCGCTGAACGAGGCGGCCGTCATGCGTGCCGTCTCCCGTCTGCGCGACGCAGGCAAGACGGTCGTGCTGGTGAGCCATCGCGCGAGCACCGTCTCCTTTGCGGATGGGTTCTACAGCGTGGAGCGCGGCCGCCTGAGCTAGGGCGTGGGATATGATTGACCGGGGACGCGGGCGGCCTTGGGGTTGCCCGCGTCCCCGGATTCGTTACCGCGCGAGGAGGGAGCCGCCATGTTCCTGGTACAAGAGATTCAGCGTTTGTCCCCCATGGCGCGCCGGCTCGTGGCGGGGAGATGTTAGATGGTGGTGTAGCGCTGGGTCGCCGCCTGGTCGCGCAGCGTCTTCAACATGTGCTTGGGGACCGCGTGGAAGGCGCAGTTGCCGATGACGGTGCCGGCGGCCTGCTTGGCGGCGTCGCTGGCGTTGCTCGTGGCAAAGGAGTGCTCGAAGCGGTCGAGCATGACGAGGTCGTTGCCGCCGTCGCCGTAGACCGCGACCTCGTCCTCGTCGATGCCGTAGTACGCGGCCAGACGGGCAACCGCTGCGCCCTTGTTGTCGGCTTTGTCGGTGATCTCGAACATCACGGGCTGGAAGGGCGTGTTCACCACGGTGTCTTGGTGGTCGGCGAGGAACGCGGTGAGCTCACGGCCGAGGGCCTCGTCCGCCGTGCGCGCGTTCACCTTGCAGATGTCGTGCCCGAGGATGGTGGAGAGCGGCTGCGAGAACAGGGTGTCCGTGCTCATGAGCTTGCGGCGCCGGCGCATGCCCACCATGGCGATGCGCTGGAGGGGACGGTCGGTCCTAAAGCCCGCCTGGCGCTCCTCGAACGAGCCGGTCGCGTAGGTGTTGCGCACGCCCACGCACTCAAAGCAGATCTGCGGGAACGCGCGGATCATGGTCTCGAGAAAGGCGGGGTCGATCACGCCGTGGTAGATGACCTCGCCTTCGCGGTTCAAGATGAGCGAGCCGTTGCAGCCCGCGGCGTCGATGCCGGTGCCCGCAAAGCCGAAGTCGCTCGTGCGGCGAAAGGTGCGGCCCGTCGCCACCACCACGTGCGCACCGGCATCCGTCGCCGTGCGCACCGCGCGGTGGATGGTGCGGTCCACCTTGTGAAACGCGTTGAGCAGCGTACCGTCCAAGTCGGTGGCGAAGAGCTTGATCATGCGCGGAACCCCCGGATTCGTGATGTGCCGAGCGAATGGACGTATGAGAGTGTAGCGGATTGTCGGGGATTGCGTTCCAGCTGGTAGGGGGTAGCGAATAACAGAACTTGAGCCGGATTGATGAAGATAGTCATATCATGCTATAATTTGACAAAGTAAGTCATTCCAAGGGGGTTGTCATGGCACCCAACATCCGTCCGTCGTCCGACTTGCGCAATCATTACGCTGAGGTCTCGCGCGAGTGCCGCGAGGCCCGCCGGCCGACCGTGATCACCGTGAACGGGCGCGGCGACACGGTGCTTCTGGGCTATGAAGAGTACAGCCGAATGCAGTCCGAGCTCGAGTTGCTGAGCGCGCTCGCGGACTCTGAGCGTGACGTTGCGGAGGGTCGCGTCTCCTCCCTGTCAACGTCGTTCGATAAGCTGCGCAAGCAGCTCGCGGCACGTGAAGAGGCTGCAGTCTGATGTGTGACGACGCCGGCTACATAGTTCTCCGAACCGATACCGCCGACGCTCAGCTTGCGGACATCGTGTCCTACGTGGCCGAGGTTGCAGGGAAGCGCTCCGCATTCAACCTGTTGGATCGTCTGGAAGAGGCGTGCGGCAGCCTTGGCCGATTCCCTCGCCTGGGTCTCGTTCCCAGACGCCGGTCGCTCGCACGGCGGGGCTACCGTATGCTCGTGGTCGGCGACTACCTTATCTTCTACAAGGTCTATGACGCAGAGCGTCATATCGTGGTGCACGGCTTCTTTCATGGCGCGCGAGATTACGAGGCATGGCTATGAACGAGGGCCGGCATTAATTCCCGGCTTCATTGGCGACGGCATCGTTCCGAACGAGGAAGCTCGTGGCGCGTGAGGGCGCCTTGGCATCGGGCGATCGCCGTCGAGGCTCGGCCTAGACGCCTGGCCAGTTCGAGAAGGCGTCCGCGGCCTCATCCCGTTCATTCCGTCAACGTGAAAGCGTCCGTGCGATAATGCGGTGAGCGTCGTTGAAAGGACTCCCATGTATCCCAATTCCGTCGAGCTCATGCGCGAGATGTCCGCCGCCGGCATCGAGCATCGCAGCGATACGCCGCTCGAGGACGACAACATGATCGATACCATCCGCGTTGGCTGGGCAGGGCACCATCTGCCCGCCACCACCATCCTCTTCCGCGTGAACGATCGCGGTGCGCACCTGGAGGTGGAGCGCCTGGGCGAGGCCGCCCCAGATAAACGCCTCCAGGCGCTCGAGCTGTTGAACGACCTGAACGGCACGTACCGCTGGGTGAAGTTCAGCATGGACGAGGACGATGTGCTCACCTGCGCGAGCGATGTGTTCCTGGTACCCGAGGTGGCCGGCCTCTTCGGCATCGCCGCCATGGGCCGCATGTTCGACACGCTGGACGAGGTGTACCCGCGCCTGGCGGAGGTCATGGGCTAGCCTGCGGCTTGCTCGCCGGCGCTCCCGCCGTATCGTCTCGGGGCCGTAAGCGGACTGTACGGAACCCGTGGAGGTCGCATAATCGTTCACACTCTGTGCAATACTACGCGGGACGTGTAATAGCACAGAGGGAGGCACATGCCCCAGGCAGAACTGAAATGCGACCGCCGCAGCCTGCGCTCGCAGCTTGCCCTGCGCACGGCGCTCGCCGAGCAGCTCAATGCCGGCGATGACCTGAGCCGCGTGACCGTGGCGGCGCTCACGGATCGCGCCGGCCTCACGCGCCGCACCTTCTACAGCCACTACAAGGACATCCCGGATTTTGTCGAACAGGTCGAAGCCGGCCTGCTCGATGAGATTCGCGCGCGCGTCCGCGCCATCTCGGCGACCACGCTGCCGGAGGTCTACCGAGGCATCGAGAACCTGAGCCCGGCGCCCGGCGCCACGGAGCTCCTCGAGTACCTTGCGGTCAACCGCGAGCTCGTGGGCGCGCTGCTCGGCCCCGGCGGCGACCCGGCCTTCATCAAGAAGCTCATGGACATGGCGAAGGAGGAGATCTCGGGCCGTATGCGCTCGGGCATCTTCCCGCTGGCGCTCGGCGCCTTCTTCGATTACTACCTTACCTATGTGGTCGCTGCGGAGACGGGCGTGATCCAGCGCTGGTTCGAGCGCGGACTCGTGGAATCACCCGCCACCATGGCTCGCGTGATGACCGTCATCGCCTTCGCCCGTCCGGGCGATCTCTATGGCATGCCCATTGATATCAACGTGCCCGAGTACGGTATGAAGCTCATGAACCTGCAATTCGACCCCGAGGCGTTCGCCACGCCCGCTGAAGAGGAGAACTAGATGTCTGAAGAGAAGAAGATCGAGGCCCCTGAGGGGGCTATCTGGAATCCCGAGAACGTCCACGGCCAGCTCCATCTGGGCATCGACGTGGGCTCCACCACGGTGAAGCTCGCCGTGCTGAACGATGAGAACAGAATCGTCTACGCCAAGTACCAGCGCCACCACACCGACGTGCGCGCTTGCGCCCGCGACCTCTTTGCCGGCGCCGATATGGTGCTGCCCGACACGCCCATGACCTGCGCCATCACCGGCTCGGGCGGCCTTCTGCTCTCGCAGTGGCTGGGCCTGGAGTTCGTGCAGGAGGTCATCGCCAGCAAGCGCGCCGTGGAGACGCTTATCCCCCAGACCGACGTGGCCATCGAGCTCGGCGGCGAGGACGCCAAGATCATCTACTTCGACCAGGGCATCGAGCAGCGCATGAACGGTACGTGCGCGGGCGGCACCGGCGCGTTCATCGACCAGATGGCCACGCTGCTCCACACGGACGCGAGCGGCCTGAACGAGCTCGCCAAGAACGCCACCACCATCTACCCGATCGCCTCGCGCTGCGGCGTCTTCGCCAAGACGGACGTGCAGCCGCTCTTGAACGAGGGCGCGCGCCCCGAGGACGTGGCCGCGAGCATCTTCCAGGCCGTGGTCACGCAGACCATCTCGGGTCTGGCGTGCGGCCGCCCCATCCGCGGCTACGTTGCCTTCCTGGGCGGCCCGCTCCAGTACCTCTCCGAGCTGCGTCACCGGTTCTACCTCACGCTCGAGCTCGATGAGGAGCACCGCATCGTGCCCGCCAACGCGCACCTGTTCGTGGCGAGCGGTGCGGCCATGGCGCACGAGTCCGAGAAGCTGTCTACGTTCTCCCAGCTTATCACTGCCATCGATTCGCTCGGCGACACGCAGGGCTCCGAGGTGGCCCGTCTGGACCCGCTCTTTGCCGATGACGCCGCGCTCGCCGAGTTCCATGCGCGCCACGATAAGGAGGTCGTGCCGCGCGAGGACCTCGCTGCCTACCACGGCAAGCGCGTGTTCATCGGCCTGGACGCCGGCTCCACCACCATGAAGGCCGCGATGGTGGGCGAGGACGGCCAGCTCCTGCACACCTGGTACGGCAACAACAACGGCGACATCCTGGGCACGGCCAAGACCATCATGGCCGACTTCTACGCGCACATCCCCGCGGACGCCACGATCGGCCACGTGACCACCACCGGCTACGGCGAGGCGCTGCTCATCGAGGCCTTGAAGGCGGATTCCGGCGAGATCGAGACCGTGGCGCACCTTCGCGGCGCCAAGGCCTTCCTGCCGGGCGTGCAGTTCATCCTCGACATCGGCGGCCAGGACATGAAGTGCCTGCGCGTGCGCGACGGCGTGATCGAGCACATCATGCTGAACGAGGCCTGCTCCTCGGGCTGCGGCAGCTTCATCGAGAGCTTCGCCGTGTCCATGAATATGGACGTGCGGAGCTTCGCCAAGGCCGCCATGGAGGCCAAGGCACCGGTTGACCTGGGCTCCCGCTGCACCGTCTTCATGAACTCCCGTGTGAAGCAGGCGCAGAAGGAGGGGGCCACGGTGGGCGACATCGCGGCCGGCCTCTCGTACTCCGTCATCAAGAACGCGCTCTTCAAGGTCATCAAGCTGCGCGACCCCAAAGAGATCGGCACCCAGGTGATCGTCCAGGGCGGCACCTTCATGTCCGATGCCACGCTGCGTGCGTTCGAGCAGCTCACGGGTGTCAACGCCGTGCGCCCGGACATCGCCGGCTGCATGGGCGCCTATGGCGCGGCGCTCCTCGCGCGCGACCGCGCGGGTGCGGACGGCGTTTCCGGCATCCTCTCGGCCGACGAGATTGCGCACCTCACGGTGAAGCAGCGCCATGCGCGCTGCGGCCGCTGCTCCAACAACTGCCAGCTCACCATCAACGACTTTGGCGGCGGTCGGCGCTTCATCACCGGCAACCGCTGCGAGAAGGGTGCCGGCACCCACAAGAAGAAGACCGAGGCCCCGAACCTCTTTGCCGAGAAGAACCGCCTGCTCTTCGACCGTCCCACGCTGACCGAGGACGAGGCCATCCGCGGCACGGTGGGCATCCCGCGCGCGCTCAACATGTACGAGGACTACCCCTTCTGGCACACGTTCTTCACGCACCTGGGATTCCGCGTGGTGCTCTCGGACCAGTCCAGCAAGAAAGTCTACGAGGCGGGCATCGAGTCCATGCCGTCGGAGTCCGTGTGCTACCCGGCCAAGCTCTCCCACGGCCACATCATGAACCTCATCGATAAGGACGTGGACTTCATCTGGATGCCCTGCATCCGCTGGGAGCGCAAGGAGGACCCGCAGGCGGGCAACTCCTACAACTGCCCGATCGTCATGAGCTACCCGCAGGCGCTCAAGTTGAACATCGACGAGATCGCCCAGAAGCACGTGGAGTTCATGGATCCCTTCGTGCCCTACCACGACCGCGTGGAGCTCAAGCGCCGCCTCTTCGAGCTCATCGCGCAGGAGCGCGTAGCCGACGCCGAGGCCGGCCGCGGCCGCGTTGAGGGTCCGCGCATCACCCGTTCCGAGATCAACGCCGCCGTGAACGCCGCGTACGAGGAGGACGCCGCCTTCCACGAGCGCATCCAGGAGCTGGGCGAGGAGACCATGAAGTGGGTCGAGGACCATGGCGGGCACGGCATCGTGCTGGCCGGGCGTCCCTACCACAACGACCCCGAGATCAACCACGCCCTGCCGGAGCTCATCAGCTCGTTCGGCTTCGCGGTGCTCACCGAGGACTCCGTGGCGCACCTGGTGCGGCCCGATCGTCCCATCCGCGTGGTCGACCAGTGGATGTACCACAGCCGCCTCTACCGCGCGGCCAAGCTCGTCACCATGCGGAACGACCTCGATCTCATCCAGCTGAACAGCTTTGGCTGCGGCCTGGACGCGCTCACCACAGACCAGGTGCAGGAGATCCTGGAAGCTTCCGGCAAGATCTACACGGTGCTGAAGATCGACGAGGTCTCCAACCTGGGTGCCGCGCGCATCCGCATCCGCTCGCTCATGGCGGCGCTCAAGGACAAGGAGGCCGAGCGCGCTGCCGAGGCCGCGGCGGCAGGGGAGCGCTACCAGCCGGGAGACGGGTCGCCCGTGGCCCCGAGCCAGGATGCGCCGGTTTTCGCCACGCACAAGTATGCGCTCGAGGCGCAGCGCCGCGCGCAGAGCACGGCGTGGGAGAAGGTTCCCTTCACCGAGGAGATGAAGAAGGAGGGTTACACCATCCTGTGCCCGCAGATGGCGCCCATCCACTTCGACCTTATCAAGGAGGTCTTCAAGGCCGCGGGCTACAACCTGGAGCTCCTGCCCTCCACCGACCGCGGGGCCGTTGAGGCAGGCCTGCGCTACGTGAACAACGACATCTGCTATCCGTCCATTCTGGTGACGGGCCAGATCATGGAGGCCATCGAGTCCGGCCGCTACGACCTCAGCAAGACCGCCGTGGTGATCAGCCAGACGGGTGGTGGCTGCCGCGCCACCAACTACATAGCGCTCATCCGCAAGGCGCTGCGCGAGAGCGGCCATCCCGAGATCCCCGTCATCTCGCTTTCCGCGGTGAAGCTCGACGAGCAGAACCCCGGCTGGAAGCTCACGGTTCCCATGCTCAAGGCCGCCGTGTACAGCGTGCTCTTCGGCGACGTGATGATGCAGATGCTCTACCGCTGCCGTCCCTACGAGGCGGAGCCGGGTGCTGCCAATGCGCTCTTTGAGGAGTTCATGGCCCGCGCCCGCAAGGAGGCGCCGAGCTTTACGCGCCGGAGCTTCACCAAGCTCTCGCGCGAGGCTATCCACGCGTTCGACACCATGCCGCTTGTGGGCGAGGGCACCAAGCCGCGTGTGGGCGTGGTGGGCGAGATCCTCGTGAAGTTCCATCCCACGGCCAACAACCACGTGGTGGACGTCATCGAGCACGAGGGCTGCGAGGCCGTGGTGCCGGGCCTGCTCGACTTCTTCCTCTACTCCATGAGCAACGCCAAGCTGCAGAAGGACGAGCTGGGCAGCAAGGCCACCACGCGCGGCGCCATGGACGCCGTGGTGGGGCTCGTCGACTGGATGCGCAAGCCGGTGGACGAGCTGCTCGAGCAGTCCACGCGCTTCGAGCGGCCCGAGCCCATCTCCGAGATGGCCAAGAAGGCCACGAGCGTGCTCTCGCTCTGCAACAACATGGGCGAGGGCTGGCTGCTCACGGCCGAGATGCTCGACCTCATCGACCACGGCGCGCCGAACATCATCTGCACGCAGCCGTTCGCGTGCCTGCCGAACCACGTGGTGGGCAAGGCCGTGATCAAGGAGCTGCGCCGCCAGCACCCCGAGAGCAACATCGTGGCCGTGGACTACGACCCGGGCGCCTCAGAGGTGAATCAGCTGAACCGCATCAAGCTGATGATCTCGGTGGCGAAGGAGAACCTGCGCGCGGGCAAGGGCTTCAAGATGGAGCCGGTGCGCCCGCTCGCGCAGGACATGGTGGACCAGAAGTTCCGCCCGCACCATGAGGGTGACAGTTGCGGCACGGGTGGCTGCGGCGCGTTCGGCGACGACGCCGTGGAGCGCGTGGCCGAGCGCCTGGGCCGCGGCGTGCGCGGCTAGCGCTGAGTCCGGACCTGCCGGTGATCTTTGCCAAGAAGGCCCGGTCCATCAACCTCGACGACGACCAGTACGCCACCACCATCTATTCGTTCACCAAGCAGCGCGAGTACCCCGTGATCGTGGGACGGCGCTTTCTCTCCGCGGGCGAGAACGTGCTCATCATCGATGACTTTCTGGCCAATGGCTGCGCGCTCGAGGGGCTGATTCGCCTCTGTGCTTTTGCCGGGGCGAACGTGGCCGGTATCGGCATCGCGGTGGAGAAGGCGTTCCAGGGCGGTGGCGGCCGTCTGCGCGAGCGGGGGGGGTACCGCGTGGAGAGCCTCGCCCGCGTGGCCGGCATGGACGCTGAGCGCGGGACGATCGAGTTCGTCTAGGCGTGGTGCCGGGTGGGTGCGCCGGTGTCGAGCGGCTGGACGCGTGGCACTGCCCCGGGCGCGTCGGCGCGGCGACCCTGCGTCTGCGCCGTTATCCTGCACCCGCGGCTGCCCCGTGTCCGTGCCGTTACTCCCAGCTCTTCCAGACGTCGGGCTGGTAGCCGATGGTGGCCTGGTGGCCGTTTCGCACGATGGGCTCCGCCAGCACCTGTTGGTTCTCGAGCAGTTTCTCAAAGCGCTGCGCCGGCACCAGGTGCTGGATGAGGGCCAGGGTGTCCTCGTCCTTGGCCTTGGGGTCGAGCAGGCGGTCGAGGCCGCCCACCGCGTTCGCCACGGACTGCAGCTCACCTTTGGAGAGGCCCTTCTCGCGCAGGTCCACGAATTGGAACTTGATGCGCCGCTCCTTAAAGTAGCGCTGCGCCTTCTTGGTATCGAAGCTCTTCTTGGTGCCGAAGATCTGGATGTTCATGGTCCCTCCTGTTCGCGGCCGCTTCCGCCGTCCCACATCAGTATCATCTAAGAGTTTGACGCATCGCACGCGGTTCAGCCCGCACGCAATCAAGAAAGGCCGCCCATGCTGCCCCTGCCCGAGGAAATTCGCCGCCGCCGCACGTTCGCCATCATCTCGCACCCGGACGCCGGCAAGACCACGCTCACCGAGAAGCTTCTGCTCTACGGAGGGGCCGTGCAGACGGCCGGTTCCGTCAAGGGTAAGTCGAGCGCGCGCCACGCGGTCTCGGACTGGATGGACATCGAGAAGCAGCGCGGCATCTCCGTCACCTCCTCGGTGCTGCAGTTCGAGTACCAGGGTTGCTGCGTGAATATTCTGGATACCCCCGGCCACCAGGACTTCTCCGAGGATACCTACCGCACGCTCATGGCGGCGGACGCCGCGGTCATGGTGATCGACGGTGCCAAGGGCGTGGAGGCGCAGACCATCAAGCTCTTCCGCGTATGCACGCTGCGCCACATCCCCATCTTCACCTTCGTGAACAAGCTCGACCACGACACCCGCGACCCCTTCGACCTCATGGACGAGATCGAGTCCGTGCTGGGAATCCGCACCTATCCCATGAACTGGCCCATCGGGTCCGGTCGCAACTTCCGCGGCGTGTTCGACCGCCGCGCCCGTCGCGTCATCGCGTTCGACGGCGACGGCCGCGCCAACGCCGCCAAGAAGGTGGGCGAGATCCAGGCCGAGCTGGGCGCGCCCGAGCTGGACGAGCTGATCGGCGAGGAGAACCACCACACCCTCATGGACGACATTGAGCTGCTGGACGGCGCTGACAGCGTGTTCGACCTGGATGCCGTGCGTGCGGGCCAGCTCTCGCCGGTGTTCTTCGGCTCCGCGCTCACCAACTTCGGCGTCGAGCCTTTCCTGGAGAGCTTCCTCGAGCTCGCGCCTGCGCCCACGCCGCACGAGGATGCGGAGACGGGTGAGCTCGTGGACCCTGCGACCTCGTCTTTCTCGGGCTTCGTGTTCAAGATCCAGGCCAACATGGACAAGAACCATCGCGACCGCATCGCGTTCCTGCGCATCTGCTCCGGCAAGTTCGAACGCGGCATGGATGCCTGGCACGTGCAGGGCGGGCGCAAGGTCAAGCTCGCGAGCGGCACGTCCATGATGGCGGATGACCGCTCCACGGTGGACACCGCGGTTGCCGGCGACATCGTGGGCCTCTTCGATCCCGGCCTCTTCGCCATCGGCGACACGCTCGTGTCCATGGGCGCTCCCAAGGTGCGCTACGCGGGCATCCCCACCTTTGCGCCGGAGCATTTCGCCCGCATCACCCAGGTGGACACGCTGCGCCGCAAGCAGTTCGTGAAGGGCATGGAGGAGCTCGCCCAGGAGGGTGCCATCCAGATCTTCCGCGAGGTGGGCGGCGGTATGGAGAGCGTCATCGCGGGTGCGGTGGGCGTCCTGCAGTTCGAGGTGCTCGAGCAGCGCCTGCGTAGCGAGTACCACGTGGAGGTGCGCCGACAGGACCTCGCGTACTCCGACATCCGCTGGATCGCCAACGCGCCCGGCGAGATCGACCTGGCACGCCTCGATCTCACGCGCGACACCAAGCCCGTGGAGGACATGCGCGGCGGCAAGCTGCTGCTCTTCACGCGTCCGTGGAACGTGGACTGGGCGATCGAGCACAACCCGAACCTCAAGCTCTCGGAGTTCGGCAACGTGACGTTCTAGTTGCGCTGGGGCGTAGGTAGATGGCGTTGGGGCGTTGCTAAGCAGACGTGCCGCCTGAGGGGGGGCGTTGCTAAGCAAAGTTGCCACCTGAGGGAGGTTTGCTAAGCAGATGGACCATCAGGAGGGAGTTGCTAAGCAGATCTGCCACCAAGGGCCTGAAAAAGAGGTCTTGGAGGCATATCTGCTTAGCAACCGCCGGCTGGTGGCAGGTTTGCTTAGCAACTGCTGGGGGCGTGGTGCCTCGTGGCAGGTTTGCTTAGCAACCGTCGCGGGACGGGGACTTGGTGGCAGGTTTGCTTAGCAACGTTCCTCAGTGCTCCTCGGGGGATGCCGGAGGCGTCTCTCTGCGCGGGTTCCCCATCGGATATTCCGAGTTGTGAACGCCGTCCGTCTCCCACGGGGAAGCGCGGCGGAGGATCCGCAGGTCAATCCGCATATCGAAAACCGAGTTGTGCATGCAGCGTTCACAACTCCCCGAATGCCGACACCTGGGCGTTCACAACACGGGAAAACCGATGGCAAGATCGCAGCGCCCTGCTCGTCCATTTCGGCACCCCGCCGCCCAAGAGCTCCGCCTGCCCGGTTTCCTCATCGGCTATCAGCCTCATGCCGTCGGGCGGTCTTTCACCAGGGTACGTCCGGCCGGAGCGTTCCGCGCTCCTCTCCAGGCGCCGTCGCGAGCTCATGTGCCGCGATTGCGGCGCGCGCTGGATGCTGAAATAACTCGCCCAAAGCCGTGTCCGCGCGGGCGTGTAGGATAGTGCGAGAAAGAACGTCGCAAAGGAGGGCGCGTGGCGCTTCGCGTGTGCAAGGATCAGGATTCGGTGGCGGTCATCGCCCGGGGCGTAGCTGAGTACGGTCGGGTCACGCTGCTCGTGGGCACCCCGGCCGCGCGCGATGCCTGGCGCTCGCGTCTCGCCGATGCCGGTGTGGGCCTGGGTGTGGACGTCACCGTTTCGAGCGCGTGGCTGCAGGAGCTCTGGGGGCTTCTGGGCGACGGCCGGCGCTTGGTGGGGCCCGTGGAGCGTCAACTGCTGATGGCGGGGGTTCTCGACGGCATCGCCCCGGCCGACCTAGCGCCGCTCGCGGCAAACGTCGGCACCACGCGCCTGCTCTGCCGGCTGGCCGAGCGCTTGCTGCCCGTCGCGTCGGGCGGGGCCGCGGTACCGGCGAGCGAGGCCGAACGGGCGGTGTTCTCGCTGCTCGACGCCTATGCGGATGCGCTCGAGGCGAACGGTCTGGTTGAGGCCTCCCAAGCGGCGGAGGCACTCTGCACCCTGTTGGAAAAAGGCCCGCTGCCGGCGTGCGCGCATGAGGTGACGCTGGCGGACGTGCGGACGCTCCCGGCCCATACGGTTCATCTGCTGCGGGTGATTGCCGACGCGGGCGAGGTGCGCTGGCTGCTCGGCGCGGACCAGGCTGCCTTTGCACCTGAGGTGGCGCGCGCGTTCGGGGCTGAGGACGCGCCGGACCGCGGCACCACCGATCAGCCCGCCGTTTCCGTCGGCACGGAGATGTCCGAAGCCCCGGACTTTCTCGAGGTGGCCGGGCCGCACGCCAAGACGCGTGCCTACGCGGAAGAGCTTTCCCGCATGGCGGGCGAGGGGGCGGGCGAGCTGGTTGTCGCCACGGCGCGCCCGCTCGAGCTGCTGTTCGAGCTCGCGCCTGCCCTTGCGGCCCGCGGCATCGCCGCCGAGGGGAGAGGGCGTGTCCGGTTTGGGCAGACGCTCTCCGGTCAGCAGCTCGTCGCGCTCCTGGACCTGGCTCAGCGCATGGGGGAGGCCGAGGCGGGGCGCGCGGATGCGGGGACGTGGTGGCCCGCACCCGAGCTCGCGGACTGGCTCGCCTCGCCGCTCTCGGGGGCGAGCGTCCACGAGGCCCGTCAGCTCGACAAGCGGGTGCGCGGCACGCGCGCGCTCGCGCCCGAGGGGGTTCAGCGCCTGCTCCAGAGCTGCCAGGGGCGCGTGACCGCGGCGCGGGGAAAGCTATCCTCCACGCATCCTCTCTCCAAGGTTCCGGTTGTGTGCGCCGATGTGTTTCAGGCGCTCTGCCAGGGCAGACCCGTTACCGCGCTCAAGCTCATGCTGAGCGTTGCCGAGACCCAGCCGTCCTCGTCCTTCGGCACGCACGACGGCAGGGCGCGCCAGCAGGTCGAGATCGCCCTGCTGCGCGGCGTGCTGGAGGCCGTGTCGACCATGGCGCACGACCTGGGTGTGTCCCAGCGCGCCGCGCTTCAGGTGCTGCCCGCGCTGGAGGTGAGGACGGCGTGGTCCGTTCCCGCGGCGGCTGATGCGGAGGCAGAGCGTGCCGAGGAGGGCGCTCCCGACCCGTCTTCCGGCGACCCGCGCGCGGTGGCCCGCTTCATGACCGTGGACGATGCGGCCGCGCTGCCCGCGTCGTCCGCGGATGCCGAGCTGTTGGCGGATGTCGATATCGAGAGCTATCCCCTGGCCCATGAGGAGGGCGTCGTCGCCGAGCTGGGCGAGCGCTTGGGGTACCGGCCGTTCGAGGTGGAGCCGATCGCGTGGCAGCGCTGCGTGTTTCCCCGCGCGGTCGCTGCCTCCCGTTCCGGTGCGGTGCTTGCACGCGTGGCGCACGATCGGCAGGCGGCGGACCGCTATCCCGCTGCCATCTGGACGGAGCTGCTCACGGCGGCAGGCACCGCGCCGCGCGTGCGGGGCGAGGGCGATGTCGTCGCCGACTTTGAGCCCGTGCCCCGCGCGCCGCGGGAGGAGCGCGTGACCTGTCTCTCGCCGCAGGAGCTCTCACCCGACGCCGTGCCGTATCTGGTGCTGCGCCACCGGGATCCGAGCGCGCCTGAGGGCGCGTCCGCCCCGCTGGTGCCGCGCCAGTTCTCCGCCTCCCAGATCGAGAGCTACCTCACCTGCCCGCTCTGCTGGTTCGTCTCGAACCGGGTGCGGCCGGCGCGCCTAGATGCGGGCTTTGGCAACATGGAAAAGGGCAACTTCGTCCACGACGTGCTCTACCGTTTTCATCAAACGCTGATAGACGAGGGCGTGCCGCGCGTGACGCCGGGCAACCTGGATGCGAGCCTCCGTCGTCTCCACGAGGTTTTCGAGGAAGTCCGCGCCGAGCATGCGCGGGGCAAGACGTCGAGCTCGGCGCCACTGGTGCCCCTCACGGCGAGCGAGCGCCTTCAACTCGATCGGATCCTGCCCGAGATGGAGGCTGTGCTGCGCTACGAGGCCGGAGCACTCGAGGCGTTCCATCCTGCCTACCTGGAGTATAGCTTCAACGACCTGGGCGCCACCTATGCCGGCTTCCCGCTCGGCGGGCGCATCGACCGCGTTGACGTGGACGCCGAGGGGCACGCCGTGGTGATCGACTATAAGCACCGGTCGAACCCCGACCAGTTCAGGTTGCAAGACCCCACCGTGACCAACCGTGCGGGCGCGGTGCCGGCGGATGATCCCGACTGGCTGCCCCGGCACACCCAGTCGATCATCTACGCCCAAGCGCTCAGGCGCTCTTCGCTGGGTCTGGATCCACGTGGCGCGGTCTACCTCACCACCAAGGGAGGCAAGCCGGGGATACGGGGAGCCGTCTCGGCGGAGCTCGCTCAGGAGGAGCCGGGGGACGGCCGTACGCCGGGACTGCTGCGCGGCTTCCCCGACGAGGACCATGGCGGGACCATGCGCCTCGATGAGCTGCTTGATCGGGTGGAGGGCGTCGTCACCCGGCGCCTCGCCGCGCTCGCCGCGGGGGATGTTCGCGCCAGCGAGAGCGAGCAGATGTTTTGCGGCCGGAGCCATGGCCTTGGATTCGAGAGGAGGGACGCGTAGCCCATGGACCTTTCCACCTTGATGCCGCAGCAGCGGCAGATCGTCACCACGCTGGACCGCCCGCTGTTCGTCTCGGCGGGAGCCGGATCGGGTAAGACCTTCACGCTCACGCGGCGCATCCTGTGGGCGCTCTCACCCGAGTCCGGCCCGTTCCTCACGGGGCTCGACCAGGTGCTCGCCATCACCTTCACCACCGACGCCGCAGCCGAGATCCGCGAGCGCGTGCGCGCGGCGCTGATCGCCGAGGGCATGGCGCGCGAGGCGCTGGCCGTGGATGACGCCTGGATCTCGACCATCCACGGCATGTGCTCGCGCATCTTGCGGGCACACGCGCTGGAGTTGGGCATCGATCCGGAATTCAGCGTGCTCACCGACACGGCGCCGCTGCTCGACCGGGCCGTGGACGAGGTGCTGGCGGGTTGCTCGGTGACCTCGGTGACCGAGGGCGCATCCTCGCCCCCTCTGGGCATGGACGCGCTGCTGGACTGGTATCCGCTCGCGAGCGAGGGCGGCTTTGCGCGCACGACCAACGTGCGCGACCTGGTGCGCCGGCTAGCCGAGCTTGCGAGCGCGAGTCGCAACGGGTTCGACGACTTGCGCCCGCTGGCGGGCCGAACGGACCTTTCGGGTCTGCGCGATGCCTACCAGGAGCTTGCCGAGAACGGCGGCAGCAAGGGGGTTGAGCTCGCCGAGCGCGCGCTCGCGGCCATTGATCGGTTCGAATCGGGGTCGCGCACCCGCGCCGACCTGTTGGGCTGCCTCATGGCATGCGACGCGCCGCGTGCGAGCAAGGGATTTCCCAAGGAGAGTGTCGCCTGGCTCAAGGCCGAGGTGGCGGACGCCTTCATCAACGCATACGCCGGGCTGGGAAGTCGTGCCATGGAGCAGCTGCTCCAGCTGGCGCGGGCCGTCTTCGACCGCTTCAACGAGCTCAAGGCCGAGCGCTCGGTGCTCGACAACAACGACCTGCTTCGCCTGACCTTCCGAGCCTTCCGCGACCACGCCTCCATTCGCCGTGCCTACGAGGGGCGCTTCAAGCTGGTGATGATCGACGAGTTCCAGGACACCGACCAGCAGCAGGTCGATCTGGTGAGCTACCTCACCGGCGAGGGCGGCCGCGCGCTCTGCACCGTGGGCGATGCCCAGCAATCCATCTACCGTTTCCGCGGCGCGGAGGTCGAGGTGTTTCGGCGCCAGGAGCGCTCGATGGCGGGCGCTGCCAAGAAAACGGAGAGCGGCTTCGGCCAGCCGGCGGCGTGCGAGGCCGCGGTTCAGGGCGAGCTGGTGCAGCTGGTTAAGAACTTCCGCAGCCATGCGGAGATCCTGGAGTTTGTGGCCCGCGTGTTCGACGGCGGTCAAGGTGGCCTCATGAGCGGCTTTCTCGACCTGCAGCCGCACGAGGGGAGGCGCGACGGGCTGATTGCCCCGAACGCGTCGCGCCGGCAGGCCGTGCTCGTGGCCGGGGGATCGCGCGAGGAGCGCACGGCCCTCAAGGCCGCCGCCATCGCCCGGCGCTTCCGCGCCCTCGCCGATGCCGGTCAGCCCGCGGGCGGCATGGTGCTGCTGCTCGGCGGCATGACGAGCGCGAGCGTGTACGCCGACGCCATCCGCGCCGAGGGGCTCGCTTGCATCATCTCGGGTGGCACGGTCTTTGCCGGAACCGTGGAGGCGCAAAGCGTCCGGGCACTCGCGGCCACGCTCGCGAACCCGCAGGACGCCGAGGGCGGCATGGTCCCGCTCCTGCAATCGCCGCTCTTCGCGCTGGGGGCGCAGGAGTTCCTGGCGCTCTGCACGGCGATGGACGCGGAGACGGGGGAGACGCGCCGTCGGAACGTCGACGCCGGCATCGCCTCGGATGACGACGCCCCGGGGCTCGACGGCCTGCCACTCGTGGCGCGCGCCCGCGCGGTACTGCGTCCGGCGCTTGCCCGCGTGGGTCGCGACCCGCTCTCCGCTATCGCGCGCGACGTGGTGTCCCAGTCCGGCTGGCTCGTGCGGCTCGTCGCGCGCGGCGCCGAGGGCAAGGCCGCTGCCGCGAACGTCCTGAAGGCGCTGGATGCCCTCGCGGAGGCGGAGGCGCAGGTGGGGCGTGCCCCGCGGGCCATCGTCGCCGCGTACGACCGCTTCCTGGCCGGCAAGGAGGCGCCGGGTGCCCTCAACGAGGAAGCGGGCGACGCCGTCCGCATCATGACCGTCCATGCCAGCAAGGGCTTGGAGTTCCCCGTGGTGGCGGTGGCGGACTGCTTTGCCGCCCGCGCCTCCTCGGACCGCGTGCAAACCCACCGTGGCGACGACGGCGCGGTGCGCATCGCCGCCCTGCCCGCTCGCCTGTCCGGCGCCCGGCTTTCGGACGGGAGCTGGATTCCCGCATCCGAGGTGGAGAAGCGTTTCTCCCGCCTCTACGCCGGTTCCGCTCCGTGGCTCACAGCGGACCTGGTGGACGACGTGTGCGCCACGGGTTCCGTGGCGGAGGCCTGGCTCTCCATACGCGATGAGGAGGAGCGGCACGACCTCGAGGAACGTGCGCGCCTGCTCTACGTGGCGATGACGCGCGCCCGCGAGGTGTGCATCCTCGCCCTGGACGCCAAGGTCTCCAGCGGCAAGGTGCCCGAGCTCAAGCTCGATCCCGAGCGCGACCTGACGGGCGCGGTGCTCAATCGCATCCTACCGGCCGATGGCCAGCGCCTGGATGTGGACCGCTTGGTGTTCGAGAACGCGCAGCCGGGGGACTTCGAGCTCATTGCTGTGGAGGATTTCTCGTACCACGGGGATTCCTACGAACAGAACGAGGGCTACCGGTCCTATGCGCCGGAAGACGACGATACGGAGGCGTCAGAACCAGACGCCTCCGAGCCCGATAGCTTCACGCTCGTCTATCCCGAGGCACCGGATTGGCACGTGGTGCCGGCGCCCCCGCGCCCCCGCGCCTCGTATAGCTACTCCTCCGTGGCGCGGTCGCTCTCGGCCACGGAGGAGGACCGCGCCCCCGCGCCTGCAGCCCCGGGGGATGCCGACGCCGCCGACGATGCCGCTGTGGACGAGGTGGCATTGCCATCCGCAGCGGCGCCGAGCGGGAGCGCGGGCCCGGATGCCCTCGCAAGAGATGCCGGCGACGATCCCACGGCACTCGGTTCGGCGTTCCATGCGGCGGCGCAATGGCTGGTGGAGATGGGGGCGGAGACCGTTCCACATGAGCGCCGCGAAGCGCTCGCGCGAGCCTGGCATCTCAGCGAGGTGCAGCGCGCCCGTCTCGACGCGGCGCTCGACCGCTGGGAGCGTTCCGCTGTGCGGGCCCAGGCGCTTGCCTGGCCGCTCGTGCGCGCGGAGGTACCGTTCTACACGCTGGCCTCCGATGGCCTCGCGCGCTTCGGCTCGTACGCGGAGGGCGCTATCGACCTGCTCTGCACGGATTCCGCGGATGCGACCCGCGCGCTCGTCATCGACTACAAGACGGGCGGGAACGCAGCGGAGACGCCGGATGCGCTGCAGGCCAAGCATCTGCTGCAGGCGCAGGTGTACGCCGACGTGCTCCACAAGGCCGGCGTGAGCAGGATCGAGCTCCAGTTCGTGCGCGTGGAGATGCCGGGGGCCGAGGATGGCGAGCCTCAGGTGGTCTCGTACGTTCTGTGATACTGCCGATAACGTTTTCACCTGTAGAAATCTGATTTCGGGGAGTGCGTACCGTTAAACGCACTTCTCGAAATCGGCGCAAAGGTCAAGCGCGCGTAATGAGATTCTGGGTTCATTGCGCGTTCATCCCCAGTACCGCTCCAGTGCGTAGAATGCTAGAATGCCGCAGTTGTTTTTCAACGAGAGGCGGGAGGGGCCATGCGGTTCTTGGAGATGATCGAGCGCCGGGCGTGCGAGTTCCCGGAAGCGGTGGCGCAGCGGACGTCCACGGGGTCGCAACTCACCTACGGCGAGCTCTGGCACGCGAGCGGTGCGCTGGCGCAGGAGCTCGTCCGCCGCAACGCGTCCCGCACGGACGGGGGTCACGCTCCCGTGCTGGTTTACGGCCACAAGTCCCCGCTCATGCTGGTGGGGATGCTTGCCTGCATGCGGTCCGGCCATCCATATGTGCCCGTCGACGCCCATTCGGTGCCCGATGAGCGCGCTGCCTCCATTGCACGGCAGCTGGGCGAGCCGATCGTCCTCGCCGCCGAGTCACTGCCCGCCGCCGTGGCGGTGAGCCCGGAAGGTGTGCTCTCCGCCGCCGATATCCGTGCGGTTGCGGAGCGCCCGGCGGACGCCCCGAATCCTGCCTGGCAGATCGCGGGCGAGGACCTCTGCTACATCCTCTTCACCTCCGGCTCCACGGGTGCCCCCAAGGGCGTGGAGGTCACCGCGAACTGCTTCGATAACTTCTGCGGCTGGGACGTTGAGCTCGCGGGCCCCGTGGCGACCCTTGGCGCGGTCTGGATCGACCAGGCGCCGTTCTCCTTCGACCTCTCCGTTTTCGAGCTGGCGGGCGCGCTCGCCACGAGCGGCACCCTGTTCAGCCTGGAGCACGACACCCAGCAGGACATGGAGGCGCTGCTCGCCTCCCTTGCGGAAAGTGGCGCCGCGGTGTGGGTCTCCACGCCCTCCTTCGCCGACCTCTGCCTGGTGAACGCGGGGTTCTCGCAGGAGATGATGCCGAATCTCAGGCTCTTCCTCTTCTGCGGCGAGACGCTCGCCAACAGCACGGCGGCACACCTGCTCGAGCGCTTCCCGCGCGCCCGCGTGCTGAATACCTACGGTCCCACGGAGTCCACCGTGGCCGTGACCGCCGTGGAGATCACCCCGCAGCTCGCCGCCGCGCCGGAACCGCTGCCGGTGGGGTCTCCTCGCCCCGGCACGCGTCTGCGCATCGTGGACGCCGCAGGGAGCGACGCGGAGGCCGGCCGTCCCGGTGAGGTCGTGATCGAGGGCGATACGGTGGCGCACGGCTACTACGGGCGCGACGACCTGACCCGGGCGGCGTTCGGCACCGCGTCTTCCGCCGTGCCCGGTGCCGTCTCGCCGGCGCGCTCCTATCGCACGGGGGACGAGGGCTGGCTCGACGAGTCCGGCACGCTCCACTACCACGGCCGGCTCGATCTGCAAGTCAAGCTCAACGGCTTCCGCATCGAGCTGGGCGAGATCGAGGAGCAGCTCCGCCGCCTGCCCGGCGTGGACGCCGCCGCGGTGACCACGCGCGAGCGCGACGGCAAGGTGAGCCATCTGGTGGCGCATGTGGTGTATAGCGGCCCGCGCGCGGAGGGGGAGTCGGACTTCCGGCTCGGCCTCGCCCTGAAGGAGCAGCTGAAACCCGTGCTCCCGCACTACATGGTGCCCAAGAAGATCGCCTTTCTGAATGCCCTGCCGCGCACCGGCAACGGCAAGGTTGACCGTCGCGCGCTGAAGGCGCTCTAGCGTATCTGAGCTGGTAGTCGTATGGGTTTCTACACGTCCGCATCGTTTTTCATCGCGCTCGCCATCGTCGCGGTCCCCGCTGTGGCGCTCGGCGCGTCCGGACGGCGCATCAAGCCGTGGGGCATGGTGGCATCCGTTGCCATGCTCGCCTTCCTGTTCGCCGATTCCCGCCGCGCGCTCGTGGCGTTCCTGCTCTTTGTGGCCTTGGCGACGGCGAGCGCGTACGCCATGCTTTCCAGCTGGAAGAGCGGACGCCGGAGCATGGCGGTGTACCGCATCTCGCTTGCTGCCACGCTGGTTCCGCTCGTGGTGTACAAGGTGAGCGCCGCCGTGGATGCCCCCGGTTTTCTGGGGTTCATCGGCATCAGCTATCTCACCTTCCGAGCGGTCCAGGTGGTCGTGGAGATTCGCGACGGCCTGATCGAGGACCTGCCGCTCGCGGACTACCTCTACTTCCTGACCTTCTTCGCTACGATCACCTCGGGCCCGATCGATCGGTCGCGGCGCTTTCTGGAAGATGCGAACACGGCCCTCGCGCCCGCTGCGTATCGGGACCTGGCGACGCGTGGCGTGCTCATGCTGCTTGCCGGTGCCGTGATGCAGCTCGCGCTCGCCACCATGGTGCATGGGTTCACCGATCCCTGGGCGGTGAACGGCGCCCTCGCCATGCCCAACATCCTGGCCCTCGGCCTTCCCTGGGGCGTGGGCTCCCTGGTTCGCGCGTACGGATACGCCGTCTACCTCTACCTGGACTTTGCGGGCTACTCGCTCATGGCGGCCGGTGCGTGCTACCTCTTTGGCATCCAGTGCCCGACGAACTTTAACGCACCTTGGCGCGCCCTGGACCTCAAGGACTTCTGGAACCGCTGGCACATCACGCTCTCCACGTGGCTGCGCGACTTCGTGTTCATGCGCTTCGTGCGCGGTCTCACGCGGCGCCACGTGTTCAAGAAGCGCCTGACCACGGCGTGCTGCGGCTACGTGGTCAACATGTTTCTCATGGGCATGTGGCACGGCCTCACGCCGGACTACCTGCTCTACGGCCTGTACCACGGCGTGCTGCTTGCGGCTACCGAGGCGTATCAGAAGCGCTGCCCCTTCTACAAGCGAAACAAGGGAAAGCGCTGGTACAAGGTTCTCTCGTGGTTCGTCACGATGAATCTGGTCATAATCGGCTTCAGCCTGTTCTCCGGGCAGGCTGGCGAAGCGGTAAGGAGAATGATCTATGGATAAGCAGGAGCTCGAAGCGAGCGTACTCGACTTGCTCGCGGATATCTGCGACGACGACGCGGTGCGCGAGGAACGCGACGTTGACCTCTTCGACGCGGGCCTGCTCGACAGCATGGCGGCCATCGAGCTGCTCGTTGCCATCGAGGACCGTTTTGGCGTGGAGATCGCGCCCACCGCGGTGAAGCGCGAGGAAATGAACACCGTCAACAAGATCATCGAGCAGATCGGCAAGCGGCTGTGAGCAAGCGCGCGGGATGGCGCGAGGCTCTCCGCGCCTGGTTCTTTGGGGATAGCCGCTCGGCTGCCCTTGCCTGGGCGGTTGTCGTGATCGCGCTGGCGGGCGTGTTGGTGTGGTTCTTCGCCTGGTCTCCCTACGGGGCACCGGCGGCACCGCTTTACGCCGAGTTCTAGCCCGGGCGGGGCAGGTCTCACGCGCGGCCGGCATCGGGCTGGGCCATGCAGCGGTCGAACGCGTTCGAAGATGGGGAGGGAGGGGCGCATGGAGCGTCAGGAGAATACGGGGGAGCCGCTTTCGCGCCGGCGGTTCATCTCCGTGTGCGCGGCGCTGGCGGGAACGGTCGCCGCGGGCTCGCTCGGCTCGTGGCATCTGCGGCAGGAGGTGGCCTCCGGCGTCTCGGCCTCGGTTGCCTACCCTTCGGCCGGCCAGCTCTCGAACTTCGCCTTCATGCGCGACGCCTTCTCTGCGCGCAAGGCGAAAGGTGAGCATCCCTATCTGGTGTTCGGCTCGTCCGAGCTGAATCCCCGCCATGGCGGGTGGCCGCATCCGGCGCGCCTGCTCTCGGGTGGCGCGTATGACGTGGATACCATGATGGTCGGCCGGGCGGGCGCCACCTCCATCTGGCATGCGGTGGAGATGGGCGCGCTCGCCACCACGCTGGGCGTTCGCCGCATCGCGTTCTTCGTGAGCATGCAGTGGTTTATGTGCTACCGCGACCCGCGGAAGAGCCTTCCCGCCCTCTTCTCGGAGGGGGCCTACCGGGCCTTCTCCGATAGCCATGAGTTCTCGGACGAGCTCAAGCGCCGCGTCACCAAGCGCATGGCGGTATACGGTGTTGATTGCCGGGGCGGCGGCTCGCCCTTGGGCGCGCTCGTCTCGAACGTGGACGATGCGGCCAAGGCCTACACCGATGGCCTGCGGGTGGACCTGAAGCTCATCGGCAAGGCGAAGCTCGCCGACGAGCAGCCCCCCGAGCTCGTGCGCGGGGATGCGGACCATCCGCTCCTTGCCGACGGGTCGCCCGATTGGGACGCCATCCTCGCGAGGGCGAACAAGCTTGCCGCCGAGCGTTCCGCGGGAAACGCGGACGGGTACGACGATGCATGGTACCGCGCCAAGTACGCGCGCTGGATTCAAGGCGCGCAGGAGCAGTGGAGCGTTCCCGCGAGCGGGGCGTACTTTAGCAAGCGGGAGCTCGAGGAGTTCAAAATGGCGCTCCAGGTGTGCCAAGAGGCGGGCGTGGACCCGTTGGTGGTGCTCCAGCCGGCGAAGGGGATCGCCTACGACCAGACCATCTACACGCGCGAGGTGCGGAGCTCCTACTACGAGCTCATCAGGAGCACCTGCGCCGAGCACGGGGTCGAGGTGGCCGATTTCTCCGGCCGCGAGTACGACCCCACGTTCTTCTTCGACTACTCGCACCCCTCTGCGGAGGGGGCCGCACGCTACAGCCGGGCCCTCTACACCTTCTTCAAGAACGGGCACCCGCAGGTCTAGCAGCGACCGGCGGGTGCCCGAACGGCACGCATATGAGTGGAGGGGTGCCACGCCGTCACGGTGTGGCACCCCGAGCGGCCCTGCCGGTCCGCTAGTTCTCCATGGCCCCCTCGAGCCACTTGGAGGTGTCCTCGATGCGGATCACGTTTGCCACGGAACGCACCGCGTCGAGCTTCTCGAGCTCCTGGCAGGCGGCGGTCATGTCGGCCTCGCGCGCCTCGTGGGTGATGAACACCACGGAGCAGGCGCCGTCCTCGCCCACCTCGAGCTGGTTGATCTGCGAGATGGAGATGCCGGCCTGGGCAAAGGCGTCCACCACGGGCGCGAGCGCCCCCACGCGGTCGAGGATGCGCAGACGCACGTAGAAGCGGTTGGAAAGCTCCTCGATGGGCAGCACGGGCACCACGGCGCCGAAGGGTTCGATCTCGGGCAGCGGGTCCTCGCCGCGGGACATGGGCTCAGCCAGCGAGAAGATGTCTCCCACCACGGCGGAGGCGGTGGGGAAGCGGCCGGCTCCCGCGCCGTAGAACATGGTCTCGCCCACGGCGTCGCCCACCACGTACACGGCGTTCATGGCGCCGGAGACGGCGGCGAGCTGGTGGCCGTTGGGGATCATGGTGGGGTGCACGCGCGCCTCAACGCCGGCGGCGGTCATGCGGGCGATGCCGAGCAGCTTGATGGTGTAGCCCATGTCGGCGGCCACGGCGATGTCCTCGGCCGAGACCTGGCGGATGCCCTGCTGGTACACCTCGTCGGTGGTGACGCGCGTATGGAAGCCGATGCTCGCCATGATGGCCGTCTTGCTGGCAGCGTCGAAGCCGTCCACGTCGGCCGAGGGGTCGGCCTCGGCGTAGCCCAAGCGCTGGGCATCGGCGAGCACGTCGGCGTAGTCGGCGCCCTCAGAGGCCATGCGGCTGAGGATGTAGTTGGTGGTGCCGTTCAAGATGCCGGCGATGGTGAGGATCTTGTTGCCCACGAGCGTGTGCTCGAGCGCGTTCACCACGGGGATGCCGCCGGCGGCCGCGGCCTCGCACTTGATCTGCACGCCGGCATCGTGGGCCAGCTTGGCCAGGCGTTCCACATGGCGCCCGAGCAGCGCCTTGTTGGCGGTGACCACGTGCTTGCCGGCGGCGAAGGCGGCCTCGTAGATCTCAGTGGCGGGATGCTCGCCGCCGATGAGCTCGACCACGATGTCCACCGTGGGGTCGGTCACTACGTCGTGCCAGTCGGGGGTGAAGCGGTCGTCGGGCAGCCCTGCGGCCCGCGCCATCCCGATATCGAGCGCGCAGCCGCGACGGACGTCGATATCGATGCCGTAGGCGGATACATAGTCTGCGCGGTGGGTGAGGAGGAGCTGGGCCACGCCGCCACCTACCGTGCCGAGGCCGATGATGCCGATGCCGATCGAACGCTTCGCCGCTTGCATAGGGCCAACCTTTCCCTGCGCCGACGCCCATGGCGCCATGGGCGAGAGCATGCGTGTATATGGTCGACTCATTGTACCGGAGCCATATCGAAGCGTGCCTGCCCGACGTAACAATTTCGCAACACGAAATGCGCTCCGAGAGCTCTTTTGTTATAGGCATCTAACTGCGAGAACAAGCGTAGCGCTTTGCCAAGGCAAAGCGTTTGCATGGAAAATGGTGCCAATTGGCCGAAAAACCCTCGCATTTTGTAGGGAATGCGAGTACCCTTTTGCCAACATTCGAATCGCGTCGGGGGATGCAGCTCAACGCATGAAACAGCATGTTCGCGCACGCTGCCCCGCACTTCGGATGCGCCGTATTCAAGCCGGGCGCAAGGAGGCCTGGTGCGTACTCGAAAGGAGAGCCGCATGTCTATCAACATGAACCCTGCCATGAATCGCAGGAGCCTCATCGCGGGCGTAGCTGGGCTGGGGGCTGCTGGTATTCTAGCCGGTTGCTCCAACGGGGGGTCTTCCGATGGCGGTTCCGCCGCTTCTTCCGACGGCGCTGCGTTCAAGCTGGGCACCATCGGCCCGCTGACCGGTGATACCGCGACCTACGGTGTGTCCGTCACCAACGGCGTCGAGATGGGCGCCGAGGACTTCTCCACCAAGGACTTCCCGCTCACGGTGAAGAAGGAGGACTCCCAGGGCAAGCCCGAGACCGCGGTGAACGCCTACGGCACCCTGCGCGACTGGGGCATGCAGGCCCTCGTCGGTCCGACGCTGACCGGTACCTCCGTGTCCGTGGCCGAGAAGTGCCAGAGCGACCGCGTCTTCATGATCGCCCCCGTGGCAACCGCCGCCGACGTCACCGCCGACAAGGACTGCGTCTTCCGTGGCTGCTTCACCGACCCGAACCAGGGCAAGAACGCCGCCAAGTGGCTCGCCAAGAACAAGCCCGACGCGAAGATCGCCATCATCTACCAGTCCGATGACGCCTACTCCCAGGGCATCTGCACGGCCTTTACCGAGGAGGCCAAGGCCGACAAGCTGAACCTCGTCAAGCCGGATCTTGCCTTCAAGACCGATACCGCGACCGACTTCAAGGTGCAGCTCGGCCAGGCGCAGGACGCCGGCGCCGACCTCGTCTTCTGCCCGCTCTACTACACTCCGGCTTCCGTCATTCTGAAGCAGGCCAGCGACATGGGCTACAAGTTCACCATGATGGGCTGCGACGGCATGGACGGCCTGCTCTCCATCAAGGGCTTCGACACCTCGCTCGCCGAGGGCGTGCTCATGACCACCGCCTTCTCCGCTGACGATCCGGCCAACGCCGAGTTCGTTAAGGCTTACAAGGACAAGTACGGTGACACGCCGGACCAGTTCGCCGCCACAGCCTACGACTGCGTGCACGCCGTTGCCGAGGCCTGCAAGAAGGCCGGTCTCTCGCTCGACACCGCTGCCGAGGATGCCTGCGACCAGCTCGTCAAGGCCTTCACCGAGATCACGGTCGATGGCCTGACCGGTAGCCTGACCTGGACCTCCGATGGCGAGGTTTCCAAGGAGGCCAAGGTCTTCGAGATCCAGGGTGGCAAGTACGTTGCCGTCTAAGGTGATCGAGTTTTCGTAAGGGTTCGCAACATCCAGGGACGGGGCTTCGCGCTTCGTCCCTGCTTGCTGTTTGGGCCGTGCGCGGTTCCGGGGGTGCGACGTTTCATCTTCGTGAATCGTCTTCGCGCACAGGCGGCAACCGCGACTCCATTGGCTAGATTACGTAGGGAAATGTCAATCCAAGAGAAGAAAGTGAGGTGCACTGCATGAACGCCTTCATCCAGTTCCTGTTCAACGGTATCAGCCTGGGAAGCGTGTACGCCATCATCGCGCTTGGCTACACCATGGTGTACGGCATCGCCAAGATGCTGAACTTCGCCCACGGCGACGTCATCATGGTGGGCGCGTACATCTCGTTCTGCGCCACGTCCTACCTCGGTATGCCCGGCTGGGCGTCCGTCGTGCTCTCGGTGATCGTCTGCACGGTGCTCGGCGTGGTGATCGAGGGGCTCGCGTACCGCCCGCTCCGCGATGCCGGCCCGCTCGCCGTTCTCATCACGGCCATCGGCGTCTCGTACTTCCTGCAGAACGCCGCCCAGCTCATCTGGGGAGCCACACCCAAGAACTTCACGTCGCTCGTGACCTTCCCGGTGCCCGGCTTCTTGGCGCAGTACAAGGTCTCGGCCGTCTCCATCGTGACGGTCATCGCGTGCCTCATCATCATGGTCGGCCTCATGTGGTTCACGGCGAACACCAAGATGGGCAAGGCCATGCGCGCCTGCTCCGAGGACAAGGCCGCGGCGCAGCTCATGGGCGTGAACGTCAACAAGACGATCTCCATGACCTTCGCCATCGGTTCCGGGCTCGCCGCCATCGCCGGCGTGCTGCTCTGCTCCTACTCACCGGTGCTGAAGCCCACCACGGGCGCCATGCCCGGCATCAAGGCGTTCACCGCGGCCGTCTTCGGCGGCATCGGCTCCATCCCGGGCGCCTTCGTGGGCGGCATTCTGCTGGGCATCATCGAGGCGATGGCCAAGGCGTACATTTCCAGCAACCTCGCGAACTCCATCGTGTTCGCCGTGCTCATCGTCGTGCTCCTCATCAAGCCCGCCGGCCTCTTGGGCAAGTACGTGCCGGAGAAGGTGTAGGTGTCGATCATGGGTTTTCTCAAAGATAAGGTGACGCGTCGCGACTTCATCACGTACGCCGGCGTTATCGTTGCCTTCGTTATCGTGCAGCTGCTCGTGAACACGCACGTCATCCCGTATTCGCTGCGCGGCCAGCTCGTGCCCGTCACCTGCTACATCGTGATGGCGATCTCGCTGAACCTCGTGGTGGGCGTTGCCGGCGACCTGTCGCTCGGCCATGCCGGCTTCATGAGCGTGGGCTCCTTTACGGGCATCGTTACGGCCATGAGCCTGGCCTCCGCGATCCCCAGTCCGGTGGTGCGCCTGGTACTCGCTATGATCGTGGGCGCCGTCTTCGCGGCGCTCGCCGGCTTCCTCATCGGTCTGCCGGTGCTCCGCCTGCGCGGCGACTACCTCGCCATCGTTTCCCTCGCCTTTGGCGAGATCATCAAGGATCTGGTGAACTGCCTGATCGTGGGCGCCGACTCGCACGGCCTGCACGTCATCTTCGACATGGCCGGCACCAAGACCATCAACGACCTGAACCTGGCCGAGGGCGGCGTGGCGATCATCAAGGGCGCACAGGGCGCCTCTGGCACCACGACCATCTCCACCTTCGCCGCGGGCTTCGTCCTCATCATGATCGCGCTCGTCATCGTGCTCAACCTGGTGCGCAGCCGTACGGGTCGCGCCATCATGGCCGTGCGCGACAACAAGATCGCCGCCGAGAGCGTGGGGCTTTCCACCACCAAGTACCGCATGATCGCCTTCGTGGTCTCCGCGGCCATCGCCGGCGCCGCCGGTGCCCTCTACGGCAACAACTTCTCGCAGATGTCCGCCTCGCAGTTCGACTTCAACACCTCGATCCTCGTGCTGGTGTTCGTGGTGCTCGGCGGCCTCGGCAACATGCGCGGCTCCATCATCGCCGCGGCGCTGCTGACCATCCTGCCCGAGGCGCTGCGCCAGTTCTCGGACTACCGCATGCTCGTGTACGCCATCGTGCTGATCCTGGTGATGCTCTTCACCAACAACCCGCAGCTGAAGGCTCTGATCCAGCGGCTGAATCCGCGCTTTAGGAAGGAGGCGGCGGCTGATGGCGAATAAGTTCGACTTCAAGAAGGCCAAGATGGTGCCGGTTCCCAGCCGTGCCATCGTGCCCGAGCGCGATGTGGACCATACCCCGGCGCTCGAGTGCATCCACCTGGGTATCGAGTTCGGCGGCCTGAAGGCCGTGGACGACTTCAACCTCACCATCGGCGGCACCGAGATCGCCGGTCTCATCGGCCCCAACGGCGCCGGCAAGACCACGGTCTTCAACCTGCTGACCAAGGTGTACCAGCCCACGCACGGCACCATCCTGGTGCATGGCCAGGACACGAGTGGCAAGAGCGTCTCCCAGGTCAACCGCATGGGCGTGGCGCGTACCTTCCAGAATATCCGCCTGTTCGACACCATGTCGGTCATCGACAACGTCAAGGTGGGCCTCCACAACCAGGAGCGCTACTCCACGCTCGAGGGCGTGCTGCGCCTGCCGAGCTACTGGAAGCGCGAGCGCGAGTTCGACGAGCGCGCCCACGAGCTGCTCTCCATCTTCGACATGGAGAAGCTCGCCAACGAGCCCGCCGGTTCGTTGCCCTACGGTGCGCAGCGTCGCTTGGAGATCCTGCGCGCGCTTGGCACCAATCCCAAGCTGCTGTTGCTCGACGAGCCCGCGGCCGGCATGAATCCCTCCGAGACCGCCGAGCTCATGGAGAACATCGTCAAGATCCGCGACGAGTTCCAGATCGCCGTGCTGCTCATCGAGCACGATATGAGCCTGGTCATGAGCATCTGCGAGGGCATCTGCGTGCTGAACTTCGGCAAGGTCATCGCCAAGGGCACGGCCGAGGAGATCCAGTCCAACGAGGCCGTTATCGAGGCCTATCTGGGTAAGCAGAACGCTGAGAAGGGGGCTGAGGCGTAGGATGGCGAGCAAGAACACCGGTGCGGAGCCGATGCTTTCCGTTTACAACATCAACGTGTGGTACGGCGCGATCCACGCCATCAAGAACATCTCCTTCGAGGTGAACGAGGGCGAGATCGTGGCCCTGATCGGCGCGAACGGCGCGGGCAAGTCCACCACGCTAAAGACCATCTCGGGTCTGCTGCGCTCCAAGACCGGCTCGATCAAGTTCCGGGGCAAGGACATCATGCACACGCCCGCCGACAAGCTGGTGGGAGAGGGCCTGGCACAGGTTCCCGAGGGGCGTCGCGTGTTCCTCGAGATGTCCGTTGAGGAGAACCTCGAGATGGGTGCCTACACGCAGCCCAAGAGCAGCATCGCTCCGGGCCTCGAGGACGTCTACGAGCGCTTCCCACGCCTGAAGGAGCGCCGCCGCCAGGTGGCCGGCACGCTTTCCGGCGGCGAGCAGCAGATGCTCGCCATGGGCCGCGCGCTTATGAGTCGCCCGAAGCTGCTCATGCTCGATGAGCCCTCCATGGGACTGGCGCCGATCCTCATCGAGCAGATCTTCTCGATCATCGAGGAGCTGCACCGTGCTGGCACGACCGTGCTGCTGGTGGAGCAGAACGCGCAGATGGCGCTGTCGATCGCCACGCGCGGCTACGTGATGGAGACCGGCAAGATCACCATGACGGGCACCGGCCAGGAGCTGCTGCACAACGACGACGTGCGCAAGGCGTACCTCGGCGGCTGATGCGCGCGGCTGGCGGTTGACTTTTCCGCAATTCCGAACGCGTGATGCAAGGCGCGGCGACCCCGGTTAGGCGCTGCGCCTTTTTTCGCGCCGATTTCGACATCAAAAGCGCTGCCGACGTGCTTGCGAGGGCTTTTCGACGTTTCAGCCCATATATGAGGCCCTGGGACGTCGAAAAGCGCGTGCATAAGTTGGCTGCTTGCCAAGTGGGGTGTTTGCGGGCTCGATGGGTCGTTGAGGATCCAATATGACAAGATCATCAAGAAAGTAGGCCAGAATCTCCTGCCGCATCCCGCGGCTGCTACGGTAAGGTATGCGGTCCCGCGCCGGTGCGCTGACGTTAGGTCAAGTTGTCGTAGCGAGCGAAGGGGTATGGCGCCGGGTTTGCCATTTAGCGGCTCGTGACCTGTTGTGCAATGAACCAAGGGAAAGCTGGGTTAGGCTATCGTTTAACGATTCTTGTGAACACGTGTGCCCGCCGCGGCGCACGAGGGGGTTGCATTGACTCCGACGAGGTCTAACCCGTCGGGGGGGGGTCCTCAGATAGACTAACCCCCTCTCGCAGGTATGTTGCATATACGGCGCACGTCGCCCGATGTCATAGCGCCGCCTTCCTTATGGAAGGCGGCGCTTTCCGTCATGCGTCTAGCTGTTGTGTGCCAATAGGTTGTTGACGCCGGCGATGCGCGGCATGGGCGGGAGGCCCCCGCACGCGCTGCGCGGGCGGTCCCAATTGCAGCGGTCGATGAAGGCCGGGAGGGCCTCGGCCCTCCCGGCCACGCGGTCCTCGACCTCGCGCGGGGTGAGGCGGGCGAGGCGGCGCGGCCGGCTGGTCCTGTCCGACACGGGCTCGCCGGCCCTCGCCCTCGCGAGCCACTTGCTCGCGGTCTGGCGGCTCGCGCGCATCTGGCGGGCGACCTCGGAAACCGCCTCGCCCGACCGGACGCGCTTCACCAGGCCCTCCCGCCCCCTGGGCGCGAGCCTTGCGTTAGGATGCTGGTTCATGGGAGAGCCCCCTTCGCTGCGGGCCTCGTCAATCCACAGCTTCGCGGGACCCTTCCCATTTGTCACTACTCCGACGTAAACAACCTGTTGGCACACAACGGCTAGGTAACTTGCGTTCATTTGGGGCGGAGTCCAACCTAGGATAAGCTATCATAATCATGATAGCTCGCGTAGGGAGGAGGCTCCATGGTCCCTATTCGCCCCGTGTCTGATTTGCGCAACAAGTTCGCGGAGATCTCCCGCGATGTGCACGAGACTGGCAAGCCCGTGTTCCTGACCAAGAACGGGACCGGCGACATGGTCGTCATGAGCATGGAGGCCTACATGTCGCTTGAGTTCGACAGCGAGGTCTACGAGAAGCTCGCCGCGGCAGAGCGCGAGGCGGCCCTGACGGACGAGCGGTTCCAAGCGGACGAGGTACTCGTCGACATGCGCGCGGCCATCGCCGCGGCGCGGGAGGCGACGTGAGCCCCGAGGGCGACTACGCCGTTGCCTATCTGCCCGCGGCGCGGCGAGACCTCATAGACATCGTGCACTATGTTGCGGGCGAGCTCAAGAACCCCGAGGTTGCGGAAAGGCTTTCAAATGCGCTGATCGAGGGGATTGGCAGTCTTTCCGTCATGCCGTATCGCAGGCCCGTCTACATTCCGCTCAGGCCCCTCGACCATGAGTTCCGGTCGCTTCGCATTGAGAACTACCTCGCGTTCTACTGGGTGGATGAGCGGGAGCGGACGGTTACGGTTGCCCGTGTGCTCTACGCCCGTTCAGATGTTGCCGCGCCTCTCGTCGGCTCGCGGTGACCGGTTGGCCCAATCACATGAAGTGATAGTGTGTGTAATGCGAATCCGGCACCTGGCGTCTTCGAGCCCGTGGTTCGCGGCTTGGGTAGACGCGACGGTATTCGCCGTGTCGCCTGTCTCCATATGACTCACTTATACTAGGTGCCTTACAGCCTTCAGCGAATGCGGCGAAAGGACATCCATGCTGAATGTAGCCATCATCTTCGGCGGCATCTCCACCGAGCACGATATCTCCCTCAAGTCCGCGGACAACGTCATCGCCCAGTTGCCGGCGGACCGCTTTACCCCGGTCCTCATCGGCATCGACCGCACGGGCGCCTGGTTCCATTACACCGGCGACGTGGCAGACGTGGTGAGCGGCGCCTGGGAGGAGCACGACGTCAACCCGGTGGTGCTCGTGCCCGGCCGCACGGGCGAGGGCCGCGGCGGCCTGCTCGAGCTGGTGGACGGCACGGAGTTCCGCGAGCTCGCGGTGGACGTGGCGCTCCCGGTGCTCCACGGTCAGGGCGGCGAGGACGGTACGGTCCAGGGTGCGCTCGAGAGCTGCGGCGTTCCCTACGTGGGCTGCGGCGTGATGTCGTCGGCCGTGTGCATGGACAAGGACGCCGCGCATCGCCTGGCCGCGGCGGCGGGCGTGCGCTCGCCGATGTGCGCCGTGCTGCACCGCGGCGCGAGCGAGGTTGTGTGCGCCGCAGCCGTGGAGGCGTGCGGCGGCTTCCCTGTGTTCGTCAAGCCCGCGCGCGGCGGAAGCTCGATCGGCGTCGCCAAGGCCGAGGATGCTGCCGCCTATGCCGAGGCCCTTGCCGCTGCGTTCGAGCTGGACGAGAAGGTCGCCGTAGAGGAGGCCATCGTCGGTATCGAGGTTGGCTGCGCCATCACGGGCGATCCCGTGCGTGGCATGCAGATGGGCGAGGTGGACGAGATCGTCATCTCCGGCGGCGGGTTCTTCCGCATCCATCTGGAGAAGGACCCCGGTGCCAACACCGAGCTGCGCTGCCCGGCCGACCTGCCCGAGGATGTCATGGCCCGCGTGCGCGAGACCGGCTACGCCGTCTACGAGGCGCTCGGCTGCGAGGGCTTCGCGCGCGTTGACCTGTTCGTGACCGAGGAGGGCGAGGTCGTCTTCAACGAGGTCAACTCCACGCCGGGCATGACCTACTACTCGCGCTTCCCGGCCATGATGCGCGCTGCCGGCCACGAACTCGGCGACGTGCTGGCAGATCTGATCGATACCTGCTTGTCACAGGAGGCATAGGCGGGTTTCGGGCGCTCGCAGCGGCGCGGCTCCTGCCTACGGCTCCGCCGCTCCGCGTCCGTTTCCCCTTCGTTACAGCTTTGCAGCCCGTGGGTAAACGATTGAACACCCCGCGCCCGACATCCGATGCCCCTTCCTAGAATGCTTCCCATCATCTGTTCGCATTCCGGCCGATGGGGAGCCCCTATGACGACCACGACCATATCGGCGGCACCCGCCGCCACGCCAACCGAGCAATCCGCCTCCCGCGCGCGCAGCCTGAGCGGCTCGCCCGTGGGCCTCGTCATCAACCTTGCCATCGGGTTCGCGGCCTACGGCCTGCTTTCCGTGCTCGTGAGCCTGCCCGGACTCGTTCCTTCTCTCGCATACGACCAGCTCATCGCCGGTATCACGGCCTCGGTGCCAAAGCAGCTTGCCTGGTTCCTCATGGACTTCACCGAGCCCGAGTTCTACGCGAGCATCTTCGCAGGTGCGGGCACCATCATCGGCGGCGCCATCGCGTGGCAGCTCGCTCGCCGGCGCTCCAAGCTCGCCGGTTTCTCCGTCTGTTACGGCGAGCACGAGATGTTCCCGTGGGTGTTGGCCTCGCAGGTGCTCTCGCTCGGTCTCACGATCTTCGTCTGGCGCTTCATCGACGGCTTCTCCGCCGCGCCGGACGTTACCTTCGTGGCCACGTTCATCCCCATCGTCGGGGCCCCTCCCGCGACAATGCTCCTCTACGGTCCGAGCGTGCCGGCTCTGCTGACCTCGAGCGTCCTGGCTTCCCTCATCTGCTCACCCACGGCCACCTGGCTCTCCGCGCACGTGTTCACCCCGCTCGGGCTCCCCGGCGTGGTGGCGAACGTCACGGCGATGGTGCTCACGGGCCTTACCGTCTTCATGGTGTTGAAGGTCCTGCCCTGGGTGAAGAAGGTCGAGGTCCCGGACATGCGCCCGACCCTCAGCCCGGTGGAGGACGTGCACGCCCCAGCCTGGGCCGTGCGCCGCGTGCTCGCCGAGTTCTCCGAGGCCCCCTTCTACGGGAGCGAGATCGCCTCGCTCGTCATGTTCGCCGGCCTCATCCTGGGCACCGTGCTGAACCCGTCCATGAACGTCAACGGAGCGGGCGACGTCCTACCTGCCATCGTGCTCTCGCAGTACGTCTCCGCGGCGGTGGGCGTCTTTCTCTACGCCGGCAAGTTCGAGGACGGCGGCTGGTACGCCACCTACGTTCCCGTGGTGAGCGCCGGCCCTGCCTGCGTGCTCGCCCTGGGCGCGACCGTGCCCGTGGCCGTGGCGGCGGGCGTGCTCAGCGGCATCTTGGGCGGGCCGCTCGCCGAGTTCTTCGCGAGCCTGCTTCCCGAGGACGTGCACCCCACGGTGGCGAACGTGGCCTCCATGGCCGCTACCACGAGCTTTGTCTACATTGCCTTGGCGGCCCTGCCGTTTTTCTAAACGTTTTACAGAGGATCGGAACCGTGCGGGTACGCCCGCGGTAACAGAAAGGAATCTCCATGCGCTTGAACGATAAGGACCAGGAGAAGCTGCTGCTCCACCTGGCAGGCAACCTGGCAAAGGAGCGTCGGGCCCGCGGCCTCAAGCTCAACTACCCGGAGTCCGTGGCGCTCATTAGCTCCGAGCTGCTCGAACTCGCCCGCGACGGGCACGACGTGGCCGAGCTCATGAGCCTGGGCCGTCAGATCCTCACGCGCGACGACGTCATGGACGGCGTGGCCGAGATGGTCGGCGAGGTTCAGGTGGAGGCCACCTTCCCCGACGGCACCAAACTCGTGACCGTGCACGACCCGATCCAATAGGAGGACCCATGAAGCCAGGTGAAGTCATCTGCGCGGACGCTCCCATCGTGCTGAACGAGGGGCGGCCGACCAAGAAGCTGTCCGTCACCAACAAGGGTGACCGCCCCGTGCAGGTGGGCAGCCATTTCCATTTCTTCGAGGTCAACCGTTGTCTCGAGTTCGACCGCGCCGAGGCCTTCGGGTACCGCCTCGATGTGCCGAGCGGCAATTCGGTGCGCTTCGAGCCGGGTGAGACCAAGGAGGTCCAGCTTGTAGAGATGGGCGGCTCCAAGACCGTCTATGGCCTGAACGACCTCACGCGCGGCAAGACCGTCGGGCGCAACCTGGACGCCGCGCTCTCCAAGGCAACGCGCCGCGGGTTCGACGCGTACGTCGAGGGCCCGGCTACGGGCTTCGCCGCCGGCTGGGACCTGGGCGTGGACGTGGACGGCGCGGACCTGGAGGAGGGCGCCGCGGACGCGACCGCCCCGGCCCGCCCGTGCTGCTGCTGCGAGAGCAAGGAGGACTAACCCATGGCTTTTGAGATCTCCCGCGAGAAGTACGCGGCGATGTACGGCCCCACCACGGGCGACAAGGTCCGTCTCGCGGACACCGACCTCGTGATTGAGGTGGAGCGCGACCTCACCACCTACGGCGACGAGGCCAAGTTCGGCGGCGGCAAGACGCTTCGCGACGGCATGGGCCAGAACGTTAAGGGCACCTCCGCGGACGGCGTCCTCGACCTCGTGATCACCAACGCGCTGATCCTCGACTACACCGGCATCTACAAGGCCGACATCGGCATCAAGGGCGGCTACATCGTGGGCATCGGCCACGCCGGCAACCCCGACACCATGGAGAACGTCACCCCGGGCATGACCGTGGGCGCGGGCACCGAGGCGCTTGCGGGCGAGGGACTCATCGTCACCGCCGGCGGCATCGACACACATATCCACTTCATCTGCCCGCAGCAGATCGACTGCGCGCTCTATTCCGGCGTGACCACGATGATCGGCGGCGGCACCGGCCCGGCCGATGGTACGAACGCCGTCACCTCCACGCCCGGCCCATGGAACATCGCCATGATGCTCAAGGCGGCTGAGGACTACCCGATGAATCTCGGCTTCACCGGCAAGGGCAACTGCTCCTCCGAGGCCCCACTCGCCGAGCAGGTGGAGGCCGGCGCCATCGGCCTCAAGGTCCACGAAGACTGGGGCGCCACGCCCGCGGCCATCAACCATGCCTTGAACGTGGCCGACAAGTACGACGTGCAGATCTCGCTGCACACCGACACCCTGAACGAGGCCGGCTGCGTGGAGGACACCATCGCGGCCATCAGCGGGCGCGCCATCCACACCTACCACACCGAGGGCGCCGGCGGCGGACACGCGCCCGACATCATCCGCATCGCGAGCGAGCCGAATGTGCTCCCCAGCTCCACCAACCCCACCATGCCGTTCACGGTGAACACGCTGGACGAGCACATGGACATGCTGATGGTCTGCCATCACCTGGACAAGCGCATCCCCGAGGACGTGGCCTTTGCCGACTCCCGCATTCGCCCCGAGACGATCGCGGCCGAGGACGTCCTGCAGGACATGGGCGTGTTCTCGATGATGAGCTCCGACTCGCAGGCCATGGGCCGCGTGGGCGAGGTCATCACCCGCACCTGGCAGGCGGCCTCCAAGATGCGCGCCCAGCGCGGCCCGCTTCCCGAGGACGAGGGACACGGCAATGACAACTTCCGCGCCCGCCGCTACGTGGCCAAGTACACCATCAACCCGGCCCTCACGCACGGCATCGCCGACTACGTGGGCAGCGTGGAGGTGGGCAAGTTCGCCGACCTGGTGCTGTGGAACCCGGCGTTCTTCGGCAGCCGTCCGGACATCATAGTGAAGGGCGGCATGATCATCGCGAGCAAGATGGGCGATGCCAACGCGTCCATTCCCACCTGCGAGCCGGTCACCTACCGCCACATGTTCGCGGCTGACGGCCTGGCGCGCGCTGCCAGCTGCCTCACCTTCGTGTCGCAGGCGGCGCTCAACCTCGAGGTGCCTAAAGCACTGGGCCTGAAGAAGCGCGTGGCCGCCGTGCACGGCTGCCGCACCGTGGGCAAGGCCGACCTCAAGCTGAACGACGCGATGCCGAAGATCGAGGTCGATCCCGAGACCTACAAGGTGATGGTCGACGGCGAGCTGGCGACGTGCGAGCCGGCGAAGAAGCTGCCGCTCACGCAGCTGTACAACCTGTTCTAAGCCCCTTGCCGAGCGCTCCGCAACGACTGTCTCCTTCGGATCCATCGAGACCGGATCCATCGAGCGTACCCAGGAGGCCCAAAAAGACCCGTTTCAGGGCGGATATTTGGGCCTGATGGGTACGCTCGGCGAGCGGGGGAGTGGCCCGCGCTCCCGCCGGTGCGGTATGCTCGTAACTCCGAATCTGAAAGGGGAGTCCATGCTGTGCACCGAAGTCCAGGGCAACATCAACGATCCGTCCGTGGTCATCGCGCTGCAGCGGCGTCTGGGCGGCGAGTTCGACGTTGACTTCGTCGACTTCGAGTGGGACGAGGTACGGGGTCGCATCCATCGCAAGCGGAGCGTCGCCGGCCGTGACGTGGGCGTTCGTCTGGGCGACTGGGTGCTCGAGCGCGGCCTTGCCGACGGCGACGTGCTGGGCGCCGAGTCCGCGCCGGCCCCGGCCGCGCGCCCCGTGGTGGTGGCCGTGCGCCTGCTCTCGGCGCGCTGTCTGGTGATCGACGTGGACCCGGCGGCACCCCTTTCGCTCGCCCGCACGGCATGGGAGGTCGGCAACATGCACGTGCCGCTCTTCCGCGGCGAGGGCGAACAGCAGCTCGTGGCGCCCTACAGCGATCCGCTCGTGCGCATGCTCTCGCGCGTGCCGGCGGTAACGCTCCACGATGCGCAGCTGCGACTCGATCCGGCCCGCCGGCTCTCGGGTAACGGCATCTCCGCCGTGGTCCGTCTGGCAAACGACATCAAGATCGTGGTTCGCAAGCGCTCGCAGAAGACCGCTACCGATGCCGGCGACTCCCAGGCAGGTGACGTCCGATGAGCATCGCCACCGCGCCCTTCGTCATGGCTCCCGAAACCGAGCTGCTTCTACAGCAGATCTGCGACTCCGTCTTTCCCATCGGTGCCTACTCGCACTCCTACGGGCTCGAGACCTACATCCAGCTCGACCGCGTGCGCGATGTCGGGACCGCCTGGGAGTACCTGGCTTCTACGCTCCGCTATCCGTTGACTTACACCGAGCTTTTGGGTATGCGCCTCTCGTACGAGCATGCGGCCGCCGGCCTGGGCGAAGATGGGCTCTCCCAGGGCGCCGTCGCCGAGCTCGCGGAGCTGGAGGCCCACCTCTCCGCGCTCAAGGTGCCCGCTGAGACCCGTACGGCATCCGAGAAGCTCGCCGCGCGGTTCATCCGCACCACGGAGGGCCTGGGTGTTCTGGGCGAACGCGAAGCCGCCGCCTATCGCGCGTACGCCGCCGCTCGTCCGTCCCACGCCGTCAACGCGGCCTACGGCGTCTTCGGGGCGCTTGCCGGCATGGACCTTGAGCACCTGCTGCACCGCTACCTCTACGCACAGGTATCCGCGCTGGTCGTTACCTGCGTGAAGTCCGTGCCGCTCTCCCAGACCGCCGGTCAGGAGCTCATCATCCGCTCCGTTCCCCTGCAGGTAGCGGCGGTCGAGCACGCGCTTACGGCCGGGGAGGAGCTGCTCGGCCTCTCCATGCCGGGCTTCGACGTGCGCTGCATCGAGCACGAGAGCCTGTACTCGCGTCTCTACATGAGCTGACCCCGTCGTCCCGCGCGCTCGTTCAGGGGCACCTGCTCACCGCCCGGAACACGCGCTCGCCGACAACCCCCTAACGCGTTGGAAACATCCGTCTGGGACAATCTGCTCCACAAGACGCGACCGAGAGGGAGGGACCGCCATGGAACACGTTCGCATCGGCGTCGCGGGCCCCGTCGGCTCCGGTAAGACGGCGCTTATCGAGGCGCTCACCCGCAAGATGTCGGGGACCTACTCGCTCGGCGTGGTGACCAACGACATCTACACGCACGAAGACGAGGAGTTCCTCGTCAAAAACTCCGTGCTGCCGCGCGACCGCATCACCGGCGTGGAGACGGGCGGCTGCCCGCACACGGCAATTCGCGAGGACGCGAGCATGAACCTCGAGGCCGTCGAGGCCATGGTCGAGGCGCATCCCGACATCCAGATCGTCTTCGTCGAGTCCGGCGGCGACAACCTCTCCGCCACGTTTTCGCCCGAGCTCGCCGACGCCACGATCTTCGTCATCGACGTGGCCGAGGGCGACAAGATCCCGCGCAAGGGAGGTCCGGGCATTATGAAGAGCGACCTGCTCGTGATCAACAAGACGGACCTTGCCCCGTATGTGGGCGCCTCGCTCGAGGTCATGGAGCGCGACTCCCGCCGCATGCGCGGCGAGCGGCCGTTCCTCTTCACTAACATTCTCAAGGACGAGGGCGTGGACGAGGTCATCGACTGGATCCGCCGCGCCGTGCTCCTCGAGGACCTGGAGGGGTAGGGGATGGGCGCCCGGACGACAGCCACGCAGGCGACGGCCACGAACTCGTTTGAGGAGGTTCCTGTAGCCGACAATCGCTTTGGCAAGCTGTCCGAGCTGCGCGTACGTGCCGAGGCGCGCGGCGGGCGCACCGCCGTGCCGGAGCTCTACGCCACCATGCCGTTCAAGGTGATGCACCCGCTTCCTGTGCCCGCGCACGAGTTGCCGGGCCTGGTGTGCGCCGTTCACGGCGGATCCGCTGGCGCGCCGTCCGCCGTTTCCGCTACGCTCACGCAAGTGATGGTCATGTCCGTTTCCGCCGGCATCATGGCAGGCGACCACCAGCGCATCGACGTGCGCGTGGGAGCCGGCGCCGCGCTTCAGATGACCACGCAGGCCTTCGAGAAGATTCACCGCATGGACGACGGTGCCTCGGCGTCCCGGCAAACGCGTCTTGCGGTCGAGGCGGGCGCGTACCTGGACTACAAGCCCCTGCCGCAGGTTCCCTTTGCCGGCTCCGCGTTCTCGAGCGATACCGTGGTGGAGCTTGCCGATGCCACGTCGCGCCTGGTGTACGGTGAGATCCTCTCCTGTGGTCGCGCGGCGCGCGGCGAGCGCTTCGGGTATCGGCGCTACGCCAACCGCGTGGAGGTGCGCGTGAGCGGCCTGCCCGTCTTCCTCGACAACACCATCTACGAACCCGTCTTCACCGGAGGCGCGATGGACATGGAGGGCGTGGGCTTCTACGAGGGGTTCTCGCATCTGGCAAATCTCGTGCTCATGAATCTGGGCATCGATGATGAGCTGTTCGCGGGCGTCCGCGCGTACCTGCTCGAGCAGACGGGCGCCATTGGCGAGCGCGCCGGCGTGCGGACGGATGCCGCAGCGGACGACGCCCTGGCGGGTGGTATCACGCGCCTTGCCACGGGCGACTGCCTGGTGAAGGTGCTCGGGCACCGTGCCCAGCGGCTGCAGGACGTGCTCGACGGCGTGCGTGCGCTCATTGCGAGCCATGCCGTCGATGATTAGCCGTACCTAACTTACGCTTGCCAGCGTTCCCGTTTTCGGTAAAGTAGACATAGCTAACAAAAGGGTCCGTCCCGTCGCGGGCGGGCATTCGTCTACGCGAATGAGGGTATCTCCATGCCACTGCACGAATCCGGCGAGGACTACATCGAGGCCATTCTGATGCTTCAGCAGGAGCACGGGGCGGTGCGCTCCGTCGACATCGCCCAGCATCTGGGTGTCACCAAGGCCAGCGTCTCCAAGGCCATGTCCATGCTGGAGGACCGCGGCTACGTGGAGGTCGTCAAGCGCGACGTGCGTCTGACCGAGAAGGGCTTGCACCAAGCCGAGGAAGTGCTCGAGCGCCATGTGTTCTTCCGCGACCTGCTCATCTCCGCCGGCGTTGATCCGGAGACCGCTGCGGAAGAGGGCTGCCATATGGAGCACTGCCTTTCCGAGGACAGTTTCCAGAAGCTCAAGGCCAAGGTGGGGGAGCTGCTGTAGCTCTATTGCTAAGGTGCGCTGGGGCGGTGATGCGGCAATGTCGCGTCACCGCCCTTTTTAAAAAACACATTGACATATGAACAGACGGTCATACAATAACCCTTGAAGTATGAATGCATGTTCATATGAGAGGAGATTGGCCGATGGAAGACGAGACGCGCGAGGGTGGCCCCTGCACCGACGGTGCCGATTGCGATGGTGCTTGCGTATGCGCGGATGAGAACATGCCCGACGAGGAGCTGCTCTACGATCTGGCCGATTTGTTCCGGGTCTTCTCAGACACCACGCGCATCAAGATCCTCTACGCGCTCATGGCCGACGAGATGGCGGTGGGCGATATCGCTGAGGCCACGGGATCTTCCCAGAGCGCCGTCTCGCACCAGCTCCGCACACTCAAGCAGGCGCATCTGGTGAAGTTTCGGCGCGATGGCCGGAGCATCCTCTACTCACTGGCCGATGATCACGTGTACACCATGCTCAACCAGGGCATGAGCCATATCTGCGAGTGACCGGCAAAGCTTGCTTCGCCGGGCGCGCTCGGTGCCCGTTCTTGTTTATCAGCGGTCGCGATGCGGCCTCAAGGGAAAGGAACCCATCATGAAGAAGTCGTTCAAGCTGGATGAGATCGATTGCGTCAACTGCGCCCGCGAGCTGCAGGACGCGCTCTCCGAGCTGGAGGGTGTGAAGTCCGTGTCTGTGAACTTCATGACCCAGAAGCTCACGCTCGAGGCCGACGACGCCGAGTTCGACGACGTGCTCGATCGCGTGGTGGCCTACACGGCCGACGCCGAGCCCGATTGCGAGATCATCCGCTAGGTGCTCTGATCTGTCCGGCGGGCACCCGCACCCTGCGCTCAGTCCTCGCGAGACTGGCAAACGGCTTTGCCGCTTGCGCAGTTCGCTGCGGAGTGTCGCTGCGGGTGCGGGTGTCCGCCTTGCCATTCGGGCGGCGGGCGGCGCGCTCGGCATCGTCCTGCGGGGGGAAAGAAAAAGCTTCAAGAGGGGGTTGTTATGACTGGTGCCGTTTCTGATCCTAAGAAGAAAAAGAAGAAGCGCAAGAAGAAGGAGTCGTTGGATCATAAGGTCAAGCGTGTGGGCGTGGCGCTCGGTATCTTCTTTGTGGTGATGCTGCTGGATGAACTGGGCGTGTTCGACTCGCTCTTTGGCGGGATGTCGCTCTACGTTGAGTTCGTGCTTTACCTGGCGCCCTGGTGGGTTGCCGGGCACGACGTGCTGCTGAAGGCCGTCAACAACATCCGCCACGGCAAGGTGTTCGACGAAAACTTCCTCATGTGCGTTGCCACCATCGGCGCGTTCGGCATGGTTTTCTTTCCGGACACGGACCCGCATATGGCCGAGGGCGCTGCGGTGATGCTTTTCTACCAGGTAGGCGAGATCTTCCAGGCCTACGCCGTGGGCAAGAGCCGGAAGTCCATCACGGCCATGATGGACATCGCGCCGGATTACGCTAACATCGAGGGCGCAGACGGCGAGCTCGTGCAGGTGGATCCCGACGAGGTCTCCGTGGGCGACATCATCGTGGTCAAGCCGGGCGAGCGCGTGCCCATCGACGGCGTGGTGACCGAAGGCGAGAGCCAGCTGGATACGGCGGCGCTCACCGGCGAGTCCGTGCCGCGCCACGTGGAGGCGGGCAGCCAGATCATCTCCGGCTGCATCAACATGACGGGTCTGCTGCGCGTAAAGACCACCAAGCCCTTCGGCGAGTCCACCGTCAGCCGCATTCTGGAGCTCGTGGAGAACGCCTCGGAGAAGAAGGCCCGGACCGAGAACTTCATCACGCGCTTCGCCCGCGTGTACACGCCCGCCGTGTGCTACGCGGCCCTGGCCCTCGCGGTGCTCCCGTCGCTCGTGGGGCTGGGCGCCTGGAGCGATTGGATTCTCCGCGGCCTGACCTTCCTGGTCGTCTCTTGCCCCTGCGCGCTCGTGATCTCCGTTCCGCTCTCGTTCTTCGGTGGTATCGGCGGTGCCTCCAAGCTGGGCATTCTGGTGAAGGGGTCCAACTACCTCGAGGCGCTCGCGAGCGTGGACACCGTGGTCTTCGACAAGACGGGCACGCTCACGAATGGCACCTTCAACGTGGTGGCGATCCATCCCGAGGAGGGCTTCGACCCGGATTACGTGCTGAGCTTTGCGGCCCACGCCGAGGCATACTCCGACCACCCCATCGCGCTGTCCGTGAAGGCCGCCTACACCGGCAAGATCGACGAGACGCGCTTGGCGGAGGTCAAGGAAGAGAGCGGCCACGGCGTCTCCGCCAAGGTGGACGAGCACGTGGTGCTCGTGGGCAACGACAAGCTCATGCGCGCCCACCACGAGGAGTTCCACAACTGCGAGCTCACGGGCACCATCCTGCACGTGGCGATCGATGACCGGTACGTGGGACATATCGTCATCGCGGACGTGGTGAAGGACGATGCCGCCGAGGCCATCCGCGCCTTGCACGACGCCGGCGTAAAGAAGACGGTCATGCTCACGGGCGACCGCAAGGAGGTCGCGGACGCCGTGGCAGCCGAACTCGGCGTGACGGAGGTGCACGCGCAGCTGCTTCCGGCCGACAAGGTGGAGCAGGTTGAGCGCTTGCTCAAGGAAGAGCCCGAGCACGGCAAGCTGGCCTTCGTGGGCGACGGCATCAACGATGCCCCCGTGCTCACCCGTGCCGACGTGGGTATCGCCATGGGCGCCATGGGTTCGGACGCGGCCATCGAGGCGGCCGATATCGTGCTCATGGACGACAAGCCGTCGAACATTGCCCGCGCCATGCACGTGGCGCGCAAGACCATGCGCATCGTGTGGCAGAACATCATCTTCGCGCTGGGCGTGAAGCTGCTGATTCTGGTGCTTGCAGCTCTGGGCATCGCGAACATGTGGCTTGCTGTCTTCGGCGATGTGGGCGTGGCCGTGATCGCCATCCTGAACGCCATGCGCGCCATGAACGTCGGCGAGCTGATGGATCGGTCCAGCAGGTAACTCGCTACCGTCGCCAACGAAACGAACGGGGGCGCCCGACCAACAGCCGGTCGGGCGCCCCTCGTTTTAGCTGGCCTGTAATCCGGGGATTACAAATTCCGCGGAGTGAGTTCTACACTGCATAGCATGGGTGCTGGAGATTATAGGGGGAGCATGCGACCGGCGACTTCGGCGGCGCGGTTGGGGCGCAACGTGCATCGTTGGCGCTTGCAGCATTGCATGACGAAAGCCGAGTTCTGCAATTATGCAATCGTCAGCCGCCCCTTTTTAGATGCCATGGAAAGCGGTAGGTCGAATATTACGCTCGATTATCTCGTCTACATCGCCCGGTCACTCGGCATGGAGCCGTGGGAGCTGATCCGGTAGATGTGCCCGCCGCCCGCCCGCAACCGCCTGGGCCAGGCGGTACGCCATTATCGGGCGGTCAACCACGTGGGACGTTCAGAAGCCAGCCGGCGATTCGGCATCAGCCGGCCCACCCTCGACCTCATCGAATCGAACCGGGCGAACCCCCGGCTCTGCATGCTCGATCGCATTGCCTCCGTGCTGGGTAAGGAGGCCTGGGAGCTGATCCGCTGAGCAAAGCACCGCACAGCTGAGGGCCCGCCCGCGAAAAGCGCGGATGGGCCCTCGATCGTGCGGCGTCCTTGATGCCCGGGGCACCGAACCGGGTGGTGCGAGCAGATTTGCTACTTCTTGGCCTTGCCCTGGTTGGCCACGGCGTCGATCTTGGCGGCGATGGTCTCCGGGTCGCCGATGTAGCGCTTCTCCAGCACGTTCATATCCTTATCGAAGGTGTACACCAGGGGCACGCCCGTGGGGATGTTGACCTTCAGGATCTGCTCCGGCGTCATCTTCTCAAACTTCATCACAAGCGAGCGCAGCGAGTTGCCGTGGGCGGCGATGAGCACGCGCTTGCCGGCCTTCATGTCGGGCAGGATGTTCTCCTCGAAGTACGGCCAGGCGCGGGCGATGCAGTCCTTCAGGCACTCGGTGTAGGGGAGCTCGTCGGCGGGAATCTCGCGGTACATCTCCTGCACGTGCGGGTCGCGCTCGTCGCCGGGCTTGAGCGCCGGCGGCTGCACGTCAAAGCTGCGGCGCCAGATGAGCACCTGCTCGTCGCCGTGCTCGGCGGCGGCATCAGCCTTGTTGAGCCCCTGAAGCGCACCGTAGTGGCGCTCGTTCAGCTTCCAGCTCTTGTGCACGGGCAGCCAGTTGCGGTCCAGCTGGTCCAGGATGATATTCAGCGTGTGGATGGCGCGCTTGAGCTGGCTCGTGTAGCAGACGTCGAAGTCGAAGCCCTCGTCGGCGAGCGCCTTGCCGCCCGCGGCAGCCTCGGCGCGACCGGTCTCGGTAAGGTCTACATCCGTCCAGCCAGTGAAGAGGTTGAGCTTGTTCCACTCGCTCTCGCCATGGCGAACGATGACGAGCTGCATGGTGTCCTGGGACATGGGACTCCTTTCGTTGCGCGGCCTGCGGCCAAATCTAAGTAGTTAACTAAAGTTAACATACGGCTTTAGTATGAAGCTCGCGAAGGGGTATGGCGTGAGAATTCGGGGCGTTGGCCATACGGCATAGCACGTCCACATTTGAAGGGGGCGCCGCGGGGTCCCTTCGATACGCTGAGCGAGGGGTATACTGCTGCCCGATGTACCGCGGCGCGCGGGGACCTCCGCCGCCGGCAAGAGAACGGATGCTCACGATGGCCGAGAACGAAGCCGCACCGCTGACCGACGACGAGCGCGAGGAACTCGAGGCCCTGCGCGCGGAGAAGGCGCGTCGCGAGGACGAGGCGCGCGCCCGCGCCGAGCGAGAGGAGCTCGAGCGCCTGCGCGCCGAGCAGGAGCGCGAGGACGCCAAGATCCTGGCCGAGCGCGCTGTGGCCCAGCGCGCGGCGGAGGCTGCGGCGCCGGTGCCCCACGCGCCCGCGAAGGCCGCCGCCGCGCCGGAGCAGAAGGCCGTCGTGGATCCCGAGCACCTCACCTTCGGCCAGAAGATGGTGGGCGCCGGCGCCGATCCGGACGACCCGGATGCTGGCATGCCTCCCGCGCAGATCCTCATCATCGTCATCGCCGTCATCGCCGTCATCGCGATGGGCGTCTACATCGCCACGCACTAAGGCGCTCATTCCGCGGCGCGCAGCGCGGCCCGCGTGGCCCCACCGCCGTTCCCCAGCAACCGGGAAGGGAAAACCATGGCTCTCACCGACCCCACCAAGCCTACCGACGTCGCCCTGCTCACCGATCTCTACGAGCTCACTATGGCCCAGGGGCTGTGGGAGAGCGGCAAGCTCGACGAGCAGGCCTCCTTCACCGCGTTCTACCGCGACCACCCCTTCGGCAGCGCGTTCGCCGTCATGTGCGGCACGGCCGACCTTCCGGACCTGGTGGAGAACATGCGCTTCACGGAGGAGGACGTGGCGTACCTGGCCTCGCTTCAGGCTCCGGCGGGCGGCGCCCTCTTCAAGCCGGGCTTCCTGGATTATCTGCGCAGCTTCCGCATGCACGTGGATATCGACGCCATCCCCGAGGGCGAGCTGGCGTTTCCGCGCGAGCCCATGGTGCGCGTGACGGGACCGGCGCTCGAGTGCCAGCTGCTCGAGACCGCCCTGCTCAACACGGTGGGCTTCCAGACGCTCGTGGCCACGAAGACTGCCCGCGTGGTGCAGGCGGCGAAGGGTCGCCCCGTGGCGGAGTTCGGCCTGCGTCGCGCCCAGGGGCCGGACGGCGGCATGGCCGTGGCGCGCGCGAGCTACGTGGCGGGCTGCGCCAGCACCTCCAACGTGCTCGCGGGCCGCAAGTACGGCATCCCGGTCTTCGGCACGCACGCGCACAGCTGGGTCATGAGCTTCGATTCCGAGCTCGAAGCCTTCCGCGCCTTCGCGCGCAGCAGCCCCAAGAACTGCACGCTGCTCATCGACACCTACGACGTGCGCGAGGGTTGCGAGAACGCCATCACCGTCGCCAAGGAGATGGAGGCGGCCGGCGAGCGCCTCTCCGCGATCAGGATCGATTCCGGCGACCTTGCCAAGCTCTCCACCTACGTGCGCGGGCGCTTTGACGCCGAGGGCCTGGACTATGTGAAGATCTCGGTCTCCAACGACCTGGACGAGTACACCGTGCAGTCGCTCCTCGACCAAGACGCGCCCATCGACAGCTTTGGCGTGGGCACCAAGCTCGCCACGTGCTACGACCAGCCGGCATTGGGCGGGGTCTACAAGATGGCCGCCCGCCGCGCCGCGGGCGACGCCGCGTGGACACCCGTGGTCAAGCTCTCCGAGCAGCCCTACAAGCGCACGATCCCGGGCGTGCAGCGCGTGCGCCGCTATATGGATGTCGCGGGGTCTCCCGTGTGCGACATGATCTACGACGAGGTCTATCTGGCAGGCGAGGGCGCCGAGCGCGGCAACACGCTCGTGGCGGTGAACGACGCGGCTCTGGTGACGGACGTCTCGCACCTTGATTTCCGCGAGCTGCTGGAGCCGGTAGTGCGCGATGGCCGTGCCGTCGCTCCGCGGGAGGGCCTGCAGACGGCGCGTGAGCGCTGCGACCGCGCCCTCGAGGCGCTCGACCCTGCCTACAAGCGCTTCCTGTACCCGCAGACCTACGTGGTGGGCATGGAGCAGGGCCTTGCCCGCGTGCGCGACGAGCTCGTGCGCGAGCGCCTGGCAGCGACGCCCGGCGCCCTGCCCTGGAAGACCACCAAGCTGTAGGGGCACGGGCGGTTGCGAGCGTCCTGCAAAGGGGCCCGCGTCCGCCTGCGCGCATCGGATCAGTTCCACGGCGGGAGCCCACTTCCGCCTGCTAGCCGGGGAGCGTTCATGTCATCTCGCTCGTACAAGACCATGGTCGTGAAGATCGGCTCGTCCACGCTCGTGCGCGCGGACGGCACGCCCGACGAGGCCTTCCTCTCGGCGCTCGCCGCCCAGGCCGAGGAGCTCGCCGCCGCCGGCTGGCGGCTCGTGGTGGTGAGCTCGGGCGCCATCGCATGCGGCCTGCGCATGCTGGGGCTGGGTCCCAAGCGGCCCGCCGACATGCCCACGGTGCAGGCGGCCGCCTCGGTGGGGCAGCTCTCCTTTGCCCGCGCCTACGACGAGGCCTTTGCCGCGCGGGGCATTCTGACCTCGCTCGTGCTGCTCACGCGCCAGGACACGGCGCGCCGCCAGTCCTACCTGCACGCGCGTGACACGCTCACGCGCCTGGTCGGCCTCGGCGTGACGCCCGTGGTGAACGAGAACGACACCGTCACGGTCGAGGAGATCAAGTTTGGCGACAACGACACGCTCGCAGCGCTCGTGAGCTGCCTGGTCTCGGCCGACCTCTGCGTGATCCTCTCCGATATCGACGGCCTCTACACGGCGAACCCCTCGATCGACTCCGCGGCCACGCTCATCCCGCGCGTTGAGAAGATCGACGCGCGCATCATCGCGGGCGCCGGGGATTCCAGTACCTCGGTGGGTACGGGCGGCATGATCACCAAGGTGCGGAGCGCGCGCATCCTCATGACGGCGGGCATTCCCTCCGCCATCTGCTCGGGCGCCGAGGAGCGCCCGCTCGTGCGCTTGGCAGCGGGCGAGGCCGTGGGCACGCGCTTTCAGCCGCCGGCGCAGTGCCAGGAGATCGCACCCCGCAAGCTCTGGATCGCGCTCGGCGATACCGCGCACGGCAGCCTGACGGTGGACGGCGGCGCGGCAACCGCCCTCACGCGCCGGGGCTCCTCTTTGCTGCCGGTGGGCGTGCGCGCCGTGGAAGGGGATTTTCATGCCGGCGACGTGCTCGACGTGAAGGATGCCACCGGTCTCACCATCGCCCGCGGCATCGCCGAGGCGGACGCCGACGTGTTGCGTCTTGCGGCGGGTCGCCGACAGGACGAGATCGCGAGCAACCGGCTGCTCTCCGAGCTCGCCGACCGCCCCGCCATCCATCGCGACAACCTGATCGTCTTCGCCTGACGCAAACGAGGCCGTTCACGCTGGGTGAACGGCCTCGCTCAAAGAAAATCGCCTCGTGTTCCTGGCGCTTACTTCGCCGGGTACTCGTAGAAGCCTTTGCCTGCGTTGACGCCGGTCTCCCCGGCATCCACCTTGGCCTTGAGCATCGTGGCGGACGCGGCGATGGCCTTGTTCTCGGGGTCCTTCGCCGCCGCCATGGCGGTGATGTTGTAGGCCGTGGTGAGCCCCACGATATCCAGGATCTGGAACGGGCCGAGCGGGGCGCCCGTGCCCAGCTTCCAGGCCATGTCGATGTCGGCGACATCGCCGATGCCGCCGGCGAGCAGACTCTCCGCGGAGATGAGGAACGGCACCAGCATGGAGTTCAGCAGGTAGCCCGGCTGCTCCTTCAGCACCTTGACGGGAATCATGCGAATGCTCGCGGCGAACTTCATGACCTCGGCGAGGTTCGCCGTGTCGGTGCCGGCGTGCGGCATGACCTCGGCGAGCGGGTTCTTCCAGATGGAGTTGGCGAAGTGGAGCGCCAGGTAGCGCTCGGGGCATCCTGTGTACGCGGCAAAGGTGCTCGGCAGCATGGTGGACGAGTTGGTGCACACGATGGCATGCGCCGGCAGGTGCTTGGCGATCTCGGTGTAGAAGGCGATCTTTTCCTGCGGGTTCTCGGCGATGGACTCGATGACGAGGTCGGCGTCGCGGAAGGCTTCCTCGTAGTCCAGTACGAGCTTGATGCCCTTGTATGCGGCCTTGACCCTTTCCTTCGCGGCCTCGCAGGTCTCGGGCGTCGCGTCCTCGCGGGGCATGAGGCCGTATGCGTAGGCGCCGGGAGCCGCGGGGTTCGCCGCCATGGCGTCGAGCGTTGCCAGGTACGTGTCGCGCAGGCGGTCGAGTTTGGGCCGGCAGCGTCCGATGGAGCCTTCGCTCCGGAGCCAGATGGTCACGTCGTACCCCGAGTAGGCGGTCTGGAATGCGATCTGGCTTCCCAGCACGCCGCCGCCGGCGACCACGACTTTTTTGATGTCCATGGAACACTCCCTTCGCGAGCGGCGCCGGCCGCCCGATAGGCTATGGGCGACCACAGTATGCCCCCGCCGCCGTGTCTCGATACGGGCGTGCCGGCGAGCGACGCGGGTTGCGGGCTATACTGGTCTGATCATCGACGCTCGGAGGATTCCATGACCAAGCTCGCTTCCTATTACCTGCCCGGCCTCTATGTGGAGGACCATGCGATCGACGTTCCGCTCGATTGGCGCGGGTTGGAACCCGCCCGGCTCGCGGCCGACCGGAACGCCCGGTCCGCAGGCCCCGAGGCAACCCGCCGCGCGCCGATCGCCGGTACGCCCGAGACCATCCGGCTCTTCTACCGCACGGTCTGCGCGCCCGAGAACGCGCATCGCGACCTGCCGCTCCTGGTGTTTCTGCAGGGAGGCCCCGGCGGGCAGGGCCCGCGCCTGACCTCGCCCGCATCCGACGGCTGGGTGGCGGAGGCCGTGAAGCGCTTCCGCGTGGTGCTTCCGGATCAGCGCGGCACGGGCCGGAGCGCCCGCGTCTCACGGCATATGACGGAGCGCGTGCCCGGTGCCCGCGCCCAGGCGGACTACCTCAAGCGCTTCCTCGCCCGCTCGATCGTGCGCGACTTCGAGTACCTGCGCCTGACGGAGTTCGATGGCCGTCCCTGGACCACCCTCGGCCAGAGCTACGGCGGCTTCCTCACCCTGACCTACCTCTCGTTCTATCCCGAGGGCGTCTCCGCGAGCTTCACCTGCGGCGGTATTCCCCACGTGCCCGCGAGCGCGAGGGAGGTCTACGCCCACACGTTCCCGCGCATGGCGAGAAAGACCGCCCAGTTCTACGAGCGCTATCCGGAGGACGAGGCCCGTGTGTCCGCCCTGGCCGACCGCTTGGCGAAAGGCGACGTGCGGCTCGCGGACGGCGCTCCCATGACGGTGCGCCGCCTGCAGCTCATGGGCTCCGACTTTGGCATGAAGCCCAGCTTCGAGCGCATGCACAACATCTTGGACACCGCCTTCGAGGAAGGCGACGGGTCGATTGTCGCGGGCGCGGACCCCGCGAGCCTCACCGTCACCGACGCGTTCCTCGCCGCCGCGCTTGACCGCACCTCCACGGCGGCGAATCCGCTTTACTGGACCCTCCAGGAATTCATCTACGCCGACGGCGAGCTGGCGGAGCCCATCTGCTGGGCCGCCGCGCGCGAGTATGGGAGCCGTTCCGAGTTCCAGCCCGCGGCGCGCCCGCTCCTGTTCACGGGCGAGGCGATGTTCCCCTGGATGTTTGCCGAGGACCCGCTGCTCGCGCCCTTCGCCCCGGCCATGGACCTGCTGATGGAGGACGTGGAGTTCGATTGCATCTACGACCCTCAAGCGCTTGCCGCCAACGAGGTGCCGCTCCAGGCCGCCGTTTACTTCGACGACCTCTACGTTGATTCCGGCCTGCAGCTAGATACGCTCTCGCGCGTGGGCGCCAGCCATGCCTGGGTGACCAACGAGTTCGAGCACGATGGCCTCCACGGTAGCGCGGTGTTCAAGCATATCTTCGACGAGGCCCTGAACAGGGGAGACCTGTCCAGCATCTTCTAGAGGAGATGAGCTGCGCGCCCGCTCGGGAGGGACGGCCCGGCAACGCCCCGACGCGTCCTCGCGAAGCTGGAAAACGTCTGCGCCGAGCCGCGGGAACGGGCTAAAACGGGTTCGTTCGCCGAGGGTTGAGGCAAGCAATCGGGCCGCCGCCCGTTCCTGGGCTCGGCTTCGACGCTTTCTCAGCTCGCTGCGGAAGGCGCCGGGGCGTTGCCGGGCCGCCCCTCCCGAGCGGGCGCGTAACCGATTGGAAACAGGCGCTTGCGCGAGCACTCCACTGTGCTATAGTGCCGGGCTAAGCAAAAGAGCCAACTCACCGAAAGGAGTCACCACCATGCAGAACACCATGCTCAACAACTGGTGGTGGCGCGATGTGAACTCGTTCGGTCGACGGTGAGTCTCCTCGCTCCTGCCTCGTAGCAGCTGCCAAGGCCTCCGGTCTGACCGGGGGCCTTTTCTTATGCCGTCCCCCGCGAAGACGACCGAGCGAAATCGCATCGCGCGCCTTCGTCCGTCTCCAGCAATCATCAAACGCCATTCCAGGATAGTCACGTTCGAAAGGAAACTGCCATGTCTCAGACCACCACCGCCCAGCCCCGCACCGTCGAGTCCGTCGATCACGGCAAGCTGGATATCAAGGCCCTCGTGCTCCTCGCCGTGCTCCTCGCCGCCGGCTTCATCCTGGACTTCACCGTGGGCAAGGTCATCTCCGGCGCTACCGGCGGCGCCATCAGCCCAGAGTTCATCATCTCCGCCTTCTGCCTGACCATCCTGGTCGTGCGTCCCAACATCTTCCAGGCCCTGATCATCGGCCTCATCTCCGCTGCGGTGATTCAGATCACCACCACCTCGCCGTTCGTTGACTTTGCCGCCGAGGGCGTCGCCGCCATGGTCATGGCCGCTATCGTCAGCGCTGGCGTGAAGTCCGGCGCCAAGGCTGCCATCCCCGCGGTGGGCACGTTCGTGACCACGGTGCTCTCCGGCGTGATCTTCATGGTCATCAAGCTCGCGCTCTTTGGCTTCTCCGCCGAGATGGTCGCCGTGCTGCCTGCCGCCATGCTCCCCGTCATCTTTGCCACGGCCGTCTTCAACGCCGTGCTCGTGGCCGCGCTCTACATCCCCATCAAGAAGGCGTTGAAGGTCGAGTAGCATCTTCGAACGCTCGGGCGAGCCGCGAGTTCGCCGTACCGAGGAGGTTGCATTTGCGCCGGTTGCGGTAGTATTGACGGGCCGTCACCTTGGCGGCCCGTTTTCGTCAACGCATGAAGGGGAAGGCCGCATGGCTCCTATCATCGAGATGAAGGACGTCTCGTTCAGCTACGGCGCGAGCTCGCAGGTCGCGCTCGACCACGTGTCGCTTTCCGTCCGGGAAGGCGAGTTCGTGGGCGTGATCGGCCCCGCGGGCTCGGGGCGCTCCACGTTGGCGGCCGTGCTGTCCGGGGCGATTCCGCACCACTTCCACGGCCAGCTCTACGGTGTCACGTACGTGCAGGGGCTCGATACCTGCGAGGCCACGCTGACCGACATCTCCTCGGTGGTGGGAAGCGTGCTGCAGGACATCGACGCGCAGATGGTCGCCTCCGTGGTGGAGGACGAGATGCTCTTCGGTATGGAGAACTTCGGCGTGCCGCACGACCAGATCGAGCAGCGCCTCGTGCAGACGCTCGAGACCGTCGGCATCGCCGACCTGCGCCATCGCGAGATCGCCACGCTCTCGGGTGGGCAGAAGCAGAAGGTCGCCATCGCGGCGATCCTCGCCATGGGCCCGCGCGTGCTCGTGCTGGATGAGCCCACGGCCGCCCTCGACCCCGCCGCCACGCAGCTCGTGTACGACACGCTGCGGCGCATCAACCGCGAACGCGGTGTCACCGTGGTGGTGATGGAGCAGAAGGTCGCGATGCTCTCGGAGTACTGCGACCGCGTGATGGTGATGGACGCCGGCAAGATCGTCTTTTCCGGCGCTCCGCACGAGGTCTTCGCGCACGGTGAGGAACTGCGTCGCATCGGGTGCGACAGCCCGCGCGTGACGCGCATCTACAACCGTCTGGTAGCGGACGGGGTCGTGCCGGCGGGGAGCCCGTGCTTGAACGTGTCCGAGGCGGAGCAGCTCATCGCCCGCGCGCTGGGTGGCCGCGAGACCGCGGCGGCGGGCTCGGCGAAGGCGGCGGTCGTCTCCGAAGCGGCCTTGCCCGCGTCGTCCCCGCATGCACCCGCGCCCCGGCCCAAGGCCGAGGGTGCCAAGCCCGCGGTGTCCTTCGAGGACGTGTGCTTCTCCTATCCCGGCGGCGGGGCTTCCGTGCAGAATCTCGAGCTTGCCGTCTATCCCGGCGAGCTCGTGGGCGTGGTGGGGCAGAACGGTGCGGGCAAGACCACCCTCACCAAACTGCTGAACGGCCTGCTCAAGCCCAGTTCGGGCGTGGTCACCGTGGCCGGCCTGGACACGCGCGAGGCGCCGGTGAGCCGCATCGCCGCCCACCTGTCGACGCTCTTTCAGAATCCCGACCGCCAGATCTGCCGCGAGACGGTGCTCGATGAGGTCGCCTTCGGCCTGGTGCTCACCGGTACGCCGCAGGAGGAGGCCCGCGAGCGCGCGCAGCGCGTGATCGAGCGCTTCGGCCTGCCGGCGGAGGAGGCCCCGTTCTCGCTCTCGCGCGGGCAGCGGCAAAAGATCGCCCTTGCGAGCGTGGTCGTCATGGAGCCAGAGGTCATCGTGTTGGACGAGCCTACGAGCGGCCTGGATTACCGCGAGTGCATGACCGTCATGGAAACCGTTTCCGAGATGGCCGAGCGCGGCAGCGCCGTCATCATGGTCTGCCACGATATGGAGGTGGTCTCGGACTTCGCCGAGCGCCTGGTGGTCATGGCCCAGGGGCGCATCCTCGGCCGCGGCCCCACGCGCCAGGTCTTTGGCGAGGGCGACCTCATGCGCGAGGCGAGCATCGCCCCGCCGCAGGTGACGGAGCTCTCCGAGCGCCTGGCGCGCACCATCTCGCCGGCGTTCGCGGGCCTCTCCGAGGTGGACGACGTGGTTTCGGTTGTGGAGGAGATGGTCGCCCGATGATCAACGTCATCGACTACGTGCCTGGCACCACAGTGCTGCATCGCATGAACCCCGTCGCCAAGCTCGGCCTCGCGGCCGGCATCATCATCGCCACCTTCACGGCGGACACCTACCCCATGCTGCTGGGGCTGCTCGCCCTCACGCTCGTCCTCGGCGTCTACGCCGGGGTCTTCAACCGTCTGGCCTCCCTGCTCAAGCTGCTGGTGCCGCTCGCGGTGGTGATGTTCCTGCTCCAGACGGCCTTCATGCGCACGGGCGCGCCTCTGGTGTTCTGGATGACGACGGACGGCGCGGTCACGGGCTCCAAGGCATGTCTGCGACTCCTCGGCGTGGCGCTGCCGCTCATCCTCATGCTGACCGTGACCAAGCTGAATGACCTCGCGAACGCCTGCGTTGAGAAGCTGCACGTGCCCTACAAGTACGCGTTCACCTTCACCACGGCGCTCCGCTTCGTGCCCATCTTCGGCCAGGAGATGAACGCCATCATGGAGGCTCAGACCGCCCGCGGCGTGGAGTACGACACCAAGAACCCCTTCCGCAAGCTCACGCTCATGCTGCCGCTCTGCATTCCGCTGCTCGTGAGCTCGGTGGGCAAGGCCGACGCCACGGCCCTCGCCGCCGAGCAGCGTGGCTTCTACCTCCGCACGCGCGCTAGCAGCTACAAGCGCTACCCCATGGCTCCCATGGACGTGACCGCCCTCGTCATTGCCGTGGGCCTCATCGCCCTGGGCATCGCGTTCTAGTTGAGAGCCGCCCACGGGTTGCCACGGCCGCCGGGGGCGGGTGCGCTGGTCCTCGCGAGACTGGAAGACTTCCCGGAGAAGCCGCGGGAACGGGCGACCCGCAGCCGGCTCCGCGCCGTCACCGACGAGCTGCAACCTAGTTATTTCTTTTTTAGGAGCACCGCGCCGATCGCGCTTCGCACAAGCAGGGCAACAAAGGCCGGACGGCCCCGCGTACCCGAAGCGACACTCCGCAGCGAACTGCGAAAACGGCGAAGCCGTTTTCCAGTCTCGCGAGGACTGAACGCAGGGTACGCGGGGCCGTCCGGCCGTCAGGTCAGTCTAGGCCAGCGAGGAGAACCGGTCGATGATCAGGTTCAGGCATTTGGGCAGGGCTCGCGCCGAGAACTCGGTGGGCTTGCCGGGAATGACCTCGCCGTCGAACTCCATACCGAGCGAGGGTGTGACCGTCACGCGTGCCTCGCGTGCCTGGAAGAGCTTGAACTGCGGGCGACCTAGGCCCTTGCCGGCGGGGTCTAGCATGCCGGCGATCACGGTGGGGAGCAGCTCGACCAGCTTCGCCGGCTCGATCACGGCGATGTCGATGAGGCCGTCGTCCATACGGCAGTTGGGGAAGAGGTTGATCTCGTTCTGGATCACGGCGGTGTTGCCCGCCATGCAGCCGATGCCGTCCAGTTCGTCCACCTGGCCGTCGTGCTCGATGGTGAAGTGCGCCACCTGCGGGGAGGGCGTGGAGAGGGCGGAGAGGAAGTAGGCGATCTCGCCCATGTCGCCGTGGCTGGCCTCGGCCTTCTGCATGATCTCGGCATCGAAGCCCGTGCCGGCGATGATGATGAATCCATGGCGTCGTTCCTCGCCGTTCTCGTCCTTCCACGAGAGCTCGCCCATATCCACCTGGGCGGTCTTGCCTGCGCGGCAGGCTTGGGCGAGCGCGGCCGGTTCCGGGGCGTTGCCGATGTTGTTGAAGAACAGGTTGGAGGTGCCCGAGGGGAACACGAGCACGGGCACGCCGGTGTCGCGCAGCTGGTAGAGGATGCTCGAGACGCTGCCATCGCCGCCGGAAGCGACCACGCGGTCGAAGCTTCGCGCGTCGCGTGTGGCGTCCTCGGGCTCCATACCGTCGCCGATGAAGCGGAAGACGACCTCGTCGTCCGCCCGCGAGAGCGCGTGGGCAAAGGCGAAGATCTCGTCCGAGCGCGGACCGGAAGCGGGGTTGTGGATGATGAGGCAGCGCATGGGCGTGGCCTCCGTTCTGTGCCTGGGCGGTTATAGTAGGAACGATCGTAATCCTACCCGCCCCCGCATGGGTGAGTGAATAATACGGGAGAGACATGTACATCTCCACATCTGACGAGTTGGCGGCCTTCTGCGAACGGGCCCGCTCCTTCGATGCCGTTGCCGTTGACACGGAGTTCCTGCGCGAGCGGACCTACCATGCCAAGCTCTGCCTGGTGCAGGTCGCCACACCGGACGAGTGCGTGGTGATCGACCCCCTGACCATCGAGGACTTGGAGCCGCTTGCCAGGCTCATGGCCGATGAGGAGGTCATCAAGGTCTTCCATGCCTGCTCACAGGATATGGAGGTGCTCTACCACGTGCTGGGCACGCTGCCCGCGCCCATCTTCGACACCCAGGTGGCGGCCGCGTTTCTGGGTGAGCGGCAGCAGAGCTCCTATAACGCGCTCGTGCACGCGTTCTGCGGCGTGACACTCCCCAAGAGCGAGTCGCTCACCGATTGGAGCGCCCGTCCCCTCACGCCCGAGCAGATAGACTACGCGGTTGACGACGTGCGCTACCTCATCCGCGTGTTCGACGTCATCTCCGAGCGCCTTGCCGAGACGGGCCGTGCCTCCTGGGTGATGGACGAGACGCGCCCGCTCACCAAGCTCGAGCATTACGTGCTCGACCCACGCTCCGCGTACCGCAAGGTCAAACGGGTGAGCGGCCTGACGCGGCGGCAGCAGGGCGTTGCGCGCGAGCTCGCGGCGTGGCGCGAGCGCCGTGCCATGGCGCACGATATCCCGCGCCGCTGGATCATGTCGGACGAGGTACTCGTGGCGCTCGCCAAGCGGCCGCCTCGCACGGCGCCGGAGCTCCGGCGCGTGCGCGGCACCGAGGAGCTTTCCGACCGGGACGTGCAGGCTGTGCTCGCCGCGGCGGCGAACGGTGCCCGGTGCCCGGCGGAGAACCTGCCCAACCTGGAGCGTGGGCGCAAGGCCATGGACGCCGAGCTCGAAAGCATCGTCGACCTCATGTACGCGCTCATTCGCCTGGTGAGCGAGCGCAGCGGCGTGGCGACGAGCATCATCGCCACGCGGGAGGACCTGGCGGGCTACATCGAGCATCCGGAGAAGAGTCCGCTGCGCGACGGCTGGCGCTTCGAGCTCGTGGGCACGCTGCTTGACGACCTGCTCGCGGGCAATCTCGGACTCACGGTGAAGGGCCGCAAGATCGAGATGCTGTAGCGGGGCCCGTGGCGGGCGTGACGCGCCCGGCTTGTGGGTACAAGGGGTCCAACGCGTTTTTGACAGGAGGGAATCCGCATGTACGGGTACGGTTTGGGATACGGCTACGGCTTCGGGTACGGCATCGACCCGATGTACCTGATGCTGGTCGTGGCATCGCTGGCGCTGGGCCTCGTCACCCAGTCCTACATCAATTCCACCTACCGGAAGTGGTCGAAGGTGCGCTCCGACGGCGACACCGGCGCCGCGGTGGCGCGGCGCATGTTGGACGCGCTCGGGTGCTCGCAGGTGGGCATCAAGTCGGTGGCGGGCACGCTCACCGATCACTACGACCCGCGGGACAACAACCTCTACCTCTCCGAGGCGAACCGCTCCGGCGGCTCGGTGGCGAGCGTGGCCGTGGCCTGCCACGAGGCGGGGCACGCGGCCCAGCGCGCCCAGGGCTACGCCATGATGCGCGTGCGCTCGGCCCTCGTGCCGGTGGTCAACTTCACGCAGCAGGCCTGGATGCTCGTGTTCCTGGCCGGTGTGTTCCTGAACGTCTCCGGCCTCACCACGCTCGCCATCGCACTCTTCGCGTTCTCGGTGGTGTTCCAGCTGGTCACGCTGCCCGTTGAGTTCGACGCCAGCCGCCGCGCCGTGGCCTACATCGAGCAGAGCGGCATGAGTGACACACAGGTGCGCGGTGCGCGCCAGGTGCTCACGGCGGCGGCGCTCACGTACGTGGCGGCCGCGCTGACGAGCATCCTGCAGCTGCTCTACCTGCTGTTCCAGACGCGCGGCCGGGATCGCGACTAGCGGAGCGTTCGGTTTTCCGTGCGTTCGGGTTCATTTGAACCCGAATGACAGGTCCGGCCCTACACCACGCCCGTCTTCTCGAAGTGCTTCTTCAGCAGCTTCCGAGCGACCAGCGAGCCGATGAACGCGCAGATTGCCGTCACGCAGAGCATGACCGCTACGAACCAGGGCGTCGACATGGTGGTGAGCGTCTCCAGGTAGGCCTCGCCGTGCATGCTCCCGTAGCTCGCGATCGTCTGCTGGGAGAAGAACAGGAACGGGACGTACATGCCGCCGAACGCCGTCGCCACGGCGTAGAGCATCCAGCTCGCGGTCAGCGCGCGCAGGTCCGCCGCGCCCCGGGCCCGCGTCAGCAGCAGGCACGCGATGGCCGCGATCAGGCCGCATGCCATGTTGGGCGGGTACAGGCCGCTCAGGGATACGGCGGCCATGAATACGAAGAGCATCCGCGAGCTGCGCGTCCGCACCCCCACCAGGAAGAAGGTGATGGCCGCCAGCACGGCCCAGAGGGGGCAGACCAACACCATCGTGTACGGCGTGAAGGACAGCAGCGCGCAGAGGAAGTAGATCACATAGGCGCAGACCACCATCAGCGCGCAGGTGATCAGGTCCTTCATCTGGAACGGTCTGGTCGCGGTTTCCGACATGGGAGATTCCCTTCTCTACAGGCTCGCCATCGCACCCGATGCGAGCACTCCGACAATGATTCCGTACATCGCGACGAGCGCCAGGCACGCCACGAGGTCGCGGACCGTGAACGCTACGACGAGGTAGCTGGTCTTGGGGCAGGGGCAGCTGATGCCGCGCGTCTCCGCGGAGGCGGCGAGCTCGCTCGACGTCATGAGCGCGCGCATGATGAGGGGCACGACGAAGCCCTCGTACACGAGCGCGGGATGGCGAACCAGGCGAAGCGGCGTCACGCCGACGGCGCGCGTCCGCATGCCCTGCGCGATAGATTGCACGTCCTGCTGAAACGAGGGAATGAACCGGAGCATCACGGCGACGGCAACCACGAGCTCCCGCGGCAGCCGCATGGCCCGCAGGGCGGTGACGAGCGCCGCCATCTCGGTCGTGGCGTACATCGTGCCCACCGCGAGCGCGACCACCACCGCGCGCAGGAAGAGGAAGTAGATGATCGACGCGAGGACGAGCGGCACGACCTGGGCGAGCGCGAACAGGGCACCCCAGGCGACCATGAACCTGGCGGCGAGTCCGGGCCGGCCGACCGCGAGGGCGAAGAGCGCTCCCGCGGCCAGCAGGGGCAGGCTCGCGAGCCGCCCCGGCAGCGAGAAGGCGAGCGTGGAGACCATGAGCGCGTTCAACAGCTTGACGCGCGGGTCGAGGACCGGGCCCCGCGACCCGCGCACGGGTGCCGGGGCGGGCTCGGCGGCCCCGGATTCGGCCCCGGTCTCGGTGCTCCCCCTGCCGCCCCCTTCATCGCAGGCGAGCCCTGCCATGAAGGCGCGCACGACATCCAGGTCCGCGTCCGTTTCCAGCGCGACCGCGCGCGAGATCGCGCCGTCCTCCATGAAGAGCACCCGGTCGGCCGCGCGCGCGATGAACTCGAGGTCGTGCGTGATGACGAGCGCGCAGCGGCCCGCGTCCCGCAGGGCACCCACCGCCCGCGCGCAGGCCGCCATGCTCGCCCAGTCCAGTCCGCTCGTCGGCTCGTCGAGAATCACCAGGGGCTTCTGCGAGACGAGCGCCGCGGCAACGGTCACGCGCTGCTTCTGCCCACCGGACAGCGATTGCGGGTGGTCGTCCCGAACGGGCGCGAGCCCCAGCAGCTCCAGGGCCTCGTCCGCGCGCGCGACTCTCTCGGCGTCGCCCTCGCGGCCCAGGAGCAGCTCCGCGCGGACGCTGTCCGTATAGAGCTGGAAGTCGGCCTCCTGCATCACGAAGTACGCGGCATCCGAGAGCCAGCGGCGCCGCGTCCGGCGGCCGTCCACGAGGAATCGTCCCCGCCGGCAGGGGACGAGCCCGGCGATGATCTTGCCGAGCGTCGTCTTGCCGCAGCCGTTCCGTCCCACGAGCGCGACCACCTCGCCCCGGCGGAGCGTGAGGGCAAGATCGCGGATGATCGGCTGGGACCGCGGCGGCGCGAAGGCTATACCGGCGGCTTCGAAGAGGGGGACGGCCGGTTCGGGGGTCGGGTGCGCCCGCGGGCGGAACGTCGTCGCTGCCGGGCGCGCCGCTGCCCGCCTCGCCGCCGGCCCCGGCCCCGCGGCCGTTTCCGGTCCGTGTTCCGTTACCAACCCCGGTCCTGCCGCGAGTCCCATTCCGCGCCCCGTCGCCGGTCTCTCGCCCGTCCCCAGCCGGACCCGGCCTAGGTCGAGCTCCCGCAGCCCCCGGCGCCGCAGCTCGCCCGGGGCGAGGCTCCGGAGCTCCGCGCCCGAGAACTCCTCCGCCAGCCGTCCGTCCCGCAGGTACAGCACGCGGTCGGCCAGGTGCGCGAGGTAGGAGAGGCGGTGCTCGGACACGACGACGGTCTTGCCCGCCGCCTTCAGCCGGGCGAGTATCGCGCGCATCCGCTCGATACTCGCCAGGTCGAGGTTGGCCGAGGGCTCGTCCAGCACGTACAGGTCGGGCTGCATCGCCCAGGCGCCGGCGAAGGCTACCTTCTGCCGCTCGCCGCTGGAGAGGTCGAAGACGCTCCGGTTCGCGAGGCCTTCCAGCCCGCCCGCCGCGAAGGCGGCATCCACCCGCCGCACGATCTCGTCGTGCGGGACCCCGTAGTTCTCGCAGGCGAACGCCGCCTCGCACGAGCTGTTGGTGGTGAAGAACTGGCTGCGCGGGTCCTGGAAGATGGAGGCACACCGCCGGCCCACCTTCCAGGGGGCGGTCTGTCGCACGTCGCGCCCGAAGAGCTCGTCCGCACCCGTCAGCTCGCCGGGGAAGAAGTGGGGGATGAGGCCGTTCAGACACCGGACGAGCGTCGTCTTGCCGCAGCCGCTCGGCCCGGTGAGCACCACGAACTCGCCGGGCCGCACGGCACAGCACAGATCCCGCAGGCTCGCGGCGTCCCGGCCCTCGTAGCGAAAGCCCACGTCCTCCAGCCGGGCGACCAGCCCCGTCTCGCTCATCGCGCGACCTCCGGTGCAAGCCGCGGCGAAGCCCCCGGACCGGCCTTCGGCGTGAGCTGCGCCGCGGCCTCCGGACCGTCCCCCGGACCAATCTCCGGACCAACCCCGGCCCCCACCGCAGCCCCGCGCGCCAGCGTCCACGACGCCGCCTCCTCCCGCGCCGCCAGGAACCGGGCGTACACGCCCGGCTGCGCCGCGAGCTCCTCATGGGTGCCCCGCTGGACCACCCGTCCGCCGTCGATGACCACGATCTGGTCCGCCGTCCGCACCGTCGAGAGGCGGTGGGCGATGGTCACGAGCGTCTTTCCGCGCGTGAGCTCCTCGATGGCCGCGATGAGCAGGAGCTCGTTCTCCGGGTCGATGGAGCTCGTCGCCTCGTCCAGGATCACGAGGGGCGCGTCCTTCAGCATGGCGCGCGCCAGCGAGATGCGCTGCCGCTCGCCGCCCGAGAGGGTCGAGCCGCCCTCGCCCACCACCGTGGCGTACCCCGCGGGCAGGGCCGTGATGAACTCGTGGCAGCGGGCCCGCCGGGCCGCGGCAACGACCTGCTCGTGGGTCGCCTCGGGCGCGCCGAAGCGGATGTTCTCCTCGATGCTCTCGTGAAACAGGTACACGTCCTGGAAGACCATGCTCACCTGGGCGAGCAGGGCCTCAGGATCGATCTCGCGCACGTCGGTGCCGCCCACGCGCACCGCTCCGGCGTCCACGTCTCAGAAGCGCGCTATCAGGTTGGCGAGCGTCGTCTTGCCCGACCCGGACGGTCCCACGATGGCGCAGGTGGTTCCGGCGGGGATGGTGAGCGACACGTCGCGGAGCACGGGCGTCTCGCCGTAGGAGAAGTCCACGTGCGCGAGCTCGATGTCGAACGGGGGCTGCAGGCTTCGCCGCTCGCCGTCCATCGCGGGGATGTCGAACACGGATTCCAGACGGTCGAGCTGGGCCGCCAACAGCTTGGAGAGAAATGCCCCGTCGCCCATCTGCTCGATCTCCATGAACACCAGGAACGAGGCGACGATGAGCGTGAGGCACACGGCCGTGTCCACGATTCCGTCCACGGCGAGGAGCGCCGTCGTGCCGAAGAGCACCGCCGCGCCCACCCGGAAGAGCGAGCTGTAGAGCTTCATGGGCACGGCGGTCCCGCGCGTGCAGTCGATGTCGATCCGGTACTTCTCGTCGAAGGCCCGGTCGACCTCGGCCGTGCTCCCCGTGCCGGTAAACGATCGCACCACGGCGATGCCCCGGATGTACTCGATCGAGCGCCCGGTCAAGCTCTCCTGTGCCCGCTGCATGCGGGCCGTGAAGCGCGCGGCCCGGGACTGCACGCGCGTCAGGGCGATGGCCCCCAGGGCGAGGATGGCGAGGACCACCGTGCCCACGGGCGGGCAGAAGACCGTGATCATCGCGCCCATGAACAGGGCCTGGGAGAACCCGCCCACTAAAAACGAGAGGCCGAGCGCGCAGTTCGCCTCGAGGTCCCCCATGGTGGTGGTCAGCACCGTCTGGATGTTGCCCAGCCGCTGCTCGGAGAAGTAGCCCATCGGCGCCCGCTTGAGTTTGTCGCCGATCTCCAGGCGCAGGTCGTGGAAGAGCCGGTAGCTCGATTGGGTGAGGAAGATGTCGCTCAGGTACTGGCAGACGAACTGCCCCGTCACGCTCGCCGCGAGCATGCCCACCGCGGTGAGCGCGACGTCCGTCGTCAGCGCATGCATCTGCGTGAATGCAAAGAGCACGGCCATGAGGACGAACGACGCGAAGAGGGACTTCAGGATCCGAAACGCCAGGCCCCATACCATTTTGCCGCGATAGGTCGGCCCAGCGAGGTTCAGGATCCGTCGCACGATCGCAACCATCTACGCCACCTCCTCCGTCGTCGTCGGGTCGATGACGGACGCGTCCCACATCCGCCGGTAGAGCTCGCAGCGCTCCAGCAGCTGCTCGTGCGTGCCGGTGTCCGCGATGCTCCCGTCCTCCAGCACGACGATGGCGTCGGCCGCGCGCACGGTGGAGAGCCGGTGCGCGATGACGATGAGCGTCTTGCCCGCGACGAGCTGGGTGAGCGCGCGCTGGATCTCGCACTCGCTCTCCGGGTCCGTGTAGGCGGTCGCCTCGTCGAGGATGATGACGGGCGCGTTCTTCAGGAAGGCACGAGCGATCGTGACGCGCTGGCGCTCCCCGCCGGAGAGCGAGCCGCCGGCGTCCCCGGCGGGCGTGTCGTAGCCCTGGGGGAGGGCGCGGATGAACGCGTCGGCTGCCGCGGCCCGTGCCGCGGCCTCGACCTGGGCGTCCGTTGCCCCGGGCCGCCCCATGCGGATGTTCTCGCGGATGGAGCTGTCGAAGAGGAAGGTGTCCTGCGCCACGTAGGAGACGTGCTCCGCCAGCTGCGCGGCCGGCATGTCCCGCAGGTCCACGCCGCCGAGCGAGATCTTGCCGGCGCCCGGGTCCCAGAAGCCCGCCAGCAGCTTCGCCACGGTGGACTTCCCGGAGCCCGAGGGCCCCACGAGCGCCACCATGGTCTGGGGCGCGATGTCCAGGCTCAGGTCGTGCAGGACCTCCGTCTCGCCGTACGCGAACCCCACGTGGCGGAGCGCGAGCGCTGTGCCGTCCAACTGCGCGCGGTCGTTCGGACGCTCGAGCTCGGGAGTCTGCAGGAACGCCGTCACGCGGCTCACGTGCTCCTTGATCATGACGAAGTTCTCGGATTGCTTCGCCACGCGCATGAGCGGGGCGATGAAGCCAAGCGGTAGGATCAGCCCCAGCACCAGCACCGGCAGGGCAATCTGGCCGTGCATATACAGGAGCAGGCCCACGGGCAACGTGCCCAGCAGCGTGCAGGGCATGATGGCCTGCACCGCGGCGGACCAGAACCAGCACTGCCGGTACCAGGCCATCGTGGAGGTGTGGAAGAAGTCGACCGCCCGGGAGAACGCCCCGTACGAGGAGCCCGAGCGGCTGAAGGCCTTGATCACCTGGATGCCGTTCACGTATTCCACGAGTGCCGCGTTCATGGCGTTCCCCGCCCGGGTGTAGGTGTCCATGCGCTCCCGGTAGCGCCACGTCATGCCGCAGTAGCAGAGCGCCGCGAGGGGGAGGGTGGCGAACGAGGCGAGACCCATGCGCCAGTCGATGCAGAGGAGCGCCAGGACGGAGACGAGCGGCGCGACGATGTTGGAGGTGAACTCGGGCATGAAATGGGCCATCGAGTCCTCGAGCTTCGAGATGGTGTCCACGAGCAGCATCTTATGGGCGCCGATGGGCGTGTCGATCATCGCGCCCAGCGGCACGTGCTCCATCTTGCGCGCCACGGCGCGACGCATCTCGCGGAGGATCGCGTAGGTCGCCAGGTGCGAGCAGAGCGTGGAGCGGTACGTCAGCAGCTCCCGCGCAACCTGCCCCAGCAGGGCGACGAGGAAGAGGACGAGCGCGAGGGAGGGCGTCGCCTGGCCGGACTGCCAGGCCGGAGCGATTTGCCCGGCCGGCGCGACCTGGCTGGCCGGCCCGCTCAAAAGGCGGCCCACGAAGAGCGCGACCGCCACGTAGGGCAGCATGCCGCAGAGCTCGCCCGCGATGGCGAGGGCGACGGCCCGGTAGAGCGCACCGCGGTGCGGGCCGGCGTAGGCCAGGAGCTGGCGCACGCCGCCGGCGGACGTTCCCGGTTGATTCGTTTCGGCCATGGCGATCTCCTTTGCGTGCTTGATGAGTTCTTGGCAGTTGGATGTGAGGACGTTCCGAGCGGTTCTGGAGTTCCGAGCCGTTCTTAAAAGTTAGAAGAGTCTTACTTTATGTGCGGCAGGGGCCCCGTTTCGCTCTTGGGCGTCGCGGGGCCCGCCTCAGGCGGCCAGGTGTCCGGCCCGCCCGGCCCCGATGCCGAGCAGTCCGTACCAGCCGTGGTGTTCGAAGATGACGATGCTTTTCAGGTAGTCACGGGCCGCGGTGGGCGCGATGTCGTGCCGGACGCACTCGCAGATGGATTCGATGAAGGCCCGCGCGAGCATGTGGAGCTCCATGCGCCCGGGGCGGTGGGTGGCGATGCCGAGCGCGACGAGGTGGTCCACGTAGGCCTCGTACGAGTCGGTGTACGAATCGACGATCAGCTCCACCGTGTCCTCGTAGGGGGAGCCGTCGGCGCAGCAAAGGAGGAGCTTGAAGGCCGTCGCCTGCTCGTACATGGCGTCGATGACCTGCATGACGCCGTCCAGCGAGCACTGGATGGCGGCCTCGGACAGCATGTGCATGGCCGGATGGGCCGCGTCCTCCTCCGCGGCGATGGTGCGAGCTTCTGCGATGACGTCGAACGCGGGCCGAAGGAGCTCCTGGAACAGCTCCTCCTTGCCCGGGAAGTGCCGGTAGATCGCCCCCGTGGTGACCTCGCTCTTCCGGGCGATGTCGCGCAGGTTCGCCTTCGCGAATCCCTTGTCCAGGAATTCCTGCGCGGCGACGGCGAGGATGCGCTCCCGGGTGCGCTGGGCGGCGTGGGGCATGGAACCGGAATCCCTTCTGATAACGAGGTTATCTCAGGTAACAGGATTACCGGTCCACGGGGAGATGTCAACGAAATCAGACGGATGGCGCGAATACGGGGACGAACGGTACGCGGGACAGGGGTTGTGTACGAACGAACCAGACACGTTCTTTCACGCCCGCCGTCCGCGGAGCCGGGTGAAAGAACGTGTCTGGTTCGTTCGTACACGGCGCTCGTGTCCGCGCCGTGGGGTAGACTGCTGGGCAGGCAACAGGGAAGCGAGGGGAGCGGCACGTGAGCATTTGGGACAAGACGGCGGTCGCCGCGGACGGCTCGCCCGGGGAGGCGCAGGACGACGGTGTGCTGACCGTCGCCCAGGCGGTGGAGCTCGCGAACGGCAAGCTCAAGACCATCCCGCGCATCACTATCATCGGCGAGGTCTCGGGCTTCAAGGGCCCGTGGGGCCAGCGCGGCCACTGCTACTTCGCCATCAAGGACGAGGACGCCGCGCTGCAGTGCCGCATCTGGGGCGGTGTGTACCAGCGTCGCTCCTTCGACCTCGAGAACGGCCAGAAGGTGCAGTTCACCGGCCGGTTCGACGTCTACAAGGCCAAAGGTGAGCTCGCCTTCATCGCCGATTCCTTCTCCATGGTGGGGGAGGGGCTCCTGCGCCAGCAGGTTGACGCGCTCGCCCGCAAGCTTCGCGGCGAGGGGCTCATGGACGAGTCGCGCAAGCGGCCCATTCCCGCCTTCTGCGAGCGCGTCGCCGTGGTGACCTCGCTCTCGGGCGCCGTGATCGACGACGTGAAGCAGACGCTCCAGCGGCGCAACCCCTTTGTCGAGATCATCTGCGTGGGCGCCAAGGTGCAGGGCGAGGGCGCCCCCGAGGAGCTGATCGAGGGACTCGCCCGCGCCGCGGCGATCAAGCCAGCGCCCGACTGCATCTTGCTGGTTCGCGGCGGCGGGAGCTACGAGGACCTCATGGCCTTCAACGACGAGGCGCTCGCCCGCGCGGTGGCGGCGTGCCCGCTGCCGGTGGTGACGGGCATCGGCCACGAGCCCGATAACTCCATCTGCGACATGGTCTCCGACCGGCGCATGTCCACGCCCACGGCCGCTGCGGAATCCGTGGCGCCCGCGCGCAAGGACCTCGTGGAGCTGCTCGCCGCCCGCGCGGAACGCCTTCAGGCGTGTGCGAGCGGGCTGGTTTCCGAGGCATCGGCCGACCTCGATGCCGCGCAGGAGCGTGCCTCGCGGGCGATGGGGAACCGTCTGGACCGTTTGCAGACGGCCCTTGACGCGGTGGCGTCGCGCCCCGTGCTCACCAAGCCCACGGCATCGCTCGAGCAGCGCGTCTTCGAGTTGGACCGTGCGGAGGAACGGCTACAGGATGCGGGCGGCCGCGTGCCCGCCGCGTTTACCGCTGCCCTCGATCGCCTGTCTCCGCGCCTGGCCAATGCGAGCGCCGGTGCGCTCGGTTCGCGCCGTCACGCGCTCTCGCTCATGTCATCGCGGCTCTCCGCGGTATCGGGTGGCATCGTCGAGAAGCCCGCGGCCAAGCTCGCGGAGAGCGCGGCCAAGCTCGAGGCGCTCTCGCCGCTCAAGGTCCTCGCGCGCGGCTACTCTATTGCGTACAACGGCGATGAGGTAGCGACCTCGATTTCCGACTTTGTCCCGGGAGGCGTGCTTTCGGTGCGGCTCGCCGACGGGCGCGTGTACGGTACGGTCAACAAGGTGGAGGGTACGGCAAGCGCTGTTCCCACCGGAAAGAAGGGATAAGAAACATGGCAGACGAGAAGCGTCCCGTGGAAGAGCTCACCTACAAGGAGGCCTCGCGCGAGCTCGAGCTCATCATCCGCAACCTCGAATCGGGCGATCTGGAGCTCGAGGACTCGCTCGAGGGCTACGCCCGCGGTGTGGAGCTCCTGAAGAGCCTGCGCACCCGCCTGGCGGATGCCCAGCAGAAGGTTTCCGTGCTCATGAAGGAGGCGGACGGCACCGACGTGGTGGTGCCCGAGGCCAAGAAGGAAGGGGAGTAGCCATGTGCCAGGATCCCAATTGCATCTTCTGCAAGATCGCCGCGCACGAGATTCCGTCCACGGTCGTGTACGAGGACGACCAGGTCATCGCCTTCGACGACCTGAATCCCCAGGCGCCGGTGCACACGCTGGTGATTCCCAAGGCGCACTATGCCGACATCGCCGATGACGTGCCGGTCGAGACCATGGGCGCCATGGTGCACGCCGTGAAGGAGGTCGCGGCCAAGAAGGACCTCACCCAGGGCTTCCGCGTCATCTCCAACAAGGGCGCCGACGCCGGTCAGACCGTGATGCACTTCCATATGCACGTGCTGGGCGGCAAGCACCTCGGCGAGGGGCTGCTGCCGGAGGAATAGCTCTCCGGAGCAATAGGCTTCCTTGAGGAGCGGATTATCCGCGGGTGCTTCCAACGGGGAGCGCCCGCGGTTGCGTATCGGTCTCCCTTTCGTCTGTTCGCCGGCGCGCATGAGCGGTAAAATCAAACTACCTGTGTACACCGCAACAAGGGAGACCAATGAACGTCCTCGTCGTCAATGCCGGCAGCTCGACCCTCAAGTACAAAGTCATCGACACCAAGACCCGCGCGGTCTCGGCCAAGGGCGCGTGCGAGCGCGTCACGTTCCCCGGCGGCACGTTCACGCACCAGGCGTGCGGCGAGAAGAAGGCCACGGACTCCGTGGAGTTCCCTGACCACAAGGCCGCCATCAAGGTGGTGCTCGAGGACCTCGCCGCCCATGACATCAAGGTCGAGGGCATCGGCCACCGCATCGTGCAGGGCGGTTGGTACTTCGGCGATTCCACGCTCGTGGACGACGACATCCTCGCCAAGATCCGCGAGGTGGCCCCGCTCGCCCCGCTGCACAACAACCCCGAGGCCGACGTCATCGACTACTGCCTGCACGAGTATCCCGAGCTTCCCAACGTCACGGTGTACGACACCGCCTTCCACTTCGACATGCCCAAGGTGGCGAGCACCTATCCGCTGCCCAAGGACGTGTGCGAGAAGCTGCATATCCGCAAGTACGGCGCGCACGGCACGAGCTACCGCTACATCAGCCAGGAGGTCGAGCGCATCACCGAGGGTCGCGCCCGCAAGGTCGTCGTCTGCCACATCGGCTCCGGTGCCTCGCTCTGCGCCATCCAGGACGGCCACTGCGCCGACACCACCATGGGCCTCACCCCGCTTGACGGCGTGATGATGGGCACCCGCTGCGGCTCCATCGACCCGGCCACGGTGTGCTACCTCCAGCGCGAGGGCGGCTACACCTACGACGAGGTGGACGAGATGATGAACAAGCACTCCGGCCTCCTCGCCGTGACGGGTAAGACCAACGACGTCCGCGACGTTGAGGAGGGCACCGAGGAGGGTAACCCCGACTACCGCCTGGCGTTCGACATGTTCGTCTACAAGATCGCCGCCAAGGTGGCCGAGATGGCCTGCGCCATGAACGGCATCGACACGTTGGTCTTCACCGCCGGCATCGGCGAGCACGCCCCCGCGGTGCGTGCCGGCGTCTGCGATCGCCTGGAGTGGCTGGGCGTGCGCATGGACCACGCCATGAACGCGCTGCGCGCCGAGGGCGAGTGGAAGGTCTCGCGCACGGCGTCTTCCGTGGATATCTACGTCATCCCCACGGACGAGGAGTTCATGATCGCGTCCGACGTGGAGCGCATCATCGGCCAGGCATAAGGCTTTCAGCGGATAACGAGGCCCGGGGCCGCGCCAAGCGGTCCGAGAGGAGGACCCCTATGAACGTGCTGGTCGTCAACGCCGGCAGCTCCACGCTCAAGTATCAGCTCATGGATTCCGACACCCGCGAGGTGTTCGCCAAGGGCAATTGCGAGCGCATCGGCCAGGATCGCGGTATCTTCGGCCACGCCGAGTTCGGTGGCGAGAAGGTGGTGGAGGACGCGCTCTTCCCCGACCATGCCTCCGCCATCGATCGCGTGCTGAAGTGCCTGGCCACGGTGGACGTCAAGATCGAGGGCATCGGCCACCGCATCGTGCAGGGCGGCTGGTACTTCGACGATTCCGCCCTGGTAACGGAGGACGTGCTCGCCAAGATCCTGGAGGTGGCGCCGCTGGCACCCCTCCACAACTACGGCGAGGCCGCGATCATCGAGCACTGCATGGCCGCCTATCCCGAGCTGCCCAACGTGGCCGTGTTCGACACCTCGTTCCACATGAGCATGGCGCCGGTGGCCTACACCTACCCGCTGCCGCGCGCGGTGCGCGAGAAGTACCATATCCGCAAGTACGGTGCACACGGCACAAGCCATCGCTACGAGTGGATGGTGGCCAAGCAGCTGCTGGGGGACGACTGCCATCGCCTGCTCTCGTGCCATCTGGGCAACGGTGCCTCGCTCTGTGCTATCGAGGACGGCGTCTGCCGCGACACCACCATGGGCCTCACCCCGTTGGACGGTCTCATGATGGGCACCCGCTGCGGCTCCATCGACCCGGCCACGGTGTGCTACCTCCAGCGCGAGGGCGGCTACACCTACGACGAGGTGGACGAGATGATGAACAAGCGCTCCGGCTTGCTCGCCGTCTCGCAGATCTCCAGCGACGCGCGCGACATCCGCGCCGGTGCCGATGAGGGCGACGAGAACTGCCTGCTCGCCTTCGATATGTACGCCTACAAGGCTATGCAGCAGGCGAGTGCCATGATCGCGAGCATGGCGGGCGTGGACACCATCACCTTCACAGCCGGTATCGGCGAGAACGACTGGACCATCCGTCGCGCGTTCTGCCACTGCTTCGAGTGGCTGGGCGTGCGCGTGGACGACGTGCGCAACCAGCATGCGGTCGGCCGCGGCCCGCAGGTCATCTCGGCCGCCGGTTCCTCGGTGACCGTCATGGTGATTCCCACGGACGAGGAGTACATGATCGCCAAGGACGTGGAGCGCCTGACGGCGTAGGCGTTCTGAATCGCGGACGGTATCGGGAAGCCGTTTCCGCCCATATGAGCGTTCCTGTTGGGAGCGGACCCGCTGGCTGCGGGTCCGCTCCCACCCTTTTAGCTCGTGGGTTCTAGACGAGTTTCCAGGGAATGTCGTCGTCCGCTGCTTCCAGCTCGGCGAGCAACGGGGTGCCGTCCGCGGTAAAGAGCCCAGTGGGGAAGCTTGCGTCCGCTCCGGTACGGGCGTAGGCGAAGGCCAGCTGGACGCGCAGGCTATCGGCGGTCCAAACGGCGGGATACGCAGCGGCGGTGAGCCGCTCGAGGGCCTCCGTCTCCAAGCGCACGTGCAGGCCCAGTTGGAAGAGCGCCTGCTGCCGTGGGTCGTCGAGCCGCGTGGCAAGCCCTTCGATTCCCGCTTGGGCGAGCAGCTCCTCGTCAACGTGGTCGAGGGTGGCGAGCACCCAGGGAGCGCCGGGGCCGGGATTGCGCTTGATGCCGGCGAGTACGGGCTTACCGTTCGTGCCCTGGTAGCGCAGGGAGAACGTTGCATGGGTGCGATTGCCCGAGGCGGTGTTCAGGCCGCGTGCCACGCGAAAGTCCTCGGTGAGCGTGGCGAGGGGGTTTGCCCCCACGGGAACGATCCGGGCAAGCAGCGAGAGGAGCGCTCCCGGCACGTGCACGTCGGTCTCGAAATCGCGCGGATAGCCCTTGAGCGCGAGCGCGGAGGGCGCCGTGGTCAGCAGAGCGTCGGCGGGGCGGCGCTTCACCGAGGGCTTTGGTGCCGCAGGTTCCGTGCGTTGCGGGCGGTTTGACGGAGCGGCTACCGGAGCGGGTGCGGGGTCGTTTCCCTTTTCCTGCTCAGGGGTGGCCACAGGCGCCTTCGGCGATGTAGCGGGGGCATCCGGGACGGCCCGCTTCGTCGCGGTGAGGGTGACCTCCTCGTCTCGGCCTGTGTAGGGGTCGTACGTCACCGTCAGCGCGATGGCGGGACGCTCGTCCGGAGCGGCCGCGGCGGCATCCGCGGCCTGCTTTTCCGCACCGGCCGGTTCAGCGGGGCTTTCGGAGTCCTCAGGGGCGGGAGCGGGTTCGTCGGCAACCACCGGCACGTTTTCGCACTCCGACTGGTTCAGCTCCGCAGCAACCACCGGTTCCGGTGCGGGGACGGGCTCTGTGGCGGGGGTGGAGGGCGCGCTGTCGGCAGGTTCCGTCTCCGGGGCGGTGGCGCGCCCTGCTGCTTCCGGCGCCGTACTCGCCGGCTCGACGCTGCGCCTCACCCGTTTGGGGCGTGCGGGCTTGAGCGTCTTGGCACCCTTTTTGCGCTTCCAGGGTTTGCCGGTCTTCGCAGAGGAATCCTTAGCGGTTTCCGGGGCGGCGAGGGCGGCGTCCCAGTCGGGCTGCGCAATCACCGTCGCATACAGGCGACCGCCTTTGAAGACTATGAGCTCGATAAACTCCGAGAGCGCGTCGAGCAGCGCGCGCGTGTCGGTAAAGCCGAGGTCGTCCGCCGTCATGCGGTCGGAGGCAAGCGCCTCTTCCACGCGGGTGGCAAAGGTCTGCTTGCCGCAGCCGAGCTCACGGGAGAGGAGGGCATAGAGATAGAGTTTGTTGGCAGCGCTCAGCTGAGGTGCGATCGAGGTGTCGTGGCGCATGGAAATCCAATCGTTGAAAGGTCAACCTCACAGTGTACCATCGGGCCGGAGGTGGCTTTGGCCCTGACCTTTGGATTCTCTTGCGCCCCCGTGCGGCTACGACGTCGCGGTCGTTCCCCGCGCGGAGTCTGTGCCGCTTCCGCTCCGGTTCGATTCACCCTGGTTTCCCGTGCCGGCGGATGAATCGCTGCCGGCGGAGCCGCCGCTCGCGGTGTCGCCGCCACTCGTATTGGAGCTGCTGCTATTCGACGATTCCGATGAGTTCGAGCTATCGGTCGAGGCACTCGAGTCGCTCGTCGAGCCACTTGAGTTGGAGGACGAGGAGCTCGTTGAAGACGATGGAGAATTCGTCGCGCCCTGCTGTCCCGAGGAGCTGTTCTGAGAGGTGCTCGCATCCTGTGAGGAGCTGGAACTCGTATCCGCGCCCTGGCCACTTAGCTGAGCGTCGCTGCCGTCCGTCGTGCTCTCATCCTGCGCGAGCGGCTCGTAGATGATCGAGTTGGGCCGCGTGCCGAGCCCCTCGCCGGCGGTGGTGATGAGGATGATGCCGGCACAGAGCACGACGGCCAGGATGGCGGCGACCACCGAGGCAGCCACGATCTTCCGCTGGACGTCGCTGCGCTCGGCGGCGGCGCGGGCGCGGAGCTTGGTGGGCGCGATACGGGTGCCACCGGCCTCATTTCCTGCGGAGGCGGAAGAGCGGTAGCCGGCGGTTCCGAAGGGCTGGTAGGTCGTCGCGTCGTTGTCGGCGTAGGCACCCTCGTCGAGCGCATCGGCTCCCCATGCGGACGCCGCGGGGCGGTACGCGACGGCCGTCCGCGAAGCGTCGGCATCGGTGGTGCCGGTCGAAGAGCTGCCCGGTGTGAGCTTGCGCGCTCCGGCGGTGAGGATGCGACGGTACACCTGGGTGGAGACCACGGTGATCACCGAGCTCAGAGCCGCGCCGATCACTGAGCCGACCACGCCGATCTTGGACATCAACAGCACGGAGGTGGCGGCTGCGGCGGCGCCTGCCACGATTTGCGCGATCGAGAGACCGTCGAAGAGCCCCTCACGAGGTGTTATGGGTTGGGTACTCCCTATGGATGGTGCAGCGGCATCGGCGCGATTGACCACGCGCGTGCGCTGCAAGTCGGTGTACTCGGGTAGTTGCGAAGCCATGTCCGGTTCCTCCCGTCCGGTTAAACTGGGACCCCGTGGGTTGCCACGCCCAGTGGGCCACATAGCTTAGTACCCCGACCGCTCGAGCGGAAGGCGCTTTAGAGGGCGGCCACATAAACTTAGCGGCATCGTAAGAGGCGGCGCTGAACATATATCGCCCGTGCGCGGCGAACCCCTCAGGCCGTCGCGTTACAGGCCGTCGCGTTACCGCCGGCTCAGAAACGGGTTGCGCTCCCGCGTGATCGCGCGCCGAATCTTAACGTACTCGATGAGCAGCAAAAAGAGCAGCAGCGTCATTACGCCCAGGTAACTTGCCACGGCGCCGGTGAGGCCCAGGAGATTCACCAGGATGAGCGGGGCTACCACGGAGGCAGCGAAGCAGATGAGGTAGAGCTTCATGACATCGCCCGCGCGCCGAAGGACGCACACGATGGCATAGAGGAAGTCGATCGCCGCGGTCACCCCGCCGGCGGCGACCATCAAGTAGGCGAGCAGGCGGAACCGCTCGAAGTCGAGTCCGTACAAAAAGCTCATGAGCGGTATGCCGAGCCACGCCATGAAGAGCCCCGCGACCACGGAGATGCCCACGACCACGGTGAGCATGGCCACGACGATGAGGTCGAAGCGCCGCCTCCGGCGTGGGTTGGACCAAATGCTCGTCAGGCGCACCAGCTGCGGCTTGTACAGAAAGCCCACGGTGAGCAGGATCGCCTGGGCGGGGAAGTACAGCGCGTTGAAGTACAGCTGGTTCTCGTAGGCGAGCGTGCCCTCCATCACGAATTTCGGCATGCTCTCGATGAGGTTGAAGAGCAAAAGCGCCGCGGCGAGCGGGAGACATTGGCGAAAGAGCGCGGTGACCTCGTTCAGGCGGATGGGGGCGGAGCGCTCCGTCTCGAGCAGGGCGAGCGGAATCGTTACCAGCACGAGCGAGGCAACGGTCACCACGGCCATGGCGATGCTCGCCACGCCCAGGTCGCGCGTGACCAGGAGCAGCAGCGAGAAAGAGACGATCGCGAGTCCCGATCTGATCGTCTGGCTGATGCCGGCGAGATAGAGCTTGTCCGCCTGCTGCAGGCGCCCCTCGTACACGTCGGCGACGCCGTCGACCACCTTGTAGACGTAGACGCCCAGGCTGATCGCCATCATGGCCGCATCGTAGTCGCGCAGGGTGCAGTAGAGTAGGCCGATCACGAAGGCCGCAATGCCGGTGAGCCATCGATTGACCTGGTAGGAGGCGAACGAGGCGTCCTCGTCCAGGTCGGAGACCTGGTGCGTGCGCACGCCGTAACCGGCCGCGATCATGAGCAGCGTGCCGGTGACGAACGCCATCGCGAACATGCCGGCGCCCTCGGCTCCCGCGAGCTGCGTCGCCACGATGGAGAGGACGGGGAACACCATGCCCCAGACAGCCGTTCCCGCGGTGTTCCAGAGATAGTCGCGGGTGGTCTCGTGCTCTTGGTATTCGGCTTCCTGGTCGGAGAGCGAGCCCTCGTACACCGCCTGGAGCAAGCGCGTCCACCACTGGTTGACAAGGCGCGCCACAGGCGAGATGAACCGGTTGCGCGCCGCTCGGTGACGAGTCGTCCCGCGTTGCCGCGCCGCGCGTGCGGCACGGGCCTTCCGAATCGTGTCCCAAGGGCTGCTCGTCATGTGCTCCCGCTTTCAACCGTTCGTCTGCCTCGCCATTATAGGCGGGTGCGCTGGCGGGGATTCCTCCGCGCTACCGACGGTACGCGTCTGTCCACCTGGTCTCCACCACCCGCCGAATACCTCGCTCGGCTAAAGCGCAATTGCGGTATGAAGGAATGCAATGATTTTTCCGCACGGCCGAAAGGACCAGATCATGGCAAACGAATCGATTATGAAGGTGCTTGAATCCCTGGGCATCCGCACTGCCGGTGCCGACGCCGCTCCCGTCCACGTTGACCTCACCGTTCCCGAGCTCGTGGAGCACGCGCTCGCGGCGGGGGAGGGCAAGCTGCTTGACAACGGCGCCCTTTCCGTGGAGACCGGCGAGCGCACCGGCCGCTCGCCCAAGGACCGCTTCATCGTGGACACCCCCGACGTGCACGACACGATCGCCTGGGGCGGCGTGAACGTGCCCATCGCCCGCGAGAGCTTCGAGTCCGTGCGCGACGGCATCGCCGGCCGCTTTGCCGAGCGTCCGCTTTACGTGGTGCGCGGGCTTGCCGGCGCCGACCGTCGCCATGCCCGCAAGTTCCTGATCGTGTGCGAGCGCGCGAGCCAGGCCCTCTTCATCAAGCAGCTGCTCGTGCGTCCCACGGACGAGGAGCTCGAGACCTACGGCGCCCCCGATTTCACCGTCCTCGCCGCTCCCGACTATAAGACCGACCCCGAGCGCGACGGCGTGCACTCCGATGCCACGGTCATCATCAACTTCGAGGACCGCATGACCGTCATCGCGGGCACCGGGTACTCCGGCGAGATCAAGAAGTCCGTGTTCTCGGTGATGAACTACCTGCTGCCGGTGGAGGACAAGGTGCTTTCCATGCACTGCTCCGCCAACGTGGACCCCGAGAGCGGCAAATCCGCCGTGTACTTCGGCCTCTCCGGCACCGGCAAGACGTCGCTCTCCGCCACCATCACGCGCCAGCTCATCGGCGACGACGAGCACGGTTGGGCGCTCGGCGACAGCGTCTTCAACATCGAGGGCGGCTGCTACGCCAAGTGCGATGGCCTGACGGAGGAGCGCGAGCCCGAGATCTACCGCGCCGTCCGCTTTGGCGCGCTGACGGAGAACGTCGTCTCCGACGCCAAGCGTCATCCGGACTACTTCGACCTCTCGCTCACGCAGAACACGCGCGTGGGCTATCCCGTTGAGTACATCCCCAACTGCAACCCGGCCGGTACCGGCCCCGAGCCGAGCATCGTGTTCTTCCTCACCTGCGACGCCTTCGGCGTGCTGCCGCCCATCGCGCGCCTGACCCGCGAGGCCGCCATGTACCACTTCGTGACGGGCTTCACCTCCAAGGTGGCCGGCACGGAGCAGGGCATCGTCGACCCGGTTCCGACGTTCTCGGCGCTCTTCGGCGAGCCCTTCATGCCGCTCGACCCGATGGTCTACGCCGACATGCTCGCCGAGCGCATGGACCGCAGCGGCGCCAAGGTGTACCTGGTGAACACCGGCTGGGTCGGCGGCGGCTACGGTGTGGGCAACCGCATCCCCATCCAGTACAACCACGCGAGCATCGCGGCCGCCTACGACGGCGCCCTCGATAACGTGGAGTACGTGCACGACGACATCTTCAACCTGGACGTGCCGGTCGAGTGCCCGGGCGTGCCCACCGAGATGATGGACCAGCGGAGCTTCTGGGCCGATCCCGAGGCCTACGATGCGAGCGCTCGCAAGCTCGCCGGTATGTTCGAGGAGAACTTCGCACGTCGCTTCCCGAACCTCCCCGACGAGGTCCGCGATGCCGGTCCGCATGCGTAGGCATGTTGTCGCATAACCTGGCTTCGAGGGGCGTCGCTGCTGCGCGGCGCCCCTTCGCGTATCCGGTGCCGGTGGCCCGGCGCGCTCCGCATCATGGCCCGCGTGTCCGCTCCCCGATAGGCTTTTCTTGAATCTCAGGGGGCCGTTTCCCTCTGTGCTAGCATTTCTATTTTGATAGAATGGCCTGTATATCTAGGGAGGCGACTCGGTGGCATCTGATTCCACGGCTTCCATTTCGAACGCGGTCGCAAAGACGGTGCTCAACAAGGACCTGCTCATCCTGCGGCAGCTCGTGACCAAGGACTTCAAGCTCAAGTATCGTCGCAGCGTGCTCGGCGTCCTGTGGAGCGTTTTGAACCCCCTGCTCATGATGGTGGTCATGAGCGTCGTGTTCTCGTTCCTCTTTAGCTCCAACATCGAGAATTACCCGCTCTACCTCATCGTGGGCAACATCACCTTCAGCTTCATGTCGGATTCCACCTCGGCGGCCCTGACCTCGTTCATCGCGGCGGCCCCGCTGCTCAAAAAGGTGAAGGTCGACAAGTTTGTCTTCCCCGTGCAGAAGGTGCTCTTCGCGCTCGTGAATTTCGCCTTCTCGCTCATCGCCGTGGCCATCGTCATGCTGTGGTACCGCGTGGTGCCGAGCTGGCATCTCATCCTGCTGCCCGTGTGCCTCGTCTTCCTCATGCTCTTCTGCGCGGGCATCGGCCTGCTCATCGGCTCGCTCGCGGTGTTCTTCCGCGATGTCATCCATCTCTGGGGCGTCGTGCTGACCGCCTGGAGCTACATCACGCCCTGCTTCTGGGACTTCCAGATGCTCATCGATCGCGGGGCGCCGGCGTGGGTCATCATCATCATCAAGGCGAACCCCATGTACAGTTACCTCACGTTCATGCGCGATATCCTGCTGTACCGGCAGAGCCCGACGCTCGGCGTCCTCATCGCCTGCGTGGTGTGGGCACTCATCGCCCTCGCCGTGGGCGTCCTCGTGTTCCGCAGGACGCAGCACAAGTTCATCCTCTACATCTAAGGGAGGGCATCTCTCATGGCTCAAGACACCCGGGGTGCCGCCCCGTCAGTCATCGAGGTCAACGACGTCTCGATGGTCTTCAACATGGCGAGCGAGCAGCTCAATAGCCTGAAGGAGTACTTTATCGCGCTTGCGAAGCACCAGCTCTTCTTCAAGGAGTTCCGTGCGCTCGACCACATCAGCTTCTCCGTGCGGAAGGGCGAGGTCCTGGGCCTCGTGGGCACCAACGGCTCCGGTAAGTCCACGATGCTCAAGATCATCGCGGGCGTGCTCGAGCCGAGCGAGGGCAGCTGCACGGTCCGCGGCAACATCGCACCGCTGATCGAGCTCGGCGCCGGTTTTGACGTGGAGCTCACGGCGCGCGAGAACATCTACCTGAATGGCGCGCTCCTTGGGTACTCCAAGCACTTCATGGACGAGCATCTGGACGACATCATCGAGTTCGCCGAGCTGCGCGACTTCATGGACGTGCCCCTCAAGAACTACTCTTCGGGCATGGTGGCGCGCATCGCGTTCGCCATCGCCACCGTGGTGGAGCCAGACGTGCTGATCGTCGACGAGACGCTCTCGGTGGGCGACGTCTTCTTCCAGGAGAAGTGCGAGCGCCGCATCCAGAGCTTCATCGACTCTGGCAACGTGACCGTGCTCTTCGTAAGTCACTCGCTCGAGCAGGTAGAGCGCCTCTGCACGCGCGCCGTCTGGATCGAGCACGGCGTGCAGCGTATGGTCGGGCCCGTCAAGGATGTCTGCCGCGCCTACCGCCAGCAGTTCGACTAGGACGTCTCGAGCGTTCGTCCGCCATCACAGCGAGCTGAGGAGAAGGGTATGAGTGTTCAGGCTGACATCCCCCGTCGTCCGCGCATCGCGATTTTCAGTTGCGATGCCAAGCTCGGACACGAGGTGAAGGGTGCCACGCGCTACACGTTCCTGGCCTCGCTGCTCACGGCGCGCGGTTTCGAGGTGGACTTCATCACCGCGGGCTTTCAGCATTGGGAGAAGCGCCAGCGCGATCTTTCCGCGTTCGACCGCTCTGCCCAGCCCTTCAACGTGGTGTTCATCCCCGAGCCGTCCTATCCCAAGAACATGTGCCCGCAGCGCATTTGGGCGCATCACGTGATGGCGGGCAACGTGGCGCGCTACTTCGAGGAGCACCACGACTACGACCTGATCTATTGCCAGATCCCGCCCAACGACGTCTGCCTTGCCGTGGGTCGGGCAGCCGAGCGTTTCGGCATTCCCTTCGTGGTGGACGTGAACGACCTCTGGCCCGAGGCGTTCCGCGTGGCCTTCAGCGTGCCCGTGGTTTCCGATGTGCTCTTCTCCCCGTTCTATCGGCAGGCGCGACGGGCCTACGACCTGGCGAACGCGATCGTGGGAACCTCTGACGAGTACGCCGCCCGCGGGTTCCGCGATCGCGCAGAGGACATTCCCAAGCTCGTGGTGTACGTGGGGAACAACCTGATGGAGTTCGACGCGGGCGCGCGCGAGTTCGCCGATGAAGTGGAGAAGCCCGCGGATGAGACCTGGGTGGTGTACGCCGGCAACATCTCGCCGCTCTACGATTTGGAGACGCTGGTGGAGGCGGTGACCGTCGCCGCCCGCAGCTGCCCCGGGCTCAGGCTCAAGGTGCTGGGAGATGGGCCTGCCCGTTCGGCGGTGGAGACCGCGGTGGAGCGCACGGGGGCCCCGGCGGAGCTTCTGGGGTACATGCCCTACCGCAAGATGGCCGCCTATCTCAAGGCGTCCGACATGACGGTGAACTCGCTGGTGGAGAACGCGCCGCAGAGCGTGCCCACCAAGATTGGCGACTACCTGGCCGCGGGCTCGCCCATGGTCAACGCCTCCACGAATCCGGAGTTTCGCGCCAAGGTGGAAGCGGACGGCTTCGGCGTGAACGTGGATCCGGGAGACGTTTCCGCGCTCGTTGCCGTGCTGGTGGACCTCGCGGGCGACCCCGCTCGCCGCGCGGCGATGGGGGAGCGGGCACGTGCCGTGGCGGAGGAGCAGTTCGACCGTGCCCACTCCTACGAGGCCACGGTCGGCCTCATTCGACGGTTACTCGGCGCGCCTGCCGGTAACGGGTCCGCTCCGGATTCTTGATGTACGATTAACGGGTTGAGCGATCGATGCGGCGGGGCACTGCGACGTGCTCCGCCCTTTTTCGTGGAGATTGATATGGCTATCGAGCATGGTTCCGAGAAGCAGGTTGGGCGCGCGGAGACGGGTGCGCCCCTCGGGCGCACGTACAATAAGTGGGCGATTCTCGTCACGGTGCTCGTTATGACCTTCATGGTCTGCCTGGATTCGAGCATCGTCACGGTGGCGCTGCCCGTTATGCAGAAGGAGCTGGGCGCGGGCGACGAGATCCAATGGGTCTCCTCGATCTACCTGGTTGCCACGTGCATCGCGCTGCTGCCCTTTGGCCGTCTGGGCGATAAGCTCGGCAAGGTGTACGTTTTTCAGGCGGGTGTGGTCGGCTTCACGTTGGGCTCGCTGCTCTGCGGACTTTCCTCCTCGCTGCCCATGCTCGTGGTTGCGCGTGCGGTGCAGGGCGTGGGGTGCGCGCTCGCCATGGCCAACAACATGGGTATCATCACCGAGGCGTTCCCAGCGCGGGAGCGCGGACGCGCCATGGGATTTCTCTCGACCGCGGTGGCGCTCGGCATGATGGCGGGCCCGGTGTTCGGCGGCATCATCGTTTCCAGCTGGGTCTGGGAGGGCATCTTCCTCATCAACGTGCCGGTGGGCGTGGTCTCGTTCCTGGTCGGGCTGCGCACGCTACCCCATGTGCATCCGATGCGCGATGGGCACCGGGCGGGCCTTTCCATGCTCGGCTCCGCGCGCCTGTGCTTTGGCAGCCCGGAGTTTCGGCTGAACTTCCTGACCATGTTCATCGTGTTCGCGGGCATCGGCGCCTCGGAGTTCGTCTTGCCGTTCTACTTCCAGGATGCGCATGGGTTTACCGCAACGGTCTCGGGCCTGCTGTTTCTGGCCCTGCCGGTGACCAACGCGGTCGTGGGGCCTGTTTCCGGTACGGTGTCCGACCGCGTGGGGTGCGAGGTTCCCACCATGGTGGGGCTCGCGGTGTACGTGTGCGGTCTGTTGCTGGTGGGCACGTTCGGCATCGAGAGCCCGGTTGTCCAGATCGTGCTCTGCGTTGGCCTCATGAGCTGTGGGACCTCGATCTTCCAGTCGCCCAACAACGCGCTCTTCATGGATTCCGCGCCGCTCGAGGCCCTGGGTTTTGCCGGGAGCGTGTCCGGCCTTGCGCGCTATGCGGGCATGGCGATCGGCATTTCGGGGTGCTCCGCGTTGCTGTACGGACGGATGAGCGCGGAGATGGGCCGCACCGTGACGCATTTCGTCGAGGGGCGTCCGGAGGTCTTCATGGCGGGGTTCACGTTCGTGTTCCACGTGCTCGCCTGCGTGGCAGCGGTGGGCCTCGTGCTCACGGCCGTGCGCTGGCGCCGCGCCAGGGCACGGTAGAGGCCGCGGCCGGGCGTGATCGGGTGCATCGCCATCCGGCTCTGCGACTCCGCGTGCAAGCTCGCGGCAGGATTGTCGTTGAAATACACGAGTTGTGAACGCCGGCTGTTCACCGCGGCCGGCGCTCTTGTAAACCCGCCGGTCAGAGTTCATCGGTTTATCCGAGTTGTGAACGCAGCGTTCACAACTCGGGATTCGGTTGTCTTGCAGCGTTCACAGCTCCCAAAAACACAGGTGAACCTGTCTATCCCGTACCCGAGTGCCTTCAATGTATAGAGCCGCTGCATGCATCGGAGCGCTACAGGGGAGGGTTGAAATCTAACACGATTTAGACGGGGATTCCGGTGAATCTGCCACAATTCTGACTGGGCCGTCAGATGAGGGGGAGCGATTACCGCATATCGCGGTTCTGATTCTGAAAAAACGCTTTGCCGGGTCCAGTGCTTTGAAATACTGGCCGTATGAGCATTGTCTTAGCACATAGCACCGCGCGACTGTACCATCGTGCGCCGTATCGTCCGGTCTCCGAGCAGTCGTATCCGCCTCGCTCGAAACGACTTCGAACGGGTCCATGCGATACGGCGCTGGTGCAGGATGCGCGTATCAAGCTGGCGCGGTATGGAGTGCCGCCAGAGCTTTTGGAGCGCGTGCACGTCCTTGTTTCCGAGGCTGGGGAGCGCCGTCTTTCCGATGGCGTCATCTGCCATGTGCTTCGGGGAACGATGCCCGCCGGATCGATCATTCCGTTGCAGGGCGGAATCTGTGTGACCGATATTCGCCAGACCGCGCTCAATGCTGCGCGCGACCTTTCCTTTCGGGAGCTCGTTGAGTACTACTACGAGCTCTGCGGAGCATATGAGTTGCCGTTCGAAGAAACCGATGGTTACAGAGAGCGTCCGGCTCTCACTTCGACGGCTGAGCTTGCTCGGTACTTTGAGAAAACGGGTCGGCGTCATGGGGTGGAACTTGCTCGACGCGCTATCCGTTACGTACGTGACGGAGCGCGCTCTCCGATGGAGACGGCATTCGTCATGATGCTGGTGATGCCGAAGCGTGAGGGCGGGCTTGGCATTCGGGGGCTGGAGATGGATTATAGAATCGAGGTCAATGCCCGGGCCAGGCATCTTACGGCGCGCAGTTGCTTCTATTGCGATGTCTATCTCCCGCGAATTCATCTGGATATCGAGTACCACGGATTCTTCCACGATGACGAGATGCGCGCCGTGGAAGATGATGAGCGAGAACGAGCGCTCCGGGCGATGGGGCATGGTGTGATGGCGATACGTCGATGGGGGTTCTTCAACCGTGCTGTCTTTGGGCGCTTCATGCTGTGCATTCGGCGCAAGATGGGTATCTCGCCGGCGGCGTTACCCGATGAATTCGAGCTGAGGCAAGAGGAGCTGAGGCGATTCGTGCTTCGGCGCATGGCGTAGGGGTGGCGGCGATGGTGGTGCAAAGTGCGTGGGCACCGAGCACGCTCGGCGGGTTTGCGGTTGTCGTTGAAAATCGGGAGTAGTGAACGCTCCCGGCTCCGGTTTATCCGAGTTGTGAACGCGGTGTTCATTTTTCGGATAAACCGATGGCCCCTGAGCTGGGGAAATGGCGGCGACCACTGCTTGGACGGAGAAGCCCCGTTCACTACTCGGAAAAACCCACGAGAGCCGGGCACGGCCGGGCGGATCGCTCCCGGCTCGCCGCCCGTTGCCTACTTGGCAAACATGCTTTTCTGATTCATCTCGGCCTGCACGGTCTTGAGCATAAGGTCCGTGTCGTCCAGGCCCAGGTGACGCTCGGCCTCGCCCTCGACCAAGGTGCCGCGACGCCTTGCCCAGTTCTCCAGCGCGGCGGGCGCGCTCTCGCGCGGCAGCGTGCGGACCTCGCCATCGAGCGAGCGGCAGATGTGGCGCGAGTCGATCACGATGATCTTGCCCGCACGGCGCGCCTCGGCGTAGCCGTCCAGGTGCAGGCGGAACCACGAATCCTCGAAGGCGGCGTTGTGCGCCATGATGGGATACTTCTTCATCAGGGTGAGCAGCCGCTTCTGCAGGGCCTTATCCTCGCGGAAGGGCGTCTTGCCCGCCACCATGTCCCAGGTGATGTGGTGAATGTCTGCCAGGGGCACGCCCGTCTCGCGGTACGGTTCCTCCGGCAGGCCGCAGTACACGGCCTCGCCGTCCGTGGGCACCGCGTCGCTTGTCATCTCCATGAGCTCCCAGCCCACGTTGATGATGTAGCCGCGCTCGGGCGCGCGCCCGGTGGTCTCGATGTCGATGCCGAGCACCTTGCCCTTGATGGGCTTGCGCACCCAGGCCACGGCGTAGGCGTTGGCGTCCCCGCGCACCTCGCGCATGACGGTCGCCGCTCCGCGGCCCTGGAGCTTGCCGATTGCCGCGCACATGTCGGCGTCGGAGAGGCTGCGGGCGAGCATGGGGGAGGATAGGTTGCGCAGGCGTGCCTCGCCGATATGGTCGCAGATGCCGCGGTTGCGGTCCGCGAGTTCGCGGATGAGGTCGAAGCCAAAGCTCGGGTTCTCGTTGGCGTTCCATTCGTCCACGAGCGTCTTCAGGGCGTCCTCGCCGCGCTGGCGCTCGGACTCGATGGAGTCGTAGCCGCCGGAAAAGATGAGCTCGGGAATGTAGAAGGAGTTCGCGTAGTCGAGCGCGTCGGTGAGCTTCATGTGCAAGAGGTCCTTTCGGGAACGATGTCTTGTGTAGAGTTTCCTATGTGCAACCGCTTTGGGTACCATAGCCTACCTTGCTCATGGTAGGTTAACTGCTTGCTTCATGGGTAGAAACCCTTCACATCCGTCCTTCGAGAGGAACGTGGTCCCTCCATGGAACTTGTTTTGGATATCGTGATCGACGCCGCCAAGGACACGCTGGCGCTCGTGCCGTTCCTGTTCGTCACCTTCGCCCTGCTCGCGGTCTTCGAGTTCGCGGCGGGAGACAAGATCCGCTCTGCCATCCAGCGCGCCGGCGCGGCCGGCCCCGTGGTGGGCGCCATCGCGGGCATCGTGCCCCAGTGCGGCTTCTCCGCCATGGGCGCCACGCTCTACGCGGGGCGGGTCATCACGCTCGGCACGCTCGTGGCGGTGTTCCTGTCCACGTCCGACGAGATGCTTCCCCTGCTCGTTGCCGAGCAGGTCGATCTGGGGAAGATGACGTTCATCCTGCTGACCAAGGCAGTGGTCGCCGTTGTCTCGGGCATGGCGATCGACCTCGCCCTGCGCGGGATCCGCAAGAGCCCCCGCCTGCATGCCACGCTCAAGCGCCGGGTGCTCGGGCCCGGCATGTCCGATGAGGCTTCCGTCGCTTCTGCCGTGGAGGAAGAGGAAGAAGAGGACGACCCCGCGTGGAACGCCGTCTCCGAGGTGTGCGCGCTGCGCCGCCTGGGGCCGAGCGGGTATCCCGGCGGCGAGTTCGAGGTGCAGAGCTACGACGCCCCGCCCAGCTACCAGTACAGCTGCGGTTGCGGCTGCGAGGAGGTCGACCCCACGGACAAGCGGGCGATTGCCCGGTTCGCGCTCCGTTCCGCCCTCTCGCACACGGTGAAGGTGACCGCGTTCATCTTCCTGGTGACCGTGGCGCTCGTGGCGATACTCGACACGGTGGGCGAGCCCGTGCTCTCCCAGTTCCTCGCGTCGAACGAGGTACTCGCCGTGTTCGCCTCCGCCCTGGTGGCGCTCATTCCCAACTGCGCCGCGAGCGTGGTCATCACCCAGCTCTATTTGGAAGGCGTGCTCGCCTTCGGTCCCATGATGGCCGGCTCGCTCGTGGGCGTGGGCGTGGGCTTCCTGGTGCTCTTCTCGGCCAACCGGAGCGTCCGCGAGAACGTCGCCATCTTGGGGATGCTCTACGTGCTCGGTGTCTTCTGGGGCATCGTGCTCATGGTGCTGGGACTCTAGCGGAACGCTTTGCGCACGCGCTGCCCCTTGATGCCATACCTGCGAGCATCTGGGGCTTTTGTAGGACGTGGCGCCGGGCGATTCGCGCCAAGGTTGCGGGCAGCCGGCTCGACGCCCGTCATGGGATAGTCTCTTCCCAATAAACCTAGGGGAAAAGAGGCATTGCATGTCGATCGAGCGGGTGCGCGCGTATTTCGGCGAGATCGGCATCGCCGACCGTATTCTGGAGTTCAGCCAATCGAGCGCGACCATCGAGCTTGCCGCCCAGGCCCTGGACGTGGAGCCTGCGCGCATCGCCAAGACGCTTTCGTTCATGGTGGGGGAGACTCCGACGCTCGTGGTGTTCGCGGGCGATGCGCGAGCTGACAACAAGCGCTTCAAGGTGACGTTCCATACCAAAGCAAAGATGCTGTCCCACGACGACGTCGCACGCCTCGTGGGACATGCCATAGGCGGCGTGTGTCCCTTCGCGGTGAACGAGGGCGCGGCGGTCTACCTGGACGAGAGCCTGAAACGGTTTGGCACGGTGTTCCTGGCCGCGGGTAGCTCCAACAGCGCCATCGAGCTCACGGTACCCGAGCTGGAGCGCTATGCGCGCGCCCTCGGTTGGGTTGACGTCGGCAAGGGCTGGCGCGAGGGGGAGTAGCCGCTCTCCATTTCCCCCTGTGACAACATCAGCCATCGCAGAATGGCGCGATGAGCGGCATCGCCGCATCTGCTATGACATCGTTCCGATCGATATCCACCGAATTCTACTTGACAACCATGGTTAACTTTCTATATTGATAATCAGTATCAATAAGGAAGCTGTATCCGGCAGTTTCCGGGTTGCAAAGGAGCGAACCATGTCCCAGATCGGACGCGAGATCGGCGACTTCACCGTCCAGGCCTTCCAGAACGACGAGTTCAAGGCTGTCTCCAAGGCTGATGTTCTCGGCTGCTGGAGCCTGTTCTTCTTCTATCCGGCCGACTTCACCTTCGTGTGCCCCACCGAGCTCGAGGAGCTCGCTGAGAACTACGACGCCTTCAAGGCCGAGGGCTGCGAGATCTACTCCGTTTCCACCGACACGCACTTCGTCCACAAGGCGTGGCACGACGAGTCCGAGCGCATCAAGAAGGTCGCCTATCCGATGCTCGCCGACCCGGCGCACGTCCTCGCCCGCGACTTCGACGTGCTGATCGAGCCCGACGGCGTGGCCGAGCGCGGCGCCTTCATCGTCGATCCCGAGGGCAAGGTGCAGGTGTACGAGGTGACCGCCGGCGGCGTTGGCCGTAATGCCAAGGAGCTGCTGCGCCTGGTGCAGGCCGCCAAGTTCGTGGCCGAGCACGGCGACCAGGTGTGCCCTGCCAAGTGGACGCCGGGTGCCGAGACGTTGAAGCCGAGCCTGGACCTGGTGGGCCAGCTGTAGGTCTAGAACTCAGGTCCTAGGGTTTAGGGCTTGGGGGCGGGGCGGTACCGTCCCGGGCTTCAGACAGCTGGCTGCGCCAGAACTCGCCCGGGACGGTACCACCCCGCCCTGCCGCTCCGGCCCCCCTGTCCCGGACGAGTGCCGCCTCCCCATCTCTAAAAAAGAAAACTGCGCTCAGCTGAACCGGGCCCAGGCTACCGCAACGCCCTGCGTCAGCCGTGGCCCCGCCCGTCCCGACCAGCGACCAGGAGGAAAGGAGCAACATGTCAGACATCGACGTCTCCAAGCTCTACGACGCCGTCATCATCGGCGGCGGTCCCGCCGGTCTTACGGCGGCGATCTATCTTGCGCGTGCCCGGTACCGGGTGCTCGTGGTGGAGAAGGACCACTTTGGTGGGCAGATCACCATCACGAGCGAGGTCGTGAACTACCCGGGTGTCTTCGCGACGGGCGGCGCCGAGCTCACCGAGACCATGCGTCGCCAAGCCGAGGCGTTCGGCGCGGAGTTCCTGCTCGCTGAGGCGCGCTCCCTGGACCTTGTCGGCGATATCAAGCACGTCTGCACCTCAAAGGGAACGCTCGACTGCTTCGCCGTGCTGCTCGCCACCGGCGCGAGCCCCCGGCACGTGGGCTTTGCGGGTGAGGAGGAGTTTCGCGGCCACGGGGTTGCCTACTGCGCCACCTGCGACGGCGAGTTCTTCACCGGCAAGGATGTCTTCGTCGTGGGCGGCGGCTTCGCTGCGGCGGAGGAGAGCGTGTTTCTCACCAAGTACGCGCGCCACGTGACCATCCTCGTGCGCGATGACGACTTCACCTGCGCGCCCGCGGCCGCGGAGGAGGCCAAGTCGAACGACAAGGTCACCGTGCTCTACAACACCGAGGTGGAGGCCGCCGGTGGCGACTCCGCGCTCCGCTGGCTGCGCTACAAGAACCTTAAGACCGACAAGGTGGAGGAGTATCGTGCCGCGGACGGCGAGACGTTCGGCATCTTCGTCTTCGTAGGGTACGCGCCGGCAACGAGCCTTATGGACGGTGTGGCGGCAACGGACGATCGCGGCTACGCGCTCACGGACGCGCAACAGATGACGAGCGCCGACGGCCTCTTCGCCGCGGGCGATGTCTGCGTGAAGACGCTTCGCCAAGTCACCACCGCTGTGGGCCAGGCCGCGCAGACCGCAACGGACATGGAGCGCTACCTCAAGGCGGCGCAGGGGCGCACAGGTCTCGTGCCCCAGGTTCCCGTGAGTCGTCCGGCGGTTGCGGACGCGGCCGACGAACCCGCCCCCAAGCCGACGGCCGAGGGTGAGGCAGCGAGCTCCGCCGCGGCGTCGGCGCTCTTCGACGAGGCGATGCTCGCACAGCTGAACGCCGTCTTCTCGCGCATGACGGGCTCGCTCGTGCTGCGCCTGCACCCAGACGACCGCACTGTCTCACGCGAGCTCGAGGGCTATATGGACGAGCTTGCCAAGCTCACGGACAAGCTCTCGGTCGAGCATGCGGATACCGCCGAGGACGATGCCGCTTCCCTGCCGTTCGTGGAGGTCTGCCGTCCGGGTGGCGATGGCGAGCCCAATCCGACCGGCCTTGCCTTCCACGGCGTGCCGGGCGGGCACGAGTTCACGAGCTTCGTACTCGGCCTCTACAACGCGGCGGGCCCCGGCCAGCCCATCGACGACGCCGATCGCGCGGCCATCGCCGCGATCGCGGATCCGGTGCGCGTGAAGGTCCTCGTCTCGCTCTCCTGTACCATGTGCCCCGAGACGGTCGTCTCGCTGCAGCGCATCGCGGCGGACAACCCGCTCGTAACCGTCGACGTCTTCGACATCGCTCATTTCCCGGATCTGCGCGAGCGTTACAACGCCATGAGCGTGCCCTGCGTGGTCGTGGAGCGCGGCGGCGCAGAGCAGGTGCATTTCGGCAAGAAGAACTTGGCTCAGGCGCTGGATCTCGTACGCGCAAAGAGGCTGTAAAAGACTTAGCCGCGCCCGTCCGCCAGGTCATGGCCGGTTGCTATAATCGTCCGACATTCCCGCTTCAAGGAGGCTTCATGTCGGGCACGCTCTATTTCGTACGCCACGGTCGCACGTTGTTCAACGAGCGCCACATCATTCAAGGTTGGGTGGATTCCCCGCTCACACCCGAGGGTGAGGAACAGGCGTCCCGCGTGGGCCGGTACTTCGCGCAGCGCGGCGTCACCTTCGACCATGCCTACGCCTCGCTCGTCGCGCGCACGCATCAGACGCTCGAGCGCATCACCGACATGCCCTTCGAGTGTGAGCGCGGCCTCATGGAGTGGTCGTTCGGCGCCTTCGAGGGCGAGCGCACCTACCTTATGCCCGCCTGGCCCTGGGGTGACTTCTTCGTGCCTTTTGGCGGCGAGGGACAGCTGGCGTTTCGCGATCGCATCGTCAGCACGCTCACCCAGATCATGCAGCGCACTGGGCATCGGAGCGTGCTCGTGGTCAGCCATGGCTCCGCGAGCCGCGAGTTCATCACGGCGGTGCGCGACGGCGGTAAGGCGGACGAGCACATGGTCGTTCCTGGCAACTGCTCGGTGGCGCGGTACGGCTTTGACGGTGAGGCCTTCCGGCTGCAAGAGATCGCGGAGCAGGATGCCATGCGACGGGAGCTCGGGGAGTAGTCGCGGTTGCTGAGGCACGCATCGCGCGGTAAATCTCTAGCAAATTGATAGGGTTTTGTATCGAGTCAGCCATGGGGCGTGTCCTGCTGCTTTAGTGTGTTAGAGTTCATGCGCGTTGGATAAGGCGACTCGTACGGAGGTTATCAGATGGCGCGCGTGCATAATTTCTCCGCCGGCCCGGCGGCGTTGCCGCTCGAGGTGCTGGAGGAGGCGCAATCGGAGCTGCTCGACTATCGCGGCCTTGGCATGTCCGTGCTCGAGATGAGTCACCGTTCCGCTGCCTACCAGCAGATCATCGAGGAGACCGAGGAGACGCTCCGCGACATCCTGGACATCCCGGATACCTATCGCGTGCTCTTTCTACAGGGCGGCGCCACCTTGGAGTTCGCCGGCATTCCGCTGAACCTGATGCGCCGCGGCCGCGCGGGCTACCTGGTGACGGGCAACTTCGCCAAGAAGGCCTGGCAGGAGGCGCAGAAATACGGTGAGGCGCCGGTGCTCGCCTCCAGCGAGGGCACGAGCTTCGATCGCATTCCCGATCTGGGGCCCGTTGCGTCGCGCGTTGCCGAGGGCGATCTGGACTACGTCTACATTTGCCAGAACAACACGATCTTCGGCACGGAGTACCGAGAGCTGCCCCAGACGGGCGAGACGCCGCTCGTGGCCGATGTCTCGAGCTGCTTCCTCTCGCATCCGCTCGACGTCGAGCGCTACGGCCTCATCTACGCAGGCGCCCAGAAGAACGCTGGCCCCGCGGGCGTGACGGTCGTCATCGTGCGCGAGGACCTCATCGCGGACGGTCCCGCGCGGGCGGACATCTGTCCCACGTATCTGGACTACCGGCTCCAGGCGAGCAAGGAGTCCATGTACAACACGCCCAATACCTTCGGTATCTACCTGTGCGGCAAGGTGCTCCGGTGGATTGAGAGGACGGGCGGCCTCAAGGCCATGCAGGCGCGCAACCAGGAGAAGGCCGACGTGCTCTATGGTTTGCTCGATAAGAGCGAGATCTTCCACGGCACCGCGCAGCCGTCCAGCCGCTCCCTTTCGAACGTCACCTTCCGAACCGATTCCCCCGAGCTGGACAAGGAGTTCGTCTCCGGTGCCGCCCAGCGAGGCATCCAGGGCGTCAAGGGGCACCGTCTCGTCGGCGGCATGCGCGCGAGCATCTACAACGCCGTCACCCTCGACGACGTGAAGACCCTCGCCTCATATATGGAAGAGTTCGAAGCAAGTCATTCTGCCAAGTAGAATACACACCCAAGCAAGTGTGGATTGAACGAAGGTCCGGGCGGGTATGCCCGAAGCGACACTCCGCAGCGAACTGAGAAAACGGCTTCGCCGTTTTCCAGTCTTGCGAGGGCTGAGCGAAGGGCATGCCCGCTCGGAGCGGTGGGAAGGAAAAGCCATCATGCGCTACATCAAGACGATCGACGACATCACCAAGGACGGCGACGTCCAGTTCGGCGACGGCTACGCGTTCGTGGACGACGCGGCCCAGGCCGATGCCATCCTCATGCGCTCCACGGATCTGCACGGCTACGACCTGCCGGAGTCCATCCGCGCGATCGGCCGCTGCGGCGCGGGCGTCAACAACATCCCCGTGGAGGAGTACGCCCGCCGCGGCGTGGTGGTCTTCAACTCGCCGGGCGCCAACGCCAACGCGGTGAAGGAGCTCGTCATTGCCATGCTCGTGCTTTCGAGCCGCGGCGTGGTGCAGTCCATGGACTGGGTGCGCGCACATGCCGCGGACCCGAACATCCAGGTAGATGCCGAGAAGGCCAAGAAGGCGTTCGTCGGCCACGAGCTGCGCGGCAAGCGCATCGGCGTGGTGGGCCTCGGCAACGTGGGCTCCAAGGTGGCCAACGCCGCCGTCGATCTCGGCATGCATGTGTACGGTTATGACCCGTTCATCTCCGTCGAGCACGCCTGGGAGCTCTCGCACTCCGTGAACCGCGTGGGCACGCTCGAGGACCTGTGCCGCAACTGCGACTACCTCACCCTGCACGTGCCCAGCAAGGCCGACACCATCGGCATGATCTCGACCGAGCAGCTTTCCAAGCTCAAGCCCGGCGCCGTGCTCATCAACTACGCGCGCGAGACCATCGTGGACGAGGAGGCGGTGGCCGCGGCGCTCGAGAGCGGTCAGCTCTCCTGGTTCTCCACCGACTTCGCCACGTCCGGTACGGTCAAGATGAAGAACACGTTCGTCACCACGCACTCGGGCGCCGGCACGGGCGAGGCTGAGGCCAACTGCGCCGACATGGCCATCTCCGAGCTCAAGGACTATCTGGAGAACGGCAACATCGCGCATTCCGTGAACTATCCGGCCTGCTCCATGGGCAAGGCGCGCGCCGCGAGCCGTATCGCCTGTCTGCATGCCAACGTGCCCAACATGATCGGTCAGATCACGGCGATTCTCGCGCACGATAACGCCAACGTGCAGCGTATGGTGAACGAGAGCGCCGGCGAGAACGCCTACACCATGTTCGATACCGACGAGCATCTGGACCAGAGCACCATCGAGGCGCTGAAGCAGATTCCCGCTGTCTATCGCGTGCGCGTGATCAAGTAAAACGGAATAAAGAAACCCCGTAAGCGAATTGTCACAGGTTGTGCGTGAACGGTCGCGCGCAAAGGGGTAAACTCTCGATTGAAACTTGAAGGTTTAGCGGGCGCCGGATGGTGTCCGCTTCAATCGAGGAGGTGCCCTTGGCCACGTACGTCACGTCCGATGCCCACGGGCATCTTCGCGCCCTGGACCGTGTGCTCGAGGCATCGGGCGTGGGGGCGGACGACACGCTCTACGTGCTCGGAGACATGATCGACCGGGGACCGGAGCCGCTGGGCGTCATCCACTTGGTGCGCGGCCTCGCCGATTCGCACGGCATCGGGCAGGTGCATGTGCTCAAGGGCAACCATGAGGGTCTGATGCTCGATGCCCTCCAAGGCGCGACCCCGTATTCCGAGGGCGACTGGGAGATCAACGGCGGCTGGGTGACGGCTGGGCAGCTGGATGCGCTGCCGCGCGAGCAGGCCGATGACATCATCGCCTGGATGCGCGGCCTGCCGCTCTACGATGTGGTGAAGGTGGAGGATCACTTCGCCCCGCGCCCGCGCCCCGCGTCCGATGTCGCCCCCGTCTCGGGCGCCGCCCCCACCTACATGCGCACCTATATGCTCTGCCATGCCGGCATCAACGCCCCGGCGGCCCATGCCTATCTCGCCGCCTCGGGAATTCCCGTCGAGCGCCCCGGCGTGCTGCAGAACCTGGACGCGAGCGTGCTCTACGTGATGATGGGCGCCCAGAAAACCGAGGATTTGCTGTGGATCCGCGAAGAGTTCTGGGGCAGGCCGACGGGCTTCGTCGACGGCGAGGGCCGCGGGCCCTTGGTGGTGGCCGGGCACACGCCGAGCGTCCTCATCCAGCGCTACGCGGGACACACCCATGGACCCGTCCTGAACGCCGACGAGCGCGCCCTCGTGGTGGAGGTCGGCGCCTGCCAGGATACCGGCGGTGTAGCCGACCGCATCGACATCGACGCGAGCGCGGCGGGCGGCGCTCCCCACGGGCAGGTGGCCGTCATGCGCCTGGAGGACCATCGCGTCTGGTATGCCCCCGTGGAGGAGGGGGAGTAGGGCTGCGGCCTCCCCCGCACGGGCACGGACCGCGTCCCGAACACGCTACAATTGACGCATTCGACCAGAGAGGGGAGCCCCATGCCCGCCACCGATGGATTCCTGCGCATCGCCGCCGCCACGCCCAAGATTCACGTTGCCGATGTACCCGGCAATACCGAGGCCGTTCTTGCGGCCGTGCGCGCCGCGGCTGACGCCGGCGTCTCGGTGCTCGTGCTGCCGGAGCTCTGCCTCACCGGCTATACCTGCGGCGATCTCTTTCATGACCAAGCGCTGCTCGCCGCTTGCAGCGCGTCGCTTCGGCGCATCTTGCGCGAGACGGCGAGCCTCCCGCTGCTCTTTGCCGTGGGGCTGCCCCTGGCCCATGCCGAGGAGGTCTACAACTGCGCGGCGGTCTGCTGCGCCGGTCGCCTGCTGGGCTTTACGGCAAAGCGCCATCTTCCGAGCTACGGCGAGTTCTATGAGGGCCGCTGGTTCGCGCCCTCGGTCGATTTGAGTGCCGGCAACGTTGCCCGGGACGGCGAGGAGGTGCCCTTCGGCTCCTCCCTGGTCTACGCGTGCACGGACCCTGGCCTCGAGGACGTTCGCGTGGGCGTGGAGATCTGCGAGGACCTGTGGGTCCCCAACCCGCCCTCGACGGGCATGGCGCTCGGCGGCGGTGCCACGGTGCTGCTCAACCTCTCCGCATCCGATGAGGTCATCGGCAAGGCCTCGTATCGTCGGCAGCTGGTCTTGACCCAGAGCGCGCGCCTCTACGCCGCCTACGCGTACGCCGATGCGGGGGAGGGCGAGTCGACTACGGACCTCGTGTTCGCGGGCGAGAACCTCATTGCGGAGAACGGGGCGGTGCTGGCGCGTACTGAGCTCTTCACCTGCGACATGGCGGTGGCCGACGTCGACCTCGCCCGTCTCATGGCCGAGCGCCGGCGGAGCACCACCTGGCGACGCGACGACCAGGTGCCCTGGGCGCGTGAGGTTCCCTTCTCGTTCGCGCCGGGTGCGGCGGAGGATGGATCGGGTGCGAACGCCCCGGCCATTCTGCGAAACGCCGACCAGATCGACCGCGTCTTCGACCGTGCGCCCTTCGTGCCGGCCGACCGCGCGCGTCGTGCCGAGCGATGCGAGACCATCCTCAACCTCCAGAGCCGGGGCCTGGCCACGCGCCTTTCCCACACGGGCACCGAGAGCCTGGTCATCGGGCTCTCGGGTGGGCTCGACTCCACGCTCGCCCTGCTCGTGGCCGTGCGCGCCTTCGACCAGCTGGGGCTTCCCCGCATCGGCGTGCACGCGGTCTCCATGCCTGGCTTCGGCACCACGGGGCGCACCAAGGGCAACGCCGAGAAGCTCGCCCGGTGCCTCGCGGTCGACTTCCGCGAGATTCCCATCGGCGATGCCGTGGAGCTGCACTTCCGCGCAATCGGGCATGACCCCGAGGTGCGTGACGTCACCTACGAGAACGCCCAGGCCCGCGAGCGCACGCAGGTGCTCATGGACCTCGCCGGCGAGCTGCACGGCTTTGTGCTCGGGACGGGGGACCTCTCCGAGCTCGCGCTGGGATGGTGCACGTACAATGCGGACCACATGAGCATGTACGGGGTGAACGCTGGCGTGCCGAAGACGCTCGTGCGGCACCTAGTGGCCTACGCCGCGGGCCTCTTCGGCGGCGAGGCGGAGGAGGTGTTGCGCGACATCCTCGACACGCCCGTCTCGCCTGAGCTGCTGCCGCCCACGGGGGACGGCCAGATCGCGCAGCGCACGGAGGACCTGGTGGGACCGTACGAGCTCCACGACTACTTCCTCTACCACCTGCTGCGCTTCGGGCTGCCGCCCGCGCGCATCTACCGGCAGGCGTGCCGCTCGTTTGCGGGCGCCTACGAGCCCGCCGTCATCCTCTCGTGGCTCAAGGAGTTCTACCGGCGGTTCTTTACGCAGCAGTTCAAGCGGAGCTGCCTGCCCGATGGCCCAAAGGTCGGCAGCGTGACGCTCTCGCCGCGCGGCGACTGGCGCATGCCGAGCGACGCGAGCGCGCGGCTGTGGTTGGAGGAGCTGGAGGCGCTCTCCTAGCGTCGTGCCCACTTGGGCATTCTTTCTTCGTGGACATCGGCACGGCGTTACGGCAGTGCTCACGATGCATCGTATACTTTAACCATCTGTGAAACCCCTCGCTCCATGGAGGTCCTGTGCCATGAAGGGCATCATCCTGGCGGGCGGTTCGGGCACGCGCCTGTACCCGCTCACGCTCGTGACGTCGAAGCAGCTGCTCCCCGTCTACGACAAACCCATGATCTACTATCCGCTCTCCACGCTCATGCTTGCCGGCATCCGCGACATCCTCATCATCAGCACGCCGCAGGATCTGCCGAACTTCGAGCGCTTGCTGGGCGACGGCAGTCAGTACGGCGTGAACCTCTCCTACGCCGAGCAGCCCTCGCCGGACGGCCTGGCCCAGGCCTTCATCATCGGCGAGGAGTTCATCGACGGCGAGCCCTGCGCACTCGTGCTCGGCGATAACATCTTCTACGGCAACGGCCTCTCGCGCCATCTCAAGCGCGCTGTCGAGCAGGCCGAGGCCGGCGGCGGCGCCACGGTCTTCGGCTACCACGTGGACGATCCGGAGCGCTTCGGCGTGGTCGAGTTCGACCGCGACTTCAACGCCATCTCCATCGAGGAGAAGCCGGCGCATCCCAAGAGCAGCTACGCCGTCACGGGCCTCTACTTCTACGACGAGCGCGTATGCGAGTTTGCCAAGCAGGTGAAGCCCTCCGCGCGCGGCGAGCTCGAGATCACCACGCTCAATCAGATGTATCTGGAGGACGGCTCCCTTTCGGTGGTGACGCTCGGCCGCGGCTACGCCTGGCTTGACACGGGCACCATGGAGAGCCTGTACGAGGCGGGGGAGTTCGTGCGCGCCGTGGAGCGCGCCCAGGACCTGCCCGTCTCCGTGCCCGAGGAGATCGCCTGGGAGCACGGCTGGATCGATACCCCGGCGCTCGAGCAAGCGGCCGAGCGCTACGGCAAGAGCGTCTACGGCAAGCACCTGAAGGCCGTGGCAGCCGGTGCCATCAACAGCAGGAACAGCGACTACTAGCAGCGCGCGCGTCGGATGCGGTCCGGTGCGCAGGCGGGAGGAATCCATGTCCCAGGACTTCGAGCCCAAGAACATCATCGTGACCGGTGGCTGCGGCTTCATCGGTTCCAACTTCGTGCACCACGTGGTGCGCGAGCATCCGGGCGTCCATGTGACGGTGCTCGACAAGCTCACCTACGCGGGCAATCCCGAGAACATCGCCGGGCTGCCCGAGGACCGCGTGGAGCTCGTGGTGGGTGACATCTGCGATGCCGAGCTGCTCGAGCGCATCGTGCCCGGTCACGACGCCATCGTGCACTACGCGGCCGAGAGCCACAACGACAACTCCATCGCCAATCCCGAGCCGTTCCTGCGCACCAACGTCGAGGGCACCTACCAGTTGCTCGAAGCATGCCGCAAGTTTGACGTGCGCTACCACCACGTGAGCACGGACGAGGTCTACGGCGACCTCGCGCTGGACGATCCCGCGCGCTTCACCGAGGAGACACCGTACCGTCCCAGCAGCCCCTACAGCTCCACCAAGGCGTCCTCCGACCTGCTCGTGCGCGCCTGGCACCGGACCTTCGGCGTGCGCGCCACCATCTCCAACTGCTCCAACAACTACGGGCCCTACCAGCATGTGGAGAAGTTCATCCCGCGCCAGATCACGAACATCCTGGACGGCCAGCGCCCCAAACTCTACGGCGACGGCAAGAACGTGCGCGACTGGATCCACACCGAGGACCACAGCTCCGCCGTGTGGACCATCCTCACCAAGGGCGTGCTGGGCGAGACCTACCTCATCGGAGCGGACGGCGAGCGCGATAACCTGACGGTGCTGCGCGACATTCTGACCGTGATGGGCAAGGACCCGGATGACTTCGACTGGGTGCGCGACCGCCCCGGTCACGACCGTCGCTACGCCATCGACAGCTCCAAGCTCCGCCGCGAGCTGGGATGGAAGCCTGTGCACACGGACTTCCAGAAGGGTCTAGAGCAGACCATCGCCTGGTACACCGAGCACGAGGACTGGTGGCGCCCGGCCAAGGGGGCCACCGAGGCCAAGTACCGCGCGCAGGGTCAGTAAGCAATGCATCGGGCGGCGGGCGAGCCGGTTTTCCCCGCCACCTTTGAGCAGCGGGACGGCGCTTGCTCGTCTCGCCTTTCGTCTTGAGGAGAGGAAGGGCCGCATGGTCGAGTTCGAGTTCGAGAAGGACCTGAAGGTCACCACCACCAACATTCCCGGTGTCCTCGTGTTCGACCTGTCGGTGCACGGGGATGCGCGCGGTTGGTTCAAGGAGAACTGGCAACGCGAGAAGATGTGCGCACTCGGCCTCCCCGACCTGCGATTCGTGCAGAACAACATCTCCTTCAACGACAACCGCGGCGTCACGCGCGGCATCCACGCCGAGCCCTGGAACAAGTACATCTCCGTGGCCACGGGATCCGTCTTCGGCGCCTGGGTCGACCTTCGCCCCGGCGAGAGCTTCGGGCAGGTCTTCACCTGCACGCTCGATCCCTCCAAGGCCATCTACGTGCCGCGCGGCGTGGGCAACTCCTATCAAGCGCTCGAGGACGGCACCGCCTACACCTACCTGGTGGACGCCCATTGGTCCGCCGAGCTCAAGAAGACCTACACCTTCGTGAACCTGGCCGACCCCACGCTCGGTATCCAGTGGCCCATCCCGCTTGAGCAATGCGAGCTCTCCGAGGCCGACCAGCACCATCCAATGATCGCGGACGCCCTGCCCATGGCGCCCAAGCGTACCCTCGTGACGGGCTGCAAGGGTCAGCTCGGCAACGCCGTGCGGGCCTATGCCGAGGCACACGGCCTCGAGGGCTTCGACTACTGCGACATCGACACCTTCGACATGTCCGATCCCGCTGCCTACGCGCAATACGATTGGAGCCTCTACGGTACCGTCATCAACTGCGGCGCCTACACGGCGGTTGATCGCGCCGAGACGCCGGAGGGTCGCCGCATCTGCTGGGCCGCCAATGCCACCGCGCCGGCGCTCCTCGCCCGCACCTGCACCGAGCACGGGATCGCGCTCGTGCACATCAGCTCCGACTACGTGTTCGACGGCACCGCGGAGCTTCATGCGGAGGACGAGCCGCTGAGCCCGCTCTCCGTGTACGGCGAGTCCAAGGCAGCGGGCGACCTGGCCGTGGCGGGATGCCCCAAGCACTACATCCTGCGCTCGAGCTGGGTGATCGGTCGCGGCAAGAACTTCGCCAAGACCATGCGCGCGCTTTCCGACCGCGCGGCCGCGGGCGAGCTGCCCCAGGTGACCGTGGTGGACGACCAGCTGGGCCGCCTGACCTTCACTGATCAGATGGCGGGCGCCATCTTCCACCTGCTTCAGACGAACGCGCCGTACGGCACGTACAACATGACCGGTTCGGGTGCCGTGCGCTCCTGGGCCGATATCGCCCGGCGCGTCTTCGAGCGCGCGAACGGCAACGGCGATGCGGTGGTGCCCGTGAGCACCGAGGCGTACTACGCGAGCGCCGAGGGCCCCATCGCCCCGCGCCCGGTGCACTCCGCGCTCGACCTCTCCAAGCTTGAGGCAGCGGGCTTTACCCCGCGCGATTGGGAAGAGGAGCTCGGGGAGTACCTGGACGAGCTGCTCGCCGCGGATGCGGAGTAGGGGATGGGTGCCTCAACTCGGTTCCTCGCCCAGTGCCGCGGCGCCGCCCGCGGCTACCTTGCCTTCGAGGTGCCGGTTTCCAAGAAGGTTCGCGCCAGCTCTCACGCCGGGGGACGCGAGGTGCCGTGCTCAGTGTTCGAGCTCGACGGCGGCTCCGCCATCGTTCGCGAAGCCGGATGCCGTGCGGGCGGACGAGTCGTCGTCGTGACGGTGCCTTTGCTCGAGGCGCGCCAGGATGTGTCGCTCATCGCGACGGACGATGGCACGCGCCTGGTTCGCACGATCTTCGACCCTAAGCTCTCCGGCCTGCAGTCGCGCCTGCTCACCATGCGCAAGCCCGTGCTCGCCACGTTCCTGCGCGGCGTCGACACTGAGCTCTCGTCCCTGCGCGCCCATGTGCAGCTCCTCGAGATCTGGCCCGACGGCTCCGACGGAGGCGTTTTGCGCATCCCCTGTCGCTTCCCAACGGACGATGCCGCGGCAGAGCTGTACGTCGAGCTTCGCGACGGCCGGACTTTGGAGCCGGTAGAGCTTTCCTGGAGTGTTTTGGAGGACCACGTGGTCCCCTCGGAGATCGATCCCTCGTTCTCGGAGCGCGTGGTCATGCTCTCCCTGGCGGCACCTGCAGGCGTGCGGAACCTGGTCATCGAGGCGGGACTTGCGGGGCATGAGGGGTGCCGCGACTTCACCTCGGTCTGCGAGCGCTCGTTCGCCGGGCTGCGGGGTCACTTCGGCATGCTCGCCGAGGGCGGTGCCCCCGACCGCGACTACACCGTCTGGTTCGAGGAGCACCGCGCCACGCCCGAGCTGCTTGCCCGACAGCGTGAGCGGTCGGCGGCGCACCCCGGTCCTCTCATGAGCATCGTCGTGCCCGTTTTCCGCACGCCGCCCGCGTACCTGCGTGCCTGCATCGACTCGGTGCTCGCGCAGTCCTATACCTCCTGGGAGCTCGTGCTCGTGAACGCGAGCGGGCCGGATGCGGGCGTCGACGGCGTGCTCGCGGAGGTTTCCGATCCACGCGTGCGCGTGCTTCGGATTGAGAACGCCTCAATTTCCGAGAACACGAACGCCGGTATCGCGGCGGCGATGGGGGAGTACGTGGCGTTCCTCGACCATGACGACGTGCTCGAGCCGGACGCGCTCTGGTGCTTCGCCGAGGCCATCGCCCGGAATCCGGAGAGCGACCTGCTCTATTGCGACGAGGATCACCTGCGCAACGGCGTCTACGCTGCGCCCGCGTTCAAGCCGGCGCCCAGCCTCACGCGCCTGCACGGCCACAACTACATCACGCACCTCCTCATGGTGAGCCGGCGCGTCCTGGGCCTCGCCGAGCGCTCCGGTTCGGACGTGGCGGGCGCCCAGGACTACGACCTCACGCTCAAGGCCTTCGACGTTGCGCGCCACATTGAGCACGTGCCGCGCGTGCTCTATCACTGGCGCGAGCACGAGGGTTCGACGGCCGGCGGTGGGAACCAGAAGCCCTACGCCCACACGGCGGGCGCCCTCGCCCTCAAGCGGCATCTTGAGCGCCGCGGTTGGGCGGGCGAGGTGCTGGACGGCCCCTTGCCCTACACCTACCGGGTGCGCTTCGACGTGCCCGACCCCGCTCCGCTCGTGAGCATCGTCATTCCGAGCCGCGATCACGCGGACCTCCTCGAGGCATGCGCATCCTCCATCCTGCAGAAGACCGAGTATCCTAACTTCGAGATCGTGGTCGTGGAGAACGGCAGCGAGAACCCCGAGACCTTCGAGCTCTACGGGCGCCTGCAGGAGGACGGCCGCGTGCGCGTGATCACGTGGACGCCGGACCTGCTCGCTCCGGACGCGCCAACCGAGCATGGCTTCAACTACTCGGCGCTCGTGAACTTCGGTGCCGCCCACGCTTGCGGCGAGCTCCTGCTCTTCTTGAACAACGACACCGAGGTGATCGAGTCCGCCTGGCTCTCCGAGATGGTGGGGTGCTTCGCGCGCGAGGACGTGGGCGTGGTGGGGGCCAAACTGCTCTTCCCAGACGGCCTGGTGCAGCATGCCGGCATGTCCGTCCGCAGCGAGGGAGGCTTCTCCCATGTGAACCGCAACCTGGCGGCGAGCATACCCGGCTACGGGTTCTCCGCCGGCATGTCCCAGGAGTACTCCATGGTGACGGGCGCCTGCCAGCTCACGCGCCGCTCGCTGTTCGAGGATATCGGCGGCTACGACGAGCGCCTTGCCGTGGGCTACAACGACGGGGATTACTGCCTCTCTGCGCGCGAACGCGGTTACGTGGTGGTCTACCAGGCTTCCGCCGTGCTGCAGCACAAGGAGTTCGCGTCGCGGGGCCGCGAGGCCACCGATGCGCGCCTGCGCGCCCGGCTGTTTCGCGAACGGTCCTACACTATCAGCAAGCACCCGGCGTTCTTCTCCAGTCCGGATCCCGCGGTGAACTCCAATTTCAACCCGGATAGCGATTGGTGGGAGCTCGTTGTGGGGCTTTGCGCCGACCACACCCTGTAGGGCTTTTCGACGCTATCAGCGGGCTCGGGATGTCCCGGTAGCGGTGATTCGGTACACTTGATGGGCTTTGCCGCGCTATTTGGTGGCGCTTTCTGCTCATCGCTGAGACGACATGGGGGAATTCATGTCAACAATCAAGATCGTCATGGCTTGCCATCGAGACGATATCGTCATTCCCGACAACCCGCTGATCGTTCCCGTTCAGGTGGGAACGGCGCTTGCCGATCATCGCTTCAAGGGCATGCAGCACGATGACGAGGGTGAGAACATTTCGTACAAGAACCCGTACTACTGCGAGCTGACGGCGCAGTACTGGGCTTGGAAGAACCTGGACGCCGATTACTACGGCCTCTTCCACTATCGGCGCTACTTCTCGTTTTCCGACGAGCCTTTCCGTACCAACCGCTTCGCCGATGCCCTCTTTGATTCCAACGACGAGAAAACGCTCGAGCGCATCGGCCTGAACGAGCACCGTATGCGCGAGGTGATCGAGGGCAACGACTTCATTCTTCCCGAGCGGGGCCGCTTTGTGGGGAAGATGACCATGCGCGAGCAATATTGCCGGGCGCTGCAGCATCGTCCCGAAGACCTCCAGTGCGTCCTGGATATCATCCAGGAACGGTACCCGCACATGATGGATGCGGCCAACGCCTATCTGGATGGGTCTACCGGCTATTTCTGCAACATGTTCATCATGAAGCGGGAGATCTTCTTCGACTACTGCTCATGGCTGTTCGATATCTTGGCCGAGCACGAGCGGCGACGGGATTTCTCCGATTACAGTTCGGCGCAGTATCGCGTGAGCGGATATCTTGCCGAGCGGTTGCTGGGCATCTACTTTACCTGGCTCAAGGGTCAGGGCCACTACACGTATCGCGAGCTGCAGCGGACGCTGTTCGACAACGTGACGCGCCCCGCGTTCCCGCGGCCCCTCAAGCAGGTGGGCGACAAGCCCCCCGTTGCGCTCGTGCTCTCCGCAAATGATTTCTATGTCCCCTACATGGGAACCCTGCTCGAATCGATTGCGGAAAACGCATCAGAGACGCGCCAGTACGACGTCATCGTGCTCCATCGCGACATCAGCGAGCGCAACCAGGTCGTGCTGCGGCGCATGATGCCCGACAACTTCTCCCTGCGGTTCTTTAACACCACGCGTTTTATGGTCGATTACAACGACAAGCTCTTCCTTCGCGGGCATTTCCGTATCGAGACGTATTTCCGTCTGCTCATGCAGGATATTCTTCCGGAGTACGACAAGGCCCTGTACCTGGACAGCGATATGGTCGTGAACCATGATATCGCCGAGCTGTTCGACGTCGATGTCGACGGGTACCTGCTCGCCGCCGTGGCGGATGCGGATACGGCGGGCCTCTATAACGGGGCGCAGCCGGATAAAAAGGACTACATGGACAACGTGTTGAAGATGAAGGACCCTTACAGCTATTTTCAGGCGGGGACGATCATCTTCAATCTCGCGGAGTTCCGGCGGCACTACACTGTCGAGGAGCTGTTCGCGTACGCCACGTCCTACGAGTGGCAGCTTCTCGACCAGGATGTGCTCAACCACTTTGCCGAGGGGCATGTGAAATATCTCGATATGCGGTGGAACGTCATGATGGATTGGTTCGGCATCCGCGTCAAGGAGATCATCAGCTTGGCACCGCGCCACCTGAGCGAACCGTATATGGAGGCGCGAAAGGATCCGTATGTGGTTCATTTCGCCGGCGACGACAAGCCCTGGGATCATCCCGAGACGGATTATGCCGATTACTTCTGGCGCTATGCCCTGAAGACCCCGTTCGCACCCATTGCGATCGACCGCATGACTAAGAACAAGCTGCCGTTCATGCGTCGGGTGAAGAACAAGCTGAGGCCGCTGTACGAGAAGCTCTTCCCCGCGCGCACGCCTCGTCGAGAGCTGGCCGGTTACCTCGTTCGCAAGATCACGAACAAGGCGTAAGGAGTTGTTCCGGCTGGGGAGGGCTCGGTGCGGCGCATAACGGGCCGCGATAGGGGGCACCTGCGGAGTTTCTTGGTAACTCGATGCGGCCCACTATGCATTTAGGTTCAGGCACCGTGGGTGAACTATCATTTCGAAGTCGCTTGTCTATGGGTGAGGAGAGTGTTCGTGGCAGGAAGACATTTTAAAGAGAGCTCCCAGCAGCCATCGGCCGTACAGCAACGGCAACCGGTCCGACGGCAGCAATATGCCGCGCCGCGTCAGGGCGTCGTTCGGGCAAGCGCTGCTCCCCAGTCGCGCGGTCGCGCCCCTCGCTTTGAGCCGGAGCCGCCCCGCCGTCGGCACGTGGCGGGCACCGTGGTCGCCGTGGTCATCGCGGTACTCATCGTGGCCTGCGGCGTGTCCGGCTTCCTGCTCTTCCGTTCCGCCCAGAAGGTCAAGTCCGACTCCACGGTCCTCATGGCGCAGGCGTCTGTCTTGAAGGACAACCTCAAAAACGGGGACACGGGCGGGCTCTCTACCTCGCTGAGCATCATCCAGGATCGTACGACGAGCATCAACGATGAGGTGCACGCGCCGCTCTGGAGCGTGGCGGCGCACCTACCCGTAGTGGGGCAGGATATCCAGAGCGTGCAGACGCTCGGCTCCTCGGCGAAGGATCTGGTGGACAACGCGCTCGCACCCATCTGCCAGAGCCTTTCGGGCAAGAAGCTCTCCGACCTTCTGCAGGACGGCTCGGTGAACATCCCCATGCTCAAGGAGGTCTCCGCCGCCGTGAGCGGTGCCATCCCCACGATCAAGGCGGACGCGGAGACGATCAGCTCGCTGCCGAAGGCCCGCATCCCCCAGGTCCAGGCGGTGCTCGACAAGGTGCAGGAGCCGCTCGGCAAGGCGGGCGGCATGCTCGACCAGCTCCAGCCCATCCTGAACGTGCTGCCGCAGATGTTCGGCGAAGGCGGTCAGCGGAGCTACCTGATCATCGCCCAGAACAACTCCGAGCTGCGCGCCACGGGTGGCCTGCCCGGTTCGTGGGGCGTGCTGACCGTCACCGACGGCAAGATCGAGATGAACGGCGACTTCACCTCCATCCTGCATCAGCCCGGCCTGCAGGTGCAGATCACCGAAGAGGAACGCGCTGCCTCCGGTTCCAATATGGACGTCGACCCCGCCCAGGTGAATACCATCCCCGACTTCTCCCGTGTCGGCGCGCTCTCGCGCGACTTCTGGGCCCAGGCGGGTTATGGCAACGTGGACGGCGTCATCGCCATCGATCCCGTCTTCCTGCAGCGCTTGCTCAGCCTGACCGGTGGGTTCACCGCCGCCGACGGCAGCACGATCGACGGCACTAACGCCGCCTCCATGCTGTTGAGCGAGACCTATTGGCGCCTTGGCAACGACACCGGTGCCCAGGATGCCTACTTTTCCTCTGTCGCCGCGATGGCGTTCAAGACCGTCATGAACAATCTTGGCGGTGTGGGCGTGAGCGACCTCTGGAAGACGATCGACGAATCCGCCCAACAGGATCGTCTGCTCGTGTGGATGGCGAACGAGGACGAGGAGGCCGTGATGGACACCCTCGGGTTCTCGGGCAAGCTCGCGAGCGATCCCACGAAGCCTGAGCTCGGCGTCTTCGAGTACGATAGCACGTGGAGCAAGATCGACTGGTTCGCTTCCATCAAGACGCAGATCGGCGAGGGCGTGCAAAACGCCGACGGCACCACCACCTACGCCGTCACGACCGCGATCACCAACATCATGACGCCCGAGCAGGCGGCGACAGCCCCGCTGTACGTCAGCGGCTACAATCCCGCCAAGCGCACCAACGGCGACATGCTGACGATGATGATGTTCTACGCGCCCGCGGGCGGCACGATCACCAACATGAACGTTAACGGCTACCAGAACGGCGATTGGACCGAGGCCACGTTCCAGGGCCATCAGGTGCTGCGTGGCCTCTTCCAAACGGACGCCCAGGAGACCACCACCTTTACCTACAACGTGGTGGTCCCCGCGGGCGCCACGCAAGCCATGACGCTCCGCACCACGCCCCTTGCACAGGAATCGCTCATGTAGCGGTCCTGCTCCTGGCCCGGTTTCGGTGAGAGCGCTGAACGGCGGTCGTCGCACATGCGGCGGCCGCCGTCCTTTTGTGCGATAATCCCCAGAAGTCAAGGTTCTGACCCGCCGATTAAGAGGTTCCCATGTCTGATTACGTGCTTTCCTGCAGCTCCACCGCCGATTATCCGCGTTCGTTCTTCGAGGAGCGCCACGTGCTCCTCACCTGCTTCCACTACAACATGGACGGCGGCACCTACCCCGACGACCTCTACGCGCGCATCACGCCGCACGAGTTCTTCAGCAAGATCAAGGCGGGTAGCCAGCCCACCACCTCGCAGATCGCGGCGGGCGAGTACGTGGCCACCTGGGAGCCGGAGCTCAAGGCCGGCCATGACATCCTGCACGTGACGCTCTCCTCGGGCATCTCGGGCACCTACAACTCCGCGTGCGTGGCCGCCGAGCAGCTGCGCTCGGCCTATCCCGAGCGCACCATCAACGTGGTGGACTCCCTCTGCGCGAGCTCGGGCTATGGCCTTCTTGTGGAATACCTCGCCGACCTGCGCGACGCCGGCATGGGCCTCGCCGAGCTCACGGCTTGGTGCGAGGAGCACAAGACGAACCTCAACAGCTGGTTCTACGTCTCTGACCTCGAGTGCCTGAAGCGCGGCGGCCGCGTGAGCAAGACGAGCGCGCTCATCGCCACGGCGCTGAAGATCTGCCCGCTGCTGAACATGGACTACCAGGGCAAGCTGATTCCGCGCGAGAAGATCCGCACCAAAATGAAGGCCCAGAAGAGGCTCGTGCGGGCCATGATGGCGCACGTGGAAGACGGCGCCGCCTACACGGGCAAGTGCTGCATCAGCCAATCCGATTGCCGCGAGGACGCCGAAGAGGTCGCCCGCATGATCGGGGAGCAGATTCCCCAGCTTGCCGGCAAGATCGCCATCCACGACATCGGCACGGTCATCGGCGCACACACCGGCCCCGGCACGGTGGCGCTCTTCTTCATGGGCGACAAGCGCGTGGACTAGACTCCCGCCCGGAGGGCAAGCGCCCGGCATCCCGGCGGCGCTTGCCCTCCGGGCGGGACCGCCGGAGCCAGCTTTCTAGTTCTTAGGGAAGAAGAAGCGCAGTTTGCTGCGGCGCTCGGCACGGCGATCGCGGGCGTTGTGCGCCTTGGCGATGAGCTCGTCGGGGAAGGGGACGTCGGCCCGCGCGCTCTCAAGCGGGTTCTCGGAGGCGGCGCTCACCGGGTCGAAGACGGGCTCCGGCGTCGTCTTCTCGGCTGCGGCGGCGCGGTAGCGCTTCATCATGTCGGCCTGGAGCTGCTGGGCCGAGGGGGGCGTCCAGATGACGGCATTGGCGCCCGCGGAGACCGTCTCGCTCACGGAGAGGGAGCTGCGCCCGCCGGAGGCGATGAGCGGCATGTTGGGGTAGTGCTCGCGGAGCTCGCGCAGGACGGCGGGCGTGTCCTTGCCGGCGGCCACGTTGAGGATCTTGGCGCCGGCGGCTACCTTGGCATGGGCCACCTCGTCGCAGGCCACGACGGTGGCGACCACGGGGATGTCCACGATGTTGGCGATCTGCTCGACCATGTCGGGGCTCGCGGGGGAGTTGACGATCACGCCGGCGGCGCCCTGCATCTCGGAGACGGCGGCCAGCTGCACGGCGCGCTTGCCCGTGGTGGTGCCGCCGCCCACGCCCACGAAGACGGGGCATTCGGCCACCGTCAGGAGGGCCTGGGTGATGGCGGGCTGCGCGGTGAAGGGGTACACGGCGAAGATGGCATCCGCGTTGGAGTTCTTGATCACGGCGACGTCCGTGGTGTAAAGCAGCGAGCGGATGCGGCGGCCGAAGAGCGTGAAGCCGCTGCACTCCTCGGTTTCGGCGGGAACGGAGAGCGCGGCGTGGCGGAGGCGCCCCTCGATGGGGGTAGGCTCGAGCTGCAGCTTGCCGGCAGGCGTGACCACGGTGGGCGCACCGGAGAACTCCTCGGCGATCTCCACCTCAGAGAAATCGACGGCGGCATCGATGCTCTCGGGCACCTCGGCGGGTACCTCGAGCGCGGCGTCCGGTTCCTCGGCGACCTTGGTATCGACCTCGGGGACCGCGCATTTCGTCGGCGCGTTCCCGGCGCCTGATTCGTTCATCTTGACGGTATCCGTGACGTCCATGGTGCCTCCTCGTATGATTGAGTTCTTGATGCGGTGCGTGCCGCAGGGTATCGCAACGATGCTTTTTTTGTACCCCGGCGCAGGCGGCGGTAGTCATGCGCGCCATGGCCCTTTTGTAGCGAGTGCGGAGTCTTGGGGGAGCGGTTGGGGCGTCTGCTATGCTAGTCCAACCAACGAACGATCGGAAGGGGTGGCACGCATGAACGAGATCGTCGAGGTTATGGGCCCGATGCTCATCTGCGTGGGCGTTATCGCCGTCGTCGCCCTCGTGTATCTGGGCATCACCGCTCTGCGCGACCGTTCTCGCGGTGACGACGAGGACCCGCGGGCCTTTCGCGGCGGGTCCCATCTGCGGTAACCCCGTTGTCGGCCGCGCGCTCGCGTGGCCGCTTCTCGCTAGTGCGCTTTCTTGATCTTGGCGATGTAGAAGCCCTCGAAGTGTCGCGCGGGGGCGATGGTGAGTGTGCCGGGCAACCCGTTTTCCAGGAGCGGGAGGGCGAAGTCGCCTTCCGTCCACGCGGCGTCCAGGTTTAGCGGCACAAGCTCGCAATCGCGATGGCGCTTGGCCTTCAGCGCGCTGCGAACTTGTTCCTCGTTTTCTTGAGGTAGCACGGAGCACGTGGAGTAGACGAGTTCGCCGCCCGGCTTGAGCACGGTGAGCGCGCGGTCGAGGAGCTGCGCTTGCGAGCGCGTCACCTTGGCGAGCAGCTGGGCGGTGATGCGCTTCTCGGCGCGTTGGTCCCCGGCGCGCACCGTTCCCGTTCCGGTACAGGGGGCGTCGAGCAGAATCTGATCGAAGCTGAAGAACTCGTCTAGGCGCCGCGCGTCCGTCTTCATGACCTGCACGTTGTGGGCGCCGAGCTTTTGCAGGTTGTAGGTGAGTTTTTCTGCGCGCGGCGCCGAGAGCTCGCAGGCGGTGATGTGGGCCTCGGGCTCGAGCGCGGCCATCTGCGACGTCTTGCCGCCGGGGGCGGCGCACATGTCGAGCGCGTCCGCGCCGGCACGGGGCCCGAGCGCGAGGGGTGGCGTCATGGAGGAGAGGGACTGCAGGTAGACTGCGCCTTCCCGATAGATGTCGAGCGTCCATACATCCCGCTCGGAAACCGCGTCGTCCAAAACGAAGGCGTCCTCGTACCAGGGCACGCGCGTAAAGCCGATGCCCACCCTGCCGAGCGCCCCCGCCACCGTCTCGGCGTCCGCCTTGAGCGTGTTCGCCCGCAGCGTGACGGGGCGGCTCGCCGCCGCGCGGTATCCGTCGAGGAGGCGCTGAACGACCTCTGCCTGATAGGCCGCTTCCAGCTGATCGTGCAGGAAAGCGGGGATGGGTGCGTCTGCGTTCTGCTGCGTCATGGGAACAACTCCAACCGTTTGCGTTTCATCCATTCTAGTTGAGCGGGGCGTGGTTTTCGCCCGTAGCGCCGCGGTTCGGTCAGCTCGGGGCAACTGTGGCTCCCTTGTGATGTTCAAGCAGGTGAACAGTGGACGTTCTGGGTGAGAAGGCTCACAATCGCAATTGAACAACGTTTAATAAGTGTATGCGCTCAAGTGGGGAGGTCCTATGTCCACATGGCTCATCAAGCTGTTCGTGCATGATTACCGCGAAACGGCGGACCCGATGGTCCGGAGCGCCTACGGGCAGCTTGCCGGCGCGGTGGGCATCGTCTGCAACATACTGCTCTGCCTGGCGAAGGGCGCGATCGGCATGGCATCGGGTTCTGTCTCCATCGTGGCCGACGCTATCAACAACCTGTCGGATGCCGCCAGCAACATCGTGAGCCTGCTCGGGTTCAAGCTCGCCGAGCGCCCGGCGGACGCGGGGCATCCGTACGGTCACGGGCGCTTCGAGTATCTGGCGGGGCTCGTGACCTCGGTGTTGGTCGTGGCCGTGGGCGTGGAGCTCAGCCGGTCGGGCCTCGCCCGCATCCTGCATCCCGAGCCCGTGGAGTTCAGCTTGCCTCTGCTGGCGATCATGCTCATGTCCATCGGGATGAAGGCCTGGATGATGGGATTCAATCAGCTCGTGGCGCGCCGCATCGACGCCGAGGCGCTCGAAGCCGTGGCGATGGACTCCCGAAACGACGCCATCACCACCTTCGGCGTGTTGACCTGTGCGCTGATCTCGCAGGGCACGGGCGTGCAGCTCGACGGCTGGGTGGGCCTCGCGCTCGGCCTGTTCGTGCTGGTAAGCGGTATCGGCCTCGTGCGGGATACCGTGAGCCCGCTCTTGGGCCAGGCACCCTCCCCGGAGCTCGTGGAGCACATTCGCAACCGCGTGCTCTCGCGCCCCTGTGTGCTCGATATGCATGAGCTCAGGGTGCACGACTACGGCCCCGGACGTCGGTTCGCCACCGCGCACGTGGTCATGCCCGCTGAGATGGACCCGATCGAGGCGCACCGAATACTGAACGGCATCGAGCGCGAGTTCCTCGCCGAGGACCATCTGGAGATGACGCTTCACTGGGACCCGGTTCGCACCGCGGTCGGCGGATGGGACGGCACGGACCCCGATACGGGGGACCGCATGGCATCGTAGTATGATGGGCGAAATGCCGAGCGAAGGGGCTGCCATGACCATCATCTACAACGTCAGGAAATACGTGGAGCGTCTGGCGTGCGATGCCAAGAGCGCCTCGCGGGAGCTTTCGTTCGCGAGCGATGACAGTCGTCGCGCGGCGGTTCACGCCATGGCGTGCGCGCTGCGCAAACGGTCGCCCGAGGCCCTGGCAGCCAATGCCAAGGACATGGAGGACGCGCGTCGCGCAGGCACCACAGAGGGCATGCTCGACCGCCTGCTGCTCACGCCCGAGCGCATGGAATCCATGGCAGCGGGCCTGGATGCGCTCGCCGAGCTCCCCGACCCGGTCGGGCGCGTGCTGGAGCACCGCACGATCGATTGCGGTCTCGACCTCACGAAGGTTTCGGTGCCGCTCGGTCTCGTGGCCATGGTCTACGAGGCGCGTCCCAACGTGACGGCGGACGCGGCGGGCATCTGCATCCGCACGGGCAACGCCTGCATCCTGCGGGGTGGCTCCCTGGCGCAACGCTCGTGCGTGGCCATCGCCCAGGTGCTCGCCGACGCGGTGGAGGCCCAGGGCCTGCCGCACGCGTCCGTGAGCATCATCGAGACCACGGACCGCGAGGCCACGGCTGTGCTCATGCGGCAGCGCGGCGTGGTCGACTTGCTCATTCCGCGCGGCGGGGCGGGCCTCATCCAGCGCTGCGTGCGCGAGAGCCTGGTGCCGGTGATCGAGACAGGCACGGGAAACTGCCATATCTACGTGCACCGTTCCGCCGATTTGGAGAAGGCGCGCGCCATCGTGATGAACGCCAAGACGCAGCGCGTGGGCGTGTGCAACGCGGCGGAGTCCCTGCTGGTCGACGACGAGGTCGCGCCTGAGTTCCTGCCCGGCATACTGGACGAGCTCGCCCGGGCCGGCGTGCTCATCCACGGCGACGCCGCCACGCGCGGTGCCGCGGTGACGGCCTCTGCGGGCCGGCGGGGCGACGCGGACGCGCCGCTCGCACATTTCGCTCCCGCCACGGATGCCGACTGGGACCGTGAGTACCTGGCCCTGGAGATGAGCGTCAAGGTGGTGTCCGGCGAGGACGAGGCCATCGCGCACATCAACGCCCACGGCACCGGTCACTCCGAGGCCATCGTGGCAGAGGATACGGAGGCGTGCGAGCGCTTTCTGCGCGAGGTGGATGCGGCGGCGGTCTACGCCAACGCGAGTACGCGCTTCACCGACGGCGGCGAGTTCGGTCTGGGTGCGGAGATCGGCATCTCCACGCAGAAGCTCCATGCTCGCGGTCCCTTCGCCACCGAGGCGCTCACCACCTACAAGTACGAGATTCGCGGTACCGGTCAGGTACGGCCGTAATTGCCGGCTCGGCGCAGACGGCCCGGATAGGGCGACGGAAGACCCTTGCTCGCTCCTCGCGAGACTGGTCGTTTCTGGGAGATAGTCCCTGGAACGAACAGAACGAGGATGAGCTCGTTGTCGCGATGGGCGTGGAGACCGCTGTTCGTTCCAGGGACTATCTCCCAGAAACGCCTCAGTTCGCTGCGGAAGTTCGAAGGGTCTTCTGCCACGGATCCAAGCCGTCCACGCCGGGTCCTTTGGGGTGCGGTGCGGTATGGCGCTCCGTGCCCGTGGGTACCATCTCGGGATATCAGCGTCGAGAGGGGATTGATCATGTCCGAGAAGCTGTCTGCCGGCATGACGCGCGACGAGGCATTCGCGCTGCTCACGGCTCACAACAGGGATCCATTCCATATCGAGCACGGTGAGACCGTCGAGCAGACGATGCGCTACTTCGCGCGGGAGTTCGATTCCGAGAACGAGGAGTTCTGGGGCATCGTCGGCTTGCTCCACGACCTCGATTGGGAGGAGCATGACGACGATCCCAAGAACCACACGGTCTACGCCGCCGAGCTCATCGAGGAGCAGGGCGGGAGCCCCGAGCTCATCCGCGCCATCCAGTCGCATAACGCCGACTACAACGATGCCCTGCCCAAGCCCGAGTTGCAGATGGAGAAGATCCTCTTCGCCACGGAGGAGCTCACCGGGCTCATCGGCGCGGCCGTGGTGATGCGCCCGTCCAAGAGCGTGATGGACTTCAACGTGAAGTCGCTCAAGAAGAAGTTCAAGGACAAGCGCTTTGCCGCCGGTGTCTCGCGCGACGTTATCCGCGAAGGCGCTGCGGCGCTCGGCTGGGAGCTCGATGAGCTTTTCGACCGCACCATCAAGGCGATGCAGAGCTTCGCACCGGACCGCGACACGTTCCAGGCGGAGTAGGGCCTCGCGTGGTCAGTTCACGCTGGGCGTCGTGTCGGTGAGGCCGAGCGACGCCAGGCGGCTCTCGAGGTCCTCCTCGGTGCAGTCCAGCGCCACCGCCAGCTCCTCCGTGGCGCGGCGGTGCGCCTCCTTTAGCACGCGCGTGTAGTACGAGGACGGTTTCTTGCCCCGGCGCTCGGCATCGTGGATGCGGCAGCGCATGGTCTTCGCCACGCGCACCGTCTCGGGTGCGCCCTGCTTGATCTGCTGTTTGAAATGGGATTCCTCGAGCGAGCTGTTGCGTTCGGTGAAGGGGTCACATTCGAGGGCGTCGTAGTTCGTGATGAGATGCTCGGCATCGGCGCGGGAGATGCAGGCGTGCAGACGTTCTACCTGGGACATTGGGTACATCATGCGCGTACGGGCGTGCCCGCATTTCGCTTCCAGCACAATCATGGGGGAGGGGGCGTCCTCGAATCCCACAACGGTGCACACGCCTTGTCCGGGGTGAATAATATGCTCTCCGATTTCGAACATGCTCAGCCTCCGTCTCAAACGTATGCAATTAGGCTCTAGAATAGCATGTTTACGTGGGTTTTTATGACAAAACACCATAAAATGGGCAGGTTTCGGGCGCGTGTGGCGCATGTTACGCGGCTGGCAAAGGCCTTTGGGAGCGATCGCGCGCTCGGTTTGCTTCAGTTGCGGGCGCTGCGTCCGTGCTTTGGGGAATATGAGCACGATGGCCCGTCAACGTGGTGTTTTAGAAAAGCCAAAAGGGTAAGTGTGCTATCGTTCAACTATCTGCATATCTGCCCCAGAATCGCACGGCGGGGCCACATCCAAGGAGGATCTATGCCCGAGAAGATCGAAGAGCTGGTTCGCGCTGCCCTCGCGGCTGCGCAGGAGGCCGGTGAGCTGCCTGCGTTCGAGCTTGAGGATTGCGGCATCGAGCGACCGGCCGACACCTCCCACGGTGAGTGGACCTCCACGTGCGCGATGAAGTCCGCCAAGCTCGCCCATTGCGCGCCTCGCAAGATCGCCGACGCCGTCGCGGCGCACATGCCCGCCGACCCGGCCATCGCCAAGGTCGAGGTCGCCGGCCCCGGCTTCATCAACTTCTACCTGGGTGCCGCGGCCGTGAACGCCATCTTCGGCGAGGCTCGCGAGCAGGGCATGGACTTCGCCCGCTCCAACGTGGGCGGCGGCCTGAAGACCCAGATCGAGTTCGTGTCCGCCAACCCCGTGGGCCCCATGCACGTGGGCCACGGCCGCTGGGCTGCGCTCGGCGACTCCATGGCCAACGTCATGAGCCACGCCGGGTACGACATCGAGCGCGAGTTCTGGATCAACGACCACGGCAACCAGATGAACACCTTCGGCAACTCCATCTCCAAGCGCTACATGCAGCTTGCCGACATCATGGAGAAGCAGGGCTGCGACCTGGACGCCGCGCGCGACTTCCTGGCCCAGGACCGCGACAACTTCGTGCAGGACGAGGCCGACGAGCATCCGGACAGCCATCCCTACATGGACGAGTTCACCAACGACCTGGGCAAGGACTCCTACGGCGGCACCTACATCATCGACGAGGCCGCGGCGTTCTTCCGCACCGACGGCGACAAGTGGGTTGACGCCGACCCGCAGGTCCGCATGCTCGAGTTCCGCGAGCGCGGCTACCAGAAGATGCTCAAGGACATGCGCGAGACCTGCCACGACGTGCGCTGCGACTTCGACGTGTGGATGAGCGAGCGCACCATGTACCAGAAGGACTGGACGGGCACCTCGCCGGTGGAGCGCGCCTATGACAAGCTGGACAAGATGGGCTACCTCTACCGCACGGACGACGGTGCCCTGTGGTTTAAGTCCACGGAGTTCGGCGACGACAAGGACCGCGTCATCCAGAAGACCAACGGCGACTATACCTACTTCTCCTCCGACATCGCCTACCACTGGAACAAGTTCCAGCGCGTCGACCGCGTCCTCGACATCTGGGGCGCCGACCACCACGGCTATATCGCCCGCGTGCGCGCGGTCTGCGACGCCCTCGGCTACCCCGGTCAGTTCGAGGTGCCCCTGGGCCAGTTCGTCAACCTGCTGCGCGGCGGCAAGCCTATCCGCATGTCCAAGCGCAAGGGCACGATGATCACCTTCCGCGAGCTCATCGATGAGGTGGGTCCGGACGCCACGCGCTACACGCTCATCAGCCGCTCCTCCAACCAGACCATCGACTTCGATATCGATGCCGTCAAGGAGAAGAGCCAGTCCAACCCGGTGTACTACGTGCAGTACGCCCACGCGCGCATCTGCTCCATCCTGCGCCGCGCCGCCGGCGTCTCCGTTGAGCAGGGCGACCTCATGACCATGGAGAACGTGGCGCTCAAAGCCATCGGCGGCGAGCCCGTGAACTACGCGCTGCTAACCGATCCGACGGAGCTCCAGCTCGCCCGCAAGCTCTCCGAGCTCGAGGACCTCATCGCCGGCTGCGCTCGCGACCGCGCGCCGTTCCGCCTGACGCACTACCTGGAGGAGCTCGCCTCCGACTTCCATGGCTTCTACGCCGCCTGCCAGGTGCTGCCGAGCGAGGGTCGTCCCATCGAGCCGGAGCTCACCCGCGCCCGCCTGGCCGCGTGCGACGCCGTTCGCTCCGTGCTGGCGCTCGTGCTCAGCCTGATCGGCGTTTCCGCGCCCACGCAGATGTAGCACATCCCTCTACCTGGTTGATTTCCGATCCCAACCGAACACATTGAGCTGACGGCACGCTCCCGCAGTTAACCGAACGCCCCCGAGGTCCTATCCGGGCCCCGGGGGCGGCATTTTCCCAGTTGAAGGAATGGTGGAGATG
>NZ_CABWID010000017.1 GCF_902501965.1 Collinsella sp. AK_207A | reverse complement strand
GCTCTCCCAGGCCCGCACGTACTGCCACTCACGGGCCAGCGTCTGGTTCATGCGCTCGACCTTGCCGTTCTGCCAGGGGCTGTACGGCCTCGTGCACTTGTGCCTGACGCCCCCGGAGCTGAGGAACTCGTTGAAGGGGCGGCTGTGGTACGCGGGGCCGTTGTCGGTCATGACGCGCTCGACCGCGACGCCCATCCCCTCGAAGAAGCCGAGGCACCGGCCCATGAACGCCACGCAGGTCCCCTTCCTCTCGTCCGGGAGCAGCTCGGCGTAGGCGGCGCGGCTCCGGTCGCCGACGGCCACGTGCAGGCAGGCCGTGCCCGCCGAGGTGTGCCCGTGGTCGAGCTCGGAGGCGCCGCGGGCCCTCCAGCCCCCTCCGTCCGGTATCCGCGCGGCCTTCTTCACGTCGACGCGCAGCAGCTCGCCGGGCCTCTCCCGCTCGTAGCGCACGCGGGTCACGGGGCCGCGCCTCCGGGGCTCGCCGGTCACGCGGTCCACGTCGGCGAGCCTCGGCAGGCCCGCCCTCGCGACGATCCGGGCGCAGGTTCGGGCCGGCACGCCCGTGACCGCCGAGAGGGCGTGCGGCGCGAGCGGCAGCGACGTGCGCGCCTCCACGACCCGGGCCTCGTCCTCCGGGGCGGTGAGCCGGCCGAGCCGCGCCGGCCTGCCGGGACGGTCCGACAGCGGCTCGCCCCGCCTCGCCCGCGCGACCCACTTGCTGGCGGTCTGCCTGCTCACGCCCATCTGCCGGGCCGCCTCGCCGACCGCCTCGCCGGCCTCGATGCGCTCGACCAGCCGCTGACGGCCCCAAGGCGTGAGGCGTGCGTTAGGATGTTGTGACATGGGAGGGCCCCTCTCTTCGCTGCAGACCTAGACAATCCACAGCTTCGCGGAGCCCTCCCT
>NZ_CABWID010000016.1 GCF_902501965.1 Collinsella sp. AK_207A | reverse complement strand
GCCTCCAGGGCGGACGCCCTGGAGGCCTTCATCGACCACTACAATTGGGAGAGACCGCACAGCGCCTGCGGGGGCCTGCCGCCCATGTCGCGCATCGTCGGCGTAAACAACGTCATGGCACGCAACAGCAGGCCTTACCGCGTGCTAAACAAAGATGGCAACGAGCCACGTTGCAGTGGCTCGTCGCCAAGTAGCCGACTAGGGAAGCAGATATGCGAGCTTCACGGCATTCTCTGCAGATGTGTAGCTATAACTGCCCTTGCCAACCTTTTGCGGATCATAATCAGATTGCTGAATGACTCCGCTGTATTGCGCAACAACGTCTTTGAATTTCTTACTCTCAACGAAGGCAAAGGGATCAGTAAGCCAAATAATTCGGCCAGTTCTCTCATCCTTCCCCATGAGCGCGCGGAGCCCATAAACCAGAGGGTAGACAAAACCATCTGGCACCGGTTTGTCCGTCTTTTTGTGCAGGAAAGGAGTCGTGTACTCTTCTCTCTTGTTCTTCATCGACTTCACGGCGTTGATTTTCCCGTAGCTACCGGAATAATACGAAGGGAAGAGCTGGTAGACCTTATCGTAGAGTTCGGGCATATCTGCCGCGACCTTTAGTGCGCTTCCAATCTCCGGATCTTTGAGCCCCTTCTTCGGTCCGCCATTTGAGACGGACACCCTCTCATCGCGCATAAGGGCAAGGTACTTTTCCTGACATTTCATTTTGCCGCTATAAATGGACACCGGCGATGGCGCATCGACAATTGCATCCTTGCTTGACGTCCAAGATACAAGAGACAGCGGAATCCAAGATAGGGCAATGACGCGCTCGCTTTTTATCCGGCCACCATCATTCGTCTTCCAGCTAATATCATTCGCCAGATCAGGATCGCGCTCCATGAAGTACTTCTTGATTGAATCAAAAAGACCCTCTTGATTACCTTTGGTGCCCTGCGTGAGCTGCGCGTTGTTGTTACGCGCATCGCAAATCTCGAGCAACGAGCCCCGGTAATCGTCAATTACCTCATCGCTAGACGGCAGGAGCAATTCAACCGGTATTTCAAAGTCAAGGACGCCAATGCCCTCATCGATGAGGCTCTCCCGATCGTTATGGATTCGATCAAGATATTGGTCTACATCATCCCGCAGGTTGTTCCAGGTCGCCTTGAAGTCATCCCAGATCGCAATAGACTTCCTGGATGGTTCTGCCTTTCCGCATGCCTTTTCCGCCTGGCTGAGAACATATACGCCGATGGCAAGCGTATTATGCCCTCCATCGAGAATCCCCTCGGTGGACTTGTCAATGAATTGGAGGCGATACCTTCCCCTATCCAGCTCTTCATACTGTGATGCTGCCAGTAGAATTCCCTTTGACTTAAAGGGAAAGAGCTTCTCATGGGTTGAAGTCTCGTCGTTTCTGATGGAGACCTGAATTGCTTCCGTTACCCCACCGAGTCGCGAGCTGCGAGGGTTTGCATCCAAATCAAGCGTATCAATCAACCCGGTAATAAATGAAGCCGGCATAAGACCTATAACGCGTTTGATTTTTCCAATCTGCTGGCAGTACGACTGCTTGAGACGGATAACAATAGAAGGGGAGGTATCCATAGCTGCTCCTAACGTAGGTCGAACGAAAACGTCCGCCCGGATCGATATAGGAGCAAGAGGATCGCTCAAACGAAGACAGGAGATGCAATGGCTGCATCCCGATCTCACCTGAGGCCATCCGACCCCACTCACTCCAGCAACCTATCCAGGCGCTACCGTTAGGATCTCCTAATGATCAGAAAAGATCAAGCTCTATTTCTGCGAGCGACCTCCCGCCGCGCGATGACCTCGCCTATCCGGTGGACGATGCCGACGACGAGCGCGTTTCCCATGCAGAACGCCCGGTCCTTCGCCGACATCCCGGTATTCGTCCAGCCTTTCGGAAACCCCTGCAGCTGGTCGAGCTCGTCCGGCACCAGACGGCGGAAGCGGCCGTCCGAGGCTTGAACGACATGAGTCGTCCGGGAGGCCGACCCCCCCCCTCACTTGTGAGAATCGTCCGCGACGGAGAGTTGATCGGGTCCGGAAACGGAACCGCGCCCTCGGTGTAGTTGTACTCGTGACCGGTCGTCCGGTTCACCCGCCGCTCGTTCTTAGCGCCCTTGTAGTAGCGCCACCGATCGAGCTTCTCGCCCTCTTCCACCCAAAATGACTTTGGAACGTCACCGTCAGACACCATCACATCGCTCAGCGTCGCATAGGAGCCCCCGTAGCGGGGCTCCATCTTGGCGCTCACGATGACACCAGCCTGCATGGCACCCGCGTTCAGAAACGGCGAGGCTTTCAGCCCAAGGCCAAAATGCTCAGAGCACTCATAGGGGTCAAGGGGCACCTCGAACCTGCTCGGGGCATAACCATCCATGACAGGCAGGGCCTCGGACATAACACCGTCACCCAATCTGTTTTCAAGATTCCATGCCTCATCCGTCTTCTCGGCATAGATGTACGTTCGGCGCCGTTTCTGAGGAAAGCCGTAGTCCGCGGCATTCACCACGCGCCATTCCACGGCATAGCCGAGCGAGGCAAAGCATGAAAGGATGACCGCAAAATCCCTACCCCGCTGCTTGGCCGGGCTCTTCAGCAGGCGATCGACGTTCTCCAGCAGGACGAGGCGGGGTTCTTTCAAGCGCAAGAACCGATAGATATCCCACCAGAGCACGCCCTTCTTGCCCTCGATACCGCTCGCCTGGGAAAGCGGCTTCGCCACGGAATAGTCCTGGCAGGGAAAACCTCCAACGACCATATCGACGTCAGGGATGTCGATGCGCCCTTCCTCGTATTCATCGAGCACCTGGTTGATGTCCTGGTTCACGACGGAGCCCTCGCCAAAGCGTATCCGATAGCACTCAGCAGCAAACTGACGCTTTGGTGTTCCAGGTGGCTCCCACTGATTTGCCCAGACCGTTTGATATGGACCAGCTGCCGGCATCTCGAATCCAGGAATCGCGGGGTTGCGATATCCATCGAGACCCAACCTGAACCCACCCACACCAGCGAAGAGCTCCGCCACGCGTATCATGCGTTTCTGCACGTCATCCCTATCTTTATTGCTTCCGTCATATTCCACCGCAAGCGATGCATCGCGCCTTACTCTATCGATCTCGGATCCGATATAGCGTGCATTGAGCCAAAAACACTTCTTGGTCTCCTGAGATCCATAAGGAGTGGGAAGCGTGTCGCTCTTATTTCTCCCGTGAGGCCGAACGTGACAGCAGCGGTTCTCCTTTGAAGTCACCGAGCGCTCCGCATGCCCAGCATGAACGCGACGCTGCATCTCTTCATAGCAGGCGCGCGCCTCCACGAGATCGGCATCCGGCATCTGCCAGAACAGAACTTCGGCCATTCGATAGACGTTTGGATTGCTCGGATCTTCACGGTAGATGACAAACAGATACTTTTCATGCAAGTAGCTATTGAAATCGCTTTCCTCGAAAGATCTGACGGCGAGGTCTGTGTACTTGAAAACGGGAAATGAGATGGACTCTTTTGGCTCTCCGTTCTTTTTGAGCCGCATGGTCTTTGTCTTGATGCCCGCCTTCTCGAACTCCGCAATCTTGGCGTCCTGGTCAATTCCCAGAACGTGTTTTGTTATGCGCGCGCACAGGTCTTTTGGTTTGCGCCTATCCGACTTGATAAGCCCAAAATGAGAGGCAAGCTCCTCCTCGGTCAAACCAACATAAGGACTAAAGCGCAGGCGAACCAATTCGCCGAGACCGAGTTCCCGATCGCGCGCTTCACGTTTAATGGCCTGAGTATGAAGCATGTTTCCAAAGGCGGATGTCATGTACGAGGATTTAATAGCCCATGCGCGTGGCTTGGCGGGAACATTCGAAAACGGCTGCTCCCGCGTCTTCTTACTCGACGCCGCCTTGGTACAGGCTTCAAGATAAAACGTATCGGAGCCTGACAACTCATGCGCCCGGCCTGCTCTGATCTTGGATACGACCGTCTCCCAATCCTTCTTGAACACCGGGATATCCTCAGGCGGCACACTCCATAATTCAACGAGCATGATGAGATAGTCCGCAGGATTCAAGTTCTTGTCATAGAGGTAGGCAACAAGCAAAAGCTTATGAAGCTTCTTTTGGAGCGAACTCGTTTCCCATGTCTCATCAACTACGCTCATATAGTTAATCATCTGGATGACCAGACGCTCTTTTGCCGAGTAGCCACCATCCCTTCTCTTTTTCAGACCGGTTGATTTCAGCTCGGTATGGACCTTCTTAAAGTCCGCATCTGGATCGCTATTGTTCTCTATTCCGAAATAGCTCTGTTCAATCGCGTCACCCAAAGACCCCTTCCGCTTGCTAAAGCTCTCAACAAAATCGATGCCGCATTTTTCGCGCAACGTCGAGCCCTCAAATTGTTTCGCATAGCTATAGATGGATTGGAGCGAGGAGGGGTCATACTCGAGTTCAGTCGGATCCATGTCGCCATCCAATAAGAAGAACGCCCGTTCGATCGCATCATCATATCGATCGAACGGGCGTTCTTTATTGAAAGGCAACTCGCTGCTTTAAAGATCCGATCCCCAGTGCCCCCAGCTCAACGACTACCGCCCTAGCCTTGCAAGCCGAGACCTCACACCCTGCATCATCCTTGCGAGAACATCGCGCGCTTGGGGGAATCCCTCGACAACCAGATCTTCCGCAGCCCGTTCCAACGTCCCGGGGACATCGCGCACGGCATCTTCGATGATGGTCTCGCGTACGAACGCCGGGATGCCCATGGAATCCAGACGAACCTCCACCGCCGCTCGGTCCACGTTGTCGATCAGACGATCGCCACCGAACGAGACCCCCATCTCACGCACGAGTTTTGGATACATCGTCGTGCAGACAACGTCGTAGAGCGGCGCTAGCCCCATCGAAGACCAGTCTTCGCTCCAGAGCAGAGACCAGTTCTTCAGATGGTTGTCGCAGTTACCGACGGCATAGTCGAAGAGCTGGTAGTATCCGAGCAAGATGCGGTCGCCCATCTGGTCGGCAGAAAAGCGATGCAGGATGTCCGCCATAAGGTTGAGGTAGTTCGAACCCGTCGGCTCGTACTTCAAAGTTGAGGGAACAGACCCGCTCGCCTGGCACATATCCATCTGATGTAGCCTGCGCGGAACGACCAAGCCATCCACCCGTTCGACGTCCTCACCTTCTGGAAGCAGGCGATCGTACCGCTCCACCGCAAGTAAGGGTTCTCCCTCGTCAACGGGGACGAGAAAGCAGCGCTCGGCCGGAAGGTCGAAGTATGCCGCCGCACGCATGCAGAGCGCCTCGCAGACGGTTTCGTCCCGGTATGCGCTGCCGCACGCCTTGAGAATGTGCGTGGAGGGAGCCGTGCCACGCGGCAGGAACCAACCCGCATCCGGAGCGTCCCCCACATGGTAGAGGCCCACTTTCGACTGCGCCCCGGCAAGCGAGATGCGGCTTTCGAGCGTCAAATCGAGGGCCGTTTGGGCGGGAAGGCTCGCCAAGCGCTCTATATGCGAAAACTCCAAGGGCGTATACGACCGATTGAGCCCATCAAACGATTCCGCCTCTGAGAAAAGCAGCGCGCCGATCGGCTCGTCCCTCACCACATCGAGCAGGGCGAGGTAATCGCCGCGGGCGATCCTCTTGGCAGATTCGATATCGTGCCGCAGCGAACCCTCGGGAACCAAGCCGTCGAAATAGCAGCGGGTCACGAACGGGTCGAACGGACCAGCCTGTAAAGCAAGTGCCGGAGAGATCGCCTGCGCCCCCTTGTGATGCAGGTAATCCTCATCATACGAGAACGCCACGGACTCACGCACACCCTCGAGCACTCCGACTCGCTCATACGCACCCATCCGCTCGATAAAAACAGTCAGTCTCATGATGCGCGCCCCCTTGTCTCCAGCACCACGTCAACGCTCAGTAGCGCGGCATACTCCAGGACGATTCCGATCTCGACCGTGCTCCTCCCACGCTCGATATCACCGATGACACGCGTGCTGCGCATGCAAAGCTGAGCCGCAACCTCTTGGGTATAGCCAAGTTCACGCCGACGGAGTTTGAGTGCGCGACCGAGCTCGGCGGTGTCGAAAACGGTCCTCTGCACCAAGGGCGTCTCCTGCTCGTGCAGTCGCAATCCCCTGCCACGAGGAACGTTTGCCCTGCTCATTCCTTCGAAATTGCGCGTCATCTCAATCATCCCAATCATAATCTTCACGTTCGTGAATATGATAAGGATGATACCTGTAATCTTCACGTGCGGGAAGATTACACCACTCAAGCTCATAGTATTCCCGAAAGGGGATAGTACAGGGTGTGGGGGATCAATTATCCCGAACGGGAAGATTCCGGGCCCTGAGACCAGAATCTTCCCGTTCGTGAAGGTTTTAATCAACCACAGCAACAACCGAAGCCGAAGCCGTTATCGCCCGCGTAACGCGAGACCGCGCCACGTCTAGTAATCCGCCGCAGCCTCGCTCGCCATCCACTCGTCGCGGAACTCCGCATAGCGACCCTCGATGATCGCCTCTCGTGCCCGCGCCATCAGATCCAGCAGGAAGTAGATGTTGTGCATGGAGAGCAGAATGCCACCGAGCATCTCCTTCTGCGTCACCATGTGCCGGATGAGCGAGCGCGAATAGCCGCCCGTGCACACCGGGCACGTGCACTGCTCGTCCACCGGTCCGGGGTCCTTCGCGAACCGCGCGTTCTTGAAGTTGAGCCGTCCCTCGTGCGAGAACGCCGTGCCCATGCGGCCCGTGCGCGTGGGCAGCACGCAGTCGAACATGTCCACGCCCGCCGCCACGGCGCGCACCAGCGTGGTGGGATTGCCCACGCCCATCAGGTAGCGCGGCTTGCCCCTGGGCATGTACTCGGACACGAGCGGCTCCAGCGTCTCGAACATGGTCTCGTGATCCTCGCCCACGGAGTACCCGCCGATGCCATAGCCCGGAAAGTCGCCGCACTCCTCCAGGTGCTTGAGCGAGCGCAGGCGCAGATCCAGGTGCATACCGCCCTGCACGATGCCGAAGAGCGCCTGGTCCGGGCGCGTGTGCGCCGCGTAGCACCGCTCGGCCCACATGCTGGAGAGTTCCACGGCGCGCGCCACGAAGCTCCGCTCCGCAGGGTAGCCCGGGCACTGGTCCAACTGCATGCAGATATCGCTCCCGAGCTTCTGCGCGATCGCCATGTTGTCCTCAGGCGTCCAGAACACGTGGCTGCCGTCGTAATCCGTGGCGATGAAGCGCACGCCGTCGTCCGTGAGCTTCACGGCGTCCTGATGCGAGAACACCTGAAAGCCGCCTGAATCCGTGAGGATGGGCCCGTGCCAGTTCATGAACGTGTGCAGGCCGCCCAGCTCGGCGATGGTGTCCGCGCTGGGACGCATAGCCAGGTGGTACGTGTTGGCGAGCACGATCTTGGCACCCAGGTCCCGCACCGTCTCGGTGGGGATGCCCTTGACGTTGGCTTTGGTGCCCACCGGCATGAAGATCGGCGTGGGCACGTCGCCGTGCGGGGTATGGAGCACGCCCGCGCGCGCATGCGTCTTGGGGTCCTCGGCGATGATATCGTAGGTGAACAGGCTCTGGTCCATGAATCCTCCCGGCCGTCCTAGGGCGCGTTTCTCGCAAGTACAACGCATCCAGTTTGGCATAAGTGCACGGGCGCTTGGCGGCGATCGCCCCATCCCCTGAAGAAATCCCCCTGCGGTGGTCCGGGGCGGGCAAGGCCGCCGGCTCCCGCGCGAACGGCGGCGCGAGCGGCCACCCCGGCCGCCTCAGCACTTCCCTACCACGCGCGTCTCACCGCGATACCACCCGTGCATCCCAATGGTGTCTCGGAGCAACCGCAGGTAGAAACCCATATGCGCAAGAAACGCCATCTGCGCCACATCGCCCTCGTGTACCTCGCCGGGCGTCTCCGACGTCACGGGGCGAGGCGCCGCGCGGTCGTAGAGCCGCACGTGCCCGACCATCTGCCAGCCGCCGTCCACGAGCGCGATGCGCTCCGCGATGACGCCCTTCAGCCAGCTCGGCACCTCGCAGAGCCGGGGGTCGTAGACGTCGTAGCGCCGACGGCTTCGCGTGTCCTCGAGCACCACGCGCCCCGATGCCACATCCTTCTCGCAGATGGCAAAGCGCGAGAAGAGCTGCGTGCGCGCAACCTGACGCAAGCGATCGGCCGTATCGCCGGCGATCCCCTCAAGGCCGTGCTCCACATAGAACTCGAGCGGCGTCAGGCCGTCTTGGTAGGCGCGCTCGAACAGGAACCATTCCGTCATCGCCACGTTCATGAACGCGATGTCGTGCGGAAGGGACCCCGCATCGCAGATCGCGCGCGGCTGCACCCGGAGGGAGAATTCCTCCCACACCTCATCCAGAAAGCGCTCCTTCCGGCGCTCCCAATAGCACGCGAACACCTCGATGTCGTGCTCGAGCTCCGCTAAGTCCCGCGCCGCATCGCGTTCGAGCACCATGCCCTCGTTCATGTGAGACCTCCCGCCCCATCGCCTGAAAGCTGCACCACCAGCGTAGGGGGACGATAGGTCTGACCTGCGGTGATTCTGGTTTTCCAGAACGCGGCCTGACAGATATCTATGCGGAATCTAGCAAAAGTCTCACCTGCATGCCGGAACATTCTGAAATGCGCAGGCAGCGAGGTTGCACCACAAGCACCAACGAGAGCGGGCAGCCTCCCCCTCCATCAAAGAACCACTGTTGACCTGTGGAGAAGGGCCCAACAAGCAGAGGGGCCTAAACCGGACAAGTATGCATCGGCAAACGGTTGCGAACAGAAAACGAGCGGAGCCGCATCGCGACCCCGCTCGTCAAGCAAATCTATGAAATCGTTCGCCCTGAAGGTTAGAGCCCCAGATCCTCCGCGACCTCTGCCGCGCACTTCAGTGCGTCGGCCATGGCGCTCACCACAAGAGAGGAACCGTTGCGGGCGTCGCCCGCCGCGTACACGGGCACCACGTCGCGGCCCTGGAACTCGGCGCTCGCCGCGGCCCCGCCCCGCGCACAGCGGTGGCCACCCGGCTCGGCCATGGTGGGCAGCGGACGCCCGTGCTCGGCGATGGGCACGTCGAACGCGCCGAACACGCCGGCCTCCGGCCCGGTGAAGCCGCAGGCGAGGAGCACCAGCTGCGCCGGCAGCTCGCGCTCGGTCTGGGGCAAACGCTCCGGCTTGCCGTGGCTCCAGTCCAGGTCGACCACGCGCAGGCCGCGTACCGCGCCCGCCTCGTCGCGCAGCACCTCGAGGGTATCGACCGCCCAGGAGCGCATCTCGCCGCCCTCGGTGGCGATAGCCTCCTCCTGGCCGTAGTCCGTCTTCTTGACGTTCGGCCATTCGGGCCAGGGGTTGCCGGCGGCGCGCGTGTCGGGGGCCGCGGGCATGAACTCCAGCTGGCGCACGGAGCGCGCACCCTGGCGTACCGCGGTGCCCACGCAGTCGTTACCCGTATCGCCGCCGCCGATCACCACCACGTCCAAACCCTCAGCCGAGATGGCGGGAGCGCCGCCCTCGAGCACCGAGCGCGTGGAGGCGGTCAGGTAGTCCACGGCGAAGGCGACCCCCTCGCCCTCGACGTTCTGGGCGGCAAGACCGCGCGCCTGACGGGCGCCGGCGGCGATCACCACGGCGTCAAAGTCGCGCGAGAGGCTGCGCGCGACCTTGCGGCTGGAAGCGTCCTCCCCCAACCGGAAGGAGATACCGAGTTGTTGCATCAGGTCGGTACGGCGCGTGACCACGGACTTCTCGAGCTTCATGTTGGGGATGCCGTACATGAGGAGGCCGCCGGGACGGTCGTCGCGCTCCACCACGGTCACGGCGGCGCCACGGCGCGCCAGCTCCCAGGCAGCCGCCAGGCCGGCGGGGCCGGAGCCGATCACGGCCACCTTGGGCGCGTCTGCGGCCGCGGGCTCGAACCCCGCAGGGCCGCCCGCCGCCCACTCGTGGTCGGAGATGGCGCGCTCGTTGTCATGGATGGTCGTGGGCTCGCCGTCCACGCGGGCCAAGTTGCACGCGGCCTCGCAGAGCGCGGGGCATACGCGGCTCGTGAACTCGGGCAGCGGGCTCGTGAGCGCCAGGCGCTCGGCGGCGTCCTCCCAGCGTCCGCGGTACACGAGCTCGTTCCACTCGGGGATGAGGTTGTGCAGCGGGCAGCCGCTCGGACGGGCATGGCCAAACGAGGCACCCGTCTGGCAGAACGCCACGCCGCACATCATGCAGCGGCTCGCCTGGGCGCGGCGCGCCTCGTCGTCAAGCTCCACGTAGAGGGGATCGAAGTCCTGCACGCGCTTGTCTACCGGGCGCAGGGTGTGGGCCTTGCGGTCCACCTCGAGGAATGCTCCGGGCTTTCCCATGCTAGCGCGCCTCCTTTCCAGCAACGGCGGGCACGGCGGCGCCAGCGGGCGCCCCGGCCGCAGCCTGCTCGGCGAGCACGCGCTCGTACTCCACCGGTATGACCTTCACGAAGTGGCGCTTGAGCGCCTCAAAGCGATACAGCAGCTTGATGCCGCGCGGGCTCTGCGTGTAGCGCACGTGCTCCTCGATGAGCGAGCGGATCTTGCCGAGCTCTTCCTCGCTCGGCTGGCGCAGCGCCACGGAGCCGGGATTGAGCCGGCGCTCGAGGGTGCCGAGCTCGTCGTACACGTAGGCCACGCCGCCCGTCATGCCGGCGGCGAAGTTTTGGCCCACCTCGCCAAGGATGAGCGCCAGACCACCCGTCATGTACTCGCAGCCGTGGTTGCCCACGCCCTCCACCACCACGGTGGCGCCGGAGTTGCGCACGCCGAAGCGCTGGCCGGCAAGGCCGTTCACGAAGCCGCGACCGCCGGTGGCGCCGAAGAAAGCCACGTTGCCCACGATCACGTTCTCATCGAACTTGTAGGTGGCCGCCGCGGGCGGGCACACGGAGACGATGCCGCCCGAGAGCCCCTTTCCGAAGTAGTCGTTGGCGTCGCCATGGACGTTGAGCGTCACGCCGGCGGGCAGCCAGGCGCCGAAGCTCTGGCCGGCCGAGCCATCGCAGTCGATGATAATGGAGCCATCGGGCAGGCCGCCCGGGTGCGCCTTGGTCACCGCGCTGCCGAGCATGGTGCCCACGCAGCGGTTGACGTTGGCGATGTCCGCGCGGAAACGGATGGGCTCCAGGTGCTCGCGGGCGCTCGCCGTGTGCGGGATGAAGAGCGTGGCGTCGAGCGTCTCGGAGAGTCCGGAGTCAGCGGCCATCTCGCGCAGGAAGTGGCGGCCGTCGGCGCCCTCGATGTGCGCGCCGAAGCGGCACTCGCCCGGCTCCAGCACCGGGGAGAGGTCGAGCAGGTTGGCCTTGGCAGCGCCCGGCACCTCCACCTGGCGCAGGCACTCGGGATGCCCCACCATGTCATCCACGGTGGCAAAGCCCAGCTCGGCCATGACCTCGCGCAGCTGCGTGGCCACGAAACGCATGAAGTTCTCCACGTGCTCGGGCTTGCCGGCAAAGCCGTGGCGCAGGCGGCAGTTCTGCGTAGCGATGCCCGCCGGGCAGGTGTCCTGCTGGCAATCGCGCTGCATGAGGCAGCCCATGGCCACGAGCGGCATGGTGGCGAAGCCGAACTCCTCGGCACCGAGCAGGCAGGCCACGGCCACGTCCAGGCCGTCCATGAGCTTGCCGTCGGCCTCGAGCACCACGCGGGAGCGGAGGCCGTTCTGCAGCAGCGTCTGCTGCGCCTCGGCGAGGCCGAGCTCGAGCGGCAGACCGGCGTGCCAGATGGAGTCGCGCGGGGCCGCGCCGGAGCCGCCGTTGTGGCCCGAGATGAGGATCTTGTCCGCGGCGCCCTTGGCCACGCCCGTGGCGATGGTGCCCACGCCCGCCTCGGACACGAGCTTCACCGAGACGCGCGCGCCGGGATTGGCGTTCTTGAGGTCGAAGATGAGCTCGGCCAGATCCTCGATGGAGTAGATGTCGTGGTGGGGCGGCGGCGAGATGAGGCCGATGCCCGGCGTGGACTGGCGCACCTCGGCGATCCAGGGGTACACCTTCTTGCCGGGCAGGTGACCGCCCTCGCCGGGCTTGGCGCCCTGGGCCATCTTGATCTGGATCTCGAACGCCGAGCACAGGTAGCGGCTCGTCACGCCAAAGCGCGCCGACGCCACCTGCTTGATGGCGGAGTTCATGGAATCGCCGTTGGGAAGCGGGGTCTCGCGACGCGGATCCTCGCCACCCTCACCGGAGTTGGAGCGCCCGTGCAGGCGGTTCATGGCGATGGCCATGCACTCGTGGGCCTCCTGGCTGATGGAGCCGTAGCTCATGGCGCCGGTGTTGAAGCGCGTGACGATCGAGTCCACGCTCTCCACCTCGTCCAGCGGGATGGGCGCGCGCCCGGCCGTCTGGAAGTCGAGCAGGTCGCGCAGACGAATGGCCCGGCCGCTCGGATGCAGCAGTTCGCTGTAGCTGCGGAAAAGCTCGTAGTCGCCCTCGCGGCACGCGCGCTGCAGCGTGTAGATGACCTGCGGGTTCAGCAGGTGCTCCTCGCCGCCCAGCGGGCGCCACTTGGTGAGGCCCAGGCTCGGCAGCTGGTTCGGCGCGGGCGAGCGCAGGATAGCCTGCGCGTCATCGAAGCGGCGGTTCAGCTCGTTCTCCACGTCCGCCGCGTCGAGACCCTCCACACGGCTCACGGTGCCGGTGAAGTAGCGGTCCACGAAGGTGGAGGACAGGCCCACGGCCTCGAAGATCTGCGCGGAGTGGTAGCTCTGCACCGTGGAGATGCCCATCTTGGACATGATGGAGACGATGCCCGCCACCGCGGCGCGGTTGTAGTTGTCGATGCCCTTGCTCGCCGAGACGGGCAGGTCGCCGGACTCAGCCATGCGCGCGATGGTCTCATGCGCGAGGTAGGGGTAGATGCCGCTCGCGGAGTAGCTCACGAGCGCGGCGAAGTCGTGCGGAGAGACGGTATCGCCCGCCTCCACCACCAGGTCGGCGAAGGTGCGGAGCCCCGCGCGGATGAGGTGGTTGTGCACGGCACCCACGGCGAGCAGGCTCGGCACGGGCACCTCGCCCTCGCCGGCGCGGTCGGAGAGCACCACGATGTTCACGCCGCCGCGCACGGCCTTCTCGACCTCGGAGGCCAGGTTGGCGAGCGCCGCCTCGAGCGCGCCCTCACCGGCGTCGCGCGCGTACACGGCGCGGAAGGTGCGGGCGTGGAAGCCCACCTGGTCGATGGCGCGGATGCGCTCGAACTCCTCGCGGGTGATGAGCGGGCGCTCCAGGCGCACCAGGCGGCAGGCCTGGCGCGAGTCCTCGAGCAGGTTGCCGTGGTTGCCCAAGTAGGTCACGGTGGAGGTGACGAAGCTCTCGCGCAGGGCGTCGATGGGCGGGTTCGTCACCTGGGCGAACAGCTGGTAGAAGTAGTCGAAGAAGGAACGATCCTTCTTGGAGAGGCAGGCGAGCGGCGCGTCGATGCCCATGGAGGCGATGGGCGCCTTGGCGCTCGTGGCCATGGGGCGCACGACCTCGTCCACGTCATCCCAGTGGTAGCCGAGCTTGGCCTGGCGCACGGTGAAGGGCACCTGGGCGTCCGCCTCGGGCTGGACCTCCGCCGGGGCCGGGGCCGCCGGAAGCTCAAGGTCCTCGACGTCGATCGTCTCCTCGGCGATCCAGTCGCGGTAGGGCTTCTGCTTGGCGAGCGCGCGGCGGATCTCGTCGTTGTAGATCACGCGGCCCTGCTCGAAGTCCACCTTGAGCATCTCGCCCGGGCCCAGGCAGCCGAGCGTCACCACGTTGGCGGGATCGACCTCGATGGCGCCCACCTCGGAGGCAAGCAGCAGGCGGTCGTCGCGCGTCACGTAGTAGCGGGCGGGGCGCAAGCCGTTGCGGTCGAGCGCGGCGCCAAGGCCGCGGCCGTCCGTGAAGGCAATGGCCGCGGGGCCGTCCCAGGGCTCCATAAGCATGGACTGGTAGGCGTCGTAGGCGCGGCGCTCCTCGGAGAGCGCGGGGTTGTGGTCCCACGGCTCGGGCATAAGCAGCGAGACGGCGCGATCCAGCGGGCGACCGTTCATCACCAGGAACTCGAGCACGTTGTCCAGGATGGCGGAGTCCGAGCCCTCGCGGTTGATGATCGGCAGCACGCGCTCCAGGTCATGCTGGAGGATGGGGCTGTAGAGGTTCGGCTCGCGGGCGCGGATCCAGTTGACGTTGCCCTTGAGCGTGTTGATCTCGCCGTTGTGGATGATGAAGCGGTTGGGGTGCGCGCGCTCCCAGGAGGGCGTGGTGTTCGTGGAGTAGCGGGAGTGCACGAGCGCCACGGCGGTCTTCACCGAGGCGTCGTTCAGGTCGATGAAGAAGCGGCGCATCTGCGTGGCCACGAGCATGCCCTTGTACACGATGGTGCGGCTGGACATGGAGCACACGTAGAAGATCTTGCCGGAGAGCGCGTGCTCGGCGGCGGCGCGCTTCTCGATGGTGCGACGGCACACGTACAGACGGCGCTCAAAGGCGTCGCCGCGCTCCACGTCGTCCGGACGGCCGAGGAAGCACTGCAGGATGGTGGGCATGCAGGCGCGGGCGGTCTCGCCCAGGTCATGCGGGTCCACGGGAACCTCGCGCCAGAAGAGCACGGGCACGCCGGCCTCGGCGCAGCCCTCCTCGAAGACGCGACGGGCGTCCGTCACGCCGTGCTCGTCCTGCGGGAAGAAGAGCATCGCCACGCCGTAATCGCCCTCATCGGGCAGGATATGGCCACAGCGCTGCGCGACCTTGCGGAAAAAGTGGTGCGGCACCTGGAACAGGATGCCGGCGCCGTCGCCGGTGTTCTTCTCCAAGCCGGTTCCGCCGCGGTGCTCAAGGTTGACCAGGACGGAAAGGGCGTCGTCCAGTATCTGGTGACGGCGGACGCCGTGCAGGTCGGCCAAGGCGCCGATACCGCAGGCGTCGTGCTCGAACTCAGGGCGATAGAGTCCCATCACGCATCTCCCCTACTCTTGTACTCATACGCACGTGGACAAGCCACGGGAGCGCAAGGCCCCGGCGGAGTATGGTACGAGGTGAGGAGCCGTGGGGTTGTTGCGGGCGTGTTTCGAAACAAGACTGCAACGGCTTCATGACGGGTCCACGACACATGGGGCCGTGGCGGGCCGGCGTTGCCGCGTTGCCGTGGGACCGCGTTGCCGTGGAGCCGCCCCGCCGCGAGAAGAAAAAGCGCCCGGCACGGGGCCGGGCGCCGAAGCAGGCAGGTTGCCGGGGAGCGGGACTAGTCCCTCCTGCCCACGATCGAGAGGATGCGGATGAACACGTTCACCAGGTCGAGCCAGATGTTCACGGCGTTGAAGATCGCCATCTTCACCGTGGGCTCGCACTGCTGCGCGCGGTAGGTGTCCCAACCGATGAAGCCGCAGAACACCAGCACGACGGCGTAATCGAGCCAACCCATGTCCGCGCCCATGAACAGGCCGACGATCGAGACGACGATCAGCGCGAGGAGCGACACCGTGAGCACGCCCTGGATACGCGCGAAGAACTGCGGCCACAACCCACCCGCGAGGGTGAACACCGCGGCGATGATCGCCGTGCCCACGAAGGCGTTCGCGATGCTCGGCAGGTCGTAGAACGGCAGGATGAGCCCTGTGGTAAAGCCCATAGAGACGACCACCATCGCGTAGCCGGCGAGCGCCATGCCGAAGCCCTCGCGGCGCATGCCGCGCATGATGACGACGAAGCCGCCAATACTCACCGCCAGCGAGCCGATCGCGTAGAACACGTAGTTCTGCAGGATGCTCATGAGGAACGACGCATTGGAGCAGAGCAGCCCGCAGAGCGCGATGACGACAAAGCCCGCCGCGACGAGCCCGCCCATCAGCAGGTTGTAGGATCCGCGCGTGAGCTTGGAGCTATGGTCGCGAGCAGGGTCGAAGGGACTGATGGCCTGCTCCTCGCTCGCGCCGAAGGGACCGTTGCGATATGCCATGGGAACCTCCCGTTCCTTTAAGGGCAAATTTGCTTTGGATACTATACCCGTTGCCTTCTCGTTCAGACGAGCGGCCCAAACGTTGCAGAGCTCTTACAACGCGCAGGCAGCGCGGGCCCGCAGCAGCTACAAGAACAAATCGGGAACGTCCATGTCCATGGCCTCGGCAAGACGGGCGAGCGTGGAGATCGTGACGTTGGCCTGGCCGGACTCGATCTTGTCGAGCAGGGGCCGGCTGATACGCGCCATCAGGCAGAAATCTATTTTGTTGAAACCGTTGTCCACACGCCAGCAGCGCACCGTGTTTCCCAGGCGCTGGCATACGTCGATGTAAAGCGTAGTTTCCATACGGGCAGCTTTGCCCGTAACCGGTCGCCAGATGTAATCCGTGGATTACATCTGAGGAAAAACCCGATTCCGCTCTTGCCAAGACGACGCTCGGACCTCGGGGAGGGCAAAAGTGGCGCATAGTTTATTGGTTGTGATCCTTCTGGAAAAAACCAGGCCGATACTTTATCGGTTTTCGGGACTCTTCAGAGTAGGCGACGAAACGAGAAGCGAGCTACAGACGTTTTACCTGCAGTTCCCCGAACTGTTCCCGGCAGCCTACCCAGAAGCTCCCACTCAAACCGATAAAGTATCGACCTGGTTCTAGCTCGCAATGCCAAAACCGATAAAGTAGGCCCTACTTTTGGCCCGCATCGGCCTTGTCAGCCTCGGCAGGATGCGAAACGGCGCCCTTGCCGTTGCGAACGCGGCGTCCAGCCTTGCCAGAGATGTGGTCGAGCTCGATGGCCCACACCGCGGTGACCGAAAGCTCGCGCTGGATGGCCCCGCCGATCTCGCGCTTGAACTCCGGGGAGTACTTGAGGCATAGGTTCGCGAGCACGCGGCGAATGGTGGCGACATCCTCCACGCGATGCGCCGCACCGGTGGCAATGACGCTCGCATAGCCCGTGGTGAAGAATCCGGGGTTGTTGGCCGTCTGGAAGTAGCTTGGCTGCATATCCATGGCAACGGTCACGCAGACGCGCGGGTCGCGCGCCCAATCCTCGGTCTTCTGACCGCCGGCGGCACCCGTGTGGATGTACAGGGTGTCCCCGTCCATCACGTAGGAAAGCGGCGTGCAGTAGGGATGGCCGTCCTCGTCGGTGGTCGCGACGACGCAGTACTCGCCGAGGTCCAGGATCTCGCGCGCCTCGTCTTCGCTAATGGCACGCTCGGGTAGCTGCTTCATGGGATGGTGCATATACGCTCCTCACCTTGGGTTCGCATGATGCCTCCATGGTAGCACAACGGAAACGGGAGAACCGGGTGCCGTGAGCGGTGCTAGACTGCCGCCTGAGAACGCTCGTCATCATCCGCGGGAGGCGGTTTGCCATGCAGAGCACGCTCATCAAGGACACCACGCGCGAGCAGCGCGAAGAGATCATCCGCCGGTCGCTCTCGGGCTGCGGTGAGGGCAGCTGCGAGAACTGCGGGTCGTGCAGCCTGGGCGCGGGCGATCCCTACAAGGTCTACGGCCCCTATATCGAAGGCCTGGAAGAGATCAGCGAGATCAACATGCGTATTGCGGCGCGGCGCTACGAGCGGCTGGGTTAGCGGGGGCGGCGGCACGCGCTACCGGACGGCAAGCTCCACGTCGCCGACGGATGTCTGCAAAGTCACCTTGGCCGAGCCGTCACCGTAGCGGTAGAGGGAGCCTCCCTCCGTGCCGAGCTCGACGTCGTCGTGATCGAAGTCCCCGACGCCCTGCGAGAGGTCGAGGGTGAACCCGCTCTTCCGAGGCGCGGTGAACTCGATATCCCCCGCGCCTGCGGCGAGCGAGAGCGCACGGGGCAGCTGCCGCGCGAACGTGGCGGAGATGTCGCCCGCGCTGGACGAGGCCGCGAGGGAATCCGCATCCACATCGCGCACGGAGACGTCGCCCGCTGAGGAGTCCAGGGCAACTGCGCCCACAGCAATGCCGTCGGCCACCACATCCCCCGCGCTCGCGGAGAGACCGACCGTCTTCAAGGTGCCCTCGAGAGCACTCGGCACCTCGATGACGATGCGCCGGGAACCCCCGTTGATTACGCCCAGCCCCTGCTCGCGAACGGTCAGCGTGCCATCGGAGACCGTCGCGTCCGTTGTCGTTGCCGGCTTCTTAGCACCGTCGCGCAGCATAGCCTGCTCGTGCACGACCACCTGCTCGCCCGCGCCCCGCTTGAGCACGATGTCCGCGGCATCCGCCTGCGCCTCGATGACGGAGATGCCGTCCGCGCTCTCCTTCCACGTGCCGACCGTCTGCCACGAGCCGCCCCAGGTGTCGCCGTCGCCCCAGCCACCCAAGTTGACCTGGAAGAGACTGAGTCCGCGAGGCGTGATCGACACGCCGAACGCGCAGCCGATGATCAGAACGATGAGCGCGATCGCCACGCCGACCTTGATCTTCTCCGATTTCGTCAGCTTCGCCATGGCTACTCGTCCCCCTTCGCGGCGTCGGTGGACGCCACGGGAGCATCCTCGCGCTCGCGGGCCTCGTCCAGGATGTTCGCCATCCAGTTGTAGATGGGGATGGTGAGGAACACGAGCCAGGAGAGCTCGGCGTAGCCCAAGAAGACCAGCAGGAAGAAGAGGATGACCATGGCGACGGCGTAGGGGAAGGAGCGCCACGGCCCCTTGCGCTTCTTTTCCTGGGGCGCGGTACCGGCGACCCCGGCATGGATCGCCGCAGACCTCCCGGCCGCCTCGGCCGCCTGGGCGGCTGCCTTGCTGGCGGACACCGCTGCATCGACCGCCTGGGAAAGCCGGGCGGCATCCTCCTGCGCCTGCGCGTTTGAACCCGCCACCCCGGCCGCCTTGTCGGCGTTCTCGTAGGCGATGTCCTCGGCCACGTCCGCGTCCACGTTCAAGAGCTCGTCTAGGCTCACGCCATAGAGCTTGGCGAGCTGGATGAGGTTGTCCGTGTCGGGCGAGCTCTCCGCCCGCTCCCATTTACTCACGGCCTGCCGCGAGAGACCGAGTTCCCGCGCCAGGGTTTCCTGGCTGTAGCCACGCGCCCGGCGAAGCTCGGCGAGGCGCTGGGCGATCTCCACGTTCATATCTGACTCCTGACTCCTTGGAAAGCCCCCGACCGGCGGGGCCATGCTCGTTCCTTCGCGTACCGGATCCGTTGCCATCAAGGTACGGGATGGCCCGGTAGCCATGCCACCTACTCTGGTAATCAAATGAGAAACTATCGGTTGCGGCCCATGGTACCAGGGAATTGTTATCTCAAAACAAGAGACAAGACCACCGGGAGCCGGCTACCCGAGCGTGCCGCCGATGCTCAGGTTGGGCGTCTCGCCCTGCCAGGAGAGCACATAGTCGCCCGCCGCGATGGGGTCGTAGCCATCGTCCGTCTGGTAGGAGCGAATCGCTCGCGGCACGGGATTCCCCGGTTCGACGAGATAGACGTCCCCGGCTCCGATCAGCAGGAACGAGTGCTGCACCACGAGCACGCGTGCGCCGCCCGGACTCGCCGGATCGAGCAGGTACGAGGTATCCACAAGGGCGAGCAACGTTGAGAGCGCCCCGGCGGCCACACCGAGCGCGACGGCGAGCACGGAGACCGCCGTGACGACGACCACCCGTGCGCGAGAACGAGCGGACCGCACCCCCGCGACCTCGGCCTCCCGGCGCACGCGCCGCGCAAGGGTCAGCAAGGCCACGCCGAGCGCCGCCAGCACCAGCACGACCACATACCAGGGATCGGCGATGGCGAGCGGCCCCAGCACGAGCGGTGGCACCCGCAGGTAGAGAAGCCCGAGCCCCGCGGGCGTCGAGCCAAGCCCGCACACAAGCCCCGCGACCCAGAGACAAGCGGGGGCATGGGGAGACGCCCCCAGGCCCCGAACGACGTCGCCAAGCGAACGCCCGTCTCTCATGCGGCCATCACCTCCGGCGATGCGACCGCGCAGCCCCGTTCCGGCACCGCACAGCCTCGCGAGCAGCTTACGCGAAGTACGCCACGCCGCTCTCGAAGATCGGCATCCACTTCTCGCCCGGCACGTTCCGGTAGAGCCCCGCACCGCGACGCTCCACATGGCCCATCTTGCCAAGCACGCGGCCGTCGAGGCTCGTGATGCCCTCGATCGCCGCCACGGAGCCGTTGGGATTCACCGCGAGGTCCATGGAGGGAGCACCGTCGAGTCCCACGTACTGCGTGGCCACCTGACCCGCGGCCGCGAGCTGGCCCAGCACCTCGTCGCTCGCCACGAAGCGACCCTCGCCATGGCTGATCGCCACGGTGTAGTCCACGCCCGGTTCGCAGGCGGAGAACCACGGCGAGAGGTCGCTCGCCACGCGCGTGCGCACGAGGCGGCTCTGGTGCCGGCCGATGGTGTTGAACGTGAGCGTCGGCGCCGCAGGCGTGGCGTCTACGATGTCGCCGTAGGGCACCAGCCCCAGCTTCACGAGCGCCTGGAAGCCGTTGCAGATGCCGAGCATGAGTCCGTCGCGAGCCTGGAGCAGGTCGCGCACCGCCTCGGTGACCTCGGGCGCGCGGAAGAACGCGGTGATGAACTTAGCCGAACCGTCCGGCTCGTCGCCGCCGGAGAAGCCGCCGGGGATCATGACGATCTGGCTCTCGCGGATGCGGCGGGCGAGCTCCGCGGTACTCTCGGCCACGGCCTCGGGCGTGAGGTTGTTGATGACGAACACGTCGGCCTCGGCACCGGCGGCGCGGAAGGCGCGCGCGGAGTCGTACTCGCAGTTGTTACCGGGAAACACCGGGATGATCACGCGCGGACGGGCGAACTTGGCACCGCCGTACACGTGCGGTGCCTCGGCGTGGAAGGAGACGGGCTCCACCGCGGGAGCATCGCCCTTCGTGCGGTACGGGAACACGCCCTCGAGCCCGGAGCCGCGCTCCCAGGCCTCCTGCAGCTCGGCCAGGTCGACGACCTCGCCCGTGTCCGCAAACTCATAGGCCGCGGTCGTGGCGCCCACCTCATGCACCGCGAGCGCGTCCGTGTGCGCAGGCAGCTCCGCGCCCTCGGCGAGCTCCACGAAGAACGCACCGTAGTACGGCTGGAACAGATGGTCCACCGGCACCTTCGCGTCGAGCGAAAGACCGATCAGGTTGCCCACGCACATCTTGAAGAGCGCCTCGGCACCGCAGCCGTAACCGGGCGTGGAGACCGCCAGCGCGGCCCCGCTGCCGATGAGCCGCTCCACGTACGAGAAGCCCTCGAGAAGCCCGTCAACCGCAGGGCGATGGTCCGCGCCGTACACAGCCGGCTCCACCACGACCACGCGGTGGCCGGCGCCCTTGAACTCCGGCGAGGTGGCGCGGGCCACGTTGCCCACGGCCACGGCGAAGCTCACCAGCGTGGGCGGGACGTTCAGCTCGTCGCCCGTGTCCTCGCGCTCGAAGGAACCGCTCATAGAGTCCTTGCCGCCGATGGCGCCGATACACAGGTCAACCTGGGCCATGAGGGCGCCGAGCACAGCCTGCATGGGCTTGCCCCAGCGCTCGGGCACGTTCCGCAGGCGCTCGAAGTACTCCTGGAAGGAGAGGTAGGCGCGCTCGTGCTCAAAGCCCGCGGCCACCAGCTTGGAGACGCTCTCCACCACAGAGAGGTAGGCGCCCGCGAACTGGTCGGCGCTCATGAGGTAGGGGTTGAAGCCCCACGCCATGCCGGAGGTCGTGGTGGTCTCGCCGTCCACGGGGAACTTGGCGATCATGGCCTCGGCGGGCGTGAGCTGCGTCTTGCCGCCGAAGGGCATGAGCACCGTGGCCGCGCCGATGGTGGAGTCGAAACGCTCGGAGAGGCCCTTGTTGGAGGCAACGTTGAGGTCGCCCACCACGGAGCGCAGGCGCTCGGCCAGGGTCTCGCCCGCCCAGCTGGGCTGCCATACCTGGCGCGCCGCCGCGTGGGCGTCCTGCGCCTTGGGCGCGCCGTTGCTGGCCAGGAACTCGCGGGAGAGGTCCACGATCACGTCGCCGTCCCATGCCATGCGCACGCGTGCCTCGTGGGTGACCTCGGCGATCACCGTGGCCTCGAGGTTCTCCTCGCGGGCGAGCTCCATGAACTCCTCGACATCGTCCTCGGCCACGGCCACGGCCATGCGCTCCTGGGACTCGGAGATGGCGAGCTCCGTGCCGTCCAGGCCGTCGTACTTCTTGGTGACCATGTCGAGGTCGATGTAGAGGCCGTCGGCCAGCTCGCCCACGGCAACGGACACGCCGCCCGCGCCGAAGTCGTTGCAGCGCTTGATGAGGCGGCAGGCGTCGCCGCGGCGGAACAGGCGCTGGAGTTTGCGCTCCACGGGTGCGTTGCCCTTCTGCACCTCGGCGCCGGAGGTCTCCACGCTCTCGGTGTTCTGCGTCTTGGAGCTGCCCGTGGCGCCGCCGATGCCGTCGCGGCCGGTGCGTCCGCCAAGCAGGATGATCTTGTCGCCGGGCTCCGGGCACTCGCGGCGCACGTGGCTGGCGGGCGTGGCGCCCACCACGGCGCCCACCTCCATGCGCTTGGCCACGTAGCCCGGGTGGTAGAGCTCGTTCACCTGGCCGGTGGCCAGCCCGATCTGGTTGCCGTAGCTGGAGTAGCCCGCGGCCGCCGTGGTCACGAGCTTGCGCTGCGGGAGCTTGCCGGGCAGCGTCTCGGCCACGGGGACCGTCGGGTCGCCGGCGCCCGTCACGCGCATGGCCTGGTACACGTAGCTGCGACCGGACAGCGGATCGCGGATGGCGCCGCCGATGCAGGTGGCCGCGCCGCCGAAGGGCTCGATCTCGGTGGGGTGGTTGTGCGTCTCGTTCTTGAAGAGGAAGAGCCACTCCTGGTCCTCGCCGTCCACGTCCACCGTGGTGCGCACGGTGCAGGCGTTGATTTCCTCGGACTCGTCCAGGTTCTTGAGGATACCCTTGGCCTTCAGGTACTTGGCGCCGATGGTGCCCATGTCCATGAGGCAGACGGGCTTGTGCTCGCGGCCGAGCTCGGCGCGCATGGCCAGGTAGCGGTCGAAGGCCTCCTGCACGGCGGTGTCGTCGATCTGCACGTTCGTGAGCTCGGTGCCGAAGGTGGTGTGGCGGCAGTGGTCGGACCAGTAGGTGTCGATCACGCGGATCTCGGTGATGGTGGGGTCGCGGTGCTCGCCGCGGAAGCACTCCTGGCAGAACTCGATGTCCGCCTGGTCCATGGCGAGGCCGCGCGCGCGGATGACGTCGGCCAGACCCTCGGCGGAAAGCTCGGTGAAGCCGGTGAGAACCTCGACGGGACGCGGCTCGGGAACCTCGGCGGTAAGCGTCGCCACCGGGTCGAGCGAGGCCAGGCGCGCCTCCACGGGGTTCACCACGTAGCGCTCGATGGCGGCCGCGTCCGCCTCAGAAAGCTCGCCCGAAAGCAGGTACACCTTGGCGCAGCGCACGGCAGGGCGGTCGCCCTGCGAGATGAGCTGCACGCACTCGGCGGCGGAGTCGGCGCGCTGGTCGAACTGGCCGGGCAGCGCCTCCACGGCAAAGAGCGGGCCCTCGAAGGCAGGCAGTTCGCGGTAGGTGACGTCCACCTGCGGTTCGGAGAACACCACCGGCACGCAGCGCTCGAAGAGCTCGGCGTCGATGCCCTCCACGTCGTAGCGGTTGAGGATGCGCAGGCCTTGGAGGCCGGAGATGCCCAGGGTGTCGCGGAGCTCTGCGGCGAGCTGCCGCGCCTCCACGTCGAAACCGGTCCTCTTCTCCACGTAGATGCGCGAGACCATGGTGCCTGCCTTCCTGTCGGCGCGAAACCGGGGATGGGTTGCCCCCGGATGGAATGTGACCTGTCCATGATACGGCATAGCCCGCCGCGAACGGGCGCGCAGCGGGGGCGTATCATCAAATCCCACAGCTGCAGGAAGGGTGGAGCCTATGGCACTCATCGACCGCGATCGGGCGCGGCGGGCGTTTTCCGCCTACGTTGCCCCCTACGACATCAAGAACCCGCGCATCGCCCTCAAGGTGGGGCACACCTACCGCGTGGCCGCGGCGGGCGAGCGCATCGCCCGGTCCCTGGGCCTTGCCGGCGACGAGCTCGACCTCGCCTGGCTCTGCTGCCTGCTGCACGATATCGGCCGCTTTGAGCAGCTCCGCCGCTGGGACACGTTCTCGGACGCCCGATCCGCAAGCCATCCGGCCATCGGCGTGGAGGTGCTCTTCGGCGACTACGGCGCGGGCGAGGGCAACGCGGCCGCCGGCGAGGGCGCCAGAACGGGTTCCACCCCCGCCCTGCGCATCAACGCCCCCGAGCTCGCGCACCCGGTTCCCGTGTCGCACCCCGCGCAGGCGGACGAGCCCGGCAGCGGACGCATCGAGTCCTTCCTGGACGACCGGGCCCAAGACGACCTCATCCGCACCGCCGTGGGCCTCCACAGCGATTTTCGGCTGCCGGATTCCCTGGACGAGCGCGCGCGATGCTTCTGCCAGATCGTGCGCGACGCGGACAAGGTGGACATCTTCCGCACGAGCGGGTTCGAGAACACCACCCAGACGGTGCTCGGCGTGAGCGAGGACGAGTTCCTGGCGAGCTACGTGAGCGAGCCGGCCCGCCGCGCGTTCCTGGAGCACCGCTGCCTCGCCCGCAACGAGCGCGAGACCCCGCTCGACATGCACGTGGGCACCATCGCGCTCGCCTTCGAGCTCGTGTACCCCGAAAGCCTGTGCATCGCCCGGGAGCAGGGCTACCTGCTGCGCGGTCTCGAGCGCCCCTTCGGCATCACCCGGCCGTTCGTGCTCGAGACAACGCGGCGCACCTGGGCGGAACTCACCGCCGAGATGCGCCGCTGGCTCGCCTCCCACTAGGGAGGGCGCTCGGGTTTTCAGGCGTTCGGGCTATTCGTCGAAGACGGCCACCACGCGCGCCGGCAGGCCCGTGGCCTCCTCGATGCGCGGCCAGAACACGAAGACGATGGCGCCCGTGGCGGGCACCTGGTCCAGGTTGGCCATGACCTCCACCTGCAGGTGGCCGTTGTCGAGCACCCAGCGCTCGCAGGCCAGGTCGTCCGCCTCCACGGCCAGGTAGGACGCGTCGGTGTCGAAGGTCTCGTGGCCGTTCATGGCGATGCCGCGCTCCTCGTAGAGGAACTGGAGCGCCGGCAGCGACCAACCGGGGCAGTGCTCGCCGCCCTCGGCGTCGAAGTTGTTGAGCGCGTCGTTATCGGGCCAGCGCTTGGACCAGTCGGTGCGCAGGGCCACGAAGGCGCCCTCCGGGACGCGGCCGTGCTCGGCCTCCCAGGCCTTGATGTCCTCAACGGTCACCGCGGTGTCCGGACCCTCGGCGGCAACCTTGCCCGTGAGGTCGATCACGCAGAGCGGCAGCACCATCTGCGCGCCGCCGAACGCCTCGGAACCCACCTTGCCGGCCGTGAAGTGGCTCGGGAAGTCCACGTGCGTGCCGAACTGGCCGGGGAACTTGTAGGTCTGGATACGGCAGGAAAGGATCTCGGAGTCGTAGTCGAACACGGTGTTGCAGAGGTCGACCACGCCGTCCGGCATGCCGCCCCAGTACGGGCTCTCGTTCGTCAGCGGGTGCGAGAGCTCCACCCAGGTGCCCTTCTTCAGCGTCTCGAGTTCGTGCCACAGGCTCATGGCGCGCTCCTTTCAAGTGAAGTTACGTGCGACGCCCCTATGGTAGCGCATCCTTGTACGCAATCGTTGGCATATAACAGACTATTGCAGTAGGATTACCGGATATTTGCCATCTGCTATGCTGGGCGGCTGCGAAATGACCGGAGAAAGGGGCCGCGATGGAGCAGGCGAACGACGAGACGCGCGAGAAGGGCACGGTGGCGCACGCACTGCGCGCAGCCCTCCCCATCACCATCCCCATTCTGGCGAGCTTTCTGTTCACAGGCATGACCTGCGGCATCTTTGTCGTCTCGCTCGGATTCCCCTGGTGGGCGTCCGCCCTCATGTCGGTGGTGGTCTTCGCCTTCTTGGTGGTCTATTGCTTGAAAGACGTGGCCTGGCTTTCCGGCGCGCACGGCGTGCCCGAGGCGGCGGGCGTCCTCGTGGCGGGCGGCACCTACCTCTGGCGCCGCAACATGCTGCTCTCCATCTTCACCGCCACGGCCCTCTACATGGTGCTCGTGAACCTGATTTTCGTGTAAGACGAAAAAGGCGCGGGTCCGCGCACAGGCGGCGGGACCCGCGCACAAGCAAGAGCCTCGGAGCGTCTGGCCGAAAACGGCTAGGAGCGCGCCTCCAGCCGGGCCACCAGCTCGCGCACGACCTCGATGCAGTCGCCTTCCACGCGGTAGTGCGCAGCATTGAAGATGGGGGCCGAGGGGTCCTCGTTGATGGCGATGACCGTCTCCGCGCCGCCGATGCCCGCCAGGTGCTGCACGGCGCCCGAGACGCCCACGCTCAGCAGCACCTTGGGCGCCACCGAGACGCCGGTCTGCCCCACCTGGTGCCAGTACTCGAGCCAGCCGGTCTCCACCACCGGGCGCGTGCAGCCGAGCTTGCCGCCCAGCAGGTCGGTTAGGTGCTGCATGAGGGGGATGTTCTTCTTGGAGCCGATGCCGCGGCCCACCACCACGAGCACGTCGGCGTCGGTGAGGGTGTCTTGCGCGGCCGCGGTCTCGACGCCCAGGCTGCGCACGCGCGCGTCGGGCACGTCGCCGAGCGCGACCTCCTCCACCGAACCGGTGCGCGACGCATCCGGCGCGGGGGCCGAGAACACGCCGGGGCGCACGGTCGCCATCTGGGGCCGGTGCGCGGGGCAGACGATCGTCGCCATCAGGTTGCCGCCGAAGGCCGGGCGCGTCTGCTGGAGGAGTCCTGCCTGCGCGTCCACGTCGAGCACGGTGCAGTCGGCGGTAAGGCCGGTCTGCAGGCGCTGCGCCACGGCGGGCGCGAGCACGCGACCGAAGACCGTGGCGCCGTAGAGGATGGCCTCGGGCCGGCGCTCCTCCGCCAGATGGCAGATCCAAGAGGTGAACACCTCCACGTCATCGTCCGCGAGCCGCGGGTCGGCGCAGCAGAGCACCTCGTCCGCGCCCGCCGCGATGAGCGGGGCCGCCCCGTTCGCGGCTGCCGGCAGGAGCGCCGTCAGCCGGCAGCCGCGGGCGTCCGCCAGCTCGCGCGCGCGGCCGATGAGCTCGAACGCCACCGGCAGCGGAGCACCCGACGCGTCCGTCTGGCAGAAGACCCAGTACCCGCTGTAGCTCGCCAGGTCGGCCGCGCCGGCCTCCTCGCGCTCGACGGAGATGGCGTCAACCGGGCACGCGTCCACGCAGGAGGCGCAGAGGATGCACGCATCCGTGGGCCGGGCCAGCCGACGCCCGCGCGGCCCCTCGACCACGATGCCCGTGCAGCCGCACGCGCGCACGCACCGGCCGCACCCGATGCACCGTTCGCTATCGACGACGAGTCCGCTCATAGTCCCATGCCTCCCAGCAGATCGACCAGCTTGGCGGCCTGCCCGGCCGCCGTTCCCTCCACGCGCTCCGCCGCGCCCGAGCGCTCCGGCACGAACGAGCGGACCACCTGCGTGGGCGAACCCGCGAGTCCGCACCGTGCGGAATCGGCGCCGGCGTCCGCGGCGGAGAGCACACGCACGGGGGCGTCCTCGGCGGCGCGCACGCCCGCGATGCTCGGCATGCGCAGCTGGGCGATATCCTTCGCCACCGTGAGCAGGGCCGGCAGCGCGAGCTCCACGGTGGCCACGCCCGCGTCCGTGGCATGGCGCACGGTGAGGGCGCCGTCCGCGAGCGAGACGAGCTCGGCCACGTCGGCCACGCAGGGGATGCCGAGGGCGCCCGCCAGCTCGGGACCGATCTGCGCGGTATCGCCGTCCACGGCCATCTTGCCGCAGAGTACCAGGTCGGGGGCCTCGCCCATCGCTGCGGCGCCCAACGAGAGCGCGTAGGTGGTCGCGAGCGTGTCGGCGCCGGCGAAGGCACGGTCCGAGAGCAGGATGGCATCGTCCGCGCCGCGGGCGATGCAGTCGCGGAGGATCTTCGCCGTGGCGGGGATGCCCATGGAGAGCACCGTCACGCGCACGGGGTCGCCGGCCGCGGCCGCGTCCTTCAGCGCGAGCGCCACCTCGAGCGCCGAGGCGTCGAACGGGTTCAGGACCGCCGAGCCGCCGTCGCGCACGATGGTGTTGGTCTTGGGATCCATCTTCACCTCGGTGGAGCCGGGCACGGCCTTCACGCAGACCAGGATCCGCATGCTACTCATCCCCTTTCGCGGCAAAAGCCGCCGGAACCGGCTGGCCCTCCGCCTCGCTCGCCGCGAACAGGTTGCCGCGGTTCAGCCGCACCTCGGGGTCGAACCGGCGCTTGAGCCGCGCCATCTCGGCGATGTGCTCCGGCCCGTACATGGTCAGCAGGAAGTCGCGCTTCATCTTGCCCACGCCGTGCTCGGCCGAGACCGCGCCGCCCATGGCGGTGACCTCCGCGGCCCAGCGCTTGAAGAGCTCCTTGCCGGCGGCGTAGTCCGCGGCGTCGCGCGGGAGCACGTTCACGTGCAGGTGGTTGTTACCGATATGCCCCCACGCCGCGCTCTCCAGGCCCGCCTCGGCAAGGGTGCGACGGTAGAGGGCCACCACGTCGTGCAGGCGGTCGTCCGGCACGGACATGTCGCTGCCCAGCTTGGTGATGACGGGATCGGTGCGGCGGCGCTCGTCGATGAGCATGTTGACGCTCTCGGGCACCGCGTGGCGGAAGAACCGCTGGCACTCGCGGTCCACGTCCGTGCGGGCGACCCAGGTGTCGCGCTCGTCCGCGCCCACCTCGCCCATGGCGCGCCCGATGGCGTCTAGGCTCTCCAGGGCCTGGTCCTCGTCATCGCACTCCAGCTCCACGAAGACGCAGGCCCGATAGCGCTCGGGCACCTGGGGCAGGCCGGAGAACGCGGCGCTCGCGGACTTCTGACGGCGCAGGATGGAGAGCGCGGCCCCGTCGAAGTACTCGAACGCGGCCGCCCTGCCCCCGAGCACCGGGCGCGCGGCGATCGTGAAGTCGAGCGCCTGGGACTCGTCCTCAAAGAAGCAGCTCACGCCCCAGGTCACCGCCGGCACGGGCAGGAGCTCGAGCTCCAGCTCGGTGATGATGCCGAGCGTGCCGTCCGAGCCCACGAAGAGATCCACGGCGTCCATGTCGTCGGCCACGTAGTAGCCCGATGCGTTCTTCACCGCGGGCATGACGTAGGTGGGCAGGTCGAGCGAGAGGGAGCGCCCGTCCTCGCACGTAAGGTCCAGGCGGCGCCCGCGGGCCCGCGCCTCGCCGCGGCGCAGCGCCAGGACGTCGCCCGTCGCCAGCACCACGCGCACGGCGCTCACGTGCGCGCGCATGGCGCCGTAGCGGTAGCTGCGCGCCCCGCTCGCGTTGCAGGCGGCCATGCCGCCCAGCTCGGCCGAGGCCTCGGTGGGGTCCGTGGGGAAGAACTGCGCGGGAGCCTGCTCGAAGCGAGCGAGCGCGGCGAGGGACGCCTCGTCCCAGTCCGCGGCGGGAATCTCGCGCTTGGCCAGGCGCTTTCGCAGCTCCGAGAGAATCACGCCGGGTTCCACGCACAGGTGGAAGCGACCCGTCTCCCCGTCCACGTGCAGCCCCCGATAGCGGTTCATGCGCGACAGGTTCATGACGTGCCCGCCCTCCGGCACGGCGCCGGCGGCAAGGCCGGTGCGGGCACCCTGGAGGGTCACGGGCGAGGGCGCCGTGCGAGCGAGGATCTCGCGGACCTCGGCCTCCGATTCAGGGAACGAGATGCTCTGCGCAGACCCTACCGTGCGGGACTCGTCGCGCAGATAATCCTCGAAGTCCGCGGTCAGCGGATGGATATCGATCATGCTTGCTTCTCTCTTTAGCAAGGTAAAGTAATCTGCGTCATTCTACACAAATGCAAGAAGCGCGGCGATGAACACACTCGGTAGCATATTGGCTACACGGAACGTCTTCGGCCAGATGAGGTTCACGCCCACGCAGAAGATGAGAATGGCGCCCACCATGGAGAGGCCGTTCACGGCGGCGGTGGTCATGACGCCCTCGAGCGCGTGAGCGGCGAGGGTGATCGCACCTTGGAAGATGCCCACGGGAATGGCGGAGAAGATGGCGCCGCGCCCCAGGCTCGCGCTCATCACGCAGACGATCACGCAGTCGAGTGCCCCCTTGAGGGCGAGCATGGACCAGTCGCCCGCCACGCCGTCCTGGATGGCGCCCACCACCGCCATGGCGCCGATGCACACGGTGAGCGAGCAGGTGACGAAGGCATTCACGAAGCCGCCGTCGCGCGCGTTGCCGGTCTTGGCCTTGAGCCACTCGCCGAAATGCTCCATCCAGCGCTCCAGATCCGCCGCCTCGCCGATGACGGTGCCCCCGGCGAGCGAGATGAGCATGCGCATGGTCCCGCCGCTGGTAAGGCCCGCGCCCGAGACGGCGAGCATCTGCTGCATGGCGCCGGCGAGGCCCACGAACATGACGCAGACGGCAGCGGCCTTCATGAGGCCGTCTTGGATGCGCGGGGTGATGAAGCGACCGCCCACCATGCCGACGAGGCCGCCGACCACGATGAGGCCCATGTTGATGAGTGTTCCGAGACCGACCATACCCGTCCTTGTCACCCGATGCCCGACCGGTCGATGATAGCACTGCCACACCGCGGCCGAGGTCCGGACACCGGGCCGGGCTACCGAGACCGAGCCGGCAGCTCCGCATGGGGAAACAGGCGACGGAACCGGTCGGGTTCGGGTGCCTCCAGATTCAGGCGCTCACCCGTGACGGGGTGCGCGAGGGAGAGCCGCCAGGCATGGAGCATGAGGCCGCCGTGCCACCGGCCGGCGCCGCCGTAGAGCGCATCGCCCAGGATCGGAAAGCCGGCATGGGCGAGGTGCACGCGGATCTGGTGCTTGCGGCCCGTGTGCAGGCGCACGAGCAGGAACGTTGCGGCGGGCCCGTCGGAACCGGACGCGCGGCGTGCGAGGACGCGGGCATCGGTCCGCGCCGGCTTGCCCGTCCGGCTCACGCGCATGCGCCGGGCGTCGTGGCGGTCGCGGCCGATGGGCTGCTCGAACGTCCGGCGCTCCCAGGGGACCGAACCGGCCACCGCGGCCAGGTAGGTCTTCTCCACGGCGCGCTCGGCCACCAGGCGGTCGAGCGCGGGCTGCACCGCCTTCGCGCGCGAGAAGAGCACGAGTCCCGTGGTATCCCGGTCCAGGCGGTTCACCGCCTGGAGCTCGCCTGTCGAGGCCGGGTCACCCCCGAGCGCGCCGGCCACGGCATCCGTGAGCGCGCGCGTGCCCGTGCCGTCGCCGTGCACGATCATACCGGCGGGCTTATCCGCCGCGAGCAGTGTCTCGTCCCGGTAGACGATGAGACCTTCAGGCACGGACTCGGGCGCCGAGGCCCGCGCGGACCCCTCCCGCGCCATCAGGAGATTCCCACGTAGAGGCAGCCCGACGTGTGGCCCGCCAGGCGCTTGGCCGGCTTCCTGCCCGCGCGCACCGCGTCCGCCGCCCGGACCACGCGGGCCACCGCGCGCTCGAGCTCGGCGGCGTCCATGAGGGTGCCGTCCACGGCAAAGCGGGTAACGCCCGCGGCCGCCATGCGCCCCATCTGCGGCGTGAGGTCGAGCGGAAAGGAATCGTAGAGGTGCGAGCGCCCGTGGATATCCGTGCGCACGGGAAGCTCCTTGCCGTCGATGTTTCTCAGCGAGAGCCGGCGGTGCCGGAGCCCGCAGCGCGCGCAGTCGTGGATGCAGCGGTTCGCCACCTGCAGGATGCAGTGCTCGCTCGTCATCACGCGGGGGCGTCCCATGACGACCACGCCCGCAGGCGCACCGATCCGCGGCACGAGCTCCTCCAACTCGTCGAGCGAGATCTCGGGCGAGAGCCAGAAGCCCCGGGCGCCGGCGGCCTCGAGTGCGCGGGCGCAGGCCGCGTTGTGCACGGGGATGCAGCTCCGGACCTCGGCCACCGTCCCGCGCTCAGCGGCGAGCGCCAGCTCGGAGATGTTGCCCACGGCCACGGTGCCGTCCGCGCGCACCCACGGGTCCAACCGGGCGTGGTCAGACGCGCGGCACACCTCGTCGAGCACGGGGACGAGTCCGTCGCGAGCGGCCTCCGCAGGGGTGACGCCCGCCTCCTCGAGGGCGTCGGTGCCCACGTAGACGCGCGCGGCGCCCGCAGCCCGCGCCACCTCGGCGAGCTCCACCGAGGCAACGATCGCGCACACCTCGGGCACGCGCCCGCCCGCCATCTGGGTGGCGGCGTCCGCGTCCAGCACGGAGAGGTCCAGCTGACGGGGCACCTCCACCCGGCACCGGTTCAGAATCAGGCGCTCGAGCGCCTCGCACGCCGCGGCGCGCACCGCGTGCACGCCCGAGAACCCCAGGCCGACGCCGGAATCGAGCTCGACGGTAAACCCGACCGCCTCGAAGGGGCTCGACCCCATGCGGCCCACGTGCTCCACCAGGTCCTCTTGGGAGACGGCGCGCGTCCGCGCCGACTCCACCGGGGCGCCTTCGGCGCGGGCGGCAAGCGAGGCATCGTCCGCACAGGCGAGCTCAACCGCGAACGGCTCGCCGATCCGAGCGACCACGCGCACGTGCACCGCCCGCTTGCGCATCACCGGGCGCTTGGCCACGGCGGCGGCCGCCTTCAGGGCCTCGGCGCTGCGGATCACCCGCACGCGGCTCCCCGCAGGCATGGCGCGGGGGATCCGGGCCTCCACGACCTCGCCCGCCCGTGCGTCCTCCGTCGCCGTGTAGGTGAGGAAGCGGTCGAACTCATCGTCATGGCGAATCTCCACCAGGTCGCCCTTGCCCACGGGCTCCCACAGCCGGATGCGCGCGATCGCCACGCGGTTCCGCCGGTCCTCCGGGCAGCGCGTGGGACCGGAGCCCACGGTCTTGGAGCCCAGAACCTCGCCCACCACCTGGCCGCGGTTGTTGGAGCGCTCATAGCTCATCATCTCGTCGCCCGAGCGCCCGTGCTGGTAGGCGCTCGTGAAGTCGCGGTTGAAGGCGCGCTTGAGCTGGCGCGCGCGCAGGTCGCGCTCGTCCGCCGCGACCGCACGCCCCGCCAGGATGTCATCCAGCTGGTGGCGGTAGGCGTCCACCACGGAGAGCACGTAGTCGGGCGCCTTCATGCGGCCCTCGAGCTTGAGGGCGTGCGCGCCGGCCTCGAGCAGGTCGGGGAGCAGGTCGACCGTGTTGTTGTCGCGCGGGCAGAGTGCGCGCTCGCGTCCCGGTGCGCTGATGGTTCTGCCCTGCTCGTCCAGCAGCTCGTAGGGAAGGCGACACGGCTGCGCGCACATGCCGCGGTTGGCCGAACGGCCTGCGCAGCAGAAGCTCGAGAGCAGGCACACGCCGGAGTAGCTGAAGCAGATCGCCCCGTGCGCGAAGACCTCCAGGTCGAGGTCGGGGCATGCGCGGGAGATCTCGCCGATCTCGGCCACCGTGAGCTCGCGCGAGAGCGTCACGCGCTCGGCGCCCGCCGCGCGGCACCAGGCGGCGCCCCGCGCGTCGTGGATGTTCGCCTGCGTGGAGATATGGGTCTCCACCTGGGGCATGAGCCGCCGCACGAGGGCGTGGAGCCCCCAGTCCTGGATGATGAACGCGTCCGCCCCCAGCTCGGTGCAGTGGCGCACGAGCTCCAGGGCGGCGGGCATCTCGGACTCCTTGATGACGATGTTCACCGTCACGTACACGCGTGCGCCCGCCAGATGGGCCGCCCGGCACGCGTCGCGGAACTCGTCGTCCGAGAAGTTGCGGGCCTTGCGGCGGGCGTTGAAATCGCCACGACCGAGGTAGATCGCATCCGCGCCGCCGGCGAGCGCCGCGGCGAACGCCTCCGGGCTCCCGGCGGGCGCCAGCAGCTCCGGCGTGCGCACCCGTTGCCCCGTTGATGCGACCTGCGTCATGTGCTCCCCTTCTCCCGCGCGGCAAGGTACCGCGGCTGGTTCCCGACCATGTTTCCTTCGGCGCCAGATTATACGGCACCGTATCCACCCGGTTCGGGGCCGAGGCGCGTCCCCATCAACATCCAAGATGCGCAGCGCGCCGCACGCTCTCCGGCGCGCCGCCTATAATGGTGCCGAGAAAACGCACCGCCCCGCGAAAGGCAGGCACCCCATGGCCAAGACCATCGCCCAGCACATCATGGACGCGCACCAGGCGCGCGAGGACGCCGAGGTCACCCGCGCCATCCAGGACATCGCCCACGAGTTCGAGCCCTACATCATCAAGCAGCGCCGGCACTTCCACCGCCACCCGGAGCCGAGCCTCCACGAGGTCCGCACCACGCAGGACATCGCCAACCAGCTGGATGCCATGAACATCCCCTACGAGCAGCCGTTGAAGACCGGGCTCGTCGCCACGCTCCGCGGCACCGCGCCGGACGCCTACAAGGCCGACGGCACGCCGCGCCGCCGCATCTTGCTGCGCGCCGACATCGACGCCCTGCCCGTCACCGAGCAGACGAACGAACCCTTCGCCAGCGAGAACGAGGGCTACATGCACGCCTGCGGCCACGACTGCCACATCGCCATGATGCTCGGCGCCTGCCAGATCCTCCGCCACATGACCGATGACATCCGCGGCGAGATCCGCATCGTCTTCCAGCCCTCCGAGGAGAACGGCCAGGGCGGCAAGATGATGATGGACGCGGGCGTCACCAAGGGCGTGGACGGCGTCTTCGCCATGCATATCTGGAGCGAGGTGGAGGCCGGCACCATCTCGTGCGAGCCGGGCCCGCGCATGGCGAACACCGACTGGTTCCGCATCGACGTCACGGGCACGAGCTGCCACGGCGCCATGCCGCAGAAGGGCGCGGACGCCGTCATGGCGGTCTCCGCCATCGTCACCGCGCTGCAGACCATCGTGAGCCGCGACCTCTCCCCCTACGAGCCCGCGGTGGTCACCATCGGCGAGATCCACGGCGGCACGGCGCGCAACGTCATCGCCGGCTCCGCGTACCTCGCGGGCACCGTGCGCACCTACAGCGACAACACGCACGAGCTCATGCCCGGCCTCATCGAGCGCATCGTGGTACACACCGCGGCCGCGCTCGGCGCCGAGGCCAAGCTCACCGACTACACCGTGGCGAACTACAAGGTGGAGAACCAGCCGGAGGCGGCTGCCCGCTGCCGGGCATCGGTGGTGAAGGTGCTCGGCGAAGAGGGCGTTGGCCGCTACCAGGGCACGATGTCCGGCGAGGACTTCAGCTGGTACCTGCGCGAGGTCCCCGGCGTCCTCGCCTTCGTGGGCACGCGCAACCCCGCCATCGGCGCCACCTTTGCGCAGCACAGCTGCTACTACAAGGTGGACGAGTCCGTGCTTGCCAAGGGTTCCATGGTGGCCGCCCGCTACGCCCTGGACTTCCTGGCGGAGTAGGCGCTGCCTTCCACATCGCCGAGGTGCGCCGATACGGGCGGGAGAACCTTCCCACCGTGCTCTGGAACCTCCTCTTTCTGGGGGTTCTCGCGTTTCTTGAGCTGTGGTCGGCCCAGGAACTCGTGACGGTGACGCCGCGCGCCATGTTCGTCGCCTGCCTCGCCATCTTCCTCGCGGCCGCCCCGCGCGTCCTCCGCGCCGCGCGCACCGCCGGCCTCGCGGGCGCTCGCGGCCTCGGCATCCCCCCGACTAGCGGAGCTTGATCAGGCGGACCACCGTGCCGGGACCGCCCTCGCGGCGCCGGACCTCAACGCCGTCCACGAGCATGCGCATTAGGCGGATGCCGCGCCCGCGCTCCTCCGTGGGCGTGACTTCCTCATCAGGCGCGATCTGGAACCCCGTGCCCTCGTCGCCCACCTCGATGACCACGCGGTCGGGGTACGCGCACATGGTCATGACGCAGCAGCCGCCGCCGTGGTCGTAGGCGTTGGAGAGGGCCTCACCCGCCGCCAGGGCCACGTCGAAGCGCGCCTCCTCGGGCATGTCGAGCGCCTCGAGTTCAGCGGAGACCCGGTGCCGGTACTCGCCCAGGTGCTCCACGCCGTCCTTGACGCGGACCGTACGGCTCCACAGGGGCATGGCGCCGGGCGCCAACACGGGAACGGGCGGCCGGTTGGCCGAGCTCACGTGCAGCACGTCGATCAGGCAGGCGATCTGCAGAAAGCGCGCCACCTGGGCGGATGCGTTCACGAGCGAGAGCATGCCGCCCATCTGCTGGAGGCGCCGCGCGCGCGAGAGCAGGAGCGCCTGCCCCGAGGAATCGATGAAGCTCACGTTCTGGCAGCTCACGAGCACGCGCAGGACGCGCGAGCGGATGAGCGCGTCCAGTTGCTCCCGCAACAGGGGAACCGTGGCGAGGTCGATATCGCCCGTGGGTGCCAGGACCGCTATGTCGTTCCACTCGTTCATGTGCCTATGGTTCCCCACCCGCTCGAGACCTAATCGCCCATCGCCGGGGACGCGCTCGGACCGCTCGATGCCTCCGGCTCGTCGAGCTCGAGCGCCACCAGGGCCACGTCGTCGTCGAGCGCGGACTCTGTGAAGGTGTCGAGCGCGTCCAGCACCGTCTCGCAGAGGCCGTCCACCCCGTGCGCGCTCGCCTGGAGCACCAGGTCGCGCAGGCGCTGCTCGCCAAAGAAGGCGCCCGCGGCATCGCGCGCCTCGATCGCACCGTCCGTGTACATGAACAGGATGTCGCCCGTCTGGAAGGTAAAGGAACCGCCCTCGTAGCGCATGGTGTCGAAGGCGCCCACCACGCCCGACTGGATCGTGAGGAGCTCCACCTCGCGCCCCGGCCGCACGAGCATAGTGGGCGGGTGCCCCGCCGAGCAGTAGGTGGCGATCTTCGCGCGCAGGTCGATCTTGGCCACGAAGACCGTCACGAAGGTCTCCACGCGCGAGAAGCTCGAGAGCATGCGGTTGAGCGCGCGCACCATGGAGACGGGGGACATTCCCTCCCAGGCGTAGGCGGAGAGTGCCGTCTTGGCCATCGCGGACATGGAGGCAGCCTCCACGCCCTTGCCGGAGACGTCGCCCAAGATCATGACGGCGCGCTCGTCGGGGAGCCGTATGAGCGTGTAGAAGTCACCGCCCACGAGCGCCTGCTTGGTCGCCGAGGAGTAGAGCGCATCGCTCCGGATACCGGGCACGCGTCCCAGGTCGTTCCGCATGCCCACCTGCAGCGCCTGGGCGATGCGCCGGTCGGACTCGCGCCCGCGCTCGCCGGAATCCATGAGCTCGTAGTCGTGCGCCAGGCGCTCGAGGAAGTCGTATTCCATGTCGTCGATGGGCTCCTGGCTGGCATCGCGCAGGAAGAGGAGGAAGCGGTGCGGAACGCCCCGGCCGCGCACGGCGAGCGCGGCCGGCGCCGCCTCGCCCGCCGGCTCCTCGTCCTCGGTGTCCAGGGCGTCGGGGCCCAGGTCCATGAACACACCCTGGCAGGGCAGCCCGTGGTCCTCGAGCCAATGGCCGGTTCGCGAGATGCGGTCCACGCGCGTGAGCCGCACGTGGGCGAGGGGATGGCTCTCCCCCACCAGGTCGGCGGGTCCCGGCACGGTGTCGCGCAGGACGGCGCCGGCGCGCGACGCGGGCGCCACCGTGGAGAAGAACGTCTCCTCGATGCCGCCCGGCAGCACCACGCGGCTACCGCCCTCAAAGTCCACCACGTACACCTCGTGCCTGCGGTCGCGGACGACGGGGCACACATGGCAGGCGAGCGTCCGGCCGACTTCCTCCTCCATCTGGCGCCACACGACGGCACGGTCCCCCTCGGCCGAGAACATGGCATCGCGCAGCCGGTTGAGAGCGCGCGTGAGCTCGGCCGTGCGCTGGGCGCGCAAGTTGCTCACGAGCCCCACGAGCTCGATGGAGAGGTAGTCGCAGATGACCTCGAGAACGCGCAGGTCGCTCGGACGGGGCTTGGTGGGCCGGTGCCACCCGAGCTCCAGGATGCCGAGCACCTTCGTGCCAAAGAACACCGGGGCCGCGAGCATCGTCTTGAAGGGCGGGGTGTCCGCCAGGCGAAGGGGCGTGGAGACCCGCGTGTCCAGATCGTAGAACGTGCAGGAGCAACCGCGCCCGTCGGGCGGAACGATGGAGAAGCGGCAGGCATGGCCCGCGCGCAGCACGTAGGTGGAGGTGCCGGCGCCAAAGGGCACGAAGTCCGGCACGTAGGCATGTCCCTCGATGAGCGAGCGCGAGGTGCCCCGCAGCTTGAAGCCGCCGCTCTCGGCAAAGTAGATGGTGGAGCCGTCCGCGTCCAAGGTGTTCACCAGGCGATTCAGGACCTCGCCCAGGAGCTTGGGCATGTTGTCGGCGCCCACGGTGGACATGATGATGGAGAGCGTGCCCTGGAGCCGCTTGTTGGCGGAGCGCAGCTGCGAGAGCAGGCGCTGCGTCTGGCGGTCGTGGGCGTACTGCTCCTCCAGGCTGCGCACCGCCACCAGCACCCGCTGGTTCCGCCGGCGCGCGCCGCCGAGCAGGCTGCGCGGCACGATCTCCATGGCGCGCACGCGCACGGGGATGAACGAACCGTCGGCGAGCTTCAGCATGTTCGTGTTATCGGACCCGTCGAGCGTGAAGGGCAGCTTGTGGCCCTCGGCGCGCTCGAAGCGCTCGGAGAAGACCAGATCTTTGATATCCGTTCCCGCCACACGGGACCGGCCCTCGTTCATGAGCGCCAGGAACTGCTCGTTCACGTGTTTGATGTCGCCATCGAGCGAGCAGAGGGCAACGGCGTCGCTCGTGATCTCAACCAGGCGCGCAACCTGCGCGAGCTCGCGTTCGGAGATGGATTCCATGGGCCGCCTCCCCTACCGGCGGCCACGGTCGGTGCGCCCACGCCGCCCGATACAGATACAAAGAGAGCCTCCGAAGAGGCTCCTTGAATGCGATGGTGTCGGAGGCGGGACTTGAACCCGCATGACCGCAATTTGGTCACTAGCACCTCAAGCTAGCGCGTCTGCCAATTCCGCCACTCCGACGTGGTTTCAGCAAGGGATATAGTAGCCTAAGGCATCTCGATGGCGCAAGGACTTTTTTGAACTTTTTTGCCTCGCGCCCACGAACCCCCATCTACCTGCTCGAAGCAGCCCGCCAGGCGCTCCGCGAAGTCGGTCATGATACCGGGAATGTCGATACCCCGCGGGAAGACGGACGCGCAGGCGCCGCAGCCGATGCAATCCCGGGGTCGCCGCCACGTCGATATCCTCGTCCGCCGGCCCGCTCTTGGGCAGGCGCATGCAGCCAAGCCCCAACGCCAATAGCTTCAGGCTCTGAAAATCCCTGCAGATCATGTGTCCCCTCCATGCAAGGTCGGGAAAGGCGATACCCCAAGTGAATTCACTCCATGTACTCGCACGCACGATGCGCTTGCATGCCTGTTTCGAATACGACCTATACAAGAAGCGCGTCCGACAAAGCCAGACGCGCAACAAGATTATTACTTTCCAAAGCACGCAACCGTGAAAGCATCGGATGACGCCCCGTCCTTCGCGACCTCAGCAGCGAGGTTGAGCGGAGGATGGGGCGTCACCGGACAAGCGTTACAGGTCGATGTGCGACTCTTTGATGGGGAACGGCGACGCAAAGTGGCACGCGCAGAAATGACCCGGCGCCACCTCGCGCCACTCGGGCTGCTCCTGCGAGCACTTGGCCTGAGCGATCGGACAGCGCGTGTGGAAGCGGCATCCCGTCGGCGGATCGATCGGCGAGGGCGGGTCACCGGCTAGGATGATGCGCTTGCGCGTCTTCTGGATGTCCGGATCGGGCACCGGCACCGCAGAGAGCAGCGATTGCGTGTAGGGGTGATGCGGCTCGGTGTAGAGCGTCTTCCAGTCGGAGACCTCCACCATCTTGCCTAGGTACATCACGGCCACGCGGTCGGAGATGTGCTGCACAACCGAGAGGTCGTGCGCGATGAACAGGTAGGCCGTGCCGTAACGGTCCTGCAGGTCCTTCAGCAGGTTGAGCACCTGGGCCTGAATGGACACGTCGAGGGCGGAGACCGGCTCGTCGCAGATAATCAGCTTGGGCTTGAGGGCGAAGGCGCGGGCGATGCCCACGCGCTGGCGCTGACCGCCCGAGAACTCATGCGGATAGCGGTTGATATGCTCGGGGTTCAGGCCGACCACGTCGAGCAGCTCGCGCACGGTCTCCATGCGCTCTTCCATGGTGCCCACACCGTGGATGGTCATCGGCTCTGAGATGATCTCGCCGATGGTCATGCGGGGGTTCAGGCTCGCGTAGGGGTCCTGGAAGATGAACTGCATGTCGCGACGCATAGCCTTGAGCTCGCGATGGTTCATGGCGGCCACGTCGCGACCCTGGAAGAACACCTTGCCCGAGGTGGGGCGGTTGAGGCGCATGATGGTGCGACCGGTGGTGGACTTACCGCAGCCGGACTCGCCCACCAGACCGAAGGTCTCGCCGGGGTAGATCTCGAACGAGACGTCGTTCACGGCAGAGACCACGGACTTGGAGAAGCGGCCGCCGAAGACGCCGGAACCGGCGGGGAACTCCTTGGTGAGGTGCTCGACCTTCAGCAAGGGACCCTGAGAGGTATCGAATGCCATCTTACGCCTCGCCTCCCTTCGTCTCTTCCTGATCGAGCATGGCCACGCTCACCTTACGGGAGCGCGAGGTATCGGGCGCGTTCTTCTTGATGAAGTCGGCATCGCCCGCGTAATGGCACGCGGCGTAGTGGCCGGTGCCGGTCTCGAAGCGCTCGGGGCGCTCAGCGCGGCACTTGTCCGTGGCGTACGGGCAGCGCGGGCTGAACACGCAGCCCTTGGGCAGGTTGGAGAGCGCCGGCGGATTGCCGTGAATCGGCGTGAGCGGCTTCTTCTCGTCCGTCGCCTGCTCGGGGATGCTGCGGATGAGGCCCCAGGTGTAGGGATGGCGGCTCTCGTAGAAGATCTCGTCAGCGGTGCCGAACTCCACCGGGCGGCCGGCGTACATGACCATGATCTTGTCCGCGATGTCGGCCACCACGCCCAGGTCGTGCGTGATCATGACGATGGCGTTGCCGTTCTTCTCCTGCATCTCCTGCATGAGCTCGATGATCTGTGCCTGGATCGTCACGTCGAGCGCCGTGGTCGGCTCGTCGGCGATGAGGATGTCGGGGTCGCAGGCGAGCGCCATGGCAATCATCACGCGCTGACGCATACCGCCTGAGAACTGGTGCGGATACTCGTTCACGCGCTTCTCGGGCTCGGGGATGCCCACGGCGTCAAGAAGCTCAACGGCGCGCTTCAGCGCCTGCTCCTTGGAGTAGCCTCGATGCAGGCGCAGGCCCTCCCCCACCTGCTTGCCGATCTTGTAGACCGGGTTCAGGCTGGTCATGGGGTCCTGGAAGATCATGGCGATGTCGTTGCCGCGCACGTGCTGCATCTGCGCCTCGGGCATGTTGAGCAGGTCGTGCCCGCGGTAGAACACAGACCCGCCCTCAATCTTTCCCGGAGGCATGGGGATGAGGCCCATCATGGTCATATGGGTGACGGACTTGCCCGAACCGGACTCGCCCACCACGCCGAGGGTCTCGCCGCGGTCCAGCGTGTAGGACACGCCGTCGACCGCGCGCACCACGCCGTCCTCGGTGTGGAAGTACATCTTGAGGTCATCGACCTCCAGCAGATGATGCCCCTCGGGAACCGGCTGGTTCTTGAGGTCCTGGGAGGTGTCGACCGTCTTGGATTTACCAAACATAGGCTTACGCATCCTTCATCTTGACGTCCAGGGCATCGCGCAGGCCGTCGCCCAGCAGGGTGAAGGCGAGCACCGTGGTGAGAATCGCCAGACCCGGCATCAGCATGAGCCAGGGCTGCGTGGCCAGGTACTTCTGGCCGTCCTCGATCAGGTTGCCCCAGGAGGGATCGGGCGGGACAACGCCCATGCCCAGGAACGAGAGCGCGCTCTCGGTGAGGATGGCACCGCCCACGTTCATGGTGGCGTACACCACGATGGAAGCCACAGAGTTGGGGAAGATGTGACGAGCGATGATGCGCGCATCGGAAGCGCCCATGGCGCGTGCCGCGTCCACGTAGTCATTCTCCTTCACCGTGAGGATGGCGGAGCGGAACACGCGGGCGATGGAGGGCCAGCCCAGGATGCCGATGGCGATGAACACGTTCTGGATGCCGTTGCCGAGCACCGCGATCATGGCGATCACGAAGAGCGTGTACGGGAACGCCATGAAGATGTCGGCACAGCGCATGATGATGGTGTCCCAGATACCGCCGTAGAACGCAGCGAGGGCACCGAGCACGAGGCCGATGGCCGTGGAGATGGCCGTGGCGAGCACGCCGACGGCCAACGACACGCGCGCGCCGTAGATCACGCGGGAGAGCACGTCGCGACCGAGGGTATCGGTGCCGAACGGGTGCTCGAGCGAGGGCGCCAGGCGCGAGTTGGCGAGCATGGTCGAGGAGTCCGCCTGCGTGGGGTTACCGAGCACGTGCGGGACCCACAGGTCGGCGGAGAGCGCGATCACGACCATGATGATGATCCAGATCAGACCGATCATGGCGAGCTTGTTGCGGCGCAGGCGCTTCCACGCGTCGCCCCACAGGGTGCGGGACTTCTGGGGCACGGCGCCGGCCTTGGCGTCGGCGGACGCATCCACCTGAGCGGCCCCGTTGCTCTGAAGAGGGCTCTTCTGTTCAGTCATCTGCTGCCTCCCTTCTTAGGCCTCGTCCTTGGGCGCGCCGTAGCGAATGCGCGGATCAAGGAAGGCGTAGCTGATATCGACGAGCAGGTTGATGACCATCACCAGGATGACGATCACCGTCACGGAGCCGAGCACGATGGGCCAGTCGCGCTGGTTGATGGCGCGGTAGGTCTCGTAACCCACGCCCGGCCAGTTGAACACCGTCTCGGTGAGGATGGCGCCGGCCATCATGGCACCGAAGTCGTTGCCAATGTAGGTGACGACGGGAATCATGGCGTTCTTCAACGCATGGCGCCAGATCACCTGGCGACCGGAAAGGCCCTTGGCGCGCGCGGTGCGGATGTAGTCCTGGTTCATGACCTCGAGCAGCTGGCTGCGCATGATACGCGCGGCGTACGCGGTGGAAACGGAGGCCAGGGTGATGGCGGGCAGGATGTAGTACATGCCCTCATCGAAGACCGCGCTCGGGCTAAAGTCAGCGGAGATGGGAAGGTAGAAGGCACCGCCCGTCCAGTCTTTCAAATACACGCCGAAGAAGAGCTGGAGCAACATGCCTAACCAGAACGCGGGCATGGCCACCAGGATGGACGTGGTCAGCGTGACGAACACGTCCCAGAAGCTGTAGCGCTTGATGGCGGAGACCAGGCCGGCACCGATGCCCACCACGGCCTCGAGCACGATGGCCACCACGGCGAGCTTGAAGGTGTAGGGGTACTTGGCACCCAGGATGTCGGCCACCGCCTGACCCTTACGCTGGTACGAGATGCCCAGGTCGCCGTGGAGCAGGCCGTTCACGTAGAGCGCGCAGCGCTCCCACATGGGCGTCTCGATGGTGTCGCCGTTCTCGTCGTAGATCGGGTTGCCGTCCGCGTCCGTCTGAATGAGGTGGAAGGAGGCACGGAGGTTGATCTCGGTCTGGGGGTCGAGTTTCTTCTCGCCCGCCATGAGCTTAATCGGATCGCCCGGGACGATGTTCTCCATGGCGAAGAGGATGATCGTCACACCGAGGAAAACCGGTATGAACTGGAGAACTCGTTTGAGGATGTACTTGAGCATCTGCACCCCTCTGTCGTGTCCAATAGGTCCGCACGCTACGTCATCGTCGCATCTCCTCGGGCCAGGTGGACCTCAGGGGAGAGGCGATGATGACGCAGCCGGCGTGAGAAACCGCCAAGCGGGACGTCGGTTGTTCAGGCCGACGTCCCGCGAAAAAGTGCCTAGCGGCTTTTCAACAGCGGAGAAATATTAGGCGTTCAGCTCGGCCTTGTCGAGGTCGGCCTTGCCCTGCGGATCGTAGAACAGGGTCTTGACGCGCTCGGAGCCGATGTGCACGTGCGAGTACCACATGATGGGGATGATGGGCAGGTCCTCGCCGGCCATCTGGTTGATCTCGCGGTACTTGGCCTTGCGCTCGGTCTCGTCCTGAATCTGACGGGCCGCTTCCGTGGCGGCGTCCAGCTCCGGGTTGTTGTACTTGGAGTAGTTGTTGTCGGCCGTGGAGAAGAAGTTGGGGTAGATGAAGTTATCCATGGTGGGATAGTCGGCGATCCAGCCCAGACGGCCCAGCTGGAAGTTACCGTTGGTCAGACTGTCCAGGTAGGCGGCCCACTCCTGCGCGGACTGGGTGACTTTCAGGCCCACGGCCTCCAGGTCGGACTGCACGATGGACATGATATCCTCGTGGCCGCCGCCGGAGTTGTAGTTGAGGGTGACCTCGGTGCCTTCGAGGCCGGCGTCGGCGATGATCTTCTTGGCCTGCTCCACATCGGGCTCGGCGGGGCAATACTTCCAGGCGTTGGAGGAATCGGAGTCGATCAGCGGCGGGAAGATGCAGGTGGCCGGGGTGCGCTTGCCCTCGAAGAGGGTGTCCACGATGTTCTGGCGGTTGATGGCCAGGGAGATGGCATGACGCAGGTCCTTGTTGGCGATCGTCTCGTCCTTAAGGTTGCAGGCCAGGTAGTAGGTGGACATCTCGGAACCGAAGAGCGCCTGGTGCTTCGGGGTGACGGTGTAGCCGTCCTCGGCCTCGCCGTACTTCTTGGCATTCTCCTTCAGGCGGCCGGTCGGAATCTGGCAGAAGTCGATGTTGCCAGCCTCGAACTCACGGAACGCGGTGTCCGGGTCCTTCTGGATGGAGAAGTGCACGCCGTCGATCTTGGGCGCGTCGCCGTAGTAGTCGTCGAACTTCACGACGTCGATGTACTGGCCGGACTCCCACTTGCCGTCCATCTTGAAGGGGCCGTTGCCGATCGGGGCGAGCAGGAAGCTGTCGGGGTCGTCCACGGCGGCCTTGGGCACCGGGGCCAGACCCGGGTGGCAGAGCACAGCCATGAAGTCGCCCATCGGGGCGGAGAGGGTGACCTCGAGGGTCTTCTCGTCCACAGCCTTCACGCCGGAGAGCTCCGTGGCCTTGCCGTCGACCATGTCCTGGTAGCCGGCGACGGGGGCCAGGTGGTAGCCGATCTCGCCCGGGGTCTTCATCTTGGAATCGAGCAGGCGCTCCCAGCCGCGCTTGAAGGAAGCGGCGTCGACCTTGTCACCGTTGTGGAAGGTGGCGTCCTTCAGGGTGAAGGTGTAGGTCAGACCGTCCTCGGAAACCGTGTGGCTCTCGGCCGCGGCGTAGGCCCACTCGTTCTTCTCGAAGTCCCAGTCGACCAGGGAGTCGAAGAGGATCTGGCCGACCTGGGCGCCCTCGGACTCCTGCAGGTTGTAGGGGTCGATGGCAACAGGGTCGTTGATGTAGAACACCAGGGTGTTGCCGGTGGCGGTGGGGTTGTCGGCAGCGGCGCTACCGGAACCGGTGGTAGCGGCCTTCTTCTGGCCGCACGCGGCAAGCGCGGCCAGCGCGCTCGCGGCGAGGGAGCCGCCCACGAACGCACGACGGGTGATCTTGGTTTCAGCCATGCCATCCTCCTTAAGATGAATGCCTTCCCGAGGCGCCTGACGGTGGCGTGGGCCCTTCCCCGCCTCCGCCTGCACTATGCCTGGCGCGTCGATGCGCATCGCCGTGTACCCTGGCTGTTCTGGGAGCTTACACGGCGTATACGTTTGTCATACTTTAGCGTAAAAAAGAATCACGTCAGCTTTATTTCGGCAAGTCTTCCTTTGGCACTTTATCTAGCTGCAGTATTTGCTGGGTATTATGCACCATCACCGCAATCTCATGCATGTTCGTTACAGAATCATTTCCCCGTGGCCTTGGTTCCACATACCAGAGTGTCCGCGGGACCGGTGCCCGGAGGCCGTTGCGCCGCGCAGGCTTATGGGATTTTACGTTCAATCTTACGGTTTTGTCATCTGTCGAAAGGCAGAGGCCGCCGCCCCTGAATACGGTAGCATGGAGGAGATACGCGTTCATCGCGACCGGTCGCGGTCCGCACCCGCCCGGGCCCGAACCATCTTCCCGCCACCCCCTAACCTGAGGAGCAGCCCATGACGGACCAGACCAACGGGAACAACGAGCTCGAACCCAGCGCGGACAAGCAGCTTGGGGCGTCGAGCACGAACGCGCTCGACGTCATCGGGGCGGTGAGCGCCGCCGGTGCCGACCCCACGGCCGACGAGGCCTACGCCAAACTGAAGGAGCGTCGCGCCGAGCGCCGGCGGAAGAAGATCCGCCGGCGCGTGATCGCCGGCGTCGTCGTCCTCGCCGTGGTGCTCCTGGCGGTGGGCGCCACCATGCTCCTCTCCCGCCAGCCCGAGCAGAACATGGAGCCGGTGACCGATGCGGTCACGCGCGGCACCTTCACCACCGAGGTGGACGCCAAGGGCTCCCTCCAGCCGCTCTCCTCCACCGTGGCGACCTCCGAGGTGGACGGGACCATCGCCGAGGTGCGCGTGGCCGAGGGCCAGGCGGTCAAGAAGGGCGACGTGCTCTTCACCGTGAAGAGCGATGCTGTGGACCAGTCGGTGGACGCGGCGGCGAAGGCTCTGAACAGCGCCAAGGCGAGCCAGAAGGATGCCTATAACGCCTACAACCAGCAGGTCGACGCCTACAACGCGGACGATTCCGGCATGGCGTCCCTCCCCGACAAGTCCACGCTCTCCGCCGCGGACAGCGCCGTGGCCCAGGCCCAGGAGGACTACAACCAGGTGGTGGCCGACGCCGACGCCAAGCGCCAGGTGCGCGCGCAGTCCGACGGCACCGTTATCACCATGAACGCCAAGGTGGGCGCCATGGTGGGCCCGCGCGCCCAGACGGGCACCGACCCGCTCGTGCAGGTGGCCGACCTCTCGCAGATGAAGGTCCGTATCCAGGTAGACGAGAAGAGCATCGAGAAGGTGGCGCGCGACCAGGCGGCCACGATCACCTTCCCCGCGCTCGAGGGGGTCTCGCTCGCGGGCACGGTGACGAACATCGCCTCCATCTCGTCCACGGCCACGGACGCCGGCTCCTACGACGGCGGCGGCTCCGGCGTCACCTACGCCGTGGACGTGCTGATCCCCCAGCCCGACCCGCGCCTGAAGTCCGGCATGACGGCGCAGGTCTCGCTCACTATCGAGAAGATCGACGACGCCCTGATGGTGCCCGTGATGGCGCTCCAGAGCGATGACGGCGAGCACTACTACGTGAACGTCGAGACTGACGCGTCTACGCATGCCTACGAGCAGCGCGACGTGACGGTGAAGACCAGGAACGACGACCTCGCCGTGGTGGAGCCCGGCTCCGTGGACGAGGGCGACGTGCTCGTCATCTCGGGCGGCATGAGCGCGGACGACGGCTCCGGTTCCACGGGCGCCGCCGCGGCGGGCGGCGAGGTCGTCGCTAGCACCGACAGGCCCGCCAGCGCGAACGCGGAGTAGCGCCGTGGCAGCCCCCATCATCGACATCCGGCACGTGCACCGCATCTTCGAGACGGAAGCCGGTCTCGCGCACGTGCTGCACGATATCTCGCTCACCGTGGCCGCCGGCGAGTTCCTGGCCATCACCGGCCCCTCCGGTTCCGGCAAGTCCACCCTCATGAACATCCTGGGGTGCCTGGACACACCGACCTCGGGAACCTACCTGCTCGAGGGACTGAACGTGGCCGAGCTCGACGACGACGAGCTCGCCGAGGTCCGCGCCGAGCGAATCGGCTTCGTGTTCCAGAGCTTCAACCTGCTCCCGCGCATGAGCGTGCTCGACAACGTGGAGCTCCCGCTCGTCTACACCGACTGCCCGCGTCGCGAGCGCGAGCAGCGGGCCGTGGCGGCCCTCGCGGCGGCGGGCCTGCCCGCGGACCACTACGACCACCGCACCAACGAGCTCTCCGGCGGCCAGATGCAGCGCGTGGCCATCGCCCGCGCGCTCGTGAACGACCCGGCGATCATCCTCGCCGACGAGCCCACGGGCAACCTGGACACCGCCACCGGCCGCATGGTGCTCGAGACCTTCCATCGGCTGAACGCCGCGGGCAAGACCATCGTGCTCATCACCCACGACCCGAGCGTGGCCGCCGCGGCCGACCGCGTGGTCGAGATCCGGGACGGGCGGCTGCACCACCCGGCAGAGGCGGCGACGTCGGCCCCGGCCGTCGCGCCCGTCTCTACGCCCGCCCCCGCCCCCGCGAAGGGAGTCTCCGCATGAGCATCCGCGACCTGATCCGCGAGGCGGCGCGCGCCCTCGAGGCCAACCGCGGCCGCTCCACGCTCACCATCCTGGGCATCGTGATCGGCATCTCCGCCGTGATCGCCATGACCTCGCTCATCGGCGGCGTGCAGCAAAGCCTGGTGAGCAGTCTCGGCCTGAACGCCGCCCGGCTCGTGAACATCGGCTACGGCGGAGGCGAGCTCAGGCAGAAGGACCTGGACAAGCTCGCCTCCATGGTGCCCGGGCTCGAGGCGATCGAGGGCAGCACCTCCGGCGGCACGCAGATGAAAGTCGACGGCAAGAACGTCTACGTGGGCCTCACGGGCGGCTCCAAGCGGTATTTTGAGATGACGGGCGCCATCGACCTCATCCAAGGCCGCCTGTTCACGCCCGCGGAGGAGGATGCCGGCGCCCGCGTGGCCGTGCTCTCGCGCTCCGGGCTGAAGGTACTCTTCGGCAGCCCCGACGTGGAAGCCGTGGGCAAGTCCCTCGAGCTGAACGGCAAGAGCTACCAGATCATCGGCGTGACCGAGGACGGCATGTACGGCGGTGGCTCGGATGACTACGTCAACGTCTTCATGCCCGCGCAGACGGTGACGGACGACTTCAACGGCGGACACGAGCACCTGGGCCCGGTCTTCGGCCTGGTCCGCGAGGGCGTGGACGTGGACGAGGCCGCCGGCACCATCAGGAACGCGCTCGCGAGCATCAAGGGCGTGCCCGAGGACCAGGTAGACGACACGATCTGGACCTACACCATGAAGTCACAGATCGACAACTTCAACCAGTACATGGGCTCGTTCCAGCTCATCGCCGGCTCGGTGGCGGGCATCTCACTGCTCGTGGGCGGCATCGGCATCATGAACATGATGCTCACCAACGTGACGGAGCGCATCCGCGAGATCGGCGTGCGCCGGGCGCTCGGCGCCACGCGCGGCGACATCACCCGGCAGTTCCTGGCGGAGTCCGCAGCGCTCACCGTTGCCGGCGGCGTCATCGGGATCGTGCTCGGCTACCTGGCGAGCTGGGGCCTCTGCGTCGCCGCGGGCCAGCTGGGGCTCATCGGCTCGCTCACCGGCGGCACCGAGACGAGCCTGGCGCCGAGCATCTCGCTCGTCACCGTGGTCGTGGCAGTGGGCATCTCCGTGGGCATCGGCCTTGTCTTCGGTTACTACCCTGCCCGGCGCGCGTCGCGGCTCGACCCGGTGGAGTGCCTGCGGTACCAGTAGGCACGCAACCGCGAGGGAATCGAAACAACGGACGGCCCGCTGGCTGCGATGCCAGCAGGCCGTCTTCGTGTACGGGCCTGTTTTGGGAGCGGGCCGCGCGGGCCGCAAGCCACGGGAGCGGGCCGCGCGGGCGTGCCGGCTACTTCCGTCGTAGCGCCTTGGGCGACACGGTGATGCCGTCCGCGGTCTGGCGAACGAGCGGGCGGGCCTTAGGCTTTGCCTCGCGCGCGGGTTTGGGTTCCACCACCACATCGCCATGGTGAACGGGCGTGGAATGATGGCGGTGCTGCCCGTGGGGACGAGACGCTTGAACCGTTGGCGCGGGACGGGAGGGCTCACGGCCCAGGCGAACCATCAGGCGGTCCCAGCGCTGGTGGATACTCTCGTTGTGCGCGCTGCGCAGACCCAGGAGCGGAGCCGCCAGGATGGTGGGAGCGATGAAGCTGATGAGGCGCCAGAGCAGGTAGCCCGCCGTGGCGGCGCTGCCGTAGAAGTGCCCCAGGAACAGCGCGAAACCGCCCTCGGCGCCACCCGTGCCGCCCGGCAGCGGCACGGCCGAGGAGAGCAGCTGCACGAACGCGCTCGCCGCCATGACGGACAGGAAGTCGACGTCGTGGTGGCCGAACGCGAGCATGAGGAAGTACGGCACCAGGTAGAAGAACGCGAGCTGCATCATGGTGATCACCACGGTGAGCGCCATGGAGGAGGTGTGCCCCGCCGAGAGGCGGAACTTCTCGGAGAAGGAGTGCACCTCGCCGTCCACGAACTCATGCCAAGCCTCCACCTTGTCGCGCGCGAAGCCCAGGCGGCCCAGCAGCGAGATGATCCAGTGGGCGAGCTTGGAGACGGGACCCGGCAGCAGCGCCACGGCGAAGATGCCGAGCAGGATGCACACGTGCCCGCCAAAGCTGAACACGCAGAGGATGGTGAGCGCCTGCACATCCGGATAGCGGTCAACGAAGAAGGGCAGACGCGCGGCGAGCAGGATGGCACCCCATGCCACCAGACCGAACTGGTACACGATGAAGCGCGTGAACTGCGTGGCGCCGGCCTCGCCCACGTCCTGCCCGGCCTTGGTGAGCCGGTAGATCTGGGCGGGTGTGGACCCCATCATCATGGGCGTCAGGTTGCCGAAGAAGATGCCGCTCGCCTCAACGGAGACGAGGTCGCGGATGCCCACCGGCGACACCGGGTCCAGCCACACAGCGATGGCGTAGGCGATGATACCGAACACCAGGTAGAGGAGCATGCACAGGCACGCCACGAGGAGCCAGGGCACCTGCACGGTGGCGAGCGCGGCCATGAACTGGGCCACCTGGCCCGTCACCACCAGGTAGACGCAGAACGCGGCGAGCGCCAGCACGATGAAGATGGCACCGCGGCGGGCGCCCTTGCGGTCGTCGCCCGCGGGCTGGGCGTCCACCTGGGGCTTGGGCGCAGATTTGGAATGAGAATAGGCCATGGGGCTTCCCTTACGGTCACTCGTTGCCTCAACCTGTCTATTGTAGCCGCGGCGGCAAGGTCGCGCGGGCGTCGGACGCAAAGCCACAGGCGATGCCCAGAAGGCGCGAGCGCGGCCGCATGAGCTCGCCCGGGCGGGGTATGATGCAGCGGACCGCATATCCATCCGCAAGGAGGTCCCATGCCAGCGTCAACGCGCAGCGATCAGACCCGTATCCCCACCTTTACCGGGGCGTTCCGCCAGAACCTAGACGCCATGGTCGGCATCCTCGCCCGCGGCGAGAAAGACCCGGCGGGCAAGCGCATCGGTTTCGAGCTCGAGCGCATCCTGCTCACCGCCGAGGGCGAGCCCGTTCCCTTCGCCGGGGAGCATGGCGTCTCCGCGCTGCTCGAGAAGCTCGCCGAGGACCGTGCGGAAGACGAACTCGTCTACATCGACGGCCACCTGCTCGGCATGACCTTCGACGTGCCGACCGACGGCGAGGATGTGACGGTGGCCATCTCGCTCGAACCGGCCGCGCAGCTCGAGGTTTCCGCTGGTCCCGCACATACCGTGAAGGCACTCTACGACGCCGTCCACGCAGTGGACGAGTGGATCGAGACGACGCTCCCCGCCGCGGGGCTCGCGGGCGCGCACCTGGTCGCTATCGGCTACGACCCGGCCGTGAGCGCGCCGGAGGAGCTGATGCTCATCCCCAAGGAGCGCTACGCGGACATGGACGCCTACCTCAGCCGCCGCGGCCGCTACGCGCGCGACATGATGCGCTGCACGGCGTCCACGCAGGTCTCGCTCGACTACGAGAGCGAGGAGGATTGCCAGCGCATCTATCGCATGGCGACCTACCTGGGCCCGCTCTTCGCCTTCCTGTTCGACAACTCGCCGGTGTTTCGCGGCGAGCAGGGCCGGGGCATGGCGCGCTCGCGCATCTGGCGCCACGTGGATGTTGACCGCTGCGGCATCGTGCCGGGTTCGCTCGAGGGTCTCTCGTTCGAGGACTATGTGCTCTGGGTGTCAAGCGTGAAGCCCATCCTCTTCACCGATGCCGCGCACACGACCACCTCGACCGGCAACCTCTACACGCGCGACATCATGTCCGAGCGGCCGCTTGAGAAGTCAGAGCTGCAGCACCTGCTCTCGATGGTGTTCCCCAACGTGCGCCTGAAGGGTTTCGTGGAGCTGCGCGAGATGGACTCGCTCTCCCCGCGCCTTGCTGCCGCGTGCACGAGCTTTACCGGCGCGCTGCTCTACGACCGGTGCCTCGAGGCCAAGCTGGCGGACCGGCTTTCCGCCTGGATGCCCCAGGGCTTTGCGGGCATGGACGAGAACGATTGCGTGGCCGCGCGCCTGGCGCTGCACGAGCGCGGCTGGTCGGCCCGCGTGTACGGCGTGCTCGCCACGGATTTCGTGGACGCGCTGGCAGACATCGCGCTCGAGAACGTCTTCGGCGGCCATGGCTGCACGGGCGTGGGCTCGGACGCCCCCGCGAGCGTGACCGTGCCCGTGGTGCGCGAGGGCGCCGGCGCCGCGAACGACTTCGACTTGGAGGGCATCGAGCTGCTGCGCGATATGTGGAAGAAGCGCCGCTTGCCGCGCGATGACTGGTAAGGTCGGACGGGCCCCGGAAGCGGTTCTGGGCAGCCTCGGAGGGCCTTGAAAAGCTATGGAGCCGTTCCCCGGACTGCTGCTCGGTCTCTCGTGGGCGAGGCGGACCCGGCTTCCCATCAATTCTGCGAGTTCCCGGTCAAGCCCATCGGAGAATTCTCGGTAATCCTCGGAGGACCGCAGCCGCTCTGGAACGGCACGGTCAGCACTCGTCAGCACAGAATCGTCATGGACCATAAGCCACTCAACCGTCTCGAAGCCACTGTCCGTATCTTGAGCCATCGCGCCCTCTCGATCGCCTTGTGATAGAGCGGAGCGGATCCCGTCAAACAAACGTGCTAAACAACAATAGCGGCCCTTTCTCAGAGCCGCTACCTTGGATTTCGTGGTGGACCGTCAGGGATTCGAACCCTGGACCTTGGGATTAAGAGTCCCCTGCTCTAGCCAGCTGAGCTAACGGTCCAACTATGTCTGCTGCTGAGAGTTGCTGGGGGTGGGTAAAGGGACTCGAACCCTCGACCTACGGGACCACAACCCGTCGCTCTAGCCAACTGAGCTACACCCACCGTGTGTGCCTCTCGCGCAGCGCTTGGTTATTATGCACTCTCGTCTCACGCGACGCAAGCCCCAATTTCAAGTTTTTTTCCGAGCCATCGCAGCGGTGCGACTGCCACCGTTTTCCCCTACCTGCCACGGCGAGGTACCCAAACCGATCCATGAATGAGAGGAAGACGGCTTCCATGGGGCGTTCCTTTCGATGATCGACCGTACGCCCCTCACCATACGGGCTGCACCGAAACGCCAGCTTGCCCCCAGATGAACCCAACATGAACTTGGGCGCCACCCGCCTGCCCGAGCACTATCATGGCAACGGCACGCGGACGGAGAGGCCAGCCGTGCCCCGTCCCGAGGAGGAGACGTTGGATATCTGGATCATCGCCGCGGCCGGCTCCGCGCTCTTCGCGGGCCTGACATCGATTCTCGCCAAATGCGGCATGCGCACCGTTGACTCGGACCTGGCCACGGCGCTGCGCACCACGGTGGTGCTCGTCTTTGCCTGGCTCATGGCCGGGATCACCGTGCCCCACCTGCCGAGTGCGCTGGCGGCTATCAGCCCTCGGTCCTATCTGTTCCTCGCGCTCTCGGGGGCGGCGACCGGTGCCTCGTGGATCTGCTACTTCAAGGCGCTCGCCGAAGGCGACGTCAACAAGATCGTGCCCATCGACAAGAGCTCCAGCGCGCTCTCGGCGCTCCTCGCCATCGCGCTCTTTGGCGAGACGGGCTATCTGGGCGTGAAACTGGCGGGCATCGCGGTCATCTTTGCCGGCACGCTCCTCATGGTCGAGCGGCGACATGATGACGCGGCTGCGGCGACCACATCGCGTACCTGGCTCGTCTACGCCGTCCTCTCCGCCATCTTCGCTGCGCTGACCTCCGTCTTGGCGAAAGTCGGCATCCAGGGTGTGGACTCCAACTTGGCAACGGCGCTTCGCACCTGCGTGGTCCTCGCCTTGGCATGGGGAATCGCCGCCTGTCGCGGCAAGCTCGCGGGGCTGCGGCACATCGCCGCGAACGAGGTCGGCTTCCTCGTGGTCTCCGGCCTCGCTACCGGCGCATCCTGGCTGTGCTACTACTACGCGGTGCAAATCGGGCAGGTCAGCGTGGTCGTGCAGATCGACAAGCTCTCGATTCTCGTCTCCATCGCGTTCTCGCGCCTCGCCTTTGGCGAACGCCTGAGCAAGATGGCGGCAATCGGCCTCGCCCTCATCGTGGCGGGCACGCTCGCGATGACGGCCTGGAGCTAGGCTCTCAGAGGCAACCTCTCAGCTGCGGGCCATGCGCGTGAGCACCCAATCGACGGGTCCGGGCTGAAAGCGGTGGCGCACGTCGTCCAAGCAAGCGGGGATGTCGATGCCCTGCGGACAATGACGCTTGCACTTGCCGCACTTGGTGCAGTTGGAGACCAGACGCGGCTCCGCGGTCCGCACGGCGCTCGCGGTGAAGTACTGCTGCAGGCCCGTCATCCAGCCATGGGCGTAGCTCGCGTTGTACGCGGCAAACGCACTGGGGATCGGCACGCCGCGCGGACACGGCATGCAGTAGCCGCATCCCGTGCAGGGAACGCGGTTCGCCGCCTGGAAGATCCCCACCACGCGCGAGATCGCGGCAAGCTGTTCCGCGCTCAGGCTTCCCGGCACCGCATCGTCGGCCAGCGCGGCGTTGGCATCCACCTCGGCGGGAGACCCCATACCCGAAAGCAGCATCGTCACCTGCGGATGGTTCCAGACCCAGGCGAGCGCCCAGTCGGCGGGCGTCCTGAGCCGCGCATCGGCGGCATCTTGCAGCACACGCTTGGCAGCATTCGGCAACCTGCCTGCAAGACGTCCGCCCAGCAGCGGCTCCATCACGAACACCGCAAGGCCGCGCTCGGCGGCAGCCAGCAGCCCGGCCGTTCCCGCCTGGTAGCGCTCGTTCGCGTAGTTGTACTGAATCTGACAGAAATCCCAGGAGAAGGCATCCAAGAGGACCGGAAAGTCCCCCGCGTTCCCATGGAAGGAGAACCCGATCTGCCGAATGCGTCCCGCGGTCTTTTGCCGGCGAATCCAATCCTCGATGCCCAAACGACAGAGGCGCTCCCACTGCGCCGGCGACGTCACGTTGTGGATCAGATAGTAGTCGACGCGATCGGTCTTGAGGCGCTTGAGCTGCTCCTCGAAGAAACGGTCGAAATCCCCGGGCCTCTTGCAGCTCGCGTGGGGCAGCTTGGTCGCCAGGAGCACGCGGTCGCGCAGCCCCAGCTTCTGCAGCGCTTCGCCCACGCACGCCTCGTTGCCGGGGTAGAGATACGCGGTATCCAGATAGTTCACGCCCCGCTCGACGGCGCGCGAAATGATCTCCTCCGCCGCGCGCTGGCTCGGCCGCCCCAGTTCGTAGCCGGGAAACCGCATGCAACCCAGACCCAGGGCGGAGATACGGTCCCCGTTCTTCGGATTCACTCGATACTGCACGTCCACCCTCCCCTGGCGCCGACGGGGCAGCGAGGCAACAGGCAGAACCCGCTTGCCCGCCGCCGCTCTATTCCTACAGCTCGACCTGTTGCAGGCGCAGCATCGCCAGAATGTAAATCTTCAGCGCCTCGCGGAGCTGAGCCTCGTTCGCCACCTCGTTGGGGCCGTGCATGGCGCCGCCCCAGGCGGGAAGCACCGTACCGGGCACCTCGGGGCCAAACGACACCGCGCACGCGAAGTTGCGGGCGTACGTCCCGCCACCCATGGAGAACGGGCGGGCATCGGCACCGGTCACCTCATTGTAGGTCGAGAGCAGCGTCTGCACGGCGGGGCTGTCGGCCGAGGTGAGGAACGGCGGCTTCACGCGCGTGACCTCCATCGAGGCGCCATGCGCCGACGCCAGGGGCGCCAGCGCCGCCTCGATGGCCTCGCCGCTCGTCGTGTCGGGAAAGCGCACGTCGATGGTCTGCTCCAGGCGACCATCCGCGCGCACGGCGATGGTGCCCGCGTTCACGGTGAGCGGGCTGAAATGCTCGCTCTCGGCCGCGATGCCCGCAGCGGTTCCCGCGGTATCAGCGTGGAGCAGCGTCAGCAGGCCGAGGAATTCCCGCTCCTCGGGCGCCAGCAGCTCGGGATCGGCCTCGGTCGCCTCGGTCAGATAGCCCACCAGAAGCCCCACGGCGTTCAGCGTGCCCGCAGGCAGCGACGCATGGCCGCCGATGCCCTGGGCGAAGACGCGGGCACGCCCGGGCTCCCCGCCCTCGATCGAGATGCGGTCGGCATGCGCGCGCGGCGCCGGCAACCGGGACGCGTCGACGGCGAGCACCAGCTCGGACTGACCGGGGATGGCGTTCGTCGCCGCCGCCCCGCTCCACGAGACGATCCGTCCGTCGCACACGGGCGCGCTCAGGAACGTGGCACCGAAGCAACCCTTCTCCGCGTTGCAGACCGGGAACTCCGCATCGGGCGTGAACAGGAACGCCGGCTGGGGATGTCCCTCCAGATAGTGATGGACGTCCGTCATGCCCACCTCTTCGTCGCACCCCAAGAGCGCCCGGACGGTGTAGCGCGGCGTGACGCCGTGGCGCAGCAGGTACGCGCCCGCGTAGAGACCGAGCACCGCAGGGCCTTTGTCGTCGATGACACCGCGGCCCACGAGCCAGCCGTCGCGGCGGCTCATGGTCCAGGGGTCGCCGTCCCAGCCAGGACCAGCGGGAACCACGTCCACGTGGGCGATGGTCGCAACCTGTTCCTCGCGCTCACCGGGAATGTCGCAGATGCCGACGTATCCCTCGTCGTCCGAGACCTCGTAGCCCAACCGCGCCGCGATGCCCAGCGCGCAATCGAGCGCCGCGCGCACATCGCGACCATAGGGAGCACCGGGCTCCACCGGGCTCGTATTCGCCACGGACGGATGGGCGACGAGCGCGGCGATGTCGTCCAGCACGTCGTCCCACACCTCGTCGATGTATGCGTCGATGCCCGTTTCCAGATTCTCAGCCATAAGAGCCTCCTTATCCGTTATGCTCGCGCGTCACCGTACCGCAGCCGAGTCCGTCGGGCAACCGAGGAGCGCAGCGAGCTCGCTTACGTCATGGGCCGCCGCCACGGCGCCCGCGGCCTCGTGCTCGCCCGCCCTGGCGCCGCCCGAGTAGATACCGATGCAGGGAATGCCGAGTTCGCGGGCACCTTCCACATCATGATGGCGGTCCCCCACCATCACGGCCTCGGAAGGCGCGGCTCCCAGCGCCCCGAGCGCTGCGGCGATGGACTCGGCCTTGGAGTAGCGCACACCCGGCACCCGTCCGCACACGGCCTCGAAGGTGTCGAGCAAGCCGAGCTCGCCCACCATGCGCGTGGCGGTATCCTCCATGCGCGAGGTGGCGATGGCGAGCCGGCGACCCTGCGCGCGCAGGCCGGCAAGCAGCGCGCGCATGCCCGGAAACACCGGATAGTCGTCCACGGTGAGCAGCTCATCGAAGAGCACGCGGTAGTCCGCGGTGAGCGCGGCGGCTTCCGCGGCGTCGCGCGCGCCGACGAGCCTGAAGCCCTCCTCGAGCGGCGGGCCCACCATCAGGAGCATCGTTCGCTCGTCCGGTACGGCCTTGCCGGCGCGCTCGAGCGCCAGGCGCGCGATGCGCAGCACACCGGGAGCGGTATCGGCGACGGTGCCGTCAAAGTCAAAGAGCACCACGGGGCGTTCCGCCCATCCCTCTTGCATCATGGCGATTCCTCTCATCTGCACCGCCAAGCGCAGCCTGCTGGTCGGCGAACGGACGGCGCAATCGAACTGGTAAGAAGAAACCCCGCGTCCCTTGCGGGGGCACGGGGTTTCTTGAAGGGGCTTGAACCGAAGGTTACTCGGCGTCGGCAGCCTCGGCCTCGTCGTCCTTCTTCTCGGACGGCAGCGGGGCAACCTCGACCTCGATGCCGAGGGTCTCGGCAGCGGCCTTCATGGACAGGGAGATGCGACGACGATCGAGGTCGATCTCCATGACCTTGACCTGCACCTTGTCGCCCACGTGAGTGACCTGGCTGGGCTGGTCAACATGCTGCTTGGCCATCTCGGAGATGTGCACCAGGCCCTCGATGCCATCGCCCAGGTCGACGAACGCGCCGAACGGGACGAGCTTGGTGACGGTGCCCTCGACGATCGCGCCGACGGGGTACTTCTTCACCAGCGCGCGCCACGGATCCTCGGTGGTCTGCTTGAGACCCAGGGAGATGCGCTCGCGGTTGAGGTCCACGTCGAGCACCTCGACCTCGACCTCCTGGTCGAGCTTGACGACCTCGGAGGGATGGTTGACGTGGTTCCAGGAGAGCTCGGAGATGTGGATGAGGCCGTCGATGCCGCCCAGGTTGACGAAGGCGCCGAAGTCCACGATGGAGGACACGGTGCCCTTGAGGCGCATACCGGGCTTGAGCTTGTGCAGGACCTCGGAGCGCTCGGCCTTGCGGGACTCCTCGAGCACCACGCGGCGGGAGAGCACGACGTTGTTGCGGTTGCGGTCCATCTCGATGACGCGGGCCTCGATGGAGGTGCCGAGATAGGAGGTGAGGTCCTTGACACGGCGAAGGTCCACGAGGGAGGCGGGCAGGAAGCCGCGCAGACCGATGTCGAGGATCAGGCCGCCCTTGACGACCTCGATGACCTCGCCCTCGACGTTCTCGCCCTTCTGGAACTTCTCCTCGATGCGCTTCCAGGCGTTCTCGTACTCGGCGCGACGCTTGGAGAGCACCAGGCGGCCGTCCTTGTCCTCTTTCTGAAGGACCATGACCTCGATGGGATCGCCAAGCTTGACGATATCGGACGGATCGACGTCCTTGCGGATCGAGAGCTCGCGCAGAGGAATGACACCCTCGGACTTGTATCCGACATCGACGAGAACCTCGTCGTGACCGATGTTAACGACCTTGCCTTCAACCAGGTCGCCTTCATCGAAATCGGTGATGGTGCCATCGATCAGGTTGTTCATCTCCTCCTCGTTGACATCGTCAAGGGAGAAGATGGACGAGTTCTGAATCTCACTCAAAGGTGGACCCCTTTCGAACTACGGGGCCCCGATTGCGATACTCTCGGGGGCCGACAGATACTTGGTGTGACCACTCGTACAGTCACGATTCGTAAGATTACGTGGAATTGCACGGGATTTCAAGATTCAACTCCAAGTTTTACGCGAGCGGCATAGGTTCCCGCGTGCACCGGTACCCGCTGGGTACAATGGGGGGGCGATGCGCGCGGGAGCCCCCGATGTCCCAGCGCGCCCCATCCGTACCGGCAAACTGCGAAAATGAGGAGGGTCCATGCTCAAAGCCGTCGTCTTCGATATGGACGAGACCCTGCTGCAGATCAACCTCTCCGCGTTCATCGCCGTGCTCGCCCGCGACGAGTCCTCGCTGCTCGCCCAGATCGGCCGGCGCGACCCCTTCACCGTGTTCGCCGCGTACCTGCGCGGGATGCTCGACCTGCAGGCGGGCGGGCGCGACGGCGAGCGCACCAACCGCCAGATTTTCGACGAGGGCATCGAGCGCCGCTGCGGCGTGATGCTCTCGGATCCCGTCATCGCCGACGTCCTCACCTATTATGAGCGCGAGGTGCTGCCGGGCAGAAACGACCGCGTCATCCAGGCGGGCCCCATGCCCGGCGGCATCGAGGCCGTGGAGGCGTGCCTGGACCGCGGACTCGCCGTGGGCCTCTTCACGAACCCCAGCTTCTCGAAAGCGTGCATCGAGTGCCGCATGCGCTGGGCCGGCATCGACGCGCTTCCCTTCTCCCACGTCACCTATATGGAGAACAGCCACCACTGCAAGCCCGACGCCGCCTACTACCGCGAGGCGCTCGCGGCGATGGGCGCGGCGCCGGAGGAGACCCTCATGGTCGGTAACGATCCCAAGCGCGACTTCCCCAAGCCCGATATCGGGCTCGCCACCGCCTACGTTGGCTCCGGCCGGCCCGCGCGCGCCATCTGGTGCGGCAGGATGGGCGACTTCGCCGCACAGCTGGACGACATCGCAGCCGGCTTTGCGGGGCAGACCGCGTAGGAAGCAACCTGCGAAACGAAAGCGGGCGCCACCGGAAACCCCGGTGATGCCCGCCTGCTACCGGCTGGCGCTCGCCCTACTCCCCGAAGAAGAGCTTGATCTCGCGCTCGGCGTTCTCCACGGAGTCGCTGCCGTGGATGACGTTGGAGTTCACGTCGATGGCGAAGTCGCCGCGAATGGTGCCGGGCGCCGCCTCGAGCGGGTTGGTGGCACCCATGAGGGAACGCATCTTGGCCACGGCGCCCAAACCGGAGATGACCATCTTCACCACGGGACCGCCCGTCATGAACGCGATGAGGTTGGGATAGAAGGGCTTGTCCTTCAGGTGCTTGTAGTTCTCGTCAGCCTGCTCGACCGTCACGTAGGCAAGCTCCATGCGCTCGATGGTGAGGCCGCTGCGCTCGATGCGGGAGATGATCTCGCCCACCTTGCGGTCGCGCACGGCGTCGGGTTTGATCATGGAATAGGTTTTCTCGATAGCTGCCATGGGACGTCCTTTCACGGGTTGGCGTATCGCTGAAGCTGATGCTAACAGATTGAAGCGTTCCATTTATTGTATATCGGTTAGCGGTCGGTATGGATTTTATCATCATTTCTGCACGTAGATGCTCTATTGGAATAACTACCCGCCGAATCTATTAACAAGTCTCGCACCATCTCACCTGTTTTGAAGCGTTTCATTATCAGGAGAAACATTCGCGCCCGTACCGTTCAACACGATGCGGGCGCGTGCGTGAGTCCCTAGCGGTTCATCGCGTCGTGCGTGTGCACCAGCTCCAGCATGGCCTCGGCGGCCACGATCGCGGTGCGGCAGAGCTTGAGCTGCTGCGCCACCGCCTTGGGCGAGGTGCCGCCCTCGGTGGTGCGCGCCGCCACGATGCTCTCGATGTCGAGCGCCCCGGCGATATCGTCGCCGAAGAGATTGCTCGCCTGCTTGAAATCCTCGGAGGTGAGATCCACGAGGTCGCAGCCGCGCTTCTCGCAGACGAGCACCAGATGCCCCACCACGGCGTGGGCCTCGCGGAAGGGCATACCGCGCTTGGCCAGGTAGTCGGCCACGTCCGTGGCGGCCAGGTAGCCGCGGTCGCATGCCCGACGCATCACGTCCTCGTTGAAGGTCGCGGTAGAAATCATGCCCGCCATCACGTCGAGGCACTGGAGCAGCGTGTGGGTGGAATCCAGCATGCCCTCCTTGTCCTCCTGCAGGTCCTTGTTGTAGGCGAGCGGCAGGCCCTTCATCGTCACCAGAAGCTGCATCAGGTTGCCGTACACGCGGCCGGTCTTACCGCGGATGAGCTCGGCGAAGTCGGGGTTCTTCTTCTGCGGCATGATGGAGGAGCCCGTTGAGTAGGCATCGGAGAGCGTGATGAAGCCGAACTCCGAGCTCGACCACAAGACGATCTCCTCGGCCAGGCGCGAGAGGTGCATGGCGCATACCGAGCAGGCGTACTGCAGGTCGAGCAGGAAGTCGCGGTCGGACACCGCATCGAGCGAGTTGGGGATGACACCTGTGAACCCGAGCTCGAAGGCGGTCATGCGACGGTCGAGCGGATAGCTCGTGCCGGCCAGGGCCGCGGCGCCCAGCGGACAGGCATCGGCCGCGTCGAAGGCGTTCTTCTGGCGATCGAAATCGCGCTTGAACATCCACGAATAGGCGAGCAGATGATGCGCCAGCAGCACCGGCTGCGCATGCTGCAGATGCGTGTAGCCGGGAAGGATCGCGCCTGAATGGGACTCGGCCGTCTCCACCAGCACGCGGCCGAGCTTGAGGGTGGCCTCCATGAGCTGGCCGGCCAGGTGCTTTGCAGCGAGCCGCGTATCGGTCGCCACCTGGTCGTTACGGCTGCGCCCGGTATGGAGGCGCTTGCCCGCCTCGCCGATCCGTCGGGTGAGCTCGCTCTCGATGGCCATGTGGATATCCTCATCGTCCACGCTGAACGTGAACGCGCCGGCCTCGATATCCTCCTTGATGGCGTCCAGGCCGTCGCGAATGGCCAGGGCATCCGCATCGCTGATGATGCCCTGGCACGCCAGCATGGCCGCGTGCGCCTTGGAACCGGCGATGTCCTCGCGGTAGAGATGCTTGTCAACCGGGAGCGATGCCCCGAACTCCTGCGTCGAGGTTGCCACGCCGACCTCGAACCGGCCTCCCCAAAGTGCCATGGACGAAATCCCTTCTCACTCCCCCTCCCGCGCAGGAACGCTTCTGGTTCCTGCGCGGGAGGGAATACGGTGCGTTATGCGCAGCAGTAGCCCTGCTGCATCAGCTTACCACGGCAACCGAGCGGGCACACCGTGCCAGAGAGCTCGGACACCAGCTGCTTCGGGCCCTTGCCCGTGGCGTCGTGCCACTCCTTCATCGTGGCGGAGACCTGGGTGATCTTCTTGGTGTCGATGGGTGTGGCGAACATGGGTATCTCCTTTGGTGTTAGCGATGGATCCGGGACGGCTGACGGATGAAGGAACGGTCTGGTTCGCCCGATCACCTAGTTGGTGCCGGTGGCAGCGCCGGTGCCGCCCAGCTGGGCGTACGCGGGCTGGGGCGTGCAGGCGCAGGCCGCCGCCACGGCAGCCTTCTGCAGCTCCGCCTTCTTCATCGCCCAGGTCTTGAGCGAAAGCGCCTGGATGTTGATGAAGCCCTTGGCGTCCGTCTGGTCGAAGGCGTCGTCGTTGTCGTACGTGGCGAGGTTCAGATCGTAGAGCGAGCAGGCGCTCTTGCGACCCACCACCACGCAGCTGCCCTTGTAGAACTTGAGCTTGACCTCGCCGGTCACCGACTCCTGCGTGTTGGCGAGGAAGGCGTCGAAGGCCTGCTTGAGCGGGCTGAACCACTGGCCGTTGTACACGAGGTCGGCCCACTGCTGCTCGAGTCCGAGCTTGTAGTGGAGCACGTTCCGCTCCAGGCACAGATCCTCAAGCGCCTTGTGCGCCTGCACGAGGGCGAGGCCGGCGGGCACCTCGTAGCACTCGCGCGACTTCAGGCCCACGTAGCGGTTCTCGATCATGTCGATGCGGCCGAAGCCGTTCTCGCCGGCGATCTTGTTCAGCTTGCCGATCAGCTCGACCATGCCCATCTGCTGGCCGTTGAGCGAGACGGGGACGCCCTGCTCAAAGCCGACCTCAACATAGGCGGGGGCGTCGGGGGCGTCCTGTGCGTCGACCGTCATGGTCCAGATGTCCGCCGGCGGCTCCGCCCACGGGTCCTCGAGCACGCCCGCCTCGATGGCCCGGCCCCAGAGGTTGTCGTCGATGGAGTAGGGCTTGTCGATGCTCGCGCCCACGGGCACGCCGTGCGCCTTGGCGTAGGCGATCTCGTCGGGCCGCATGCCGAGGTCCCACTCGCGCACGGGGGCGATCACGGTGAGGGAGGGGTCGAGCGTGAGGATGGAGGTCTCGAACCGCACCTGGTCATTGCCCTTGCCGGTGCAGCCGTGCGCCACGCACGTGGCGCCGTAGCGGTGCGCCACATCCACGAGGTGGGCGGAGATGAGCGGCCGGGAGAGCGCGGAGAGCAGCGGGTACTTGTTCTCGTACATGGCGTTGGCGGCAAGCGCGCGGGTGATGTAGTCCTCGCAAAACTCGTCCTGCATGTCCACGACCTCGACGCCAACGCAGCCGAGCGACCACGCCTTCTCGGCGATCTTCTCGAGACCGTCGTGCTCCTGGCCCACGTTGCCGAGCACGGCGATGACGTCCAGGCCCTTCTCCTCCTGCAGCCACTTGATGCAGACGGAGGTGTCGAGGCCGCCGGAATAGGCGAGGACGACTTTTTCCTTGGTCTCGGAGGTAGTGTTGTTGTTGATGGTGCTGGTGCTCATGGGGTGTCCTTTCGATGTTCCACGAACGGTTTGCCGGATGAGCCCACGAATGATATGCGTATGGAGGTATCGATGGCCGCTTTTGAACACGGCCGCTCCCGACGGCACTAAAAAAGGTCCGCCGGGGAATTCCTCGACGAACCAACGTGGACCCTGGTGAGGGCCCGCGCCCTCGCGATCAGAGACGAACGTTATCGTCGTCGAGAAATCGCGCGGCGGCGTCGGTCGGCGCTATCGGAAGCGTTCAGGCCAAGCTTGATGGCCGTAGCCACCATGCTCGTATATGTAGCCTGGGCGTTCTGCACCGTGTTGCTCCCTGCCGTCATCTGCGCGATTCAAAACCAACACCCACGTTGCCGGGGGCGTTTCGGTTCCCGCTATATTACGCTAAAGCACGCCGGAGGCAATTGAGAATTTCATTTTTTTAGAAATTGTTCCAGCTTTTCCGCATCCGCGCACGGCGAGCGGGCATCCCCTACACTAGTGAGCGTGATGAACGAGACGCTTCGCGCCGGGACGGGCGCAGGGAGGACACACGCATGCTGCCGAGCTATGAGAACGACCGGGACCTGGCCCGCATTAAGGTGATTGCCAGCGACATGGACTGCACGCTACTGGACGACGAGGGCCATATGCCCGCCGACATGCCTCGCCGCATCCGCGCCCTGAACGACGCAGGCATCCTCTTCTGCGCGGCGAGCGGGCGTCCGAGCTACACCCTATCCGAGATGTTCCCCGGCCTCGAACGCGAGATGGCGTTCATGTCCGATAACGGAGCCGCCATCTTCTACCGCGGCGAGCTCGTCTTCAAGGACCTGATCGACGTGGACGCGTACCAGGAACTCATCCGCTTCACGCTCGCGGACGGGCGCGGCATGCCCACCGTGTGCGGCATCGACGCCTGCTACATCCGCAGCTGCGACAAGGCGTACGACGCGACCTTCCGCACCTTCTACAAGAAGATCGTCTACATGGACGACCTCACCGAACTCACCGCCGACGTGGACAAGTACACGGTGTTCTTCCCCGAGAACGACGGCGAGGAGGTCTTTGCCGAGACGTACCGCGACGCCTGGAGCGACCGCTACTCCGTCACCAACGCCGGCAAGATGTGGATCGACGTCATGAACAAGGGCGTGGACAAGGGCTCTGGCCTCACGCGCCTGTGCGCGCACCTGGGAGTGGACGTTGCGGACGCCTGCGCGCTCGGCGACACCTACAACGACGTGCAGATGCTCGAGACCGCGGGGCACAGCTACCTCGTGGCCAACGCCGAGGAGCACATGGAGGGGCACGCGAAGTGGCGCGCGCCGAGCAACAACGACGGCGGCGTGGCGCAGGTCATCGACGCCGTGCTCGCCGAAGCTCGCTAGAAGCCGCTCGCCAAAAGCCGCCGAGGGCCGGTGCGACGTTCGCGCAACGCGTTCGCCGTACCGGCCCTCGTGGCTTCTGTTCTTACGGTTTCAACCCGCCCGGCATCGGCCTGCCGGGTATCGGGCTACTTGGCCTCGGCCCAGGTCGGTCCGCTCGAGACCTCCGCGATGAGGGGGACCTTGAGCTCGCAGACGCCCTCCATCTCCTCCTTCACCATGGCCGAGAGGCGCTCCACCTCACCCACGGGGCACTCGAAGTCGAGTTCGTCGTGGACCTGCAGGATCATGCGGGCGGCAAAGCCCTCGGCTTCCAGGCGACGAGCCACGCGCGCCATGGCGATCTTGATGATGTCGGCAGCACTACCCTGCATGGGGTGGTTCATGGCCGTGCGCTCGCCGAAGCCGCGCTGCACGGGGTTCTTTGCCTTGAGCTCCGGGATGGGGCGGCGGCGCCCGTACATGGTCTCGGCATAGCCCGTCGCCTTGGCCTCGTCCACCGTGCGGTCCAGATAGGTGCGCACCCCCGGATACGCCTGGAAGTAGGCGTCGATCATCTCGCGCGCCTCGGCCATGGGGATCTCGAGCGACTGCGAGAGGCCGTACGCCTGCTGGCCGTACACGATGCCGAAGTTCACGGCCTTCGCGCGGCTGCGAAGCTCGGGCGTCACCTGGTCGATCGGCACGCCGAACACGCGCGCGGCGGTCTCGGCATGGAAGTCCTCGCCCTCGTTGAAGGCCGCCACCAGATGCGGGTCGCCGGAGAGGTGCGCGAGCAGGCGCAGCTCGATCTGGCTGTAGTCCACCGCGAGGAAGACCTTGCCCTCACCGGTGGAGAAGGCGGTCTTCACCGTGTGCCCCAGCTCCGAGCGGGTGGGGATGTTCTGCAGGTTGGGGTTCGAGGAGGACAGGCGCCCCGTGGCGGTGATGGTCTGGTTGTACGTGGTGTGCACCCGCCCGTCGCGCGCGCGGAGCGCACCGAGCGTGTCCAGGTACGTCGACTTGATCTTGGTGCGCTCGCGATAGTCCAGGATGAGCCGCACAATCTCGTGGTCGCGGGCGAGTTCCTCGAGCTTCTTGGCGCTCGTGGAGTAGTAGCCGCGCTGCGTCTTCTTGAGCCCCTTGGTGGGAAGTCCCAGCTTGTCGAAGAGGATCTTGGAGAGCTGCATGGGGCTGCCGATGTTGAAATCCTCGCCGGCGAGGTCGTGGATGCGCCGGGCGAGCTCGTCGATCTGCCCCGCAAGCTGCTGGGAAAGCGCCGCCAAGCGGTCGGGATCCACGAACATGCCCGTGCGCTCCATGGCGGCGAGCACCGGTACCAGCGGCATCTCGATCTCTTCGAAGACGTGCACCGCGTTGTCGGCCTCGAGCGCCCGGGAGAGCGGCTCGTACGCCGCCAACGCGAGGGCGGCAGCGCGCGCGGCGGCCGCGGGCGCATCGGCGGGGGCGCCCTCCTCCCCTGCCGCCGGGGGCAGGGACGCGCCCAGGTAGGTCTCGGCCAGATACGCGTCATCGAACTCCGAGCGGATGGAATCGAGCAGGTAGGCGGCGACCGTGGTGTCGAAGACGCGCGCGGGTTCCACGTGGAGCGGATCCATGAGCTGGGGCTCGCTCGAGTCCACGGGGGCAAGCGCGTGGATGAGCGCTTTCACATCCGGGGATACCACGCGCCCCTCGAGGAGGAGGCGCGCGAGCACGCCCGCCACGAGGCCGTGCGTGAGCGAGAAACTGGGCACCTCAACCGCGCAGGCGGCCTCGGCACCGCCCACGGCGCCGGCCTCCTCGAATGCGAGGAGCGCGTGCGGGGTCGCCACCCACAGCGTGCGCGTGAGCCCAAAGAGGGCGTCCGACTCCTTATCGTCCTCGAGCACCGCGGAGACCCAGGCCCCCTCCTCGAGGGCACGGGAGACCTCCGCGCAGGCTTCGGCCACGCCCTCGCCCGTCTCCGCATGGGCGTGGATGCGCTCGGCGGGCAGCTCCAAGGCCGTCGCCTGCGCCGACGCCGCGCTCGCCTCGTCGCCGATCAGCGCGAGGAAGCGCCCCCTCATGGCGTTGATACCGTACTCGCCCAGCGCCTCGACCACCGCGTCGGCAGTGTAAGCCGGGAAGTGGGCCTCGTCGAAATCGACCTCCACGGGCGCGTTCGTGAGAATCGTGGCCACCTTGCGCGAGAGCAGCGCGTCGTCGATGTGCGCACGCAGGTTCTCGCCCATCTTGCCCTTGACCTCGTCGGCGTGCGCGATGACCTCGTCCAGGCTGCCGTACTGGTTGATGAGCGCGCCGGCCTTCTTGGGACCGATGCCCGGCACGCCGGGGATGTTGTCGGAGCTGTCGCCCTTGAGGCCGTAGAAGTCCGGCACGAGCGCCGGGGTGATGCCATGGTAGAGGTCTTCCACGCTCTCGGGCGTCATGATCTGAACATCGGAGAGGCCCTTCTTGGTGCCCACGATCTTCACGTGCTCGGTGGAAAGCTGGTACATGTCGCGGTCGCCGGTGATGAGCAGCATGTCGCAGCCGGCTTCCTCGCCCGTGCGGGCCATGGTACCGAGGATGTCGTCACCCTCCCAGCCCTGTGCCTCGAGGATGGGGACGGAGAGCTTCTTGAGCAGCTCCTTCACCATGGGAAACTGCTGGTGCAGGTCCGGGTCCATGGGCGGACGCTGGGCCTTGTACTGGGGCAGCATGTCCATGCGCACTTGGGGCTTGCCCTTATCGAACGCGCAGACCACGGCGTCGGGATGGAAGGCGTCGATCATCTTCAGGAACATGTTGAGGAAGCCGAAGATGGCGTTCGTGGGGCGGCCGTCCGGCGCGTTCATGGTGGGCGGCACGGCGTGGAACGCGCGGTGCATGAGCGAGTTGCCGTCGATGACGGCGACGACCTTGCGATCGGACATGAAAGCTCCCGTCTGGTTGATTGCTGGAGACCAGTCTAGCATCTCGCGCGGACGCATCGCGAAGTGACGAGGCAGTCATCCTATCCCTCGTCCCCACCTGGGACTACAGCTTGAGCTCGAATGTCAGCCCATCGTAGACGGCGCCGCGCACCCGGCGAAGCCCGGGCTTGCGGCAGCATTCCCTGAACCCAAGCTTGCGCGCCAGGTTGATCATCCGCACGTTGCCGGACCAGGTCTGGCAGTACAGCGCCGAAAGCCCCCGCGCGCGAAACTGCTCTATGAAGAGGTCCATGGCCGTGGCGGCGTGGCCCTTGCCGCGGGCGCGCATGTCGCAAATATCCAGCCCGATGGCGCGATGCACGCCGGAGGCATCGTCCACGTTGAACTCGTCGTCGATGAGATAGGAGCCCAGCCCGCCAATGTGCGTCGAGGCTGCCGGATCCACGGAGTCATCGAGGCAAATCTCCAAGCGAGGCCGCAGGTCATCGGGGGCGCACGCCTTCGCATCCCGCACGCGGCGCTCGAGCGCCTGCCGATATTCTCGCAGCTCCTGAGCACATTGCTCTGCCGAGCGTCCCTCGTACATCCAGGGCGCGTCCCAGAGTTGCCACTCGGTCTCCTCGGTTTCCCAGCGCAGGTAGTCGGCGATATCGGATTCCACCATATCGCGGAGCAGGATGCCGGTCCTTCGCATGCAGTACATGGGCTCCTCCTCAACGCTTCGATTCCACAGAGTTAACTGGCAAGTATACCAAGATGGGACGTGCGCCCGATGCGAGCGGCGGCGCGCGTCGCGCGGCAGCCTGGGTTTTTGCTACCATGCCTCCTTGAAATGCCCGCGCATAAGAAAGGAGTCACCTCCATGGAGCGACCGAACGCCTGGAAGAACTACACACCTGCCCAGCTGGAGGAGCTGGAACGCCTGGCCACCGACTACCGCGCCTTCATCAGCGAGAACAAAACTGAACGACTCTGCTGCGCCACCGCCGTGCAGATGGCCGAGGAGGCGGGCTACGTGAACCTCTCCGACACCATCGCAGCCGGCCGCAAGGTCGCCGCCGGCGACAAGGTCTACGCCGTGAACCACGGCAAGTCCCTCCTGCTCGCGAACATCGGCGAGGAGCCGCTCGAGCACGGCTTCAACATCCTGGGCGCGCACATCGACTCCCCGCGCCTCGACCTCAAGCAGAACCCCGTCTTCGAGGACGGTGACCTCGCCTACCTGGACACGCACTACTACGGCGGCCTCAAGCCCTACCTCTGGGTGGCCACGCCGCTCGCCCTCGTGGGCGTCATCGTCAAGAAGGACGGCACCGTGGTGGACGTGAACGTGGGCGACAAGCCCGGCGACCCCGTCTTCACCATCTCCGACCTGCTCATCCACCTCTCCGCCGACCAGATGGCAAAGACCGCCAAGGACGTGGTGGACGCCGAGGACCTGAACGTCATCGTGGGCGGCCGTCCCGTGGTGCTGGGCAAGGCGCCCGAGGGCGAGGACGGGACCGCCGACGAGCCCAAGGAACCCGTGAAGCAGCTGCTGCTCGACATCCTGCGCGAGACGTACGGCGTCGAGGAGGAGGACTTCCTCTCCGCCGAGATCGAGGTCGTGCCCGCCGGCCCCGCACGCGACCTGGGCTTCGACCGCTCCATGATCCTGGGCTACGGCCACGACGACCGCGTGTGCGCCTACACCTCCCTCGTGGCGCAGCTCGAGGTAGAGCGCGTAAAGCGCACGAGCATCTGCCTGCTCGTGGACAAGGAGGAGATCGGCTCCGTGGGCGCCTCTGGCATGACCAGCCGCTTCTTTGAGAACACCGTGGCCGAGCTCATGGAACTCGCGGGCGAGGGCAGCCCGCTCAAGCTCCGCCGCGCGCTGGCCCAGAGTCGCATGCTCTCCTCGGACGTGTCCGCGGGCTTCGACCCCGCCTACGCGGCGAAGTTCGAGAAGAAGAACGCCGCCATCATGGGACACGGCCTCTGCTTCAACAAGTACACGGGCGCGCGCGGCAAGAGCGGTTCCAACGACGCCGACGCCGAGTACATGGCACTCGTGCGCGACATCATGGACGAGGCGGGCGTGGCCTTCCAGACCTGCGAGCTCGGCCGCGTGAACGTGGGCGGCGGCGGGACCATCGCCTACATCCTGGCCGAGTACGGCATGGACGTCATCGACTCCGGTGTGCCCGTGCTCTCCATGCACAGCCTGTGGGAGGTGGCCAACAAGGCCGACATCTACGAGGCGTACCGCGGCTACAAGGCGTTCATCGAGCGCCGGTAGTCAACTGGGCCCAAGACCGGCGTCAGGCTCCACCAAGACCCCGGCGCCGGTACCACCCCCCGCGAATGCTCACCCCACACGCGAAAGGTCGACCATGCTGCGCGTCATCATATCCCCCGCCAAGAAGATGATCGCCGGGTCCGAGTCCTTCGCCGTGCGGGATGTGCCCGCGCTGAGCGAGCGTGTCACCCGCCTGCTCGATGCGCTCGTGCGCCTGGATGCCACCGACCTGCAACGCCTCTGGAACGTGAGCGACCGGCTGCTCCCCGCCTGCCTGGAAACGCTCGCCGAGCTGCGGCGCCACGGCGTCCCGCAAGACGCCGGCGATCTCCTGGACCCGGTCTTCTCGGGACGCGTCTCGCCCGCCGTCTTCTCCTACGTGGGCATCCAGTACCAGAGCATGGCGCCCGCCGTGCTCGACGAGCCCGCCCTCGCCTGGCTCCAGGACCACCTGCGCATCCTCTCGGGCTTCTACGGTTGCGTGCGCCCCTTCGACGCTGTGCTCCCCTACCGCCTCTGGAGATGGGTGCCAAGCTCGCTGTGGACGGCGCGACCGACCTCTACGGGTTCTGGGGCGACGCCATCGCGCGGGCAGTGGCGGACGAGGGCTGCGGCCATGTCGTCAACCTTGCCAGCGTGGAGTACGCCAAGGCAGTGCTCCCCCACCTGGACGCCCTCGGCATCCCCTGCACCACCTGCATCTTTGGTGAGAGCCTTAAGGATGGCCGCCCCGTGCAGCGCTCCACGGCGAGCAAGACGGCGCGCGGCTCGATGGTCCGCTGGATGGCCGAGCGCAACGTGGACAACCCCGCCGAGCTTACCCGCTTCGACGTGGGATACCGCTTCGCGCCCGAGCTCTCGCGTGTGGGTGGGGGCGCGGAGACCCTCGTCTTCATGCACGCATAGGGCTCTAGTGTGCGCGGTCTCCGGTGCCGGCCTATAATGCCCCCGAGCAAGGGCATCCAACACGAGGGAGCGACCATGAGGCCGATGCGGCGCGCGAAGCGCGAGGTCACGGATAGCGAGGAACTGCGAGCGATCGTCGAGGGCTGCCGCACGGTGCGGCTGGGCGCCAGCGACGACGAGGGCCTGTTCATCGTGCCCCTGAACTTCGGCTACGACTGGGAGGTGGCTGCCGAAGACGGGCAGCCGCGGCTCACCCTCTGGCTCCATTCCGCTGACGCGGGCCGCAAGGCGGACGTGTTCAACGCCCACGGGGACGCTGGCGTGCCCGTGGCCATCGAGATGGACATCGAGGGCGGCGTCACCATGGGCGACTACTCCTGCGCGTACTCGTTCGCGTACCGCAGCATCATGGGGACGGGGCGCATCGTGCCCGTTACCGACCCCGCCGGGAAGCTCCACGGCCTCGAGCGCATCATGGCCCACCTGGCCCCGGATGCACCCGTGACGTTCTCCCCCGAAGCCGTCAACCGCGTCGCCGTCTGGCGCGTAGACGTCGGCCACTTCACCGGCAAGCACCGCGCCTAACCCGGCACACAGGGGGTTGGTGACAAACAAATCTGTTATGTTTGTTACCAACCCTTCCCGCGCGTCAAGCACAACTGATTTGCTTGTCGCGTGGCACCCGGTCGGTAGCGTATACTTGCGCGTGACATACGGGGAGCTTGCAGGACACGGCAGGCTGAGAGGGAGCGCGCCGGCTCCGACCCGAGGAACCTGATATGGGTAATGCCAGCGAAGGGAGCATGTGTATGACTACGCAGGACGCCGCGCAACGCGGCACGTCGGCCGCGTCGGACCACCAACTTGAAAAACTCGTCACCCAGATGGACTTCGCCCGCGCGGGACAGATCACCCCGCAGATGCAGGCGGTGGCGGAGCGCGAGCACCGCGACCCGGAATACATCCGCGAGCGCGTGGCCGACGGGCGCATCGCCATCCCGGCGAACATCCGCCACATCGAGCAGGGGCTCAACCCTGTGGGCGTGGGCGAGGGCCTCTCCACCAAGGTGAACGTGAACCTGGGCATCTCGGGTGACAAGGCGGACGCCGCCGAGGAGTGGAGGAAGGTCAAGATCGCCGAGGACTACGGCGCCGACGCGATCATGGACCTCTCCAACTCGGGCAAGACGCGCCGCTTCCGCCAGCAGCTCGTCGCCGAGACGCCGCTCATGGTGGGCACCGTCCCCATGTACGACGCGATCGGCTACATGGAGAAGCCGCTCGTGAAGCTCACGCCCGACGACTTGCTCGCCACCGTGCGCGCGCACGCCGAGGACGGCGTGGACTTCATGACGATACATGCTGGTATCAACCGCTCCGTGGTGAAGACCTTCAAGGAGGCCGGCCGCCTGATGAACATCGTCAGCCGCGGCGGTTCGCTCCTCTTTGGCTGGATGGAGGTTACCGGCGGCGAGAACCCGTTCTACGAGTACTACGACGAGGTGCTCAAGATCTGCCACGAGTACGACGTGACGATCAGCCTCGGCGACTCGTGCCGCCCGGGCTGCCTCTACGACGCCAACGACGCCACCGAGACCGCCGAGATGATCGAGCTGGGCAAGCTCACCAAGCGCGCCTGGGACGCCGGTGTGCAGGTGATGGTGGAGGGCCCCGGCCACATGGCCATCGACGAGATCGCCGCCAACATGAAGCTCCAGAAGCGCCTGTGCCACAACGCACCCTTCTACGTGCTGGGGCCGCTCGTAACCGATATCGGCGTGGGCTACGACCACATCACGGCCGCCATCGGCGGGGCCATCTCCGCCAGCAGCGGCGCGGACTTCCTGTGCTACGTGACGCCCGCTGAGCACCTGTGCCTGCCCGATGCCGACGACGTGCTGCAGGGCCTCATGGCCACTCGAATCGCCGCGCACGCCGCGGACATCGCCAAGAAAGTGCCGGGCGCGCGCGACGCGGACGACCGCATGGGTCAGGCGCGGCGCAGGCTCGACTGGGATGAGATGTGGAAGTGGGCGCTCGACCCGGTGCATCCGCGCGAGCGCTACGAGAACTCACCGGCGGCCACCGAGGGCACGTGCACGATGTGCGGCAAGATGTGCGCCGTGCGCACGGTCAACAAAGTACTCGAGGGGACCACGATCGACCTGGACGCGGAGTAGGCTCGCTCTGACGAGGGGTCCCGGTATATCGCCCCATGCTCAAACAACGCTTCGCGAACTGCGCGTGGGGCGATATACCGGGACCCCTGCAGCGCTCAACCTCGCTCGTGTCCAGGGCGAGCGTGGTTCCCTCGAGCAAAGGGTTTCCCGTGCGGACGGCTTGGGGGAGAAATCAACCTGATGGGTTTACTGAATTGAGAAGGGAACTGACCTGATATGGATACGAAGGAACTTGCTGCGGCGCTGGAGAGCGTGCGGAAGTCCGTGCCGTTGGTGCATTGCATCACGAACTATGTGACGGTGAATGATTGCGCGAATGCGCTTCTGGGCTGCGGCGGCTCGCCCATCATGAGCGACGAGCCTGAGGACGTGGCTGATATTCAGAGCATCTGCGGCGGCCTCGTGCTGAACATCGGCACGCTGAACAAGCGCAGCATCGAGGGCATGTGGGTTGCCGGCGGACAGGCCGAGAAGCTCGGTCATCCCATCGTCGTGGATCCCGTGGGCGCCGGCGCGTCCAAGCTGCGCACTTCGACCGCCTCCGAGCTGATAGACAAGCTACCCGTCACCGTGGTGCGCGGCAACATGAGCGAGGTCAAGGCCGTAGCCGGTGCCACGGCAAGCACCCGCGGCGTGGACGCCAACCCCGATGACGCCGTGACCGAGGACAACCTTGCCGCAAGTGCCGAGTTCGCCAAGAAGCTCGCCGCCAAGCTCGGCGGCGTGGTGGCCATCACGGGCGCCATCGACCTCGTGGCCTCCGCCGACCGCGCCGTGGCGTGCCGTAACGGCGTGGCCATCATGGGCAAGATGACAGGCGCGGGCTGCATGCTCTCCTGCCTGGTGGGCGCCTATGTGACGGCCAACCCGGATGACCCCTTCACCGCCACCGTCACCGCGATCGCCGGCGAGGGCCTCGCGGGCGAGATCGCCGCGAGCCGCATGGGTGAGCTCGACGGCAACGGGAGCTTCCGCACCTACCTGCTCGACGCCATCTGCACCATGGATGCCGCCAAACTCGAGGCCGGTGCCAAGATCCAGGAGCTTTAGAAGACCCAGAGGAAGGGAGCGAGGCCATGCCACGCCAGCGAGGTACCTGGACCCCGGAGGACATCAGGAAGGCGCTTTTCCTCTACGGCGTGACCGACCGCGCCTGGCTGCGGGGCCGGCAGCTACCAGACCTTGTGCGCGAGGCCATCGCCGGCGGCTGCAGCTTCATCCAGCTGCGCGAGAAGCACGCCTCCGCGGCCGAAATCGCAGAACTCGCCCGGGCCATCATGCCCCTCTGCCGGGCAACAGGCGTGCCCTTCGTCATCGACGACGAGGTCGAGCTGGCGCGCACGGTGGGGGCGGACGGCGTGCATGTGGGCCAGAGCGACACCGCGGCGGCCGAGGCGCGGCGCATTCTGGGCCCGGACGCCATCGTGGGCGTCTCGGCCCAGACGGTCGCGGAGGCCCGTGCCGCCGAGGAGGCCGGCGCCGACTATCTGGGTGTGGGCGCGCTCATCCCCACCCCCACCAAGCCGGACGCCGTGGACGTGACAGCCGACGAGCTCGCCCGCATCTGCGCCGCCGTGCAGATTCCCGTGGTGGGAATCGGCGGCCTGCATGCCAACACCCTCGACGTGCTCGCCGGCTCGGGTGCCGCGGGCGGCGCCGTGGTGTCCGCGCTCTTCGCCGCCGACAACCCGCGCGCCGCCGCGCAGGAGCTCGTGCGCGGGCTCAAGCGCATTATCGTCTAAGGTGATTCCCGTTCCAGCCGAAGGCCGCAAGCCGAAAGGAGCCCCATGACGCCCCAGCCCTTCTCCGTCCCCGCCGTGCTCTCCATCGCCGGCTCCGATTCCTCGGGCGGCGCCGGCATCCAGGCGGACATCAAGACGATTGCCGCGCACGGGCTCTTTGCCGAGACGGCCATCACGGCGCTCACCGCCCAGAACACCCGCGGCGTGAGCGCCGTCGAGGAAGCGAGCCCAAGCTTCGTGGCCGCGCAAATCGACGCCGTCTTCCAGGACATTCCGCCCGCGGCCGTGAAGATCGGCATGGTGTCCTCCGCGGCCATCATCGAGGCCATCGCGGAGCGTTTGCGCACCTGGAACGCCCACAACGTGGTGGTCGATCCCGTGATGGTGGCGACGTCGGGCGCCCGTCTCATCAACGAGGACGCCGCGGGGGCGCTCACGGACCTGCTCTTCCCGCTCGCGTCGGTCATCACGCCCAACATACCCGAAGCCGAGGTTCTGGACGGCCGCGAGATTACCGGTGAGGATTCCCAGCTCGCTGCCGCGCGCAGCCTGGCGGAGCGCTTCGGCTGCGCCGTGCTCGTGAAGGGCGGACATGCCACCAACGACGCCTGCGACGTCCTGGCAACTCCAAGGACAGGCGGAGATGCCCCCGCCATTGTCTGGTTCCGCCACGAGCGCATCGCCACGATGAACACGCACGGCACCGGCTGCACCCTGTCCTCGGCCATCGCCTGCGGCCTCGCTCAGGGAGAGCCGCTGGCAGAAGCAGTTGCCAGTGCCAAGGCCTACCTCACGGGCGCCCTCGAAGCGGGCTTGGACCTGGGCCGCGGCAGCGGCCCCGTCGACCACATGTGGCAGCACCGCAGCTGAGACAACGAACCAGCTTCGTTCTCTCACTGCCGACCTCTACAAAAACCAGGGGCGGAGCCACATTGCCCCGCCCCGACCTCTGTACTTTGGAGTGCCTTCCTCTTGGAATGTAATGGTTCACGTCCAAAAGCAACTTTGGATTCGCTCGACCGCCGCCCCTAGGATGTGCCAACGCATCGTTGGAATGGGACGACTCCTGTGCTCCCTCGTTACTGTTTACCTAGTGGGCGTGAGGAGCGAATCCAGAAGCTGCTATTTCTTCTGAGCCCATTGGAATCGCCTCCTTCGGTCGTCGCCTTGCTTTGCTGGCGACTCTTTCATCTCACCCTGCATATTCCCCGCATCCCGATAGCATATTCGCGAGAACCGCTCACGGCCCCAGAGCATCCACTCGGCGGCAGCATCGGCAGCGGCAGCAGCGCCATCGACGTGCCGCCACCACCCGCACTCGGCTACGCTTCTAGGTCCTTGAAGCCGTAGCCGATGGCCTCGTTCACGTCCGTGATCATCACCAAGGCGTCCGGGTCGCACTCGGACACGATGGTCTTTAATATGCGCACCTCGCTCACGGTCATGATGAGCAGCACCACGGGTCGGTCGCGCCGGGTCCAGGCGCCGCGCGCAAGCAGCTCCGTGCAGCCGCGATCCATCTCGCTGAAGATCTGCTGCTCGATATCCGCGTACGCGTCGGAGACGATGAACGCCGCGCGCTGGCGGTTGCCGCCGTCCACCACGGCGTCGATCACAAAACCGGACAGCACCATGGACAGCCCGGCGTAGAGTGCGTTCTCCAGCGAGAACACCGGCGCGCTCGCCACGCAGATGGCCACGTCGATGGCCATGACGGTGCTTCCCACCGCCAGCGACGTGCGCCGCGAGATGATCTGCGCGATGGTGTCGGACCCGCCCGTGTTGGCGCCGCAGCGAAACACGATGCCGTAGCCCACGCCGGAGATGATGCCGCCCCACAGGGCGGAGAGCATGAGGTCGTCCGCATGGAGCGGAATCGCGAACGGCGAGAACAGGTCCATGAAGAAGCCGAGCGCCACGAAGCCCGTCACCGTCTGCACCACGTAGCGCACCCCGCCCGCGCGCACCACGGCGAACAGCAGCAGCGCGTTCATGACGATGGTCTGGATGCCCACGGGCAGCGAGAGGCCGTTGCGCGCGGCCAGCTCGGACGTGATGGTGGCCAGGCCCGTGAGCCCGCCCGCCGCCAGGCCGTTGGGAATCATGAAGGAGTCCGTCGCGAAGGCCGCGATGGCGCAGCCCACGAAGATGAGCGGCAGGTCGCGCATGAACTGCGAGCGGATCAGCGCCTGCACGTCCACCATCCGTCGCTGCCGCGCGGCCGACGACTCGGCAGCGGCGTCGCCACGCTGTCCGAACGCACGGCCCTGGCGCCGAGCCCGCTGCTTCGCGCTGACGCTGACGCTCGCGTTCGCACTCGCACCGGCGGCGCGGCCGACGTCCTCGCCCACCCCGTCCTCAACAGGCAGAGGCGGCCGCTGGCCCCGCCGCGCCCGGGCGCGCACGGCCCGCGTAGCGGAGTTCTCCACCCCTGTCTGCTCGACCTCGGCGGACGTTCCCGCGCCGGAGCGGCTATTCCGCGACATCAGAGTGTCCCTGGTCGCCCGCCTCCGATTCGCTGGCGGCGTTGCCCGTGGCCCAGCGGTGGTATCCCACCACGAAGGGGTCGAGGTCGCCGTCCTCCAGCACGGAATCGACGTTGCTCGTCTCCACGCCGGAACGCAGGTCCTTCACCATCTGGTACGGGTAGAGCACGTAGCTCCTAATCTGGTTGCCAAAGCCGGCAGCCTTCTTGGGCCCGCGGATGGCGTCCAACTTCTCCTCGCGCTTCTCGAGCTCGAGCTCGTAGAGGCGCGCCTTCAGGATGGCCATGCACGCGGCCTTGTTCTGGATCTGGCTGCGCTCGTTCTGGCAGGTGACCACGATGCCCGTGGGCAGGTGCGTCACGCGCACGGCGGAGTCCGTGGTGTTCACACCCTGGCCGCCCGGGCCGCTCGCGTGGTACACGTCCACGCGAATGTCATCCGGTGACACCTCGATATCGATGTCGTCCGGTAGCACCGGAATGACCTCCACCATGGCAAAGGTGGTCTGGCGACGCTTCTTGGCATCCGTGGGGCTGATGCGCACCAGACGGTGCACGCCAGCCTCGGCGCGCAGCATGCCGAAGGCGTCCTTGCCCTCCACCGTGAAGGTCGCGCGGTCGATGCCGATCTGCTCGGCCGCCGGGCAGTCGTTGATGGTCACCTTCCACCCGCGGCGCGCGCAATACTTCATGTACATCTTGAAGAGCATGAAGGTCCAGTCCTGGGCCTCCAAGCCGCCCTGGCCGGGCTTGATGGTGACGATGGCGTCGCCGTGGTCGAACTCCCCGGTAAACCAGCTGGAGAGCTCCATGGCGTCGATGGAGCGGGTGAGCGCGGCAGTCGAAGCAGCGGCCTCGGCCACGAGCTCGGCGGCATCGTCGCCCGAAAGCTCGCCCGCCAGCTCGAGCGCGGCGCGAGCGTCCGAAAGCCGGGTACGCGCCTCGTCCACAGTTGAGACGGTGGACTTGCACTCCGAGAGCTCGGCCATGGTCTTGCGCGCGGCCTCGGCGTCGTCCCAGAAACCCGACTCGGCGCTCAACCGCTCGAGCTCCTCCGCACGCCCCCGACGCTCGTCCACGTGCAGGTAGCGCTCAACCTCGGCCAAGCGCTGCTCCAGGGCGTCGAGGTCGGCGGGCGTGACGTTCGCGACCTCGTGCTCCTCAGCCGTCGTCATTACCGGTTCCGCCCGTGGCAGTTCTTGAACTTCTTACCGCTGCCGCAGGGGCAGGGGTCGTTGCGCCCCACGTTGGCGTAGGGGTCCCCGCTCTCGGCCTTCACGTAGGTGATGGGCTTGCCACCGCCCGCCGGCTGGCCGGAGGCGCCGGCCGGGGACGCGGCAGCGGCCTCACGGCGCACGGTCGAGGAACCCTGGTCGCCATCGACCTGGTCGGGGCCGGAATAGCTCACGTTGGAGAGCGCCGGGGACTCCGTGGCCGCCTGGACCGCGGGCGCCGAGCGCTTGACGGAAATGCGCAGCACGGTGCGCAGGTAGTCCTCGTACATGGTGTCCACGAGCAGCTGGAAGGCGTGGAAGGCCTCGCTCTTGTACTCTACCAGGGGATCGCGCTGGCCAAAGCCGCGCAGGCCGATGCCCTGCTTGAGGTAGTCCATCTCCTGCAGGTAGCTCATCCAGCGGGTGTCGATCACGCGAAGCATGACCTGGCGGTTGAGCTCGCGCATCACGTCCTCGCCCTCGTGCTCCACCTTGGCACGGTACGCGCCCTCGATGTACTCAAGCGCCTGATCGCACAGCTCGCGATACCCCTCGTCGGGAAGGGTCGGGGCGTCCTGGTCGCCGGTCATGTCGGCGAGCCAGGCGTGCAGACCGTCCAGGTCGCGCTCCCCCGCCTTGCTGTCAGGGGCGGCGAACTCACCCACGCAGCGGTTCACGGTGTCGCGCATGACCTCGTCCACATGGCTGGAAAGGTCCTTGCCGTCCAGGATCTTGTTGCGCTCGGCGTAGATCACCTGGCGCTGCTTGTTCATGACGTCGTCGTACTCGAGCACGTTCTTGCGCATGGAGAAGTTGATGTTCTCCACCTTGCGCTGGGCGCCCTCCACCGTCTTGGAGATGATCTTGTGCGAGATGGGCGTCTCCTCCATATCGGCGTTCGCCATGAGCTTGGAGACGTGGTCCATGCTGTTGCCGCCGAAGAGCCGCATGAGGTCGTCTTCCAGCGAGAGGTAGAACTGCGTCTCGCCGGGGTCGCCCTGACGACCGGCGCGGCCGCGCAGCTGGTTGTCGATGCGGCGGGACTCGTGGCGCTCGGTACCGATGACCTTGAGGCCGCCGGCGGCGAGGACCACCTCGCGGTCCTTGGCGCACTCCGCGCGACGCGCCTTGAGTGCCTCATCGTAGGCGTCCACGATAGCGCGGGCGGTGTCGGCGTCCACCTGGGTGTGCTTGGTGACCATGGGCTCACCGGGCTTGCGGTTCTCGCCGTTCTCGGCCACCTCGGTGTCGAAGCCCTCGCCCCGGCGCACGGCGCGGCGCATCTCGTCCAGCTCGAGCGGGCTCAGCAGGTGCTCGAGCAGGCGCGGCGAGACCTCCTCGCCAAAGTCGCGCTGCATGACGTCCTCGCGGGCAAGCTCCTGGGGGTTGCCGCCGAGCAGGATGTCCGTACCACGACCGGCCATGTTGGTGGCGATGGTCACGGTGCCGGAATGGCCGGCCTGCGCCACCACGTGGGCCTCGCGTTCGTGGAACTTGGCGTTCAGGATCTCGTGCTTGATGCCGCGCTTATCAAGCAGGCGCGAGAGGCGCTCGGAGCTCTCGATGGAGACGGTGCCCACCAGCACGGGCTGACCCTTGGCATGACATTCCTCGATGTCGTCGGCCACGGCGTTGAACTTGGCGGCGACGGTGCGGTACACCAGGTCCTCGCGGTCCTTGCGGATGACGGGCTTGTTGGGTGGGATCACCTGCACGGGCAGCTTGTAGATCTCGCGGAACTCGGCGTCCTCGGTAAGCGCGGTACCGGTCATGCCGGAGAGCTTGTCGTAGAGACGGAAATAGTTCTGCAGCGTGATGGTGGCGAGCGTCTGGTTCTCCTCGCGCACGTTCACGTGCTCCTTGGCCTCCACGGCCTGGTGCAGGCCCTCGGACCAGCGACGGCCCTCCATGATGCGGCCGGTGAACTCGTCGACGATCTTCACCTCGCCGTCCATGACCACGTAGTCCTTGTCGCGGTGGAACATGTACTCGGCCTTGAGCGCCTGCTGCAGGTGGTTCACGAGCTGGCCGGAGAGGTCGGCGTAGATGTCGTCGATGCCGAGCGCGCGCTCGATCTTGCGGAGGCCCTGCTCGGTGGCGGCGATGGTGTGCTTGGCCTCGTCCATGACGAAGTCGCCGTCGGGCTCCTGCGGCTCCTCGCCCAGCAGCGGGTCGTAGACCACCTCGGGCGCGCGGCGCAGGCCCTTGACGGCGCGGGCGAACTTCTTGTAGGTGTCGGCCGACTTGGTGCCCTGACCGGAGATGATGAGCGGCGTGCGCGCCTCGTCGATGAGAATGGAGTCCACCTCGTCCACGATGGCGTAGGCATGCCCGCGCTGCACGCGCTGCGAAGCGCGGACCACCATGTTGTCGCGCAGGTAGTCGAAGCCGAACTCGGAGTTGGTGCCGTAGGTGACGTCGGCCGCGTAGGCGGGGCGCTTCTGATCGAGCGGCATGCCGTTCTGCAGCACGCCCACCTCCATGCCCAGGAAGCGGTAGATGGCGCCCATCCACTCGGCGTCGCGACGGGCCAGGTAGTCGTTCACGGTGACGATGTGCACGCCGGTGCCGGGGATGGCGTTCAGGTAGCCGGCGAGCGTGGAGACGAGCGTCTTGCCCTCGCCGGTCTTCATCTCGGCGATCTGGCCGGCGTTCAACGCCATGCCGCCGATGAGCTGGACGTCGAAGTGGCGCATGCCGAGCGTGCGGACACTCGCCTCGCGCACGGTGGCGAACGCCTCGGGCAGCAGGTCGTCGAGCGTCTCGCCGTCGGCAAAGCGCTGGCGGAACACCTCGGTCTGATGGGCGAGCTCCTCATCGGACATCGCTTGGAAGCGTGGCTCGAGGTCGTTGATCGTGCCGACGATCTTCTCGTAGCGCTTGAGGTCCTTGTCGGAGCCAAAAGACAACAGCTTGGACATGAATCCCATGTGGGTTCCCTCCGTTGGGCATACACAGTTGGATTCACTCTAGCCGTGTCGGCGAGGCAACGTGCGCAGGGGGCGTGCGCGCACGAAAGAAACAGGTATCGAGCACGATGCACGGGAGGTCGGCGGCAAGCGGTCGAGGGGCCGGGCCGCTGGGGGCCGGTGCGATCGAGGGACCGACCGTGGGCGGACCGCTGGGGACCGGGCCGCTGGAGGGGGCGAACGACCCAGATGCCCGCCCCGCCAATGCGCCCGCCGCCCGCGGGAACACGCTAGCGGTAGATGTTGGTGCTCAAATACTTGAATGCGTTATCGGCGCAGATTGCGACGATGGTCTTGCCCGCCATCTCCGGACGCTGCGCCAGCTTCGCAGCCGCGAGCACCGCGGCGGCGGCTGACTGGCCCAGGAAGATGCCGTCCGTGCGCGTGAGGGTGCGGCCCATGGCGTAGGCCTCGTCCGCATCCAGGTCGAGCACCTCGTCGGGATGCACGTTCATGCGGTCGAGGTAGAGCGGCATGCGGCCCTGCGGCACGCCGACGAACGGCACCACGCCGTCGATGGTGTTGCGCTCAGGGTGCGCCGGGTCCTTGCGGCTCTCGAGAGCGGGCTGGGCGCCCACGAGCAGGAGGTCGGGGTTCTGCTCGCGCAGGTACTTGCCCGTGCCCACGAGCGTGCCGGCCGTGCCCACCAGGGCCACCAGGCCATCCACGTTGCCGCCCGTGGCGCGCCAGATCTCGGGGCCGGTGGTGCGATAGTGCGAAAGCGGGTTATCGAGCGAGACGCCCTGGTTGAGGTAGACGTAGCCGTGCGCATCGGCATAGGCTTTGAGCAACGCGAAGAACTTCTCGAACACGAGGCCCTCGTTCGCCATGAGCTCGGGTACGCCCGGGATGTCGCTAAACTGGAGCAGCTCGGCCCCATACGTCTTCAGGATCTGCGAGCGCTCCTCCGAGACGCCCGGCTGGATGACACTCACGAAGCGGTACCCGCGCGCGTTGCAGATGGCCGCGAACGAGATGCCCGTGTTGCCGCTCGTGAAGTCCAAGATCGTGTCGCCGGGATGCAGCGTGCCCGCAGCCTCCGCGCCCTCGATCATGCCGAGCGCGATGCGGTCCTTCACCGAACCAGACGGGTTGAAGTACTCCAGCTTGGCGAGCACACGGGCGCCGAGCCCCAGCTCGCGCTCCAGGCCGTGGAGCTCCACCAGGGGCGTGGACCCCACAAGTTCGGCAATCGACCCATAAACCTTATCCTCGAACGGCATGGCCGTCCTCCTTTCGTCGCGCGCCAGCTTCGCATTGGCGCAGGGGCGCATGCCCGTCGGGCCGCCCCGTTGAACCCGTTTCCCCACCTTAGGCGCGATGCCCGAAGCTAGGCCCCGCCTACTCGGCGCCTCTGAAGAACGCGTACTCGTAGAGCGGCGTCAGGCGCTTGCCCGTCCGGTCCGCGTAGAGGCGCGCGAGCGACGAGGCACAGCCGGCGGAGCCGCTGTAGAGGCCGAGGTAGCTCACCACGCGCTCGGGGATCGTTCGCGTCCAGGCACCGAACCAGCTGCGATAGGCAGGCGCGTCGTCCGCTTGGAACGAGTCGGCGAGGATGCGGTCGGCCGTGCGCCGGGCGTATCCCAGGAATTCCGGCTCGCCCGTGAACTCGAACATCTCGACGAAGTGCTCCAGGATGCCCGGTGTGCCGCAGCATTGGCAGTTGCTGTTCCAAAGACCCCAGCTCAGGTGCTCGGGCGCGCCGGCGCGGATGATCCCGCGCGAGAGCCAGATGCACCAGTCGCGGTAGGATTCCTCACCCGTCAGCTCAAAGAGCAGGCGGAACGGCAGGACCGTGCCCACCGGGCCGTGGCAAGTGCTCAGGTAAAAGTGATCGCGGGTGAGCCCGTGCCCCGGATCCGCGGGATGGTCCTGGTAGGGCACGAGCATGCCCGTCTCGTCGCCCACGGCGATGGCCTTCAGGTACTCAACGCCCTCCCGGGCGAGCTCGAGGTAGCGCTCGTCACCCGACGCGTCGTAGAGCAGGGCGAACATCCACGCGGTACCGGCGGTGCCATGGCTGTAGTTGGGGAAGGTCGTTCCCTTGGGGAACCCGATGAGCGAGAGGTCGAGAAGCTCCCAGTAAGTGCCGCCATGGGGAGAGGGCTTTGCCGAGGCGGCGATGCGGTCGGCCGCGGCGCAGGCAGCGTCCAGGTAGCGGCGCTCGCCCGTGGCGCGGTAGACCCGCACGAGGTAGAAGTCGAAGCCGCCGTCCGCCACCAGATCCTCCTGATCGCTCCAGGCGATGCCGACGCCGCTCGGAGCTGGATGCGCGGCGTGAAGCAGGTCGTCGGCAACCTTGACGGCGTAGTCCCGATAGCGCGTCTCGCCCGTTGCGGCAGCGAGGTCCAGCGCGAAGAGGCCCTCGCCGGCGGGGCCGTTGGAATAGCCGATCGCCCAGCCGGGGACCGGGATCACGCCGCCGATCTTGGAGGAGAGGGTCTGCTCGTACCACTCCGAACCCGTGGCCGTGGCGATGAGCTCGTCGGCGGCGGCGCGGGCGTCGGCCAGGTAGGAGGCGTCGCCCGTGGCTTCGTACATGCGCAGGAAGAAGATGCCGATGCCAGCCGCGCCCGAGTAGAGGCAGCGGCGGCCGAAGACCATGACGTCGGGGGCGAAGCCGTTCTGGCCCGCCGGGAACACGTCCCAGTACTTGCCGTGCTCGGTCACGTGCTCGTGGCTCCTGATCCAGGCCGCCGTTTGCTCGGCTGCCCGCAGGTAGTCCGCCACGCCGTTACCCCTGAACACCTGTGGGGTCTGCGCGCGGTATCCGATCGTCTGCGCCATGGGATGCTCCCTCCCGCCGTTGACCGGCTTGGTTTGCTGGTCCGCTTACGCTGCCGGCCGGCCCTCTGCCAGCAGGCCCGCCTTGCCTGTTTGTTTTCCGCCGGCAGGACTGCCTTGCCTGTCTGCTTTTCACCGGCAGGACTGCCTTGCCTGTCTGCTTTCCATCGGCAAACATATTTCCTATTTGTATTATAGGTTTATAGGTTTGTGCGGGATGGGTAATTTGCCGGAAACAAAAAGAGGAGGCCGGGCGAACCCGACCTCCTCGGCCATGCGATATGACGTGGCAGCGCTACTCGGCAGCAGCCTCGGTCTCGGCAGGAGCCTCCTCGGCCTTGGTCTCCTCAGCAGGAGCCTCGGCGGCCTTGGCAGCCTCCTCCTCGGCCTTCTTGGCGGCCTCGGCGGCGAACTTCTCAGCGCGCTTGGCCTTCTCGGCGGCCTTGGCCTCGCGCTCGGCCTTGCGAGCGGCCTCGGCCTCGGCGGCCTTCTTCTCGCGCTCGGCCTTGGCGGCCTTCTCGCGCTCGAGCTGGGCGGCAGCGGCGCCACCGAACTTGTCGGCGAAGCGCTGGACGCGTCCGCCGGTGTCCACGAACTTCTGCTGGCCCGTGTAGAACGGGTGGCACATGTTGCAGAGTTCGACGATGATCTCCGACTTGGTGGAGCGGGTGGTGAACACGTTACCGCAGCTGCAGCGGACAGTGCACTCCACGTACTCCGGATGGATACCTTGTTTCATGGCAGGGCTCCTCATGGTCTCGCGACTTGGTTACCGACCAAGCCTCAGGGGTGCCTTGGTTTCCGACCAAGACAATTACAGCAGTTGGGTAGTTTAGCACATGGACATGTAGCGCGTACGACGCCACAAAAGTCTCATGCCCGCGGGTTTTGGGGCGGGGCAGGGGCGGGGGCGGTTGCTAAGCAAACTAGTCACTTGGGGGCGGTTGCTAAGCAGACCGGCCACGAGGCCCCGCGCCCCTCGGCAGTTGCTAAGCGGATCTGCCACTCACCGGCAGTTGCTAAGCGGATCTGCCACTCAGCGGCAATTGCTAAGCAGATATGCCGCTAAGCCCCTGTTTTCAGGCACTTGGAGGAAAGACTGCTTAGCAACGCCCCCTTACCGGTTGGCTTGCTTAGCAACGGCCCCTTGGTGGCATGTCTGCTTAGCAACGGACTCCCGGCGGTTCGCCGGCCCAACGGCACCAACAGCATCCGGTGGAAACGAGGAACACCGGGCGTCGCGCATCCGTCCGCGCGGCGTGTTATCCTGTCCGCATCGTCGGAGTTTCGGGCCCCCTTGACATCCCCGTCCGCCGCGAGCGGCCGGGTAGATGGGTGGACCGCGATGGCCAGCGCCCAGGTCCAGGTCGACGACGACGTCAGGGACGAGGCGGAGGCGCTGTTCCGCTCCATGTGAATCTGAATTTGCCCCAAATTCGTTGACACATCGCCTTCCGTTTGGTCATGTTTTTCCAAACGGAGGACGGAGAAGGGCATATGGAACACCCGTCACCCAAGTACACGGCCGAGTTCAAGCAGGGGGCCGTGCAGCTGCACCGCGAGAGGGAGACGACCTACGCAGAGGTCGCCCGGGAGCTCGGCGTTGACCCGTCGGGCCTTGCCGACTGGGTCAAACGGTCAGACGCGGCCCAAGCGGCACCGGGGGACAACCCGTTCAAGATCGCCGAGGAGATCCGCAAGCTGAGGCGCGAGGTCGAGAGGCTCGGGAGGGAGAACGAGATATTTTTATAAGCGAACGCCTTCTTCGCCAGCAGGCAGCTGTAGGAGCCCAGGCGGGGAGGGCCGAATTCGAGTTCATACTGGCCAACGAGGGGACCTGGGCCGTTTCCGAGATGTGCTCGGCGCTCGGGGTGACCAGGCAAGGCCGCTGCGCGTGGCGAAAGAGACCGCCGAGCGCGCGAACGGCGGGACGCCGAACCCGCGTCAATGACAGCGGAGATCCACGAGGCGAGCCGCGGGACCTACGGCGCCCCGAAGGTCTTCGCCGAGCTGCGCCGGCGGGGCGTGAGCACCTCGCGCAAACGCGTCGCGCGCATCATGCGCGAGAACGGACGCGCCGGCATCACCAGGAGGCGCGCCAAGAGGCCGAAGGGCAAGTCGAAGCAGGCGGCGTCCCAGGCGAACGCGGCGCCCGACCCGGTGAGGCGCGAGTTCAGCGCCGACGGCCCCGACAGGCCCCGGTTCGCCGACATCACCTACGTTGGGACCCGCCAGGGCCGGCTGTACCTCGCGATCGTCATGGGCATATGGTCCCGCATGATCGCGGAACGGTCCATGTCGCCCCGGATGACGGCAGCCGGTACGTCTCCCCGCTTCTGGGCGGGACCATGCGCGGCGCCGGCATCGAGCCCTCGATGGGATTCATATCGTCGCCGTGGGGCAACGCAGCGACGGAGTCGCTCATGGGCCTCATAAAAGCCGAGTGCGCGCACTCTCGAGGCCAGGGAGCGGTCGACGCTAGAGATATTCGAGCACATCGAGTGCTTCTACAACAGGGTCCGCATGCACTCGGCGCTGGGGAACCTCAGCCCCGAGGAATTCGAGGCGAGGAATCTGAAAGACGCTGCCGAGGAGAAGGCGGCGTAGAGGTGTAAGCGGGATCGGGGTAGATTCACGCGCGCGGTCTCCTCGGGGTACCTAGAGTGCTTCGGCCTGTCGCCGACGCGGCCCCTGACGAACCTCTCGGGAATCTCGAGGCTGCCCTCCTCGGCCTCCCTCAGCCACCCCCTGATCGTGGATCTGAGGGAACCCCGGGCCTCGTCCTGCAGAAAGTCGAGAGCTTCACACCGTTCTCGAACGGGTCGGCTAGGATCCTGCCCTTGTCTTCATCCGTATACATGCTTCCTCCTGAACTCCCGGTCCAGAAATCCGCCGCACTCGCGATATGAAAATTATTTCCAGAATAATTCGTCAGAATTGGCAATGAATTCCAAGTTTCGAGAATCCCGACTGCGGACCGCGTCCCCGCCGTCGAGGCCCTTGGCCGCACCCTCGCCCGGATTGAGCACGCTCGCGGGGCGCGGGACGCGCGAGTCGCATGGGGAGAATGGACGGCAAAAGGCAATCACCGCCGAACATACCCGATTTCTGGGGGGGGTCGTCCAATCGAAACCGACCGATACTTTATCGGTTTTCGCCCACGGAGCTCGAAGCAGGGCGATAGTTTATCGGTTTTCGTAGAGCCGGCATGTATCGCTCGTTTGGCCGACATCTTGACCTGCGAACTCGTTGCCGCTCATGATCCCGCTACTCACCAAGCGCCCTGAAAACCGATAAACTATCGCCGTGGTTTTGGCCGCATACAAGCAAACCAATAAAGTATCGCCTCAATTTGCCCCACAACCACGCGAGCGAAGACCGGCCGCACCCAAAACCGCCAAAAACCACCGGCCACACCCGCCCAGCGCCCCCAAATACCCCGTGCCGACCACTCTCAATCAGACGCCGCCACTTCCCCTCCCCCATTCGGCTACAATGATGAATACTGTACCGAAGTGGAGTGCCACCGCAGCGCGGCGGCCGCAGAGAGGACATCCATGGCAGAGACCTCAGCATCGCGCATCGTCATCACCGTACTCGGGAAGAACCGCCCCGGCATCGTTGCCGCCGTTACCCGCGTCCTCGCCGAGGCGAACGTGGACATCCGCGACATCACCCAGAGCATCGTAGACAACATCTTCACCATGACGCTCCTCGCCGATATGGCGGCGAGCGCACTCGACTTCACGCAGCTACAGGAGTCGCTCAGCGCCACCGGCCAGGAGGTCGGCGTGACCGTGCAGGTCCAGCGCGAGGACGTCTTCAACTTCATGTACCGCCTGTAGAAGGCGCAGGCACGCGCAGCAAGCACGGGCGCGTCGATCGGGACCGCCCTTTTGGAGGGAGCGTTCATGCCCTATTCCACCCAGAACATCTACTACCGCTTTGACGACCAGTTGAGCCGCCTTGTCATCGACTACGAGGCGAGCCGTCAGATCACCCCGGCAAGCGAGCGCCTGTATCACGGTGCCGTGGTGAGACCGCTGGACGAGGCGCTCTTCCAGGAACACGACGTCAAGCGCGGCCTCCGCAACGCTGACGGCTCCGGCGTGGTCGCGGGCCTCACGCTCATCTCCAACGTGCACGGCTACAACAAGGTAGACGGCGTGGTCGTTCCGGATGAGGGCAAGCTGACCATCCGTGGCTACGACATCGAGGACCTGATCACCAACGCCCAGGCAGAGGACCGCTTTGGGTACGAGGAACTCGCCTACCTGCTGCTCACGGGATCTCTCCCCACCATATCTGAGCTTGCAGATTTCCAGGAGCGGCTTGGGGCGTATCGCCACATCTCCGAAGGCTACGTTTCGCAGTTCCCCATCACCACCGTGTCCTCGAGCATCATGAACGTGCTCATGCGCGCCGTGCTCCTCCTCTACGCCTTCGACGCGGACCCGGACTGCATCACGCCCGAGCACGAGATCGACGTTGCCATCTCGCTGCTCTCGCGTCTGCCGCGCCTGGCGGCCATGGCCCACGCGTTCTCGGCGGCGCGCCAGGAGGGGCGCCGCGCGCAGATCCCCATCCCCGACGTGAACCTCTCCACTGCCGAGACCATCCTGCAGGTGCTTCGCGGCAACGACTCCTACACGCACGAAGAGGCCATGCTGCTGGACGTCATGCTCATGCTCCACGCCGAGCACGGCGGCGGTAACAACTCCACGTTCTCGTGCCGCGTGCTCTCGTCCTCGGCCACCGATGCCTACTCCGCCTACGCGGCGGCCATCGGCTCGCTCAAGGGGCCGCGCCACGGCGGTGCCAACAACAAGGTGCGCGGCGAGCAGGCAGACATCGCCGCCCATGTTAAGAAATGGAGCAACGACGACGAGCTGGCGAGCTATCTCGAGAAGATCCTGCGTCGCGAGGCGTTCGACGGCTCAGGCCTCATCTACGGCATGGGACATGCGGTCTACACGCTCTCCGACCCGCGCGCCAAGCTCTGCAAGCGCTACGCCCGCAGCCTCGCCGACGCCAAGGGTCTGGGCGACGAGTTCCGCCTCATCGAGAGCGTGGAGCGCTTGGCACCCGAGGTCATGCGCAGCGTGCTCGGTACCACCAAGCCTATCTGCGCGAACATCGACCTCTACTCCGGCTTCATCTACTCCATGCTCGGCGTGCCCGACACACTCGTGACGCCGCTCTTTGCCGTAGCCCGTACCGCGGGCTGGGGCGCGCACCGCATGGAGGAGCTGTTCGGCGCGCACCGCATCATCCGCCCGGCGTACGTTTCCGTGATGAACGACATGACGTACGTGCCGCTCAGCGAACGATAACGGGCTGGACAACGCGCTCCCACCCCGATACGCAGCACGGCCCCAGGCAGATCGGTTAGGTTTGCCTGGGGCCGTGTTATGCTCCGCCATGTTATACGCCGCCAGGATGGTGCGAAAATAATTCGGCGAACCGCGTGAGCAGTTCGCCGAAGTCTTGTTTGGTAGCCCGTACCAGATTCGAACTGGTGATCTCCGCCTTGAGAGGGCGGCGTCCTAAACCGCTAGACGAACGGGCCATATATGTTGGGGCTCGGAGTGCCCCGTGGAACTCGTGGTAGCCCGTACCAGATTCGAACTGGTGATCTCCGCCTTGAGAGGGCGGCGTCCTAAACCGCTAGACGAACGGGCCGGCTTCTGGAGGGGCAGGCATTGGCTGGGATGGAGGGAGTCGAACCCCCATTGACGGAACCAGAATCCGCTGTCCTGCCATTAGACGACATCCCAATCGATGCATCTGCGCTCCTCAGCGCAGGTAAATATATTACGGGAGGGTTGCAGTCGTGGCAAGACCCTTTTTTCAAACTCGACAGCTTATGGACAGCCTGTGGAGACGCGGCGCTGAACGGCCAGTTGCACGAGCCGCGCAGGGCCTCTGCGGCCCGGCCGGCGCTACAGCGAGAACAGCGCCGCCGACCCACCTGCCGCACGAAACTCCGCCATACGGCGCAGACGCTCCTTCGTGCTTGCCGCGAGCGGCTCCGGCAGCGCATCCAGGTCGAACCACCCCACAGACAGGCTCTCGTCATCGCCCACGAAGGGATCCCCGTTGCCGTCCATATTCAGGCGGCATGCGTACATGAGGTCAAGGTACTGGCAGACGTCCCCGTTGGCGTAGGTGACGGGCCGCTCCCCCGCCTTCACGCTCGCGAGCGCCACGGGGACGCAGTCCACCCCCGTCTCCTCGCGCACCTCGCGCACCACCGTCGCCGCCGGCTCCTCGCCCGGCTCGTTGATCCCATAGACGAGCGCCCAATCCCCGGTGTCGGCCCGGCGGCCCAGAAGGACGCGCCCCCGGCCGTCCTCGACAAAAGCCGTCACGCCGATGAGCCACAGCGGGTCGTGACCGATCTTCTCGCGCAGCTTCAAGATGAATTCCGGCGTTGCCATCGAACACCCTCTCCAATCATCGCATGCTTCCCGGCATCGTTGCCGATGGTCATTCCGTTGGCTTATACCCCGCCCGCGCGCCGCCCTCGCCTGGAGCCCGCATCTCCTCCGGTATACTGCCGTTCATGACATTGCCCCGCCCCCGAGAGGAGACGTCGTCCCATGCGCCGAGGATTCGACAACGAGAAGTACCTAGAACTGCAGGAAACGCGCATCAAGGAGCGGATCGCGCAGTTCGGCGGTAAGCTCTACCTCGAGTTCGGCGGCAAGCTCTTCGACGACTACCACGCGAGCCGCGTGCTCCCCGGCTTCGAGCCGGACTCCAAGTTCCGCCTGCTCAAGAACCTCCGCGAGGACGTGGAAATCATCATCGCCATCAACGCGGGCCACATCGAGAAGAACAAGGCCCGCGGCGACCTCGGCATCACCTACGACGAGGACGTGCTGCGCCTGGCGGACGTCTTCCGCGGCGAGGGCTTCCGCATCGCCGCCGTCGTGCTCACCCAGTACGCCGGCCAGCCGGCGGCGGACGCGTTCCGCCAGCGCCTGGCCGCGCTCGGCATCCCCTGCAAGCTGCACTACCCCATCGAGGGCTACCCGCACGACGTGGACCTCATCGTCTCACCCGAGGGCTACGGCAGGAACGAGTTCGTGGAGACGACGCGCCCGCTCGTGGTGGTGACGGCCCCCGGCCCCGGCTCCGGTAAGCTCGCCACCTGCCTCTCGCAGCTCTACCACGAGCACGAGCACGGCGTTGAGGCCGGCTACGCCAAGTTCGAGACCTTCCCCGTCTGGAACCTGCCGCTCTCCCACCCCGTGAACATCGCCTACGAGGCGGCGACGGTGGACCTGGATGACGCGAACATCATCGATTCCTTCCACCTGGACGCCTACGGCGAGACCACGGTGAACTACAACCGCGACGTCGAGGCGTTCCCCGTGGTCAAGGCGCTCATGCAGAAGATCCTGGGCGAGAGCCCCTACCAGAGCCCCACGGACATGGGCGTCAACATGGTCGGTTTCGCCATCTCCGACGACGACGCCTGCCGCGACGCGAGCCGCGCCGAGATCGTTCGCCGCTACTTCACCGCCGCCGAGACCGTGAAGCGCACGGGAAGCGGCGCCGAGCAGGTCTCTCGCCTGCAGGCCATCATGCAGAAGGCCGGTATCGACAAGAACTACCTGCCCACGCGCCAGGCCGCGCTCGAGCGCGAGAAGGAGACGGGCGGTCCCGTGGGCGCGCTCATCCTCGCGGACGGCCGCGTGGTGACGGGCAAGACGAGCGAGCGCCTGGGGGCCGCCAGCTCGCTGCTCATGAACGCCCTGAAGACCGTCACCGGCGTGGACATCGAGCAGAACGTCATCGACGACGCGGCCATCAACCCCATCTGCCACCTGAAGACCGAGCATCTGGCCAACCGGAACCACCGCCTGCACTCCGACGAGACGCTCATCGCGCTCTCGATCACGAGCGGCACGAGCGAGACGGCCAAGCGCGTGATCGGCGGCCTGCCCGACCTCGCCGGTTGCGACGCGTTCTTCTCCGTGATCATCTCGGCCACGGACGAGCGCGTGTACCGCAAGCTCGGCATCAACGTATGCTGCGAGCCCAAGTTCGAGCGCCACACGTTCTACCACGGTTAGCACACGCTCGGCCGCGAAGGCCCGTCCGTGGCTTATAGGAAAGAGCCCGTTGAAACCCTATCCCACTGTTACGTTTACGGTGTAGGGGTCGTTATCTGACTGGAGGGGCTTGAGCAGGGTTTCCACGACGGTTTTGGCTTGTTTGTTGGCGGTCGATATCAAATCGGATTCGTCCACTTTGGCTTCGGCATCTTTTTGGGCGAGCTTGAGGGCTTCGGCGGTGTCGGTGCGGTCTTGCCAGTTGAAGAGCGCGAACTTCTCGTCGTAGAACTCGAGTGAATCGGGGTCGATCTCGATTGACTTCACCGTTGCCGCGGGCAGGGTGACCTGCACCTCGCGCCCGGAGACCGTCACCTTGGCCTGCGAGAGGTCGACGCCGGCGCTCACCTGGGCGTCGTAGATCATGGTGAAGGCCTTCTTGTTGATGAAGTCGATATCGCCCTCTTCGTAACGCACGAGGCCGCGGTAGTCGAGCTTGGCGGTCACCAGGTCCTGACACTCCTCCAAGCGCTCCGAAACGGATGTGGCGTCCAGCTTCACGGCCGGCGCGAACACGCGCTGGATCGTGGTGGGCACGAGCGCACCCACCACGGCAGCCAGCACTGCAACGATGATGAACGGCCAGAAGCCGAACTTGACGACCTTCTCCCCCTTGGCCATGGCAATCCCTCCGAACCACAATCGTTCAACGTTTCCCCCACCGTATACCCCACGGCACCGTTCACGCCATCGCGCTCAACCAAACCACCAGAAGCTTCGGGCCAGCACCCCACCGGTGGTCATCAAGACAAAACCGCCCCCTCCCGCGCACGGAACGGGAGGGGGCAGAAAGGTAGGTCCTCACCGGCGCGGGTGGACCCGCACCGGATTAGACGACGGGAATGGGACCGCCTACGGCACGATCATGACGCAAGCGATGGTCAGGATGATCACGGACGCGATGGCGATCGCGACCACGATCTTCAGCGCGAACTTGAGCCAGGTGGTCCACTCGATACGCGCCAGGGCAAGGCCGCCCATGATGGCGCCGGAGGTGGGCGTGAACAGGTTCACGACGCCGATGGCGGCGGAGAAGATCATGACCATGACCTCGGGCGAGAAGCCGAGCTTGACGGCGAGCGGGCCCATGATGGGCATGGACACGCCGGCCATGCCGGAGGTCGAGGGGATCAGGAAGGACAGGCCGAAGTACACGAGGTAGCTGGCCGGAGCGAACAGGAAGCCGGAGACGCCGGAGAGTGCCTTGGCAGCGGCGTTCAGCACGAAATCGTCAAGGCCGGTGGAGGACATGAGCACGGACACGCCACGGGAGAGGGCGATGATGAGCACGACGGACATCATGTCGGCGGCGCCGGCGATGAACGTGTTCACGATCTTCTTCTCGGAGAGGCCGCCCACGATGCCGATGACGATCGCCATGATGAAGAACCAGGTGGAAGCCTCATCGAAGTACCAGGTACCGAGCGGCGCGCCGGTGATGTAGGCGCTCCAGCCGAGCGAAGTCTGCTTCTCGGTGGTGTAGTCGCCCACGACCTCGTCGGCCATGTCGGAGGGCGCCTCGAGGGCGGTGTCGTTCGCCTCGTTGTACGCATCAACGGTGTCTGCGCCGGTCACCTCGGTGGTGACCTCCTCGTAGGTGGCGCCGGCGTTGAAGAAATCGGCCACGGAGGCGTTCAGGTCGCCCAGGGGGATGAAGCCGATGATCATGACCACGAAGGTGAGCGCGAAGATCCAGAGCACGCCCTTCTGGCGGCCGGTGAGCACGATGTCCTTGGTGACCTCGGCCGCGGCGGCGCCGTGGGCCTCTTCGGCGTTCTTGAGCTCTTGCAGGGAGAGGATCGTGGAGCCCTTGTCGGCCTTCACCTTGTTGGCGTAGCGCACGACGAAGAAGATGGAGATGGCGGTGGTGACGATCCAGAGCACGAGACCCAGACCGATGATGATGGTCTGCTCGACCTCGATGCCCACGCTGCGGAGGGAGTCGACCGCCGCGCCGACGGCGAACGGGTTCACGGTGGAGCCCAGGCAGCCGCAGCCGGCGCCCAGCAGCACGGTGGCGGCACCGACCATCGGGTCGAAGCCGGCGGCCATCATGGTAGCGGCGAGCAGGGCGTAGAACGGAACGGTTTCCTCGCACATGCCATAGGTGGAGCCACCGGCGGAGAAGATGATCATCAGGATGACGATCAGCGTCGTCTCCCTACCCTTCAGCCGCTTCACGAGGGTTGCGATACCGTTGTCCAGGGCGCCGGTCTCGGTCATCATGCCGAGGAAGCCGCCCAGGATCATCACGAACAGGCACACGGAGAGAGCATCGGAAAAACCGCGCACGGGAGCCATGAAGAAATCAGGCAGAGAGGCCGCGGTCACATCGGAGGTCGTGCCGGCAACGATAACGGTTACGAGGGCCACGACGGCCAACAGGATGAGAAGAATCGTAAACGAAGAGAGCATGCCACGCTTTTTCTTGGTTGCTCCAGCCATTGATCTCACCCTCCCTTCTCTTGTCAAACTACTGTTTCCGCTTCCGTCGGTCCGTGCCGTGCTTGGGACGGAAGGCGAAATGGAACCAAAGAACCCTGGTGGCGGACCGGGCAGGGTCCTCCACCAGGAAAAACTCAAGCGAACTTACTTGAGGGTGGCGTACATGATCGCCTTGATGGTGTGCATGCGGTTCTCGGCCTCATCGAACACCTTGGACTGCTTGGACTCGAAGACCGCGTCCTCGACCTCCATCTCGGTGACACCGAACTTGCCGGCGATATCGGCACCGATAGTGGTGTTGGTATCGTGGAACGCCGGTAGGCAGTGCAGGAAGATCGCGGAGGGATCGGCAAGCGCCATGAGCTCGGTGGTCACGCGGTAGGGCGTGAGCTCCTTGATGCGCTCGGTCCAGACGCTGTCCGGCTCGCCCATGGACACCCACACGTCGGTGTAGATGACGTGAGCGCCGGTGCAGGCCTCCTTGGGATCCTCGGTCAGGGTGATGGTGCAGCCGTTCTCGACAGCGATGGGCTTGCAGGCGTCGATGACGTCATCGGCGGGCATGCACTCCTTCGGACCGCAGGCCACGAAGTTCATACCGAGCTTGGAGCACACGACCATGAGGGAGCGGGCCACGTTGTTCTTGGCATCGCCCATGAACACGAGGGTCTTGCCCTTGATGTCGTAGTTGAAGTTCTCCTGGACGGTCAGGATGTCGGCGAGCATCTGGGTGGGGTGCCACAGGTCGGTCAGGCCGTTCCACACGGGCACGCCGGCGTTGGCAGCCAGGTCCTCGACGTCCTCCTGGGCAAAGCCGCGGAACTCGATGCCGTCGTACATGCGGCCGAGCACGCGGGCGGTGTCCTCGATGGACTCCTTCTTGCCCATCTGGGAGCTACCGGGATCAAGGTAGGTGACGCCCATGCCGAGGTCCATGCCGCCGACCTCGAAGGAACAGCGGGTGCGCGTGGAGGTCTTCTGGAACAGCAGGACGATGTTCTTGCCCTCAAGGTAGCGGTGCGGCACGCCGGCGCGCTTCATGTCCTTGAAGTTCTTGGAGAGGGCGAGCAGGTACTCGATCTCCTCGGTGCTGAAGTCAAGCAGCTTGATGAAGCTGCGGCCGGAGAGGTTGACTCCCATGGTTCAGATTCCTTTCGTATGGTCCGTGCACTATATGCCGCGAGCATTCTGCCCGGCGGCAGCGTGGCGGCGCATCGCTCGGGATGCGCCGCCGAAACACCTATTATATTTAGATGTCCTCACGCCAGAAGGGCATGCTCATGCAACGGGGGCCGCCACGACCGCGGGACAGCTCGGCCGAGGGCACCACCAGGAGCTCCAGGCCTTCCTTGTACAGCACGTCGTTGGTGACGGTGTTGCGCTGGTAGACGCAGATCTTGCCAGGCGAGACGCAGAGTGTGTTGGAACCGTCGTTCCACTGTTCGCGGGCCGCCGCGATGGGATCGCCGCCGCCGCAGGGGATGAGCTTGACGGCGGGCTGGCCGGTGGCGTCGGCCAGGATGTGCTCCAGGCTATCCTCCATGACCTTGATGCTCACGTCGCCCGGGTTCTTACCGGCGGTGAGGTCGTACACGCGCAGGGTGCCCATGATGGCGGGGTGAATGGTGAACTTGTCGTAGTCGATCTGCGTGAAGACGGTGTCCAGGTGCATGAACGCGCGGCTCACGGGGATGTCGAAGGCGAGGATGCGCTCGATCTTGGAATCGGAGTTCCAGAAGATGTTCTGCGCCATGACGTCGATAGCCGCGGCCTGGGTGCGCTGGGAGATGCCCACGGCGAGCGTCTTCTCGTTGATGTTCAGGACGTCGCCACCCTCGGTGTGGAACGCGGAGCCGCGGCGGTAGTACAGCGACACGTCCTTGTAGTCGGGGTGGTACTTGAAGATGAACTTGCCGTAGAGCGTCTCGCGATTACGCGTGACGGAGTACATGCGGTTCAGGTTGACGCCGGTGCCGACCACCGCGAACGGGTCGCGGGTGAAGTAGAGGTTGGGCATCGGGTCGATGATGAGGTCGGACTCGGACTCGCTGTTCACCATGGAGTCGAGCGTGACGGAGCTCGTCAGCGGAAGCTCGACCTCGGACTTGGTCAGACCGGCCATGGTCTTCTTCACGAACTCCAGGTTGTCCTTGATGGAGTTCAGCTTCTCGCGCACGGCGGGAACGAAGAGCTTGCCCTTGATGCCAGCCTCCTGGAGATACTGGTCGAGGAACTCGTCTCGGGCCTCGGGGACCGCGTCGAAGACCTGGGCCACGAGCTCCTCGAGGTAGAGCACCTCGACACCCTGATCGCGCAGGGTCTGAGCGAAGGTGTCGTGCTCCTGCTGGGCGACCTCCAGGAACGGAACGTCGTCGAACAGCAGTCGCTCGAGCTCGTCGGGGGGCAGATTGAGCAGCTCCTCGCCGGGCCGGTGCAGGCAGACCTTCTTCAGCGTCCCGATCTCGGAAGTGACATGCAGACCTTTCGTCATTGCCTCCTACCTTTCTTTCCTGGAACCCCATCTGGGTTCCACGTACAACCGCTTTCCTTCCGCAAGGGGTTGTCCTTTTGCCGGACAGTCATAGTTATATCCGATTTCTGATTCATTGTTTCCGTGAATGCCAAACGGTAACAATTGGGGCGGGAACGGTATAGGAATGTGATGTCTCCACCATGTTACTGTCGCAAGATAAAGTGTTCTACGTCGCTTTTTATTGTAGTTTACCTTCTGTTGATTTGAGTTTGATATGAACATATTCACGTATTTATGCATACTCTGTCGTATCTAGTGAATACTATGAGAACGTTCGAGAGGCTCTTTCATTTCACACTTATATTCATTAGATGTATTGATTTATTCATTATTTCAAGATACAGCCTCTGCTCACGGGCAGGAAGCCGCCGTCTGCGCTGCAGGTCGGAGCGATTGGGGTGCAAACGGTTGGTAAAGGTATTGGTTTTATGCATCCGCCCGCAAGCGCGCGTCTTATAGTAGGAACGTCGTGCCGATGGCACGAAGGTCAGTAAGGAAAGGGTAACCATGGCAAAAAAGGATGGCAGGGACTCGAAGGCCGAAGAGGGAAATCGCAACCTGGCCCGCACCGGGTCCGTCTCCCTGGTGGATCGCTACGACTTCAGCTATACGCAGAACCGTGAGCTCTCGTGGCTGCGCTTCGACGACCGCGTGCTCGACGAGGCGTTCGACGAGACCGTGCCGCTCTTCGAACGCCTGAAGTTCGTGTCCATCTTCGAGAGCAACCTGGACGAGTTCTTCATGGTGCGCGTGGGTGGCCTCTCCGACCTGGCGAGCCTGAAGCGCCAGCCGCGCGACAACAAGAGCAACCTCACGCCGTCCGAGCAGGTCGATCTCGTGCTCGCCACGCTGCCCACCATGACGGCTCGCGCGACCCAGGGCTTCCGCGAACTCGAGGGCGAGTTGTTCGCCCGCGGTGTGGAGCGCCTCGACGCGGAGAGCCTGGAGGGCGAGGACCGCACCTTTGTGGAGGAGTACTTCCGCCGCAGCGTCTCCCCCATCATCTCCCCGCTCGTCATCGACCCGCGCCATCCCTTCCCCAACCTTCGCAACGGGGCCCTCTACCTGGTCTCCACCGTCAGCGCGCCGGGTGAGGAGGGCTTGGTAGGCCTTATCGAGGTACCGCCCTCGCTCCCCCGCGTGCTCGAGCTCCCCGCGCCCGAGGGCACGCTTCGCTACGTACTCATCGAAGATGTGATCATGGCATGCCTGGACGGCTGCTTCGGCGTGTACCAGCCGGCCGACCGCGCGGTCATCCGCGTGACGCGCAACGCCGACATCGACCCGGACGGAGAGGGCGTGGAGGAGGAAGAGGACTACCGCCAGCACATGAAGAAGGTGCTGAAGAAACGCCTCCGCCTGCAGCCGATCTGCCTCTCCGTGCACGGCCAGCTCGCCAAGACCACGCTCAAGACGATCAGGCACGCGCTCAACCTCTCCTCGCGCGCTGTGTTTGACGTTGATATGCCCCTCGACCTCGGATTCGTCTTCGCCGTGGAGGGCAAGCTCCCCACCGCGCTCAAGTCCGAGCTGCTCTTTGCCCCCTTCGAGCCCCAGAACGACCCGGCGATCGACCCCGAGCGCCCTATGCGCGACCAGGTCATCGAGGGCGACAAGCTCCTGTTCTACCCCTACGAGTCCATGGGCGCCTTCCTGCGCCTGGTGGCCGAGGCGGCGCACGACGACGAGTGCATCTCCATCCGCATCACCCTCTACCGCGTGGCCAAGCAGTCGCGCCTGTGCGAGAGCCTGATCGCGGCGGCCGAAGCGGGCAAGGAGGTCACGGTGCTCATGGAGCTCCGCGCCCGCTTTGACGAGCAGAACAACATCGAGTGGGCGGAGCGACTGGAAGAGGCCGGCTGCACCGTGATCTACGGCTCCGAGGGCTTCAAGTGCCACTCCAAGATCTGCCAGATCACCTACAGTTCCGGCGTGCAGCTCACCCGCCTCACGCTGCTCGGCACCGGCAACTTCAACGAGAAGACCGCCCGCCTGTACTCGGATTTCATGCTCATGACGGCGCATCCGGGCATCGGCGAGGACGCCAACGCCTTCTTCCGCAACCTGGCGCTCGGCAACCTCAAGGGCGACTACCGCTACTTGGGCGTGGCGCCCGCGGGACTCAAGCCGCTCATCATGAACGGCCTCAACCGCGAGATCGAGCGCGCGAACTTCGGCAAGCCGGCGCGCGTGTTCTTCAAGCTGAACTCGCTTACCGACCGCGAGGTGATCGACAAGATCTCTGAGGCGAGCCGCGCGGGCGTCGAGGTGCAGATGATCATCCGCGGCATCTCGTGCCTGCTTCCGGGCATTCCGGGCAAGACCGTGAACGTGCACGTGCGAAACATCGTCGGGCGCTTTCTGGAGCATGCGCGCGTGTACGCCTTTGGCGAGGATGCCGATACCATCTACCTGAGCTCCGCCGACATGATGACGCGCAACACCGAGCACCGCGTGGAGATCGCCTTCCCCGTGCTGGACGCGTCGCTTCGCGCGCGCATCCGCGGCTACATGGACATGCAGCTCGCCGATAACGTGAAGGCGCGCCAGCTCACGAGCGCCGGCACCTGGCAGAAGGTGCCGGCCCCGCGCGACGCGGCGCCCTTCTGCGCGCAGGAGGTCCTGCTCGAGCAGGCCTACGAGCAAGCTCAGGCAGGTGCCCAGGCGGCAGCGCGCAAGCAGGCGCGCCGCCGCATCCTCACGAGCGGTCGCCAGAGCGCGCAGGCCGTTGCCGGGGGCGCTGCCGCCGTGGCACGGGTTGCGGCGAGCGCCGTGCGGGCCGCACGGGACGCCGCTCCGGAGACGGCCGCCGCACCGGCCGATAAGCAGGTGGCGACGCCCGAGGATCTGGTCGCCCAGACGGCGGTGAGCACGGCAGAGGAGAAGGCCGCCGCGGCCGGCACGGCCGAGGCCGCAGCTGCACCCGCGCCGAGCGAGCCCGCTGAGCAGGCGAAGCGCGTGCGCGCCACCATCATCGACCCCGACGGCGCAAGCGCGGCGCCCGCGGACGCCGGAGCGACCAGCGCCCAGGCGCCTGCGACGAAGACGACCCGCGAGATCGTCGTGCGCGGCGGTAGCCGCCTGGCAACGGGCATGGCGCTCATCGGACTCGGCATCAAGACCATCTTCGGCAAGCGCGGCGGTCGCAAGGAATAGCCCTCGCCTCCGTACGTCCCATAGCACCGAATCGGACCCTGCATTCTCCGTGGAATGCAGGGTCCGCTGCTACACTGGTTCGAACGCACACACGAGGGGGTTCCATGCAGCTGAAGATCGAGTCCATGATGTACGGGCCGGACGGCCTCGCCCATACCGACGACGGTAAGGCCGTGTTCGTATCCGGCGGTGTCGCCGGCGACGTGGTCGAGGCCCATGTGGTGGAAGACGGCAAGAGCTTCTCCCGGGCCCAGGTGGACCAGGTGCTCGAACCCTCCCCCGACCGCGTGGAGGCACCATGCCCCTTCATCGGCATCTGCGGCGGCTGTCCCTGGGCCGCGCTCTCGCGCAGCGCCCAGCTTGCCGCCAAGGAAGAAAACCTGAAGGGCACCCTCGCCCGCATCGGCAAGTTCTCCCCCGAGGAGGTTGCCGAGCTCGTGCGCCCCATCCGCTTTGCCAAGGACGCCTGGGGCTACCGCAACAAGGTGGAGCTCGCCCCCGTGCGCGAGCGGAACGGGAAGTTCCACCTGGGCATGCACGGGCGCGATGCCAGCCAGATCATCCGCGTGGATTCCTGCCCGCTCTTTGAGAAGAAGTTCCCCCGCGCCGTGAAGGGCGTGGCGGGCGCCCTCGGTTATCTGGGAAACTCGCGCGACCTGGAGCTCGAGCGCGTGGGACTGCGTGCCAGCCGGCGCACGGGTGCCCTCGAGCTCGCGCTCTGGACCCCCACAGGCGGCTTCCCCCGCGCCCAGGTGGCCCGCGTGCTCGCCGACGCCGTACCGGGAGCGACGAGCGTCGTCCGCGTCATGACCAAGGGCGAGCGGGCGGCCCGCAAGATCGCGGGCGTGGAGGCGCTCGCCGGCGAGGGCTCGTGGTCCGAGAAGATCGGCGCGGAGACCATGCGCCTGTCCGCCCCGTCGTTCTTCCAGGTGAACACCAAGGCCGCCGAGCTGCTCGTGGAGCTGGTGATGGATGCCCTCGACCCCCGCGATGACGAGGTGGCGATCGACCTCTATTGCGGCGCCGGCACCTTCACGCTCCCGCTCGCCCGGCGCGCGGCCTATGTGGCGGCGGTGGAGGCCTACGGCCCCGCCGTGCGCGACCTGCGCCGCAACGTGGAGATCGCGCGCCTGGAAGATGCCGTCGACGTGATCGGCGGCGACGCGGTGCGGGAATTCCCCGACGAGGAGGCCGACGTGCTCGTGGTGGACCCGCCGCGCGCGGGACTCGCCCCCGAGGCCGTGGACCTCATCTCGGGCACCGCGGCACGCGATGTGGCCTACGTGTCCTGCGACCCCGCCACCCTCGCACGCGACCTCAGGCGCTTCGCGGATGCCGGCGTCTTCCGCCCCGTCTCGGCCACGCCCGTGGACCTCTTTCCCCAGACGTTCCATTGCGAGACGGTGGTGCACCTCACGCGGGCGTAGGCTCCAGATCGCCCGCGGCGGGCACGCCGGCGAGACCGCCCGCCTCGGTAACGCCCGCGACGACCGCCGCCTCCAGGGCCCTGGTGGCAACAAGACCGATCAGGTCCAGGGGGTAGGCCGCCGACGTTTCTTCCGCCAGCTCGCCGGACGCGAGGACGAAGATGGTGTCGCCGTCGTTCGTGGTGTGGGTGGGTCGAATGCAGTGGGCATAGGCGTCCGCTGCCATCTGGGCCACCTTGGTTGCCTGAACCTTCGTGAGCCGCGCATTGGTGATGACGCAGCTGATGGTGGTGTTCTGCCGCGGGGCATGGGCAGCATCGAGCGGCATGCTCATCTGCGCCGCTTGGGCGAGCATGAGCTCTTCCATATCGAGGATCTCGGCACCTTCGGGCGTCGCGCGCACGCCGGCAATAGGCTTGAGCGAGGTGGGATCGACCACGTTGCCGCAGGCGTTCACCGCGGTGACGGCACCCACCTGGAGCTCGCCGAGCCTGAAAGCCCGGGCTCCGAGACCGCTTTTCATGACATGGTCGGGACCGAGCAGTTTGCCGACGGTGGCACCCGTGCCCGCGCCCACCGTGCCCTCGGCCAACTCACCTGGCTCGTTGTCGAGCGCGGTCGACACCGCCGCCTCCCCCGCCGCCACATCGGGACGCGCCGACGGATCGCCAAAAGCCAGGTCGAAGAGGCACGCCGAGCATACGATGGGCACCACCGTGGGCCCCACGGGCAAGCCGATGCCGCGACGCTCGAGTTCACGCGCCGCACCCGAGGACGCCTCGAGCCCGAACGCCGAGCCACCCGATAGCACCACGGCGTTCACCTGGTCCACCGTCTCCTCGGGCTTGAGTAGATCGGTCTCGCGCGACGCCGGCGCGCCTCCGCGCACGTCCACGCCGCCCGTGGCGCCTTTCGGGCACACAATCACCGTGCATCCCGTTCCGCCTTCCAGGTCCGTCCAGTGACCGAAGCGAAACCCATCGACCTGCGCGACGGCCATAGGGGCAAGTAGGGAATCAGACATCGGGAACCTCCTGGTAAGCGCTTTGGACAGCATGGTAACGAACCCTACGCGACGGTCGACCAGGCGTGCAGGCGGCGCACGACCTCGGCGATGGGCAGTCCCACCACGTTGTAGAAGTCGCCGTTGATCTTGCGCACCAGCATACGGCCGCCGACGCCCTGGATGCCATAGGCACCCGCCTTATCCATGGGCTCGCCCGTGGCAACGTAGCGCGCGATCTGCTCATCCGTGAGCGGGTAGAACGACACGTCCGTCACCGAGACAAACGAGCTGGCCCCATCGACACCAGCTCCGGCGCGCATAAGGCACACACCCGTCGCCACCTGATGCGTCCTGCCGGAGAGCCTGCGGAGCATGACGCGAGCATCTTCCTCGCTCCGCGGCTTTCCCAGCAGCTCGCCGTCGATGGAGACGATGGTGTCCGCGGCGAGCACGACCTCACCTGCGGGGGCCTTGGCCGCAACAGCCGCTGCCTTCGCCCGCGCCAAGCGTTCGACCAGGTGAAACGGGCTCTCACCGGCCTGTGCGGACTCGTCGATGTCCGCCGGCCGCACGTCGATATCAAAGCCGGCCTCGCGCATCAGCTCGATACGACGCGGCGACTGCGAGGCGAGGATCAAGAAAACGCTCCTTACGAACAAAACCCCGCACGACCGAGCGAATATTGCGGAACGTCCCGCTCGAACGGTCGGTAGCGCGGTGCTTCCTACAGCTGAATGCCGTCTTTCACCTTTTGGACGGCCTTTTCGCCGGCGATGTCCTGCAAAATGGCCAGCGCGAACGGCAGGGCCTGCCCCATGGCGCTCGCCGTGATGATGTTGCCGTCCACGACCACGCTCTTCTCGCCCGCAAAGGTCCCCGCCGGGAACGATCCCTCGAATCCGGGGAAGCAGGTGGCGCGGCGCCCCACCAAGAGCCCTAGCTCGCCCAGGATGCTCGGTGCGGCGCAGATGGCCGCAACGTGCTTGTGCTCGGCAAAATCGCGCACCGCGTCGCACACGCGCTCATCGCGCCGCAGGTTGAGGGTACCGGGCATGCCGCCGGGAAGCATCAGGTAGTCGTACTCATCTAGGTTGACCTCGTCCAACGTGGCATCGCAGGTGATGCTGATCTGCTGGGCGGTCACCACGTCGCGCGTGTCCATCACGGAGACGAGCGTGGTGCGCACGCCTCCCCTCCTCAGCACATCGACGGCAGTCAGACACTCGATGGTCTCGAATCCATCAGCGGCGAGTACGGCAACGGCAGACATAGCGGTTCCTTTCAAGGCGAGGTCTGAACACCATGAGCCTTATACCCAGTTGGAGCAGCTCTCCCCCTGACGGTGTGGGCCGTCAGGGGGAGAAACCGCTCGCTAGTTGAACTTAAAGATCATCTGGGCGATGTGGTAGAGGCCCACGCTCGCCTTGCCACCAACCGTGCCTGGCAGGTTGGTACCGGCGCCCACGAGGCTCCACCGCACGCGACGATACATCCACGGGTCGAACGCGCGCAGGTCGCACCAGAGCTCCTCGGCCTTTTTAGACATCTCGGGGTCGTCTGAGAGCTTGGAGAAGACGCTGATGATGGCCATCATCATCTCGAAGTAACCGAGCATGTAGGCGCGCAGTTTAGGCTCCGCCACGTCCTCGCGCAGATGGTAGGCGTTCATCATGATGCGCGTGATGCGGAACTGCTGGTCGAGCCGGCGGACCATCGTCCCCTCGGCCACGCTCTGGCCCTCGCGGCCGATGAAGTAGCGGTAGAGGTCGATATCCGCGTAGTAGATGGTCTCGCAATGGGGCAGCGGCACGTACGCGTAGATGTTGTCCACGTAGAAGGTATGCGCCGGCAAGGGCAGGTCGTGGCCGCGCAGCACCTCGGTACGGTAGCACAGGCTGTGCATGAGCAGGTTCTGGCTCGGCAGGAATCGACCGATGTCGCCCCAGCCAAAGATCCGCTTGCGCGGCAGGCAGTGGCGGTAGCTGATGGTGGCGTGCGTACCCTCGTGCACCTTCTCGTACACGTAGTTCGAGATGAAGAGATCCACCGGGGTATTGCGCGCCACGAGACCGCGCAGGATATCCAGCATGGTCGAGAGCGCGGCGGCATCAAGCCAGTCATCGGAGTCGACGACCTTGTAGTACGTGCCCCGCGCCTCGCGCAGGCCGGCGAGCACGGCCATGCCGTGGCCGCCGTTCTCCTGGTGCACGGCGCGGATGATGCCCGGATAGCGGCGCTCCCACTCATCGGCCTTGGCAGGCGTCTCGTCGTGGGAGCCGTCGTCAACGATGATGATCTCGACGTCCGGCGCCATCGAGCTCCCCTCCAAGATGGAGGAGATGCAATGGTCCATGTCGGCGGCGGCGTTGTAGCTCGGGATACCGAAGGTGATGAGCTTGCCCGCACTCGCCGTACCGCGCTCGGCGGCCTGCGTGTTACGCATGACAGGCGATGATCTCGTCCGAAAGCTCGAGCGCGGACTCCGTTACGGCGTCCATGTCGTAGTAGCGGTACTCCGCGAGGCGGCCCACCGGATGGAAGTTCGTCACGCCCTCCACGCGCTCGAGGTAGCGCTCGTACAGGGCGCGGTTCTCGGGGTCGATGATGGCGTAGTACGGCGTCTGGCCGCTACCGGGCTCAAAGGCGTGGCTGTACTCGCGCATGATGGTCGTCTTGCCGGGCACCACCTGGCCGGTCATGTTCTTGAACTCGGTGATGCGCGTGAAGTCCTCGGAGACCGTGTAGTTGACGGTACCCACGGGCTGGAACTGGTCCTGGTCGAGCGTCTCGAACTGCATGTCGAGCGTGCGGTACGGCAGCGCGCCCAGATCCAGGCCGAAGAGCTCGTCGAGCGGGCCGGTGTAGACGACCTCGCCGCCGTAGGGCTGGCCGCACAGCAGCACGTGCGTCTCGTCGACGGAGAGGATGTCGCGCGCGTCCACGTCGCAGAAGACGTCGATGAGATCGTGGTCGAGCATGTTCTCGAACAGCTTGGTGTAGCCCTTAGCCGGCATGCCCTGGAAGGTCGCAAGCGGGAAGTAGCGGTCGTCGTCGCCCACGAACACGGGCACGCGCCCGGTCACGGAGGGGTCGATCTGGTCGGGCGTCTGGCCCCACTGCTTCATGGTGTAGTGCAAAAAGACGTTCTCGTAGACGTAGTCCGCCACCTCGGCCAGCTCGGGGTCGTTGGCGTTACGGAGCTCCATGATGGGAACCTTCTTGTTCTCACCGAAGGTCTCCACGAGCTTACGGTAGAGGGCCTCGCCCTTCTCCTCGCCAAACGCGAGCTTCAGGCTCTTGTGGTTGAAGGGAACCGGCATGAGCGTGCCGTGGATATCGGCGAGCACCCTGTGCTGGTAGTCGGTCCAATCGGTGAAGCGCGAGAGGAAGCTGTTCACGCGCTCGGAGGTGGTGTGGTAGATGTGCGGCCCGTAGAGGTGGATGAGGATCCCCGCATCGTCCAGACAGTCGTAGGCGTTGCCGGCGATGTGGTTGCGGCGCTCGAGCACGCAGACGCGGAACCCCGAGGTCTCGGCCAGACGGCGGGCGCAAACGGAACCGGCGTATCCCGCTCCCACGACGACCATATCGTACGCTTGCGGGTTGAAGCCCTGAGGCAGGCCAGAGCTAATGTGCATCGACACTCCTTATCGCTCCTTAATGCGAACCGACTCGGCGTGGACGCCGAATATCGTGCAGATTATAGCGCTCGCGCCGTATAATGGGCGATGCCACACAAGGAAAGCTCAACACCCGAATACCCTGGCTCTACCTCGCGTTTTCATGGCAGGCGTCCGCGCGGGAGGAACGGTTGGGGACCGGAGGCTGGGCATGAGCGAGCAAGGAGTGCCGCACATGAGCGAGTTTCTGAACCGCATGAAGGCCGCCGCCAAGGCCGACAAGAAGACGATCGTGCTGCCCGAGGGCGAGGACCCGCGCACCATCGAGGCCGCCAAGAAGATCGTGGCCGAGGACCTGGCGAACATCGTGATCCTGGGTGACCCCGAGACGATCGACGTTCCCGGCGCCACCGTCGTGAACCCCCGCACCGCAGAGCAGCACGACGCGTACGCCGCCAAGTTCGCCGAGCTGCGCGCCAAGAAGGGCGTGACCCTGCCCGAGGCCATGGAGCAGATGAACGACGCCACCTACTTCGGCACCATGATGGTGAAGATGGGCGACGCCGACGGCCTGGTCTCCGGTGCCTGCCACTCCACCGCCAACACGCTGCGCCCGGCCCTGCAGATCCTGAAGACCGCCCCGGGCACCAAGCTGGTGAGCGCCTTCATGATCATGTGCACGCAGACGCCCGAGTACGGCGCGGACGGCACGCTGCTGTTCGCCGACTGCGGCCTGAACATCAACCCGACGGCCGAGGAGCTCTCCGAGATCGCCCTCGCGTCCGCCGCGAGCTGGCGCGCGTTCATGGACGACGCGGAACCGCGCGTGGCGATGCTCTCCTTCTCCACCATGGGCTCCGCCAAGGGCGAGGTGCCCACCAAGGTGCAGGAGGCCACGAACCTGGCCAACGAGAAGGAGCCGGGTCTCGCGCTCGACGGCGACCTACAGCTCGACGCCGCGATCGTGCAGACGGTAGCCGACCTCAAGGCTCCGCAGAGCACCGTGGCGGGTAAGGCGAACATCCTCGTCTTCCCCGACCTGGAGAGCGGCAACATCGGCTACAAGCTGGTACAGCGCTTCGGCCGCGCTGAGGCGTACGGACCGGTGCTCCAGGGCATCGCCAAGCCGGTGAACGACCTCTCGCGCGGCTGCTCCGCCGACGATATCGTGGGCGTGGTGGCAATCACCGCGGTGCAGGCGCAGATGGCGAAGTAGCGGCAACACAAAGGTTGTTCTCGCAGAGCGGGGCGGGTGCGCTTGCCAAGCAAGGGTGTCCGCCCCGCTTCTCTGTGCGCGCGGCAGTGTGCAGCTCCTGTGATAGTGGACAGAAATAACTAGAATGTCCAATATCGATAACAATCGAAAGGGGCTTCCATGGCCGTCCACATCATCACCGACTCCGCGTCCGACCTTTCCTCGAACGCCCATCCCCGGCTCACCGTCCTACCGCTCTCCGTCGCGTTCGGGGACACCGTCTATCGCGACGGCGTCGACCTGGATAACAACCGCTTCTACGAGATGCTCGTGGAGAGCGACCACCTGCCCACGACGGGCCAGGTGAATCCCTTCGCCTTCTCGCAGGCCATCGGGGAGGTTCGCGACGCGGATCCTGACGCCGGCATCGTAATCGTCACGCTCTCCTCCAAGCTCTCCGGCACCAACCAGAGCGCCTGCATCGCGGCGCTCGAGGCAGACGGCGAGGGCGCGGGCGTCTACGTGGTGGACAGCCTGAACGCCACCGTGGGCGAGCGCGTGCTGGTGGAGCGCGCCCTGCAGCTGGCGGACGACGGCCGGACCGCGGCCGAAATCGCCTCGGAGCTCAACCGGGAGCGCAGGCGCGTGAGGCTCGTGGCCCTGCTCGACACGCTCGAGTACCTGCGTCGCGGGGGACGCGTGCCCGCCGCCACGGCGGCGCTCGGCGAGTTGCTCTCCATCAAGCCGGTCGTTGCCGTGGAGGACGGCGAGGTCGTGGTGCGCGGCAAGGCACGCGGTTCCAAGAACGGCCGCAACCTGCTGACGCAGGAGGTTGAGCGCGCCGGCGGCATCGACTTCACGCGCCCGCTCGCGCTCGGCTACACCGGCCTCTCCGACCACCTGCTCCAGAAGTACATCGACGACTCCCGTGCCCTGTGGGATCACGACGTTGCCCGCGACCAGCTGGAAGTGGGCACGGTGGGCGCCACGATCGGCACCCACGTGGGGCCGGGCGCCATCGCGCTCGCCTTCTTCGCCAAACAGTAGCGGGGCACCGTGGCGAGGGCTATGCTAACGGGGTCGTCAACGCATAGGAGGGATCCCGCATGAACGCGCGGCTCATCGTCATGGATATCGACTCCACGCTCATCAACCAAGAGGTCATCGACCTGCTGGGCGATGAGGCGAGCATCGGCGAGCGCATCGCCGGCATCACCGCGCGCGCCATGCGCGGCGATGCCGACTTCAGGCAGGCGCTCGCCGAGCGCGTGGGACTCCTCGCCGGGCTCCCCGTCTCCGTGTTCGACCGCGTGTACGAGCGGGTGAGCTTCACGCCGGGTGCCCGCGAGCTCGTGGCCGCGGCGCACGCGCGCGGCTGGACCGTGGGCGTGGTGTCAGGCGGGTTCCACGAGATCGCCGACCGGCTCCAGGCAGACGCGGGCATCGACCTCTGCTTGGCGAACCGCTTGGAGCAGCAGGACGGAAAGCTCGCCGGCCGGACCCTCGGGCCCGTGGTCACCCGCGAGCTCAAGCTGCAGACGGTCGAGGCGTGGGCCGAGCGGGTGGGCTGCGGCCTTCCCGGCACGATCGCCGTGGGCGACGGCGCGAACGACATCCCCATGATCTGCGCCGCGGGCATCGGCATCGCGTTTTGCGCCAAGCCGGCCGTCCGCGAGGCCGCGCCCTTCCATATCGACGAGCGGAACCTGCTGCGCGTGCTCGATATCGTCGACGCGCACCCGCTCGCGTAGCAGCAGGCGCGTTCGGGCATCTTCAGCCGGCAAACAGGCAGCAAAAAGGGGCCGAGACGCAGCTCGACGCTGGCGTCTCGACCCCCATTTGTTACCGTCGAATCGGCACGCGCTCGGCCCCTACAGGCCGCAGGCAGCGCGCAACGCGTCCACGCGGTCAGCCCGCTCCCAGGTGAAGTCCGGATCCTCGCGCCCGAAGTGGCCGTAGGCGGCCGTCTTCTCGAAGATGGGGCGACGCAGGTCAAGATCGCGGATGATCGCACCGGGGCGCAGATCGAAGACCTGGTCGATCGCCTGCTGGATCCGCTCCTCGGGCACGTGCGCGGTGCCGAAGGTGTCCACGTAGACGGAGAGCGGACGCGCCACGCCGATGGCGTAGGCGAGCTCCACCTCGCAGCGGTCGGCGAGGCCCGCCGCGACCACGTTCTTCGCCACCCAGCGCGCGGCGTACGCGGCGGAACGGTCCACCTTGGTGCAGTCCTTGCCCGAGAAGGCGCCGCCGCCGTGACGGCCCATGCCGCCGTACGTATCCACGATGATCTTGCGCCCGGTGAGGCCCGTGTCGCCCATGGGGCCGCCCACCACGAAGCGCCCGGTGGGGTTCACATACACGTCGGCGTTCTCCCAGGCCATGCCCTCGGCCTCCATGACGGGGGCGATCACCTGGCGCTCCATGTCCTCGCGGATGACGTTCATGTCGTCCACCGCGGCATCATGCTGCGTGGAGATCACGATGGTGGTCACCTCGACCGGCCTGCCGTTCTCGTAGCGCACGGTGACCTGGGTCTTGCCGTCCGGGCGCAGGTACGGGAAGGTGCCGTCGTGGCGCACGGCGGCCAGGCGCTCGGCCAGGCGGCTCGCCAGGTAGTGCGGCATCGGCATAAGGGTACGCGTCTCGTTGGCGGCGTACCCGAACATCATGCCCTGGTCGCCGGCGCCGATGAGGTCGAGTGGGTCGGTGGTGCGGCCGGCCTGCGCGTCGAAGGACTCGTCCACACCCTGTGCGATGTCCGGGCTCTGACCATGGATCATGTTGATGACGCCGCAGGTCTCGCAATCAAACCCATACTTGGCACGGTCGTAGCCGATGCGACGGAGCACGTTGCGCGCGATCTCCTGCACGTCCACATACGCCTCGGTGCGGATCTCGCCGGAGACCACCACGGTCCCCGTGGTAAGGAGCGTCTCGCAGGCGCAGCGGACGTTCTCCACCTTGGCGGGGACGCCATCCGGGGCAACGTAGCCCTGGGCTTCGAGCTCGATTTCCTTGGCGAGGATGGCATCGAGCACGGCATCGCTGATCTGGTCGGCAATCTTGTCCGGGTGCCCCTCGGTCACGGATTCCGAGGTGAAGACGAACGACCCGGCTGCTGGTTCCTGAATGGAACGAATGGTGTCTGGCATAATAGCCCCTTTCATATAAGCGCCTGGCGACCGTTACCATTCCGCCGGGCTATCGATACCCGAGTATACCCCGCAGCGCGGACAGCGCCCACCGTATCGCGCGGCGCCCGCGCTTCTCCACAGATGTAGAGGAGTATGGATCGTGCCGGGACGGGCGGAACCCGGTGTACCGCACGCTCCCTAGACGGTGATCTCGATCTGGTTGTGCTCGAAGCCGTCCAACTCCTTTTGAACGGAAACCGGGGGCATCATCGCACGGCGAGTGCGCGGACACCGAGCGGAAACCTCCTGAGCGCGGCGATGAGACCGGTCAGCACCAAACTCAGCACGGCGAGGCCGGTGAGCGCGGCCGCAGCGGGGGCGACCCCGGCGAGGCTGCCCGCCACCGCGCCGGATAGGCCCCGCGCGAGAAGCGGCACGGGCAGTACGTCGCCGAGCGCCGCGAGCACCCCGCCCGCAAGCGCAGCGGGCAGGATCACGCCGCCGCACGCCACCTGGAGCGCCCAGAGAAGCACGCCGGCCGCGATGCCTGCACGGCGCCCCAGCGCCAGGTGGAGCAGCTGGGCCTGCGCACCCAGGGAGATGCCGCCGAGCGCGAGCAGGCCCCAGAACGCCGCCGGATTCCCCGGACGCACGCCGAGCACCGTAAGAAGCGCACCCGCGAACAGGGCTTGGATCATGCCGAGCAACGCGTAGCAGGCGAAGGGCTCGGCCACCGCCCGCACAAGGCGGCCGGCGAGGACCGCGCGGGAATCCACGGCGGGCAGCAGGGCGAGCGAGAGCACGGCCCCCGCACCAAGCGCCAGCGCGGCGATGGCCGGGGAGAGCGAACCGACGGACCCTTCGACCCCGTGCTCGCGCACGGCCGTGACGGTGACCGCGCTCGAGGCCACCTGGGCGCGCTCCTCACGAGCGGACGAGTTATTCGCCAGGGCGTCTCCCGACTTCGCAACCGCATCCACGACCTGCGAGGTCGCGCTCCCGAGCGTGCCCGCGCCCTCACCGAGCTGGCGCGTCGCCGTCGCCATGGCCGAGACGCCCGAACCGAGACCGGACGCCCCCGCGCCCACTCCCGAAAGCGCTTCCCCGAGAGCGGTGACGCCGGTGGAGATGCCACTCGCCGCCTGGGCGAGCGGGGCGAGCGCCTGGCCAAGCGCGGCGGTTCCCCGGGCGAGGCCCTGGGCCCCCTGGCCCACGGCGCCCTCCTGCCCCAGCTGAACGCCGATCGCGGAGACGCCGCCGCCCAGACTCGACAGCGTGGACGCGAGCGGAACGGCCGCACCGCCCGTCTGCGCGGCGGTCGCCTGACCGGAGAGGATGGCATGCACCGTGGCCAGCGCCGAGGAAGCCGTCTGCGCATCCTCCCGGGCGCCATCGATCGAGTTCCCCATGCCCGCGGCGGCCCGAGCGACATCCGCCTGCGCCTGGGCAAGCTCCGCGCGCGCGGCCGCGAGCGCGTCGGCAGAACCCTGGGCAGCGGTGATGCCCGTGGAGACATCCGACGCGGTCGCGGCGAGCCCAGAGGCTTCGCGCGCCGTGTCCCCCAATCCGGAGGCGAGGACGCGGGCATCTGCACTGGAGGAGTGCAGGCCGTCCACCGCACCCTGCAGGGCCTCCCGTTGCTCAGAGGAGAGCGCATGTCCCGCATCGGACGCGAGGAACGCCGCGACGGTCTGGGCGGAGCCGTCGACCGCATCGGCGATGCTCCCCGCTCGCTGGGCGTAGCCGGGAGCATCCGCCGCGCCCGACGAGAGCGATCCCGCAAGCCGGTCGAGCCCCGAGGCGACGGCTCCGGCATCGGAGCGGGCGGCGTCCCCCACCGCCGCGGTGACGCCGTCCATGGCGGCGCCGGCCGCACCGAGGGCGACGTTCGCGCGCGTAAGGGCAGCGGCGAGCGTCTGCCCGTCCCGCGCGAGCGACCGCTCCGCCCCGGCCAAGCCGGCGACCCCCGTCATCCCGCGCTCTGTGGCGGCCGTGGCGGCCTCCACGAGCCGGGAGGTGCCTTCGACGCCCTGCCCGAGCGCCTGGGCGACGTCCGCGGTGGCGGAGAGCCCGCTCGCGAGGGCCTGGGCACCCTGGGAGAGCGGGGTGACCGCGCGCTCCCGCACGGTGGAGAGGCCCGAGGCCAGCGCCTGGGCACCCGTACCGGCGGCTTGAGCGCCCAAGGCCGTCTGCGAAAGCCCGTCCGAAAGCTGGCCCGCGCCCTCGGACACGCGATCGAGCCCGGCGGCGATGGTGTCGGCGCCCGAGGATAGCGCCTGGAATCCCTGGTCGAGCAGCGTGGAGCCGTCCGCGGTCACCGTGAGGCGCGTCGCCTGCCCGCGCACGTCGTTCAGGACGCTCAGCAGGTAGTCCTCGCCGATCCGCGCCTTCAGCCGCGCCTGCACCTGCCGCATGACCGCCGAGCCGGCGCGCGTGGCGAGCACGTTGCCCCCACCGTCGGAGACCAGCTCCAGCACGGCCTTCTCGGGCTCGTCGGTCGAGACGCTCGCCACCTGCTGGGAATAGTCCTTGGGGATGACCAGGGCCAGGGCGAAGGCGCCGTCCTCCAGCCCCGCCAGGGCATCCCGCTCGCTCACCGCGCTCCAGGCGAGCTCGGCGGTATCGAAGAGGTCGTCCACGAGCGCGGACCCCTCGGAACCCGTATCCTGGTTCACCACCGCCACGGGAATGCGGTCCGTCCGGTCGAGCGCCGGGGCCACGCCGAGCGCGAGGACGAGCACGGCCAGAGCGGGAACCATGAGTGCCGCTACGAGGGCAACTCGTCCCCGCCATGCACCCGTGAGCGATTTCCAGCGCAGTTTGAACCAGGTCATCGGGCATCAGCTCCCTTGCAGGCGGCAAGCGCGTCCGCCGCGTCCAGATCGAGCGCACATGCCTCGTCCGCGGCGACCGCCACCGTCGGTTCGACGGTCCCCACCACGAGCGCGCATGACTGCTCCCGCGCGATACGCGCCAGGTCGCCCACGACGCGCGCCGCGGATGCCCGCATCATGCCCGCGCAGAACGGATCGGCCAGGTCGACGCAGGCCACGCGAACCCCACCCGCGCACGCGAGCGCCGCCGAGAGCCGGGCGCGGCCCTCGGGAGGCAGGCTGGCGACCGTTCGGTCCGCATAGGTGGCGAGCCCGAAGCAGGAGAGATATTCCAGGGTGTCGCCGGCATTCCGCACGCGGCGAAGCAAGCGTTCGCGGCGCACCGCCTCTTCCACCGTGAACGCGCCTTCCACCTCGAAGGCGCCGGAAACGACGCCCAGCCCCACGCTCCCGCGCGGCATCCGCGCGCCGCGACCCCGTGCGAGCAGGGCGTGCAAGCGGCCAGCCGCTCCATCGCCCGCCGGATGGGACGCCGACAGCTCCGTGCCGCGCACCACGAGCGACCCCGTGGTCGGGGTGATAACGCCCGCCACTGCCAGCAGCACGTCGCGCACCGCGGCAACCTCCGACCCGATCAGGGCGAGGCACGCGTCCGCACGCGCCTGAAAGTTCACGTACTCGAACGAGGGGGCGCTCCCGCGCCGGTACCCGGCATCGCGCGCCGCCACCAAGATATCCGCTTCAGCCACTCCGGCCTCCCTCGGCGCGGCGAACCTGCATCGCGCCGCACCCCGACACCCGCTCGGGCGATTTCACACCCGTTGCCAATTGCACTATTATTACCCAGAATCACCAGCGAGAACTTCGAGCAAGGAGCTCACATGACCTCACCAGACCGTCCCGTCCGCGTCCGCTTCGCGCCCTCGCCCACGGGCAAGCTGCACATCGGCGGTGCGCGCACCGCGATCTACAACTGGGCCTTCGCCCGCGCGAACCATGGCACCTTCATCCTGCGAATCGACGACACCGACCCGGCCCGCTCCACCGAGGAGAACACCCAGGTGATCCTTCGCGCCATGAAGTGGCTCGGGCTCGACTGGGACGAGGGCCCCGACATCGGCGGCCCGTTTGGCCCCTACAAGCAGATGGAGCGCCTGGACATCTATCATGCCGCCGCCGAGCGCCTGCTCGCCGAGGGCCGCGCCTACCCCTGCTTCTGCACGCCCGAGCAGCTCGAGGCCGACCGCGAGGCGGCCCGTGCCCGCAAGGACCCCTTCCAGGGCTACCAGCGCCGTTGCCGTCACATCGACCCCGCCGAGGCCCGTGCGCGCATGGACGCCGGCGAGTCCTACGTGCTGCGCATCAAGGTGCCCGAGGACCGCGGCGACGTCCACATCCACGACGCCGTGCACGGAGACGTGGTGTTTGACGCCAAGGAGCTCGACGACTTCGTGATCATCCGCTCGGACGGCACGCCCACCTACAACTTCACCACCGTGGTGGACGACGCCGCCATGGGCATCACGCACGTCATCCGCGGCGACGACCACCTCTCCAACACCCCGCGTCAGGTCATGGTCTACGAGGCCCTGGGTGCGCCCGTGCCCGAGTTCGCCCACATCTCCATGATCCTCGGCGCCGACGGCAAAAAGCTCTCCAAGCGCCACGGCGCCACGTCGGTTGAGGAGTATCGCGACGCCGGCTACCTGTCCGACGCCTTCGTGAACTACCTGGCGCTCCTCGGCTGGTCGCTCGACGGCGAAACCACGGTCATCCCGCGCGACGTGCTCGCGAGCCGCTTCTCGCTGGACCGCATCTCCAAGAACCCGGCCACCTTCGACCCCAAGAAGCTCGACTGGATGAACGCCGAGTACATCAACGCGATGACCGACGCCGAGTTCGCGCGTAAGATCCTCGTGCCCGAGCTCACTCGCGCGGGCCTGCTGGACGAGGGTGCCGAGCGCACCGCCGCCTGGATGGAGCAGCTCGCCGCCATCGTGAAGCCGCGCACGAAGATGCCCGCCGACGCCGCCACGGTCGCCGCCCCCATCTTCGCCACCGCCGACACGCTCGTCTACGACGAGAAGGCCGTCTCCAAGGGCCTCGCCAAGGAGGGCATGGGAGCCGTGCTCGACGCCGCCGCGAAGGCGCTCGACGCCATCCCCGCCGCAAGCTGGACGGCAGAGGCCGTGGACGCTGCCCTGGAGCCGCTGCCCGAGCAGCTCGACGCCAAGAAGCGCGTCGTGTTCCAGGCCGTCCGCGCCGCCGCCTGCGGCAACCTGGTGAGCCCGCCGCTCGGTGAGACGATGGCGCTCATCGGCAAGGACGACTGCATGGCCCGCATCGCCCGCGCGCGCACGATGGCGCTGTAACCAGATACCGAACAGACGTCCCGGTCGACGCCCCGCCCCGCGAGCGGTGCCGGCGGGGCGCCCGTGCGGGTCCTCGCGAGACTGGAAAACCCTACGGGAAAAGCGCTGGAACCGACAGAACGACAATGTCATCGGGATTTGAATCCAAGACGTAGCCGCTGTCGGTTCCAGCGCTTTTCCCGTAGGGTTTCCTCAGTTCGCTGCGGAGCGCGCACGGGCGCCCCGTCGGCACCGCTCGCGGGGCGGGGCGACTTACCAGTGCACCACCACGCACAGGCCGGAAGCGACCTTGTCGTACAGCTCGGCCGCCTTGGCGGGCGGCAGGTTCACGCATCCGTGGCTGCCCACGCTCAGGTACGCAGAGGGGTTGGAGAAACTCGCGGACGCCTGCCAGCTCGCGTCATGCAGGCCGATGGCGCTGCCCACGAAGGGCATCCAGTACGAGACCTTCGTCTGATAGCTCGGCTTACCGGACTCGTCCTTCTTGCCCATGAGCGTGGTGTCGCGAGAAGGCTGGAGCATGCGGTAGACGCCCGTGGGCGTGGCGGTGTCATCGCCCTTGTTGGGGTTGCCGGAGATGATGCCGCTCTCCCACAGGAGGTTGCCGCTCGCGTCGTAGAGGTAGGCATGCTGCTCGGTCAGGTCGACGTCGATGAAGGCGCCCCAGTCGCGCTCGCCGCGCTTGGTGAAGATGTCGGCCTTGGAGGTGGTAGCGACCTCGATGGTCTGGTCGCCATCCGTCTGCACCGCGCTTTGGACCTGCTTTGCCAGCTCCGCGGAGCTGACCTCCCAGCCGTAGGTGCCGCCGTTCACGGTGACCACCTTGCCGTTCGGGCGCGTGTAGGTGCGCTCGGTGCCCACGGTGTCGAGCGAGTCGATCGTGAGCTGGCGCAGCCAGGCCGTCATCGCGTCCATATCGAAGGTCGCGCTCAGATCATCGCCGAAGGTCACCCACTGCTCGAGCGTGGCGGGGTCGAGCGTGGCCACCGCGGAACCCGCCATGGTCAGCGTGATGGTATGCGCCACGAGCTTGTTGGCGGCGTCGATCGCCCGGGTCAGCTGCTCGTCGGTGGCGTGGGCCGCCAGCGAGTCGAAGAAGCTGGCATCGAGTTTGATGGACGTGTCCAAGTCGGCAAGCGCGACCTTGGCGGCGGCGGTCACCTTCTCGGTATCGATTTTCACGTTGGCCTTGGCCTTCTCCAGGGTGAACTTGCCCTGGTCGGCATCGAAGGCGCTCGCGGCGTCGAAGGTGCCGCTGCGACCCTGGTTGTACTCCTCGCACGCCGCGGCCAGGCGCTGGGTGAAGTCGTCGAAGTTGAAGCTGCTCGGCAGCTCGATGCTCTTCGCGGCCTCCACGGCCTGGTCCGCCTCGGAACCGCTCGCAACGGTGCCCGTCGATACGACGCTCTTCGTATCGGAGAGCGCGCGAGCCAAGCGGAACGGCCATGAGAAGGGCGCGTTCTCCTGGAGGATCTCGTCCGCGCGGGCGGAGGCATCCACGAGCGAGGAGGAGTCCTCGGGCTTGTACTCCCACGTGAAGTCGTTGCCCTTGATCGTGAGCTTGTAGTTCACCGCGGAGGACTCCACGCGCGCGGCAGCGGTCTTGGCCGTCATGAGCGAGACGTCCACGCCGGCGATCTCGGTGTTGGGATAGAAGACGTTCGAGAAGGCGACCACGCCGCCCGCGTAGGCGACGAGCGCGATCACGGCGACGGCGATGAGCGTCACCAGAGCGGGATGCACGCGACGGGGCTTGCCGCCGTGGCTGCCCTGACCGGCACCCTGAGCGCCCTTGCGGTGCGCAGCTGCGGATTGGTAGGCGGTTGTCGCCGCGGCGTGGGAGCGCTGCGCGGTCCGACCCGTCGCGGCGGGCGCGGTCATACCCGGAACGGCGCTGAGCGGCGGACGGGTCGTGCGGTTGTAGTTCGTTTCGGTCATGGTGCTCGCTTCGTGTTCACTCATGGACAGATCTATTCGCTTGACGCCGCATTATACCCGTTTGGGCGGACAGGGCGCATCTCTCATGACCCCGAACAGACCATCTGACATGCTTCTCAGCATGTCAGTGCTCCACACGCACGTTACGCGCAACCACCGCATGCCCCGCACGCCGCCAAAGCGGATGGCGCCTGCGCGATACCCCCGCGCGCCGTCTCGCGAAGCGAGGGCGGCATCGCTCGACCAACCGCGAGCATCACCTTCGTCATCTCGTCGAAAGGAACCAGGCTTCCCACGCCCGAGAGCGCGAGCTGAGCCGAGGAGAACGCCGCGGCGACGCCGATCGCGTTGCGGTTCTGACAGGGCACCTCCACGAGCCCGCCCACAGGGTCGCACACGAGCCCGAGCAGGTTCCCCAGCGCGAGGGACGCGGCATCGAGTGACTGGGCGGGCGTGCCGTCCATGAGCTGCACGAGTGCTGCGGCGGCCATGGCGGCAGCGGAGCCGACCTCGGCCTGGCACCCGCCCTCCGCGCCCGCCACGCAGGCCTCGGTGGAAAGCAGAAGCCCCACCGCAGCGGCGCACCAGAGCGCGTCTTCCACCATGCGGTCCTCCGACCCCAGATACTCGGCGAGCGCCAGCACGCAACCGGGGACCACGCCGGCGGAACCCGCCGTGGGGGCCGCCACGATCACGCCCATGGCCGCGCTCCGCTCGAGCACAGCGAGCGCGTAGGCCGTGGCGCGGGACTGCACGGCGCCCAGGAGCGCATCCCCCACGCTCGGCGCCGCGTCGGCAACCGCTCGTGCCTCCCCGCCGATGAACCCACCGAGCGAGGGGCGGGGCCGCTCGATGGACGCGCGCACCTCCTCGCGCATGACGCGAAGCACCTGGGCCATCTGCTCCTCCGCCAAGTCCGCACCCTGCAGGCGCTCCTCGCGCACGCGCATGACGCCCCCGATGGTCAAACCCCGTTCCCGGCACGTCGCCTCGAGCCCCCGGGCGTCCTCGATGAGCTCGGGCACCGTCACGCCCGGGGCGAGCGCCGTGGCGGAGCCCGGCACGCGGATGAACGTGGCCGTCTCGACCAGCGGAAGCGAGCGCAGACGCGGCAGCACGGACGTGTCCGGGGCGCCATCCATCTCGAACACCGTGTAGGCGCTCCCACCCTGCTCCATCCGGTACGTGCGACAGAACGCGATGTTCAGGCGCGCCGTCGCCACCGCGTCCGCGCAGGCAGCGAGCGCGCCGGGCGCGTCGCGGTGGGAGACGAAGAGCGTGGTGTAGGCCCCCGTCACGTCCACCGCCACGCCGTTGATGCGGCAGATGCGCACGCGGCCGCCGCCCAGGCTCTCGCCGCGCACGACCACCCGCGTACCGCCCTGGTCCTCGAATTCGATGTCCACGGTGTTGGGGTGCAGCGCGTCGTCGTCGCCGGCCACCTCGAAGCAGAAGGCCAGCCCTCGCTCCCGCGCGAGGGCGAAGGAATCCCGTATGCGCTCGTCATCCGTCTCAAGGCCCAGCGCGCCCGCCACGAGCGCGCGATCGGTCCCGTGTCCCCGATACGTATGCGCAAAGGAGTTCCAAAGCGTGAAGACGGCACGGACGACCGGTCTCTCGAGCAAACCCGCCGCGACCCGGGCAAGCCGGAGCGCACCGGCGGTATGAGAAGAGGAGGGGCCCACCATCACGGGCCCCAGGATCTCGAAGGCGGAGGTTGTCGCAAGCGACGGAGAACGGGTCACGATCGCTCCTTCCCGGTGCGTTCACATGAGCGCGGGAGCGAGCATCCCGCCAGGGAGAGTATAGATGCTCCCCGCGGGACCCGGTGCCAGCGACCGCTCGAACGGAGTTTTTTCGCCGCCCTAGCGCAGCTGCCCCTCGAGCGAGGCCAGGCCGTTCATCGTCAGGGCGTCGGCCACGTCCGCCACGCGGTCGATGGAGACGTCGCTCCCCGCGAGCATCCAGTGCCGGTACACCGAGATGATGCCGCCCAACACATAGGAGGTGTAGTACTCCAGCAGCTCGGGGGAAACCTCGCCCAGCACGACCCGCTGTTCGCGAATCAGGCGCTCAAAGGGCTTGCGGACGCGTTCGAGCAGCGTGTCCATGGGACTGCTCTCGATGAGCCGGCGGTTGAGCGTCATGTTGCGGCAGACCACCTCGTTAATCGTGGTGAAGAACGTGTGGACCGCGCGTTCCGGCTCCTCCACCGGTGCCTTGCCGTCGAGCGCCTCCTCCACCTCGTCCACGATGGTCTGCACAAGGTCCTCGGCCAAGGCATCCAGGAGCCCGTCGATGGTGCCGAAGTGCACGTAGAAGGTCTTACGGTCGATATTGGCCTCGCGCGCGATGGCGGAGACGGTGATCTTGTCTATGTCCCGCTCCTCCAAAAGGCGACCGAATGCCTCGATGATGGCACGCCTGCTGCGAACGATGCGCCGATCGGTGCGCTTCTCTTGCTGTGACATAATCCCCAGCCCCCTTACCACGTGTCGAATAGAGAACACAACGAACGGTTTCGTTGAATTGACACATATAATAATCATCAGTTGTAGAGTAGTCAACGCATGGGTAGCATCTTCTCAGATCAAGATGGTTCATCCATAAGTGGGAGGCAGGACGGCCATGGCGACATTGACCCAGACGGCGGAACGCGCGGCGCTGAACAAGCTCGTCGACTATCTGAACGACGATCCCGAGAAGCACCTCGACCAGATCATGGAACTCATCAACAAGCTGGTTCCCGACAACGTCTTTCCCGTGCAGCGCGCGGCCTTCACCGACGCCATCAAGGGCAGGTCGAACTGGTACCAGCTTATCATGCGCGTGTTCCAGCTGAATCCCCAGATGCGCTCCAAGCTACTGAAAGCGCTCATCGTGGACGGCAACATCATGGCATGGCCGGTGCAGGAGAAGGCGCGCGAGAAGTACGGCTGCAACATTCCCTGGGCGATCCTCCTTGACCCCACGAGCGCCTGCAACCTGCACTGCACCGGTTGCTGGGCGGCAGAATACGGCCATGCCCTGAACCTCTCGCTGGAGGACATCGACTCCATCATCAACCAGGGCACGAAGCTCGGCTGCCACGTCTACATCTACACGGGCGGCGAGCCGCTCGTGCGCAAGCACGACCTCATCAAGATCTGCGAGATGCACCCGGACTGCATCTTCCTGTGCTTCACCAACGCCACGCTCATCGACGAGGCGTTCTGCCAGGACATGATCCGCGTGGGCAACTTCGTCCCCGCTATCTCGGCCGAGGGCAACGAGCACACCACCGACGCCCGCCGCGGCAAGGGTACCTACGCCAAGATCGAGCGCGCCATGGACCTGCTCCGCGAGCATCGGCTGCCCTTCGGCATCTCGTGTTGCTGGACGCGCGCGAATGCCGACACGGTGGCGACCGAGGAGAACATGGACTGGATGATCGGCAAGGGAGCGCTCTTCTGCTGGTACTTCCACTTCATGCCCGTGGGGCGCGCCGCCTCGGCCGACCTCATCCCCACGCCTGCGCAGCGCGAGCACATGTACCGCTTCATTCGCGCGATGCGCTCGGTCAAGCCGCTCTTCACGCTCGACTTCCAGAACGATGGCGAGTTCGTGGGCGGCTGTATCGCGGGCGGTCGCCGTTACCTGCACATCAACGCCGCCGGCGACGTGGAGCCCTGCGTGTTCATCCACTACAGCAACGCCAACATCCACGACGCGAGTCTGCTCGACGCGCTCCGCTCCCCCATCTTCATGAAGTACCACGAGGGGCAGCCCTTCAACGGCAACCACCTCATGCCCTGCCCGATGCTCGAGAATCCCGACGACCTGGGACGGATGGTCGAAGCGTCCGGCGCGCACAACACCGACCTCGTGGAGCCGGAGAGCCCCGAACAGTTGCGCGAGAAGACCGCCCCGGCCGCCGCGGCATGGAGGCCCGTGGCGGAGAAGCTTTGGGAAGATGAGCGCGACCCGCTCTACGCCAAGCGCCACACCGATCCGACCCAGGGCATGGCTGATTCCGACATGCACAAGTTCGCGCGCCTGGGACACCGCGGCATGGAATCCTAGCCCGCCGCCTACGGAACGAGAAGCAGCCTCGGCGCTACTTGGAGAACTCAGCCGAGGCGGCGCTCACCACGCCGCGCGGGTCGGCGGAAATGTACTCGATGCTCGAGGACACGGCGAGACCCAGAACGCCGTAGCCGAGCGGGATGACGGGCAGGGCCTCCCCTACCCGGCGGCAGATATCATCGAAGGCCCGGGCGCGCTCGTCGTCGTCGACGGTCTGGCGCGCGGCGGTAAGCGCCGCATCGATATCCTCATCCGCGTACCCCGCATAGTTGTGGGGAGACCCGCTTGCGAAGAGCGGGTAGAGCACCGCGTCGCGCGCGGGATAATCCGGTGTCCAGCCCATAAGGGCAAGATCGAACGCCCCCGCTTCAAGCTTGTCCTGGTATTTGCCAGCCGGGACCGTATCGATTTCAACGGTCACCCCCACCGCTTTGAGCGCCGTCTGCAGGTAGGCGGCGACCTTCTGGTGGGCGCCGTCCTCGCTGCAGAGGATACCGAGCGAGATGCCGTCCCCGCTTGCGGGCGCGAACTCACCCAGCACCTCGGACGCTGCATCCACATCGAGGTCGGTAGCGAGCCACGCCTCGGGCTCCCCCTCGCAGAGTGCGGGCGGCAAGATGTTATAGGCGGGCTCGCGCAGGCCGTTGAAGACCGTGCTGCACAGGCCCTCGCGGTCGATGGCGCGTGAGAGCGCGCGCCGGAAGGAGAGCGAGGAGAGGGGATCGCGCCCCGTATTCACCACGAGGAAGTAGGAATAGAGCGTGGTGCCGTCCAGGAACCGACCGCCGTCCACGGCCGTGTAACCGTCGTCCGGCGCACCGATGTCGCGACGCGTGGCGGGCACCTGCCCCACGGGCACCTGGGCCACATCCAGGCTGCGCGCCGTCAGGTCGCGAAACGCGTCGGTCGTGCTCACACGGGGACGGAGGCGCACGTGCTCGACTGACCCGGGCACGCCGTAATAGTCCTCAAAGCTATCGAGCACCACGTCGCCGTCTGATTTCCAGGCACGCGCCAGCTGGTAGGGGCCATTCCCCACGGGCTTTTGTACAAAGGTCTTCTCATCATCGGTCGCAAGCTGGGGAATAGGCGCGAGCGCCGGATGCGCGCAGATGGCGGGAAAGTCCGCGTACGGCTGGGAGAGTCGCACGATAAACGTGATGTCATCGGGGCAGGAGATGCCCGAGAGCTCCTTGGCGGCACCCGAGCGCACGTCGTCATACCCCTCCACCAGCGAGAGCAGGTAGGACGGCGCCACATCGGTCGCGACCGCACCGTCCTGTTCGCCTGAGCCATCCACCCCGGCGGCAACCAACCGCCCCCACGCGCGCTTGAAGTCCGCGGAGGTCACCGTGGTGCCATCGTGGAACGACGCGTGGCGAAGCCGGAACGTGAACGTGCGCGCGTCGTCCGAGGTCTGCTGAATCAGGGCGGCCTTGGGCGCGGGGCGGAACGTCTCCATATCGAACGCCATCAGGGGATCGAAGACCTGCGAGACCACCTGGAGGGCAGCGCCCGTGCGTGCACGGCAGGGATCGATGGAGTCGAGCTGGCCCACGGAGATCCTCAGCGTATCCCCCCCGTTCGCCGCGGTGGAGGAGTTACCCCGACCCGGCAGCGTGCAGGCCGTGAGCGCGGCGGGCACGGCAACGGAGCCAAGCGCCAGAAGGGTACGGCGGCTGATTGCGCGCGCGTGCATACGATCCATCATCTTCCCCATCTCAGAGCAACGGCGCCGCGGGCACCGAGTGACGAAAGGCGCACCCCGGCCATGCCAGAGCGCGCCCCAAAGCTATAACCTATGGTCGACGTCCAAAGACGAAATCGCTTAGATGCCGACGATACCCTGCGGGAAGAAGAACATGCAGAGCACCACGCACACGGCAAAGACCACGGCGACGATGACCGTGAGCTTGTCCAGGTTCTGCTCCATGACGCCGGTGGCGGCGCTGGAGTTGTAGAGCGAGCTGGCGATCATATCGGACACGCCGGTGCCCTTACCGGAATGCATGAGCACGAGCGCGATGAGCGCGAGCGTGGAAAGCGCCCACACGATCAGGATGAGGTACTGAAAGGGACCCACGGAAACTCCTTCTTACATGGAATCGAACTTACTGACTGTAGCACAAACCGCCACGTCGAAAGCCCGCTTCATCGAGATGACAGAGGGACGGCGCGTCCCCGCCCGAACAGCGGGGCTTTTGCCACGCCATCGATCCCGCTAGCCGCGATGCCCGAAAAGCCCGGACACCGCGCGCGGAACGCTCTTCACGCCCGCCACGATCACGTCCTTGAAGTCGGGTGAGCGCCGCAGCTTCTCCTCACCCACGTGCTCGCGCACCACGCGTAGCACCATCTTGTTATCGCGGGTGGAGAACGTGAAATGGGCGCCGCCTTTGACGAAGATCGCAAAGCGCGGAATATGCTTGCCGGCGATGACCTCCGCCGAGACGTGGTCGATCTCGTCCCAGGGGATCTGTACGTAATCCTCGGGATTGCGCTCGTTGTAGAACTCGAACGCCTTGTTGCCGATCATCACGCTGCCCCTGCTCGTGAGCCCCATGAGGTTCGTTGCCTTAACGGTAAGCTCCACCGTACTGTTTTGAGACTGCGCCATGGGCTCTCCCTCTCGTCGTACCGGATCAGGGCACCACCGTACCCCGCATCCACCGTATCCCGCAAGAGAAGACGGGCCGCACCCATAAGGATACGGCCCGCCCTCCCGAAGAACTGTCCCGATTTCGGTTCCGTACCTACATGAAGTTGAGGAGGCGACCGATGATACCGAAGGCGAACAGGCCCAGGATGATGGCGATCGGGCTGACCTTCTTCTTCAGGAGCTTGCAGCACAGCAGCGTGAGGCCCATAGCGGCGAGACCGGGGATCAGCTGGTCGAGATTCTGCTGCAGCGTGGTGACCTTCACCTGGTCGAGCGCGGTGGCGCCGATCGAGTTGTACTGCGTCAGCGCCTCCTTGATGCCGTCTGAGCCGGCGGGCAGCTTAGCCCAGTCGATGTAGGCACCCGCGGCCTGCGTGATGCGCGAGACGACCGGGGTGAAGCTGATGGACACCCAGCGCTCCACCAGGGCGCCGATGATGAACATACCGAGGATGGAGGCGCCCTCGGTCACCTTGCCGAGCAAGCCGCCGGAGATGTCCTTGGCGATGTTGCTACCGACCTTGTAGCCGAACTCCTGCGTGTACCACAGGAAGGCCCAACGGATGACGTTCCAGGCCACGAAGAACAGGATCGGGCCCATGATGGAGCCACCCATGGCGAGCGACGCTCCGAGCGCGCCCAGAATCGGGCGAACGGTGAACCAGAAGGCCGGGTCGCCGACACCGGCGAGCGGGCCCATCATGCCGACCTTCACGCCCTGGATGGCGGTGTCGTCGATCTTGGCACCGTTGGCGCGATCCTCCTCGAGGGCCAGCACGACGCCCAGAACGGGCGCGGTCAGGTAGGGGTGGGTGTTATAGAACTCGAGGTGGCGCTTGAGGGCCGCCGACTGATCCTCTTTCGTGGTGTAGAGCTTCTTGATCGCGGGGATCATGGCGAAGCAGAAACCACCGTTCTGCATGCGCTCGTAGTTCCAGGAACCCTGGGTGTACTGGTTGCGGAAGCAGACGTCCAGGCGGTCCTTTTTGCTAAGCGTGATCTTCTCTGCCATTGATTTCTCCTCCTTTACCGACTTAGTAGTTGTTCAGGATATCGCCAAGTGGATCGCCCGAGCCGCCGCCGTTGCCGCCACCCTGCTTTGCCAGGTCCTTGAGGCCAAGGTAGATGAGGGCGAAAGCGATGCCGAGCAGACCGAGGGCGATCAGCGTGAGCTGGGAGATGGCAGCGACAACGAAGCCGATGATGAAGAACGGCCAGACCTCTTTGCTCTCCATCATGTTGATGACCATGGCGTAGCCCACGGCCGCGACCATGCCGCCGCCGACGCTCATGCCGCCGGACAGCCAGGCAGGCATGGCGTTCAGGGCCGCGGTCACGACCTCGGCGGGGATGAAGCACAGCGCGACAGCGGGAATCATGATGCGAACGCCCTGCATGAGAATGGCGATGATCTGCCAGCGGTCGATGGCCGCGAAGTCGGCGCGTTCAGCCGCAGCGTCCATGATGTGGACGATGGGGATGGCGATGGTGCGGCACACCATGGTGAGGAACAGGCCGGCGACGGACAGCGGCACCGCGACGGCGATGGACGTCGAGATGGCGGTCTTGGTATCCGTGGCACCGCCGTTCAGGGCGAGCACCATGATAATGGCGGACGCCACGGAGGCTAGGGCCGCGTCGGGGGCGACGGCAGCGCCGATGTTGGCCCAGCCAAGGGCCATCATCTGCAGGGAGCCGCCGAGGATGATGCCCTCGGTGAGGTGCCCGGTCACGAGGCCGATCAAGGTGCAGGCCACCAGCGGCTGGTGGAACTCGAACTCGTCGAGAATGCCCTCCATGCCAGCCAGCAAGGCGACGATGGCAACGAGCAGAATGGAAATAGGCGACATGTAGTCACTCCTCCTTATGCCTTAGCGAGCTCAGCCTTGGCCTTGCTGAGCAGGTTCTCGATCGTGTCGGTCGAATCGGACGGAACCTTGCGGTTCGTGAACTTGACGCCCTTGTCGACAAGCTCCTGCAGCGTCTTCACGTCGTCTTCGCCCATGGCGATGGCGTTCGTTACGACGACCTTGCCCACGGAGTGGGCCATGGAGCCGATGTTCACGTCCTTGATGTCGACGCCACCCTCGATGCAGGCGAGCAGGTCCTGCGGGTTCTCGAAGATGATGAACGCCTTGGTACCGCCGAAGCGCGGGTCCTTGACGACCTCGCACATCTTGGAGATGGGAACCACGTTGGCGGGCACTCCCGGAGGGGCCGCCTGCTCGATCATGGTCTTGCGCAAGGTATCGTGCGCAACACCGTCGGAGACGACGATGATGCGGTTGGGTTGCAGTTGCTTGGTCCAGGCGGTGGCCACCTGACCGTGCAGCAAGCGCGAATCGATGCGGACGCCGGCGAACTTGATGTGGCCGTCGCCGATGACCGTGCCCTCGGGAATCGCGCCGGCGGGAGCAGCGGCTGCAGGCGCCGCGGCCTTCTCCTCGGCCGGCTCCAGGCTCTCGGGCTTCACGCGGACGCCCTCGCGGGCGGCTTTGACGATACCGCTCGCGATATCGTGCGCGGTCTTGCTCGGGTCGAAGCGCATCGTGCACGCCTCCACAAGCATGGGCAGGTTGAGACCGGTCACGACGGCCCAGGTGTCCTCATGCCCGTCCAGCACCGCGCTGGACTGGTTGAAGGGCGTGCCTCCCCACAGGTCGGCCAGGATGAGTACCTGGTCGGGGTCATCGAACGAAGCGATGGCCTCCTCGATCTTGGCGCGGATGTCGTCGGGACCCATGCTGGGCATGAGCGAGCACGCCGCCATGTTGGGCTGGTCGCCGAACACCATGCCGATCGACTGCTTGATGCCGGGAGCGAACTCACCATGCGTCGCGATAACGATACCTACCAATTTCTACCTCCTTCTCCTGTCTGTCTTTCGGGTTCCGCCCCGAAAGAGCACCTACAGTGCGTTAGTATACGCCAATTCTACACATCATCTCGACAGGACACACAAGGTTTGAGCACATAACTTCCCTTTAAGGTAACAATTTGCACCATAAGCGTGATTGTCGAGATCGATACCGTTGAGATGTGCCATGTCCGCTATGGCGACCGTGGCACGTGAATCGGCGGGCCCCGTCAGAGAGGCGCTCACCGATAGAGCAGCCGCCGCGAACAGATCAGAGGGCCTCGCCGTTCGACGCGATGACGCGCTGGTACCACTCGAAGCTGTCCCCGGTCTCGCAGCGCAGATCCCCCACACCCTGATCGTCCTTGCCCACGCAGATGGACCCGTAGCGCTTCTCCATCTGACCCGATCCCGCCGACACGAGGTCGATGCAGCCCCAGGGCGTGTAACGTCGAAGCGCCCCTCGCGGGCAGCCTGCATGGCTGCGATGTAGCCTGATTTCGCCGTTCCGGCAGAAAAGATGATAGGCGGGCAGGTCCAGGGAGCCATCACGCAGCCAGGCTGCGAGCGTTGCGCGGGACCATTGCCGCATTGCAAATTAAAACGAAAGAAGGGCCGCTTTGCAGGAAAGCGGCCCTTCTCGGAACGGTGAACGGCAGATGACGCGCTAATGCTCGGCGAGCACGCGGCCCGTCATCTCGGCGCTCGGCTCGAGCCCGGCCATGGTGAGCATGGTGGGCGCGATGTCGGACAGACGACCGTCCTCGATACCCGTCAGCTTGGCATCCGGGTCGACGATGATGAACGGCACGCGGTTCGTGGTGTGCGCGGTGAACGGATGCTTGGAACCGTCCTGGGCGACGTCGAACATGTGGTCCGCGTTGCCGTGGTCGGCGGTGATGAGCGCGAAGCCGCCCTTGGCGAGAATCGCCGGCACCACCTTGGAGAGGCCGTCGTCAACAGCCTCCACGGCCTTCACGGCCGCGTCGAACACGCCGGTGTGACCGACCATGTCGCAGTTGGCGTAGTTGACGATGTAGAAGTCGGCGCGGTCCTCGTTGATGGCCGCCTCGAGCTTCTCCGTGACCTCGGGCTCGCTCATCTCGGGCTTGAGGTCGTAGGTCGCCACCTTGGGAGAGGCCACGAGCACGCGCTCCTCGCCCTCCTTGGGCTCCTCGATGCCGCCGTTCATGAAGAACGTCACGTGCGCGTACTTCTCGGTCTCGGCGGTGTGCAGCTGCTTGAGCCCGTTGGCGGCGATGACGTCGGCCAGCACGTTCTCGGGGAACGTCTTGGGGAACGCCACCTCGACGTTCTTGAAGCTGTCGTCGTACTCCGTCAGGGTGACGAAGTGGTTGAGCTTGGGCGCCACGGCCTTCTCGAACCCGTCGAAGCCGTCCTGGGTGAACGCGCGGGTCATCTGGCGCGCGCGGTCGGGACGGAAGTTGAAGAAGATCACGACGTCGCCGTCGGAGATGCCCTCGCCCGTGCAGGTGAAGGGCTCGACGAACTCGTCGCCGCGCTCGTCCTGCTCGTAGTAGGCCTTGATGCCCGCAACCGGATCCACCTCGGCGGTGGCGGGCTGCGTCAGGGCGTCGTAGGCGCGCTGGATGCGCTCCCAGCGGTTATCGCGGTCCATGGCGTAGTAGCGGCCGGAGACAGAGGCGACGCGGGCGTCGCAACCGTACTCGGCGTTCACCTTCGCCAGGTAGTCCACGAACTCCGCCACGTAGCCGGCGCCCGAGTGCGGGTCGACGTCGCGACCGTCCATGAAGGCGTGCACGCGGATGGTCTTGACGCCGCGTTTGGCGGCCATCTTGACCAGCGCCTCGGCATGCTCCATGGAGGAGTGGACGCCGCCCGGGCTCATGAGACCCATGAGGTGCAGGGTCTTGCCCGCAGCCTTCACGTCGTCCATGGCCGCCGTGATCACCGGGTTCTCCTCGAGGGAGCCGTCGCGGCAGGCGTTGTTGATGCGGCTGAGCTCCTGGAACACGATGCGACCGGCACCGATGTTCAGGTGGCCCACCTCGGAGTTGCCCATCTGACCGTCGGGCAGGCCCACATCCTCGCCGGAGGCGCCCAGCGTGGTGTGCGGGTAGTTCTGGTACAGGCTGTCCAGATATGGCGTGTTCGCGGCGGCAACGGCGTTGTCCGGACCCTCAGGGGCCAGGCCGCAACCGTCCATGATGATCAGAAGCGCGGGACGCTTTCCCTCCCCCATGAGGCTACTCCCCCGCCTTCACGACCATGGACGCGAAGTCCGCGGCCTTGAGCGACGCACCGCCCACGAGGGCGCCGTCGACGTCGGGCTTGGCGACGAGCTCGGCGATGTTGCCGGGCTTGGCGGAGCCGCCGTAGAGGACGCGGATGCCCTCGGCGAGCTCGGCGCCGAACATGTCGGCGAGGGTCTCGCGGATGGCGCCGCAGACCTCCTGGGCGTCATCGGCCGTGGCGGTCTTGCCGGTGCCGATGGCCCAGATGGGCTCGTAGGCGATCACGATCTGGTCGGCGGATTCGATGGGGAGACCGGCCAGGCCGGCGCGAATCTGGTCGGTGACGTGCTTCACGTACGTTCCGGCCTCGCGGACCTCCTCGGGCTCGCCGCAGCAGAACACGGGCACGATGCCGGCGGCGATCAGCGCGGCGGCCTTCTTGTTCTCGTCCTCGTCGGTCTCGTGGAAGTAGTCGCGGCGCTCGGAGTGGCCGATGATGCAGTAGGTGCAGCCAGCGGACTTCAGCATGGCGCAGCTGGACTCACCGGTGTAGGCGCCCTTGGGCTCCCAGTACACGTTCTGCGCGCCGAGCGCGACCGCAGCGGCGCTCATGCGCTGGTGCACGGTGGTGAGGTCGATGGTCGGCGGGCACACGAGCACCTCGACGCCGGCGGGGACCTCGGACAGGGCCTCGGCCAGCTCGTCGGCGAGCTTGGCGGCCTCGGCCACGTCGTTGTTCATCTTCCAGTTGCCTGCGATCAGCAGGGTACGGTTACTCGGCATCGTTCAGAGCCTCCACTCCGGGAAGAGCCTTGCCCTCGACGAGCTCCATGGACGCACCGCCACCGGTGGAGATCCAGCTCATCTTGTCGGCCAGGCCGAACTTGTTGATAGCGGCAACGGAGTCGCCGCCGCCGATGATGGACGTGCAGTCGGAGTCGGCCACGGCGCGGGCGACGGCCTCGGTGCCGTGCGCGAACTGGTCCATCTCGAAGACGCCCATGGGGCCGTTCCAGAACACGGTCTTGGCGCCCTTGATGGCCTCGGCATAGAGGGCCTCGGTCTTGGGACCGATGTCCATGCCCATGCGGTCATCGGGGATCTTGTCGGAGTCGACGACCTCGCCCACGGCATCCTCGCCGAAGTGGTCGGTGACGACGTTGTCCACGGGAAGCAGGATCTTGACGCCCTTGTCCTCGGCCTTCTTGAGCATCTCGCCGGCGCGCTCGACCCAGTCCTCCTCCTTGAGGGAGGTGCCCACGGTGTAGCCCTTGGCCAGGAAGAACGTGTAGGCCATGCCGCCGCCGATGATCAGCGTGTCAGCGGAGTCGATGAGGTGATCGAGCACACCGATCTTGGAGGACACCTTAGAGCCGCCCACGATGGCCACGAACGGACGCTCGGGATCGGCGAAGATGCCGGTCAGGGTGTCGACCTCCTTCTCGAGCAGGAAGCCGGCAACCGCGGGGATGTACGCGGCCGGGCCCACCACGGAACCCTGGGCACGGTGCGCGGTACCGAAGGCGTCGAGCACGAAGACGTCGCCGTAGGAAGCGAGAATCTTGGCGATCTCGGGGTCGTTCTTCTTCTCGCGCTTGTCGAAGCGGACGTTCTCGAGCACGAGCACGTGGCCGGACTCCAGCGCATCCACGGCAGCCTTGGCCTCGTCACCGTAGGTGTCGGCAACGAACTGCACGGGCAGGCCGCTCATCTCGGCGAGCTTCTCGGCAACCGGCTTGAGCGAGAGCTCGGGCTCGGGACCGTCGCCCTTGGGGCGGCCGAGGTGGCTCATGAGAATGACGCGGGCGTTGTGCTCCACCAGGTACTTGATGGTGGGCAGCGCGGCGGAGATGCGGGTGGTGTCGCCTACGACGCCGTCCTTGATGGGCACGTTGAAGTCAACGCGGCAGAGGACGCGCTTGCCGTCGACGTCGATGTCGCGAACGGTCTTCTTGGTGAAAGCCATGCCTGTTCCTTTCTGTTTGTTCCTGCGAACTGCGGCGGGACAGGCCCTTGTGGGCCGCCCGCCATAGAAAAAGGCGCGGCCGCGGCTAATTGCTGCGAACCGCGCCCTCTCTACTCGACGGGAGTCGTCAACTTAGGCGACGAACTTCTCGAAGTACTTGATGGTGCGGACCATCTGGGAGGTGTAGGAGTTCTCGTTGTCGTACCAAGAGGTGACCTGAACGAGGCTCTGGCCGTTGCCGAGGTCCTGGACCATGGTCTGGGTGGCGTCGAAGATGGAACCGTGGGTCTCGCCGACGATGTCGCGGGACACGATGTCGTCCTCGTTGTAGCCGAAGGTCTCGGGAATGGTCTCGGCGTACGCCTTCATAGCGGCGTTGACCTCGTCCACGGTGACGGTCTTGTCAACCACGGCGTAGAGGTTGGTGAGAGAGCCGGTCGGCGTCGGGACGCGCTGGGCGGCACCGATGAGCTTGCCGTTCAGCTCGGGCAGGACCAGGCCGATGGCCTTGGCGGCACCGGTGCTGTTGGGCACGATGTTCTCGGAGCAGGCGCGGCTACGACGCTTGTTGCCCTTGCGCTGCGGGCCGTCGAGCGGCATCTGGTCGCCGGTGAAGGCGTGGATGGTGGTCATGATGCCGGACACGATGGGGGCGAAGTCGTTCAGACCCTTGGCCATCGGGGCGAGGCAGTTGGTGGTGCAGGAAGCGGCGGAGATGATGTTATCCTCGGCCGTCAGCTGCTCATGGTTGACGTTGTAGACGATGGTGGGCAGGTCGTTGCCGGCGGGAGCGGAGATGACGACCTTCTTGGCACCGGCGTTGATGTGCGCCTGGGCCTTGGCCTTGGAGGTGTAGAAGCCGGTGCACTCGAGCACGACGTCCACGCCGAGCTCGCCCCACGGCAGGTTGTTGGCGTCGGCCTCCTTGTAGATGGTGATCTTCTTGCCGTCGACGACGATGGCGTCCTCGAGGGCCTCGACCTGGTGGTCACGGGAGTAGTTGCCCTGGGTGGAGTCGTACTTCAGCAGGTACGCCAGCATGTCCGGAGAGGTGAGGTCGTTGATGGCGACGATCTCGGAACCCTCGTGGCCGAACATCTGACGGAACGCCAGACGACCGATGCGGCCGAAGCCGTTAATCGCAACCTTGACTGCCATGTGTGTCTCCTTTCGTTAGGCCCCACATGCGCCGAGCACCCTTGCCCGCCGCTCAGGCCCACAAACTAACCACTTGCCAAATATACCTTTTTTTCAGCCACTCAATCACGTCATTGGAAACTTCTGATGAATTAATGCCCATTGAAGCGTTTACAATTTCGCAGGTCGAACACCTCTTGAAGCGATTCATGTAAACCCTTCGCAAAGCTTGGACGCCATTCCGGACGCAATCTTTACACCCCGGCTTCGGAGGCGATTCGCTCGAGCCGAAGCACCCGATGGTAGAGCGCGCTCTTGGAGAGCGGCGGGTCCGCCATCTGACCCAGATCGCGCAGCGAGAGATCGGGGCCCGCCTCGCGCAGGCGGCAGAACTCCTCCAGCGCCTCGGGCAGCCCCTCGCGGAGTCCCGCGCGCTCCAGGCGCCAGATGAGCTCCAGCTGCTGCTGGGCGGCGCCGGCGGAGCGACCCTGGTTCGCTAGCTCGGCGTTCACGCGACGGTTGACGTCGTTCTTCACCGACTTCACCGCACGGGCGTCGCGAATCTCAGCCACGGAGCGCGTGGCCCCCACCTGCTCGAGCAGGTGCTCGATGTCCTCGGCGCTCTTCACGTACACGGCGAAGCTCCCCCGCCGCGGATTCACCCGGGCGCGCACGCCGAGCTCGCCGATCAGGTCCGCGAGCGCCCGGGCGTACTCCTCGCCCTGCACGGCGATCTCGAGGTGGAAGTCTCCCCGGGGATCCGCCACGAACCCGCCGGCGATGAGCGCGCCGCGCACGTAGGCGAGGCGGCAGCACGGTCGCTGGACGATATGCGCCGGCGTCCCCGGCACGAAGCCTCCCTGGCGGTCGAGGATGCCCAGGAGCACGAGTGCCTTGCCCAGGTCGGGCTGATCGGGCAGGGCGATGAGGTAGTTTCGCACCTTGTGGAGCACCGAGCGCCGCACCGTGAACTCGGTTTTGAGCTTGAGGATCTCATGCGTGAGCTGGATCATCGTGCGCGCCACGGCGCCCGTCTCGGTGGCAACGGTCAGGCGGTAATGCCCCGGTCCCGTGAAGGAGAGCGTTCCGCACACGCGCGTCACGGCGGCGAGCACCGCGAGGTTGCAGTACTCGCACGTCGGCTCGCAGCGAGCGAGTTCGTCCCTTACCTCAGCGCTGAAGGACATCCGGCCATCACCCCCGAGGCTTCCGTGGACGAGAACGGGGCGTCCCCGCGCAGGACCGGCAAGGCCGCATGCTCAAATACAAACCACGCCATGGCGTTAGGAAGACGTGTTCGCACGCGGCAGGTCGCGGTGCGAGATGCTCACGCGGTACTGCTGACGCTCGAGATGGCGAGCGGTGGCCTCGGCGATCGTCACGGAACGGTGCTGACCGCCCGTGCAGCCGATCGCAATGGAGAGCTGCGGCTTGCCCTCGGCGATGTAACCAGGCATGACGGCGTCGAGCAGCTGGAACCACGCCTTCAGGAAGTCCTTGGTCTTGGGGTTCTCGAGCACGAAGTCGGCAACCTGCTGGTCCAGGCCCGTCATGGTGCGCATCTGGGGATCGTAGAAGGGGTTCGGCAGGAAGCGCACGTCGATCATGATGTCCGCCTCCACGGGCATGCCGTGCTTGAAGCCGAACGAGAAGACATGCACCTCCATGAGCTGTTGGTCCGCGAGCTCGGAGAACGCCCGGCGCAGCTTGTTGCGCAGCGCGTTGGTGCGGAGCCGGCTCGTGTCGATGATCATGTCCGCCTTCTCGCGGATCTCCTTCAGCTGGGTGCGCTCGCGCTGGATGGCATCGGCCGTGGTGTCACCGCGCTTGGCGAGCGGATGGCGACGGCGGTTCTCACTGTACCGGCGAATGAGCACCTCGTCGGAGGCCTCCAGGAAGAGCACCTCGCAGCTCATCTCACGACGCTCGAGCTCGGCGATGCAGTCGAGCAGCTCGTCGAAGAGCCCCTGGCTGCGCAAATCGCAGGTAACGGCCAGATGGCGGCCCACGCCCGTGTTGATGCCCACGAGCTCGGCCAGCTGCAGGATCAGGCGCGGGGGCAGGTTGTCGATGCAGAAGTAGCCCATGTCCTCGAACACGTGCATCGCCTGGGTGCGGCCTGATCCGGACATGCCGGTGATGATGACGATGTCGGGTACGCGGTCCTTACCCCCGGCCATCGACGCGTTGTTGAACTCGGGCATGGTGTCTCCTTGCGAATCGCTCGCCCTCGAGTCGAAGAGCCGGTGCAAAGGCCGCACGGCCCTCGCCCCGGCGCGGACGTGCTAGAGGTACTTCCGCCAGTCGTCGTCCTCGTCATCGGCCTCGCTCGCAGCCGCGGCGGCGCGGGCATCGGCGGCACGGCGGGCGGCCACCGCGTAGGGCTCGGGGTTCTTCTCGGGGAAGTGCGAGAAAACATGCTCGAACACGGGCAGGTTCTCGTCGAAGCGCGTGCGCGGAACGGCAAAGACCACCTGCTTCGCCACGTGGTTCCCACCGGCAAGCTCGGCACGGAACATCTCCGCCACCTGCTCGGCATTCCAGCCGAACACGCCGCACCCAAAGGCGCCCAGGACGAGCTTCTCATGGCCGAGACTATCGGCGATGGCGAGCGCGAGGCGGATACGGGAGCGCATGGCCGAGACGAGCTGGTCGTCCTTCACGCGGTACTCCTCGCGGGCGCGGCGCGCGTTGGGCGCGGCCGCCACGATCACGTCGGCGTAGGCGTGCACCTTGCCGCGCGTGAATCGGATGGCGGGCGCCACCAGGGCACGGTCACGGTAGAGATGGCAGTTGACGTTTCGCCGGCGGTTCTCGGCATACCAGGCCTTCTGCGTGGCGAGCACGTTGTAGAGGGTGGACTCGGCGCAGAGCGCCTCCTCCTGCGCCCAGGCGCCGCGGTCGTATCCACCGCCCGCGTACATGAAGGAGGCGAAGTCGAGGACGGCAAGATCGGTGAACTGCGCGCGACCGCGGCCGAGCTCCAGGATGGCGGCGACGCTGTCCTGGTCGGTCACGGTCACGGATGGCACCGCGGGCTCGGACGCGGCAGCCTCCTCGGCGATGTCAGGTTCGTCCGCAGTCTGCTCAGCCGCGACCTTCTCCGCGCGCTCGACCTTCGGAAAGCCGTCGTACACCTTGATGCCGGCAACCGAGGCGGCGATTTCCTTCCCAAAGCGCGCCTCCATGTCGGCGATATGCCGCGTTGCCTCGCGCACCCGCTGATCGCGCCGGCTGTTTCGCTCTCGCTCCATGGTCAGACCTCCCTCTAGCAGGAATTCATTGCCCCTGATGGTAGCACGGTCCAGCCGGATGGGAGAGCGGACGGCGCATGGCGCCGGGCGCGCGGGGCGAGCGGCCTACAGGCGCGCGTCGATGAGCCCGGCCATGAGACGCACGGCGGCATCGTCAGCGTTCAGGCAGGGCACGTAGACGAACTCGTGGCCCTCGCCCGCAAACGCCGCCTCCGCACGGGAGCGGAACTCGTGCTCCACGTCGTAGAGCGTCTCCAGGCAATCGATGGAGAAGCCGGGGCAGATGAGGAACAGGCGCCCCTCCGTAGCGGCGGCGACGTCCGCCAGCCGATTCACCGTAAAGGGCCCGTGCCACGTACGGCTGTCCTCGAAGGGAGACTGAAAGGAAACGGACAACCGATCGCGCGCGAGGCCCAGGCGGTCGGCGATAGCGGTGCAGCTCGCATCCACCTGAGCGGGATAGGTATCCCCCGCCTCCACGTCGGGCTGCGGCACGGAATGGAAGCTGAAGATCACCCGGTCGCGCGCGGGGTCAAGACCGACACCGCGCAGCTTGCCCGCGATGGCATCCAGGTACCCAGCCTCGTTGCCATAGGAATCCACCACATCGAGCACCGGCGACCACGAGAGGGAAGCGAGCGCCGCGCGTACGCGCGCGACGACGGTCCCCGTCGTGGACTTGGCGCTCTGCGGGTAAAGCGGCAGCACGATGATGCGCGAACAGCCCGCATCGCGCAGCTCCGCCAGAGCCGTGCGCACGTTGGGCTCCCCATAGCTCATGGCGGCGCGCACGAGCGGGGCGGACCCGTCGTAGCGCCGACGCAGCTCGGCCTCGGTACGCGACGCCAGGTGCCGGGCGCCCACGATGAGCGGCGAGCCCTCCGCGCCCCAGATCTCGGCATACTTGGCCGCCGAGCGGACCTTTCGCTTGGGCAGGATGAAGCAGTGCAGGATGAGCCACCAGGGCACGGCGGCCATGGGTCGGACGTTCTCGTCCATGAGGAACTCCGCCAGATAGGATTTGACGGCTGCGGGCTCGGGTGCTGCAGGCGAGCCGGTGTTGACCAGCAATGCCCCGACGCGCTCGAATGTACTCATACGTACGACCTCCCCGACCTCGATGTGACGCGCATATGGTACGACAAAGACCTCATTGCCGCGACAGCGCGTATTGTCCTCGTTTGAGAATAGTCGCGCAGAGCTGTTCCAGGCGGCAGGGGGAGCCTGGTCCGCCGGGAACGCCGCCGCCGTTCAGAACGAAAAGCCGGCCACATGGAAGCCCGCATGGCCGGCTCGGTGCATGAATGCGGGAAAGCGATTACGCGATGTGCCCCAGGAAGTCCTTGGTGCGCTCGTGCTTGGGATGGTCGAACACCTCGGTCGGCGTACCCTCCTCCACGATCACGCCGCCGTCCATGAAGACCACGCGGTCGGCGACCTCGCGGGCAAAGCCCATCTCGTGGGTCACCACGATCATCGTCATGCCGCCGCGCGCCAGGTCGCGCATGACGCCGAGGACGTCGCGCACGAGCTCGGGGTCGAGGGCGGAAGTCGCCTCATCGAAGAGCATCACGTGCGGGTTCATGGCGAGGGCACGGGCGATGGCCACACGCTGTTGCTGGCCACCGGAAAGCTGGCTGGGCATGAAGTCGATGCGCTCGGCGAGCCCGACCTTCGTCAGCTCCTCCACGGCGATCTTCGCAGCCTCCTCCTTGCTCCGTTTGAGCACCTTCTGCTGCGCGATCATCACGTTCTTCTTGACGGAGAGGTGCGGGAACAGGTTGAACTGCTGGAACACCATGCCTAAGTGCGTGCGGACGCGGTTCACGTCCACGCCCTTGGCGGTGATCTCCTGTCCCTCGAAGAAGACCTGACCGCCCGTGGGGGTCTCGAGCAGGTTCACGCAACGGAGCATCGTGGATTTGCCGGAGCCGGAGGGCCCGAGCACCACGACCACCTCGCCGCGGTGCACGTCAAGGTTCACGTCGCGCAGAACGACGTTATCGCCGAAGCTCTTCTGCAGGTTCTTGATGCTCACCACGACTTCCGGGGAAGAAACGCCCTTACCGGTAGCGGTCTGGACCGTCTCGCTTGTCTTGGTCATCTCTTCCTCCCTAGAGGTCCGGACGGTTGACGACAGGCAGGGCCGCGCCAGAGCCGGTGTTGTTGATCTTCATGCGCTTGCTCTTGCGCGTGACCGTACCGGCATCCGCACCGGAGAGGCGCTCCTCGAGCTTACTGACCAGGCTGGTCAGCGGCAGCGTGATAACCAGATAGAAGAGAGCCGCGACAACATAGGGGGTAATGGAGCCCGTCGTTGCCACGATCGTCTTCGCGTACATGACGATCTCCATGACGCCCACGGCGGCGAGCAGCGAGGTGTCCTTGTAAAGCAGGATGAACTCGCTCGTCAGGGTGGGGATCACGTTGCGGAACGTCTGCGGGATGATGATGGAGACCATGGTCTGGAAGGCGTTCATGCCCAGGCTGCGCGCAGCCTCGTTCTGCCCCTTGGGGATGGCCTGAATACCGGCGCGGAAGACCTCGCAGAGGTAGGCGGCCGCGTTCATGGCCATGACGATGACGCCCAGCGGATAGTTGCCGATGTTCACGCCCGCGAGCGGCAGACCGAAGAACGCGATGTAGATCTGCAGGAACTCAGGTGTACCGCGAATGATGTTCACGTAGATGCTCGCGATGGCGCGGAGCACGCGCGACTTGGAAATGCGCATGAGCGAGAGGCAGAAGCCGAAGGGAATCGCCAGCGGGAACGCCACGAACACCACGGCGAGCGCCATGAGGAAGCCCTGGAACACGATGGGCAGGCTCGTGAAGATCAACACGGGGTTCAGGAAGAGGCGCAGGAAGCGGTTGGAGTTCCACGCCTGCACGCCGGGATTGCTCTCGAGCGCCTGCTCGATCTGATCGACCACCGACGTCTTGCGGACCTTGACCTGCGGCATGTCCTGGGCGTCGTGGCTCTTGCCGTCGGCGAGCTCATAGGTGCCCGTGAGCGTCATATCGCCGCCGGCCGTGGGGAACTGCACCCCGTAGACCTCGAGGCGCAGGTAGCGCCCCGCAGCGGTGGGCTCCGAGAACTTCACCGTGAGGGTCTGGCCGTCCGCTTCGTAGGTGGCCTTGGGGAACTCGCGCTCCATCAGATCCTCACCGGAGAGCAGCGTCACGCGCGCGTCCTCGGTGGTGAAGGTCGTCCCCTCGGGAAACGTAAGGGTGAGCTGGGAGACCTCCTCGTCGGCATCAGCTTGGAGCTCCCAGGTGATGCGCGTGTCCACGCCGCCGATCACATCGCTTCCGGTGTCGGCGTTGGGCTGCGCGGACAGTTTCTCCACTTGCATGGCGCACGCGGGCGCGGGCGCCGAGAAAGCGCCCGCCGCGAGCACGAGCGCCGTAAGGATGGTGAGCGCGAGCGATCGAATCGAACGCGCGGCGCGCATCGATCGAGCCCTCTCATCTGATCCAGACACGTTGTCTCCTAACAACTTCCAACGAACGAACATGTTTGCATACAAATGCGATACATGAAAGGCAAAATACCCGTTTTATGCAGCGGCCCTCCCCTTTTATACGGGAAGGGCCGCTGCACGTTCGTGAGCGGTCGCCGTCCGCGCGACCAGCTCCTCTGCTTACTTGATGTTGTACTGGCCCATCAGGCTATCCACGGTGCCGTCATCCGTCAGCTCCTTGAGCGCCTTGTTGATGGCGTCCTTCAAGCCGCTGTTGTCCTTGTTGACGGCGATGGCGTACTCCTCGCCCGTGGAGATCAGCTTGACGACCTGCTCGTTATCGAACGAAGTGGCCACGAGCTGGGCTGCGACGGAACGGTTTGTCACGAGCGCCACGGACTGGCCGGCCTGAAGCGCCGAGAAGCAGTCGGTCGCGTTCTTGAACGGCACGAGCTCGGCATTGGGGAAGTTCTCCTTAGCGAAGGCCTCGGCCGTGGAACCGGACTGCACGGCGATCTTGGCGTCGGCGGAGTCGAGCTTCTCCTTGTAGTTGTCGCCCGTGATGTCCGCGTTGTCCTTCATGGTGACGATGGCCTGGTCATCCATGTAGTAGGAGTCGGTGAAGTCGACCTCCTTCTTGCGCTCCGGAGTGACGGTGATGGCGCCGATGCCCACATCGTACTTGGCGCCGGAGGAGACGCCCGGGACGATCGTGTCGAAGTCCACGTTGGCGAACTCGACGGTGAGGCCCAGCTTCTTGGCGATGTCCTGGATGAGGTCCAGGTCGAAGCCCTTGTACTGACCGTCTTCCATGTACTCGAACGGCTCGTATTCGGCGGCGGTGCCGACGGTGAGCGTGCCGTCCTTCACGAGCGTGTAGCCGTCCTTGGAGCTCGAAGCGGCAGATCCGGCGGAGCTGCCGGCAGACGAGGTTCCGGACGTGGAGCTGCCGCCGCACCCGACGAGGCCGAGGCCGGCGATGGCGGCGAAGCCCGAGGCGAGGCCGAGGAACTGACGGCGCGAGACTGACTGGTTGAGCATGAGGAGTACCCCTTCCTTATCCATTCCCCCGCGCCAGATCATATCGCCTGGCGCATAAGGTGTGACCTAGTATGGCGTTTTATGCAACGATGTTCAAACGTTCCTGCCCGTTTGTTTCTATTGAGTATCGATTATGCATAAATGGGGCCATCTGTTTACGATATGGTTTCTGTCGGGTTACAGATGGACTGGGAGGCGCCGGCATGGGTGCGTGGGCCGGGAGCGCACCGCAGTGGCGACCGGTACAATAGGTGGAAACGCGCTCGGAAGGACGCCCATGTCACGAACCCTGTTCATCGATGCCGATGCCTGCCCCGTCACGCGGGAGGCTCTGGATACCGCCCGACGGGCGGGCTGGCCGGTCGTCATCGCCGGCAACAGCACGCAGAACCTGGAGCGCCGCATTCGGCGCGACGACCCACGCGACCCGGAGCATGCGCGCCGGGGCTTCTGGGTAGGCGTTTTGGACGTCTCCGTGGGCGCGGATTCCGCCGATTTCGCGATTGTTGGGCGTCTGAGCGCCGGTGACGTGGTGGTCACGCAGGACATCGGGCTGGCGAGCATGGTCCTCGGACGCGGGGCCGCGGCGATCAGCGTGCGGGGGCACGTATTTCGCAAGGAAACCATCGATATGGAGCTCTTCGTGCGCCACGAGGAGAAGAAGGTGCGCCGTGCCGGAGGCCGCACCCGGGGGCCCGCGGCGTTTTCTTCCGAGGACCGGCGGCGCTTCCGCGAGAACCTCACGCGCCTCCTGGGTTAAAAAGCGCGCGCCGGCCCCGCTTTGTCGCCATCGTGGAAACCGGCCAGACGGAGCCGGGGCGCGTGCGCGTTCCGCTAGCATGAAGCCCCGTCGTTTGAGAGGGGGCCACATGGACGATCCGCGCCGAACCAATCCATCCGATGCCCAGTGGGCGCCCATGTCCGATGAGGCCTGGGCAGAAGCATCTGCTGCCTCTCCCGGCACGCCGCCCGTACCGGATACCGTGTCCGCGCCCGACTCGAACGCCACCGCTCCGAGCAACGCCTCCACAGCCAACGGTGCCCCCGCATACCGCCCGTCCGCCTATGCACATGGCGCCGGCGCACAGGCAGCGGAGGGTCTCCCCGACCGCACGCGCATCGCCCCCGCATCGCTGCGCCCCCTCGCACACGTTCCGGTCTCGCCCTCGGACACCGCGCCGCAGCGTATGCCACGCGCAGCTCAGGTCCCGGTCGAATCGCCCCGACCGCTTCGCGAAAGCGTACTCGGCGGCCGGGACGGAGCGACCCTTCCCGGCAACGATCCGCATCGTCCCGCACGCGAACCGCGCCCGCCGAAGCCTGCGCGCCACGGCTGCGCCGCCGCCCTGCTCTGGCTCATCGTACTCGCGACCATAGCCTTCATGGGGCTCAGGCTCATCCCGCTCGACCACTCCACGGGCCGCATGGTGCCCGAGCTCGTCTCGTTCATGCCGCTCGCCTTGGTCCCCTCCATCTTCTGCCTGGTCCTCGCCGCGCTTTGGCGCCGCCGCATCCTGTTCGTGGTCTGCGCGCTCGCGCTCGGCGTCAACGGCTGGTGGCATGCAGGCTATCTGATTCCCACCGCCCGCGTCTCCCGGGCCGCGGAGACCGCTGTTGCAAGCAGCTCGACCACCGACGACGCCTACGCGCGCATCATGACGGTGAACACGCTCAACGGCAGCGCGAGCGCCCAGGAGATCGTGGACACCTGCCGCGCCCAGCACGTGGAGGTCCTCTGCCTGCAGGAGCTCACCACCACCATGGTGAACGACCTCCTCGCCGCCGGCATCACCGACGTGCTCCCCCACTACATCGTCTCCGACGAAGCGAGCGCGATCAGCAACGGCGGGCGGAACGGCATCTTCACCGCAGCCTCCATGAGCAACGTGTCCTACAACCTGCTGCCCATCGAGACGAGCTCCATGCCCGCCGTGGATATCCAGATCGGCGGCACCACCGTGCGCGTGGTGAGTGTGCACCCCAATTCCCCCACGCGCGGTGCGCAGGACCTCTGGAACGAGGGCCTCTCCGTGATCGGCACCCTCTCCAACTACGACCATGCCTACCTGGTGATGGGAGACTTCAACTCAACCTGGGACCACGCGCGCTTCCGCGAGCTCCTGGGCAGCACCTTCGTGGACGCCTCCGAGCAGGCGGGCGAGGGGTTCCATATGACCTATCCCGCCAACAGCGCGATTCCCTCGATCATCGAGATCGACCATATCGTCTACAGTAAGAACTCCGGCATCACCGTGAGCTCGCTCCAGACGGTGGAGATCGCCGGCACCGATCACCAGGCACTCCTCGCCACGCTCGAGGCGAGCTGATGCGAGGCTGCTCCCAAACACGATCGTAAGAATCAGGCCTGCAACGGAAAAGAGGTTGCGATGCAGCAATTCGTCAGCGACTACATGGAGGGGGCGGCGCCCGAGATCCTCGACGCGCTCACCCGCACCAATATGGAGAAGACCGCCGGCTACGGTCGCGACCCGTATTGCGAGAGCGCGCGAGAGAGGATTCGCCGCGCCTGCAACGCGCCAGAGGCCGAGGTTCATTTTCTCGTCGGCGGCACCCAGACCAACGAGACCGTCATCTCATCGCTGCTCCAGCCCTGGCAGGGCGTCCTCGCAGCCGAAAGCGGACACGTCGCCGTGCATGAGGCGGGGGCGATCGAGCACGGCGGGCACAAGGTGCTCACCGTCCCCGGCGTGGACGGCAAGCTCTCGGGAGACGCCGTCCGCAGCTTCGTCAACGTGTTCTACGCCGACGCCAACTGGGAGCACGAGGTGGCGCCTGGCGCCGTCTACGTGTCGCAACCCACGGAGTACGGCACGCTCTACACCCTCGCCGAGCTCGAGGACATCCGGCGGGCTTGCGATGATGCGAACCTCAAGCTCTACATCGACGGCGCGCGCTTGGGATATGCGCTCGCAGCCGCGGGCAACGACGTCTCCCTTCCCGACCTCGCGCGCCTGGCGGACGTCTTCTACATCGGCGGTACCAAGGTCGGCTGCCTCTTCGGCGAAGCCGTCGTGTTCCCCAAGTCGGGGCTCATCCCCCACTTCTACACCATCACGAAGATCCACGGCGGCATGCTCGCCAAGGGTCGGCTACTGGGCATCCAGTTCGACACGCTTTTTACCGACAACCTCTACGAGCGCCTGGGCGCGCATGGCGACACCTGCGCCGACCGTATCCGCGCCGCGCTCGCGGAGCGCGGATACGAGCTCTTCAAGCCCTCGACCACCAACCAGGTGATGGTGAGCGTAACGCCCGAGCAGGCTGCCGAGCTCGCAAAGCGCGTGGAGTTCGGCTTCATGGAGGCGCTTCCCAACGGGCGCGAGGTCATCCGCTTCTGCACGAGCTGGGCCACGCGCAAGGAGGACGTGGACGAGCTCATCAGCCTCCTCTAGCCGGCAGGATGCCGCTACGCCTTTGCCGCAGCGGCATCCATCTCCTTTTGGCGGGCGCGGTCGCGCGCGAGGATGGGGCCGAGGAACCGACCCGTGTAGCTCTGCTCGCACTTGACCACCTGCTCAGGCGTTCCGGACACCACCACGGTCCCGCCGCCGTCGCCGCCCTCGGGACCCATGTCGATGAGCCGGTCGGCCACCTTGATCACGTCGAGGTTGTGCTCGATCACGAGTACCGTGTTGCCTGCGTCGACCAAGCGCTGCAGCACGTCGATGAGCTGGCGCACGTCTTCGAAGTGCAGGCCCGTGGTCGGCTCGTCCAGGATGTAGAAGGTCTTGCCCGTCTGCTTGCGGTGCAGCTCTTTAGCAAGCTTCACGCGCTGCGCTTCGCCGCCGGAGAGCGTGGTCGCCGGCTGGCCGAGTTTCACGTAGCCCAGGCCCACATCGTAGAGCGTCTGAAGTTTGCGCTTGATCTGCGGGATGTTGCCGAAGAAGGCCAACGCCTCCGTCACGCTCATGTCCAGCACGTCCGAGATGGACTTGCCGCGATACTTCACCTCGAGCGTCTCGCGGTTGTAGCGCTTGCCGTGGCACACCTCGCAGGGCACGTAGATGTCGGGCAGGAAGTGCATCTCGATCTTGATCTGGCCGTCGCCCTTGCAAGCCTCGCAGCGGCCGCCGGACACGTTGAAACTGAAGCGCCCGGGCGAGTAGCCGCGTGCCTTGGACTCCGGTACGCTCGCGAAGAGCGCGCGCAGATCGTCCCAGAGCCCGATGTAGGTGGCGGGGTTGCTGCGCGGGGTACGGCCGATGGGCGACTGGTCGATATCGATTACCTTGTCGATGTTCTCGATACCCTCGAGCTTCTTGTAGGGACCCACCGGACGGGCCGAACGCTGGATGGCGTTGGTGAGCGCCGGGGCGATGGTATCGGTCACCAGGCTCGACTTGCCGGAACCGGAAACACCCGTCACCACCGTGAAGGTACCGAACTCGATCTTCGCCGTCACGTTCTTGAGGTTGTTGCAGGAGGCGCCCGTGATCTTGAGCGCCCCGCGGCCGGGCTTGCGCCGCTTCTCGGGCACGCGGATCATCCGCTTGCCGGTGAGGTACTGGCCGGTCAGCGAGTCCGGGCAGGCCATGATCTGCTCCGGCGTTCCCGCCGCCACCACGCGCCCGCCGTGCTCGCCGGCACCGGGGCCCATGTCCACCACGTAGTCCGCCGCGCGGATGGTATCCTCGTCGTGCTCGACCACGATGACCGTGTTGCCGATATCGCGCAGGCGCTCGAGCGTGGCGATGAGGCGCTCGTTGTCGCGCTGGTGCAGGCCGATGGACGGCTCGTCCAGAATATAGAGCACGCCCATGAGGCCTGCACCGATCTGCGTGGCCAGGCGAATGCGTTGCGCCTCGCCGCCGGAAAGCGTGGCAGAGGCGCGGTCGAGCGTGAGATAGTCCAGACCCACATCAACCAGGAAGCGCAGGCGCTCGATGACCTCCTTGACGATGCGCCCGCCGATGAACTGCTGGCGCTCGGTCAGCTCGAGCCCCTCGAAGAACGCGAGCCCCTGCTTGCAGCTCATGCAGCACACGTCGCAGATGGACTTACCGCCCACCGTGACGGCGAGCATCTCCGGCCGCAGGCGCGCGCCGTGGCATGCGGTGCACGGCTCCTCGCGGATGTACTTCTCGAGCTTGGCGCGGGTAGACTCGCTCTCGGACTCCGTGTAGCGCTCGTAGAGGATGTTCCGCACCCCGGAGAACTTGGTGAACCAGTACGTGTCGCGGCCGTCCTTGGTGTGATAGTCCACGCGCATCTTGTCGTTGCCGAGCCCGTCCAGGAAGACGCGACGGACCTTCGCCGGCAGCTTCTTCCACGGCGTCGACGGGTCTACGCCCAGGTGCAGGCAGAGCGCGTGGAAGATCTGCGGGTAGTAGTTCGACTTACCGAAGAAGGAGCCGAACACGCCCTCGTCCACCGAGAGGTTGGGGTCCTCGATCAGCGCCTCGGCGTCCACCACCTTCTTGAAGCCTAGGCCGTCGCACTCCGGACAGGCGCCGTAGGGCGCGTTGAACGAGAAATCGCGCGGCTGCAGGTCGTCGATGGAGTGACCGTGCTCGGGGCACGCGAGCGCCAGCGAGTACTGCAGCAGCTCGCCCTCGGTTCCCTCGGGTGCATCGCGATCGGGCAGCAGGTAGACGGCCATGTTGCCGTGCGCCAGCCTGGTGGCTGTCTCCACCGCCTCGGCGATGCGGCCAAGGCTCCCCTCGCGTATGACGATGCGGTCCACCACCACCTCGATGGTGTGCTTGAACTTCTTGTCGAGCTCGATGGGGTCGTCGAGCGAGCGCACCTCGCCGTCCACGCGCACGCGCGAGTAGCCCTGGGCGCGCAGGTCCTCGAGCAGCTTGGCGAACTCGCCCTTGCGCCCCACCACGACGGGCGAGAGCACGAGCGCCCGGTGACCCTCACCCGCAGCGAGGATCTTATCCGCCACCTGATCGGTGGTCTGGCGCTCGATCACGCGGCCGCACTCCGGGCAATGCGGCGTGCCGATGCGTGCGAAGAGCAGGCGCAGGTAGTCGTAGATCTCGGTGACCGTGCCCACCGTGGAGCGCGGGTTCTTGCTCGTGGTCTTCTGGTCGATGGACACGGCCGGAGAAAGGCCGTCGATCGAGTCCAGGTCGGGCTTGTCCATCTGCCCCAGGAACTGGCGGGCGTAGCTCGAGAGCGATTCCACGTAGCGGCGCTGTCCTTCGGCGTAGATGGTGTCGAAGGCCAGGCTCGATTTACCGGAGCCGGAGAGGCCCGTGATGACGGCGAGCTTGTCGCGCGGGATGGTCACGTCGATATCCTGCAGGTTGTGCTCGCGCGCGCCGCGGATGACGATGGATGAATCTGACATGGCGAACCTCTCGCATGGATGAGAACACTCGTTTTGGCAGGTCTATAGTCTAGCGCACGATACGGACACGTGTTCGTGATAGGTGGCGCCGTCACAAACCGCGCATGCTCGTTGCCGCGCGGTTGGGCGCATTTTATGATGAGCTGGTCCGGAAGCGATGCGGAGAACGAGGCGGCATGGCCGATTACCAGCATATTGTCCATGGACTCGAGCCGGTGTTCAACAACCGGTCGCGCATACTCGTGCTGGGCTCGCTCCCGTCCGCGCTCTCGCGCGCGAACGCCTTCTATTACGGCAATCCGCGTAACAGGTTCTGGCGGGTGCTCGCCGCCAGTCTGAACGAACCCGTCCCGCCAAACGAGGGAGACCCGCTGGCTGCGGGGTCTCTGAACGACGCCGAACCCGCTGCCGCCACCCTCGAGCAATCCATAGCCGCCAAGCGGGCGCTCCTGCTGCGCCATGGCATCGCGCTCTGGGACGTGATCCACAGCTGCGATATCAAGGGCTCCTCGGACGCGAGCATCAGGAACGTGACGCCCGCCGACCTCGCACGCGTTCTCGATGCGGCGAAGATCGAGCGCATCGTCTGCAACGGTGGGACCGCCGGCCGCCTCTACCATCGCTACCTCGAGGAGGCAGCTGGCTTTCCCGCCATCGTCCTGCCCTCCACCAGCCCCGCGAACGCCGCATGGACGCTCGAGCGCCTCATCGAGCGCTGGCAGCCGGAACTCTCCCCGCCGCGCGCGGCGTCTCGCCTGCGGTAGCGCCGACCGGTGCTCGCCGCTCAGGACAATTCGGAGTGGTGCGTGAAACCAGCCGGTTACAAAAGCGTGCCCGTTTGCGCGCGTTATCAGCCTGAAACATGCCATGCATAGAATCGGCCTAGGATTGCATATCGGCGCCAGGAACTGAGACGCCGGGAGAGGGGTCGTCATGGCTAACAACAGCATCTATCAGTTCGAGCGGCCGACGAATGAGCCCGGTCGCGGCTTCATGCCCGGTTCACCCGAGAAGACGGCGCTCAAGGACGAGCTCGCCCGCCAGCAAGCCGGCGTGGAGCGCATCCCGCTCATCATCGGCGGCAAGCCGGTCTACACCGAGAAGACCGTGCCCGTCGTGCTCCCGCACGACCACCACCATGTTATCGCCGAGCTCTCCATCGCCGGACCCGAGGAACTCGCCGCTGCGATCAAGGCCGCCATGGACGCCAAGGAAGCCTGGGAGGCGCTTTCCACCGAGCACCGCCTGGCCATCTTCGAAAAGGCTGCCGCGCTCGTGGCGGGTCCCTGGCGCAACCGCATCGTCGCCTCCAACATGCTCGGGCAGAGCAAGGTCGTCCGCCAGGCCGAGGGTGAATCTGCCTGCGCCCTCGCCGACTTCCTGCGCTTCGGCGTGGCCGACGCACGCCGGATCTACGCCGACCAGCCCATGCGACCCGGCTTTACCGAGATGAACCGCGTCGTCTACCGCCCGCTCGAGGGATTCGTCGTGGCCGTGGCGCCGTTCAACTTCACGTCCATCTCGTGCAACCTGGCCTGCGCGCCCGCGCTCTGCGGCAACGTGGTGCTCTGGAAGCCCTCGACCACGGCGGCGCTCGCCAGCTGGCGCTTCATGCAGGTCCTCATGGAAGCGGGCCTTCCCGCCGGCGTCATCAACTTCATCCCCTGCCGCGGCGATGCGCTGCAGAACTGCGTGCTTGCCAGCCCTGACTTCGCCGGCTTTCACTTCACCGGTTCCACGCAGGTGTTCTCCGACGTGTGGCGGTTCGTGGGCGAGCACATCGACGCCTACAAGACCTACCCGCGCCTGGTGGGCGAGACCGGTGGCAAGGACTTCGTCTTCGCCCACCCCTCGGCGGATATCGACGCCCTGGTCGCCTGCCTGGCCCTCTCCCCCTTCGAGTACCAGGGGCAGAAGTGCTCTGCCGCGAGCCGCGCGTACGTGCCCAAGAGCATCTGGCCCAAGGTCCGCGAGAAGCTGCTCGCAGCCGTTGCCACGCTCAAGGTGGGAGACCCCTGCGACTTCCGCAACATGCTGGGCGCCGTCATCGACGAGCGCGCCTACCGTCGCTGCGCCGACGCGATCGACGCCGCCCGCGACGCCGAGGATGCCACGCTGCTCTGCGGCGGACACGACGACGACCGCGGCTGGTTCATCTACCCCGCCGTCATCGAGACGGGGAACCCTCACTACGACACCATGGAACGCGAGCTCTTCGGCCCGGTGCTGACGGTGTATCCCTACGATGACGACAAGCTCGACGAGACGCTCGCGCTGTGCGATGCCTCCGAGTACGGCCTCACGGGCTCCATCTACTGCGAGGGCCGCGAGGAGCTCGCCCGCCTGGAATGGGTGCTGCGCAACGCCGCCGGCAATCTCTACCTGAACGACAAGCCCTCCGGCTCCGCCGTGGGCCAGCAGCCCTTCGGCGGCGCGCGCCACTCCGGCACCAACGACAAGGCGGGAACCGCCCTCAACCTGCATCGCTGGATGAGCCCCTGCGCCGTGAAGGAAGCGTATGCGCCGAGTCCCGCGATCACGTATCCCTACATGACCGAGGAATAAGCCGCAGCCCCGGCAAATCCCCTACCCCGTTTTTCCGCCCCGGCGGGCGCGTCGACGACATCGACCGCCCGCCGGGGCATTTCCTGCGCTTCGGGCGCTCCGGCATAGAAAAGGAAGCGGCCTTGCACGACATCCTCGATGCCATGCAAGGCCGCTTCCCAGAGAGGAGAGCTGGTATCCGCGCGCTACTCGGCGAAGAGCGGCGTGGAGAGGTAGCGCTCACCGGTGTCGGCGAGCAGGGCCACAATGGTCTTTCCCTCGTTCTCGGGACGCTTGGCGAGCTGGACGGCAGCCCAGACGGCGGCGCCGGAGGAGATGCCCACGAGCACGCCCTCCTTGTGGCCCACCGCGCGACCGGTCGCGAAGGCATCCTCGTTGGAGACGGTGACGACCTCGTCGTACACCTTGGTGTCCAGCACGTCGGGCACGAAGCCGGCGCCGATTCCCTGGATCTTGTGGGTGCCTGCATGGCCCTCGGAGAGCACCGGCGAGCTCTTGGGCTCAACGGCGACCACGCGCACATCGGGGTTCTGCTGCTTGAGGTAGTGGCCCACGCCGGTCACCGTGCCGCCGGTACCCACGCCGGCCACGAAGACGTCGACCTTGCCGTCCGCATCCTCCCAGATCTCGGGACCGGTGGTCTTCTCGTGGGCCGCCGGGTTGGACGGGTTGGTGAACTGGCCGGGAATGAAGCTCTTGGGCGTGGTCTCGGCGAGCTCCTTGGCCTTGGCGATGGCGCCCTTCATACCCTCGGAGCCCGGGGTGAGCACCAGCTTGGCGCCGTACGCCTGCATGAGCTGGCGACGCTCGACGCTCATGGTCTCGGGCATGGTGATGATGAGCTGGTAACCGCGCGCGGCGGCGACGCTCGCCAGGCCGACGCCGGTGTTACCGCTCGTGGGCTCGATGAGCGTGTAGCCGTCGTGCGGACGGATCTTACCGGCGGCCTCGGCATCGTCGAGCATGGCCTTGGCGATACGGTCCTTCACCGACCCTGCCGGGTTGAAGTACTCGAGCTTGACGAGAACGCGGGCCTTGAGCCCCTCCTCCTTCTCGATGTGGCTGAGCTCGAGGAGCGGGGTGTGACCGATCAGCTGGTCGATGGACGTGTAGATGTTCGCCATCATATGCCTCCTGTAGCGTCGTTATCATTTATTCCTATATCCATGTAGGGTAATTAGGAATCTTGTTGCTCATAGTAAAGTCCTTGAATCCTAGTTTGTCAATAGGATTATGAGATAATCGGTGGGCGGTCTGATCCCGCTCAAAAAAATCGCGGGACGATTCCCCCACCCCTTTGTATATAAACCCGTCATTCTGGTAGGATAATGGGAAACAGATTGGAAGGAGTTCGCCATGCTGATTTCAACCAAAGGGCGCTACGCCCTCCGCGTCATGGTCGATCTTGCCGAGCATCAGGCGGCTGGTCGCATCCCCCTCAAAGAGATCGCCGACCGCCAGGGCGTATCGGAAAAGTACCTCGAGAACATTCTCGCCACGCTGGTGCGCGCCGGCCTGCTCTCGGGCATGCGCGGCAAGGGCGGCGGCTACCGCCTCACGCGCGATCCCGACAAGTACACCGCGGGTGAGATCCTACGCCTAACCGAGGGGAGCCTGGCTCCGGTTTCGTGCCTGGAGGGCGGCAACAACGGCTGCGAGCGCGCCGGCGAGTGCCGTACCATCGGCATGTGGCGCGAGCTCGATGAGATGATCAGCAACTACCTCGACGGCATCACCGTGGCCGATCTGGTCGCCAAGCCCATGGAGTACGACTTCGTCATCTAGGCTTCGGGCCGGAAGACCACCCGGAAAAGCGGGCACGTTCCCGCACGAACAAGCTGGGGAAGGAGGGCGCATGCCCGCCAAGCGCGTGCTCGTCGCCATGAGCGGCGGCGTGGACTCAAGCGTTACCGCGTACCTGCTCAAGCAGCAGGGCTATGCCTGCGAGGGCGCCACGATGCGGCTGACCTGCTCGCGCTCCTTCGACGACGTGGGCCCGCGAAGCTGCTGCTCACTCGCCGACATCGCCGATGCCCAGGCCGTCTGCGAGCGTCTGGGCATCCCCCATCACGTACTCGACATGCGCGAGCTCTTCGAGCGCCACGTGGTCGATAAGTTCGTGGAGACCTACGAGGACGGACGGACGCCCAACCCGTGCATCGACTGCAACCGCTACCTCAAGTTCGGCTCCCTCCTCGACTACGCGCTCGAGCACGGGTTCGACGCCATCGCCACCGGCCACTACGCGCGGATAGCCCAGGACCCAAGCGGCACCTGGACCCTGAGCTGCGGCGTGGACCCCGCCAAGGATCAGAGCTACGTGCTCTACTCGCTCACCCAGGAACGCCTGGCGCGCACGCTCCTGCCGCTCGGCGGCCTGGTGAAGAGCCGCGACGTGCGGCGCATCGCCGAGGAACAGGGGTTTGTCAACGCCGAGAAGCCCGACAGCCAGGGCATCTGCTTCGTTCCGGATGGGGACTTCGCGGGCTATATCGAGCGCCGACGCGGCGAGCTCCTGCCCGAGGGCGACATCGTGGACGCAACGGGCGTCGTGCTCGGCCATCACCAGGGCGCGATCCGCTACACCGTGGGGCAGCGCAAGGGGCTGGGCGTCGCCATGCTCCACCCCGTCTACGTGACCGCCGTGGACGCGCGCGCCAACACCGTGACACTCGGCGAGAACGCGGACCTCATGGCAAGCGCCCTTGTGGCGGACGACTGGATCTGGAGCGCACCGGAGGCCGAGATGCGCGCCGCGCTCGATGCCGCCGGCTCCGCCGGCGTTCCCGTCTCGGCGAAGATCCGCTACCATCAACCGTCGCAGACGGCACGTCTGAGCTGGGGAGATGCAAGCAGCTTGCATAATGGCAGCTCAACGGTGCTCAGAGTGACGTTCTCCCAGCCCCAGCGCGCGATCGCACCCGGCCAAGCCGTGGTGGTCTACGACGGGGACCGCGTGCTCGGCGGCGGTACCGCGCTCGCCGCCTTCCGCTAATGCGTGGCGCAAGGAAACAGCCTGCCCCGCGCGCCACATACCCCGCTGATTCCACGGTTCATGAGGAAGACGGCCCTCGCACCGCCGCGTCTTGTGTTGTCTCTGTGTCTGCTAGACACCCCCAGGGGGAGGGGGTATCATGCAGGCGAATTCAAAGGAAGGAGTCGCATGGCTCACGAGAAGTTCAATGTAGCGGGCATGACCTGCGGTGCGTGCCAGGCGCACGTGAACCGTGCCGTCAGCAGGCTGCCCGGCGTCTCGACCGTCGCCGTCAACCTGCTCTCCGGCTCCATGGCGGTCGACTACGACGAAACCCAGCTCAGCGCCGAGGACATCTGCACCGCCGTGGACCGCGCCGGCTACGGCGCCACCCCGGCGGATGCCGCGCCCGCTGCCGGGTCCGGACAGCAATCCGCCCCCGCCGCGCGTTTGGAGTCCCCCACCAAAAAGCTCGAGGCCACGGCTGAGGCCATGAAGACACGCCTTATCGTCTCGCTCGTCTTCTGGGCACCGCTCTTCTATCTGGGCATGGGCCACATGTTCCACTGGCCGCTACCCGCCGTGTTCACCGACCACATGCACTCCATGACGCTCGCGCTCACCCTGCTGCTGCTCACCGTGCCCATCGTCTTCGCCAACCGCGCCTACTTCGTGAACGGCTGGAAGTCCACCCTGCGCGGCGCCCCCACCATGGACGCGCTCGTGGCGATCGGCGCCGCGGCGAGCCTCGGCTGGTCCGTCTACGCCATGTACGCCATGGCAGACATGCTCGCCATGAAGGATCCCATGGGCGCCATGGAGATGGGCATGGACAACCTCTACTTCGAAGCCGCCGGCACCATCCTCACCCTCGTCACCGTGGGCAAGTACCTGGAGACCCGCAGCAAGTCCAAGACCGGTGGGGCCATCGAGAAACTCATCGACCTCGCCCCCAAGCGCGCGACGGTGGTTCTGGACGACGGAACCGAGCACGAGGTCGCCGTGGAAGCAATCCAGCTGGGCCAGACCGTGCGCGTGCGCCCCGGCGAGAGCATCCCGGTGGACGGCGTGGTCCTCGAGGGCAGCTCGGCGGTGGATGAGTCCGCGCTCACGGGCGAGAGCATGCCGGCGGAGAAGAACCCCGGCGATACCGTCTCGGCGGCCACCATCAACCGCACCGGCAGCTTCACCTTCCGCGCCACCCGCGTGGGCGCCGACACCAACCTCGCCAAGATCATTCAGCTGGTAGAGGACGCCAACGCCACCAAGGCACCTATCAGCCGCCTGGCCGACCAAGTTGCCGCGGTGTTCGTCCCCGTCGTAATCGCCATCGCGCTCGTGACCTTCATCGCCTGGATAATCGTCACCGGCAACGCCAACGAGGCCCTCACCGCCGCCGTGGCCGTGCTCGTCATCAGCTGCCCCTGCGCGCTCGGCCTCGCCACCCCCGTGGCCATTATGGTGGGCACCGGTAAGGGCGCCGAGATGGGCATCCTCTTCAAGAGCGCCGAGGCTCTGGAGACGCTGCGCGGCGTGGGCAGCGTGGTCCTCGACAAGACGGGCACCGTGACGCAAGGCAAACCCGCCGTGACCGACGTGCTCCCCGCCACCCGCGCGGACGGCACGCCCGCCTGCAGCGAGAAGCAGCTGATGAAACTCGCCGCGGCGCTCGAGCGCGGCAGCGAGCACCCACTGGCCGAAGCCGTCATGGCGCGGGCGGGCGAGATGGGCATCGTCGCCCGCGTGGTCGAGGACTTCCAGGCCGTGCCCGGACGCGGCGTGACGGCACGCGAGGGCCAGAACCGCATTGCCGCCGGCAACGCCGCCCTCATGGGAGAGCTGGGGGTGGCCGTGGACGAGCACCGGCTGGACGAGCTGGCCCAGGCCGGCAAGACCCCGCTGCTCTTTGCCAAGAACGGCGAGCTCATGGGCATCATCGCCGTGGCCGACGAGGTCAAGCCCACGAGCAAGGCGGCCATCGCGGCGCTGCGCGAGCTGGGCGTCTCGGTCAAGATGCTCACCGGCGACAACCGCCGTACCGCCGAGGCCATCGCGCGCCAGGTGGGCCTTGCCGCAGGCGACGTCATAGCCGACGTCATGCCCGCCGACAAGGAACGCCAGGTGCGCGAGCTCCAAGCCGCGGGCCAGAAGGTCGCCATGGTGGGCGATGGCATCAACGACTCCCCGGCACTCGCCCGCGCCGATGTGGGCCTCGCCATCGGCACCGGCGCCGACATCGCCAAGGAGGGCGCAGACGTGGTACTCATGCGGAGCGACCTCATGGACGTGGCACGCGCCGTGGAGCTCTCCCGTGCGGTGATCCGCAACATCAAGCAGGATCTGTTCTGGGCGCTCATCTACAACGGCTGCGGTATCCCGCTCGCCGCGGGCGTCTTCTACCCGCTCACGGGCTGGCAGCTCTCGCCTATGTTCGGCGCCGCCGCCATGAGCCTCTCGAGCCTGTGCGTGGTGAGCAACGCGCTGCGCCTGCGCGCCTTCAAGCCCAAGGTGGCGCAGTAAGGCTCTATCGGTTTCAAGCGAAGCGGAACGAACCCCCGCCCGCTGGGAATAAAGGTATGGATTGCTTGAGAGAAGCCTCAAGCACAGAGAACAGGCTTTCCAGGTGCCCGAGATTGGCGCGAGCGAGGAGCGCGGCGCGCTTAGCACGTAAGCGACGATTGAACGCCAGGGTCGGGTACCTGGGAAGGCCGCAGGGAAAGAGAGGACGACATGAAGTACACGATCAAAACCAAGGGCATGATGTGCGGCCACTGCGAGGCGTCCGTCGAGGCGTCGCTCCTGAAGGTCCCCGGCGTGACGGATGCCGATGCCGACCACGACACCAACACCGTCGAGGTCGAGGCGAGCGCGCCGGTCACCGAGGACGCCCTCAAGGACGCCGTCCATGCCGCTGGCGACAACTTCTACGCGCTCACCGTCCAGACGGCGTAATATGCTTACCAGACGCGGCGGGGTACTCGGCTCCGCCGCGTTCCCTTGTCCGCCCCTGCACAACGCCGATAGAACTGCGAGGATCCGCCCATGATGGCCGACCATGAGAAAGTAAAGCGCCTGCTCAAGACCGCGCGCGGCCAGATCGACGGCATCCTGAAGATGGTGGATGAGGACCGCTACTGTATCGACGTTTCCACCCAGCTCATGGCCACGGAGTCGCTTATCGCACGCGTCAACGCCGACGTGCTCAAGGCGCATATCGAAGGTTGCGTGCGCAGCGCCTGCGACTGCGGCTGCGAGTCGGAAAAGGCCGAGAAGCTCGCCGAGATCGAGCGCGTCATCGACAAGCTCGCCCGCTAACGAAAATACTCGCCAACGAAAGCGCGGCGTATCGGTACCCCTCCGATGCGCCGCGCTTTTCTTATCGATTGAGATGGCGGTCGAGAAAGTGGAACGCGAGGTCGACCCAGGGCCTGACAACACGCTGCCTCGGGAGGAAATCATCCTCTGCCTCCGCCGGCCAAGTGTTCTCATTCGCCACGGACGGGCCGTGTCCGCCCTGGTCGAAGACGTGCAGCTCATGGGGAACGCCCGCTTCTGCCAGCTTGGCCGCGAAGGGGTAAGTCTGCGTCACGGGAACCGCCTGGTCGTCTGCGGCGCACCAGATAAAGGTCGGCGGCATGTAGCGATCCACGTGCGAGGCAGGGCCGATCTCTTCGAGGCGCTCATCAGAGAAGTCGCCACCCGCGAGTTGGCCGAAGAAGTCGTTCAGAAGGTCGCGGCCGGTCTTGCCGCCCGTCTTGGGCACACGAAGGTCGATGCGCGGGTCGCGGGTCTTCCAGGCACGCCAGGCAACCAAATCGAGGAGCGGATACCCGAGCACCACGGCGTCAGGCCGGATGAGCTCAGATCGCACGCCCACCGTGCTCGCGAGCCCGCCCTCGCGCCACGTGGCGGCAAGCGACGCGCAGATAAAGCCGCCTGCCGAGAACCCGACCACGACCACGCGCTCCGGATCCACGTGCCAGGCAGCGGCGTTCGCGCGCACGGTGGCGACCATGCAGGCGAGGTCGGCCTCCGGTGCCGGGAACGCGATGTCGCCCGTCTCGGTGGTCACGTAATCCAGCACGAACGCCTGGTATCCACGGTTCAGAAACTCAAGCGCCACCGGCTCCTTCTCATGCGCGGCGATGGTCTTGAAGCTTCCGCCGCCGCAGACGATGACAGCAGGCCGAGCGTCACGCGAACCCTTCCCCACCGCATCGGCCAGATAGGCGGTATACGTGGCCGGCTTTTCGGGCGTGGGCTCTTCGCCCCAAAGGGCATGGTTCTCGATGATCATGGTGCAGCTCCGTTGTTCGTTTGCGATGCGTTTGCGAGTGCGCTCCTAGGATATACCCACGACGGCGCGTTGCGCCACAAGACGACGAGCTCGGCCCTGCACTGGAAAAGCCCCCGTCTTTTGGGTATAACCAGATACATTGCACCTAAGGAGCAGGAGTATCCGATGAATGACTTCATGAAAGACCGCTACGGCGTCGACGAGCTCACCACCATCATGGGAATCGCGGGCATGGTGCTCGTGCTCATCGGAACCATCGCGCAGTGGCAATGGCTCACCTACGTGGGTCTCATCCTCGTCGTCTTGGCGCTCGTGCGCGCGCTCTCCAAGAATCTCGACGCACGCAAGCGCGAGAACGAACGGTGGCTCGAGCTCGCGGCGTCGATCCCGGGCGCTGGCAGCCTGCTCTCCGGCAAGGGCGCCGGTTCCGCCGGTGCCGCCGGTTCTCGCCCCACCGCGGACGACCTCAAGCGCCAGGTCCGCACCACCAAGAAGATGTGGAAGGACCGCAAGACCAAGTCGTTCCTCAAGTGCCCCACCTGCGGCACCATGCTCGCCGTCCCCAAGGGCAAGGGCAAGCTCATCGTCACCTGCCCCAAGTGCCGCACGCGCATGGAGACGCGCTCGTAGAAACGGGCCGCAGGGCAGATTGCGCCAGACATACCGCGCACACCGTGCGCATCGCATCCCGGGAGTCGAGCAATCGGCCCCCGATTCTTTTACCGCGCGCACATGCGCCGCTCGCGAGCCGGGATGTGTCCGGCGAGCTGACGTATCATAGGGACGGAAACGCGATCATTGGAGCACCTATGGATGAAACGACGAAGACTCCCGACGATCAGACGAACGCCGTCCCCAGCCAAGACGATACCGTAGCCGCCGCACCCGATGTATCGACCGAAGGCCGCGAAGCCGATTCGAGCCCGCTTCCCGGATTCCTCACCCGCGAGGAGTACGAGCAGGTAGGCGATGACCCTGACCCGCTCCCCCGCGGCTTCGAGGTCATCGACGGCACGGGTGCCATGCCGTCCGTGAACCCCGAGCGCGCGCAGGCGGCGGCGAGCGCCCCGCACGCCGGGGACGAAGGCACCTCCGCCGCCGACCCGCAGGCCGAGCAGCCAGGGGAGCCCGCACCGGCCGAGCAGTCCGCCGCCCAGGCTGTCGGCGCCTTCCTCTCCGCCGGCGCGGATGCCGTCCGCCAGGTGAGCGCCGCCAAACGTGCCCACGATACCGCACGCGGCGAGCTGGAGGAGCTGGACCGAAGCATCGCCGCGCACGAAGAGGAGCTCGACCATAGGCGCGACATCGCCAACCGATACCAGCAGATCGTGGAGGACGAGACCGCGCGCCAGGATGCCGCCCTCGCCGCCGCGTCCGAGGCCCGCACCCGGCAAGATGCCGTGCGCGCCCAGATCACCCAGCTCAAAGAGCGTCTCCAGCAGGCCAAGGAAGAGGACGCGCAAACCGAGAAGCGCTACCGGGCGGCGGTGGATGCCGCCGAGGCGAAGGAGTCGAGCTCACGCGAGTCCGGCTCTCGCCTGCAGCGGCGCCTGGACGATGCCAAGAAGAACCTGACCCAAGCGGAAAACGAGAAGACGAGCGGCATCCAGACGGCGCAGCAAGCGGTGGAGAGCGCGAACGCGCGCCTGGACACGCTGCGCGACGAGTTCGTCGAGGTGCAGCGCAATCCCTCCGCCAACAGCGCGGCATATTCGGTTCGCACCACCGAGCTGCAGAACGAGATCGCCGACGCCACCGACGAGCTCCGTCGCGCCAAAGCCGAGCTGCCGCGCATCCAAGCCGAGGTAGAGCGCAACCTCACCTCCGCACGCGCCATGGTCGCGGAGGCCCAGAAGCCCATCGACGATGCCAAGAAGGCCTTCCGCGCCGTCACCGCCGAGGCGGACAAGGCGCGCGACGAGCTCGACCGCGTCCGCCGCGAGGCCAGCGCCCGCCAGCGCGAGCTGCGCGACCAGATCGCCGATCAGGAGAAGGCCGCGCGCGAGCAGGAGAAGCGCGCCGAGGAAGCCCAGGCGGAAGCGGACGACGCGCGCGCAGCGCTCGACGAGGCGACCGATATCCACGAGCATCCCGAGGTGACGGAGGGCCTGAACGCGCATCTCGAAGAGCTTCACCGCCGCCGCGATGAGAAGCTCGGGCAGGTAGAGCATCTCGCTGCCACCGAGCAGGATATCCGCGAGCGCACCCGCGGCAGCCGCTACCAGTTCATCGCCGCCGTTGCCGGCGCGATCGCGCTCGTCGTCGTCATCGCGATCGCCTGGGTGGCGCTCTCCCCCAAGTAGAAACGAGGGCTGCCCTGCCCTGTGCGCCGACGCATCCGACCCGGCAGGGCAGCTCGAAAGGAACCCGTGCCATGACGCCCCTGCTACTCCATGCCTGCTGCGCGCCCTGCTCGCTCGAGCCGGTGCGCCACCTGCGGGAAGAGGGCTTTGAACCTACCATCTGCTGGACGAACCCGAATATCCAGCCGACCGACGAGCACCAGCGCCGCCTCGCCGAGCTGCGCCGTTGGTGTCGCGAAACGGGTATCGAGCTCATCGAGGCCGCGGAGGACTACGCCGCCTGGGAGCGCTGCGTGGCGCCCATCGGGGCGCGTCGCCGCGAGCAGCGCTGCCGCGCCTGCTACGCGCTCCGCCTGGCCGAGGCGTGCCGGGTGGCCGAGCGGGAGGGCTTCGAGCGCATCGCCACCACGCTCGCCGTCTCGCCCTACCAATGGTTCGAGACCTGCAACGCCGTGCTCGAGAAGCTCGCCGGCGCACACGGGCTCACGCCGGTCATACGCGACTGGCGCCCGTGGTATCCGGAAGCCACGCGCCGCTCGCGCGAACTCGGCATGTACCGGCAAAACTACTGCGGGTGCCGGTTCTCCGCCGCCGAGGCAGCGCTCGACCGTGCCCGACTGCGCGACGAGCGCAAAGCCGCCCACCATTCGTAAGCTCCCCGTCCTTGCGCTATCATGGTCGGCTGGAAATCGACCATGAGGAGTCCCCAATGCGCACCGATGACTTTGACTACGAGCTGCCCGACGAGCTGATCGCCCAGGCCCCCGCCGACCCCCGCGACAGCTGCCGTCTGCTCGTGCTGCACCGGAGCGACGGCGAGGCCGGGACCCCGCTCGCCCACGGTGGCTCCGTGGAGCACCGCATCTTCCGCGATATCATCGACTACCTCGAGCCAGGTGATCTGCTCGTGGCCAATAAGACCCGCGTGATGCCCGCGCGCCTGGTAGGGCGCAAGGCGCAGACGGGCGGCGTATCCGAGACGCTGCTGCTGCGCCGGCGCGAGGACATCGACCCGCTCGGCCACGTATGGGAATGCCTGGTGAACCCTGGCAAGCGACTCAAGCCCGGCAACGTGGTGGAGTACCGCGCGGGCGGCATCCACGCGCCCGAAAGCTCGCCCGTGGTGCTGACCGGAACGATCGAGGGCTTTGTGGACGACAGCCGGGGCGGGCGCCTGGTGCGTTTCGAGCCGCAGGGCGAGGATGCCGTCACCGGCAAGCCGCGCACGCTCGACCAGGCGATCCATGCCGCCGGCCACGTGCCGCTACCGCCCTACATCACGAGCTACGAGGGCGATCCCGAGAAGTACCAGACCGTCTACGCCATGCACGAGGAGCACTCCGCCGCTGCCCCCACGGCAGGCCTGCACTTTACGCCGGGGCTCATCGAGCGCCTCAAGGCCCGCGGCATCGGCTGGGCGTGCGTGGAGCTCGAGGTGGGTATCGACACCTTCCGCCTGGTGGAGGAGGACGACCCCACGCAGCACGTCATGCACACCGAGCGCTACCACGTGCCCCAGGAAGTGGTCGACGCCGTCCACGCCACCAAGGCGGCCGGGCACCGGGTGGTCGCCGTGGGCACCACGGCGGTCCGCTCCCTCGAGAGCGCCTTCGACGCGGACGCACCGGCAAGCCAACCGCCCGTGACCGCACTCGGCTTCGAGGGGCGCGCGGACAGCGCCGACACCCTCGGCCGCGGCGATATCGTGGCGCGCGAGAACGCCACCACGCAGCTCTACCTCATGCCCGGCAGCACCTACCACGTGGTGGACGCGCTCATCACCAACTTCCACGTGCCGCGCTCCACGCTCATGATGCTCGTCTCGGCGCTCGCCACGCGCGAGCAGATCCTCGATGCCTACAAGGAGGCCGTGCGCGAACGCTATCGCTTCTTCAGCTTTGGCGACGCGATGCTGATCGAGTAGGGCCCTCGCATCCCGCCTCTTCACCGGCGTGCAGGAACGCCACGCCCCAATCCGTGTCCATGCAACGCTCTACATCGGGCCGACGGGCAAGTTCCAGCAGGTAGCCCCAATCGCCCGTGCAGCCGGACAGATGCAGCACGGCGACGACGTACGCCACGGCGCCGTGCCCGGTGACCATCCCTCCCAAGACGAGCAGGATGGTCACCGCGATCGTCGGCGCGAGGATGATTACCTGGTACTGCCGTCTGGCGTAGACGATGCCCTCCGCGCAAGCATAGAGCATGCCGGCCCTCCAGTTCGCCCCGAAGGTCACACGCGAACCCGCAGGGGCAAACAGCTTGAAGAAGAGGCCGTGAACGAGTTCGTGGACGGCGAACGACGCCAGGAGCAGCGCAGCGCCAAGGAAAAGCTCAATCAGCGCGGATTCCGGCGCCGCGCCGCCAAAAGGAAAGCGACCGCCGACCAGCATGCCGGCAACACCGAGCACAAGGCCGAATGCAAGCACGACGCCGGAGGCAAGGGCCATCCCGCTCTGGAACTCCCCATCCTCGAAGATGCGGATGCCTCCGGTGCGGTCCATAGCGAACCCTACAGCAGCTTCTCGTAGGCGATGCGCACATCGTCGTCGGGCACGGGATGCCCGACCATATGGAAAGCGGCAAGCTCGGCAAAGCCGTGGCGCTCGAGGAACCCGCGCATGCGGACATTGCCAGGATGCGTGTCCATGCGCACGGAGCGACGGCCCTCGGTACGCGCGAGGCGCACGGCGGCCAGGAGCAGGGCGCTCATCACACCCCGACGCCCATCCCCGGCAGCCACGGCGCACCGGTGCACGGCCACATACGGCGGCTCGACCCGACCGGTGTCATCGCGGGTGAGCCAGCGCACCCCCGCGGCCCCGGCGGCAGCGTAGTCGACATCGCGCTCAAGGCAGACCGCGCAGGTGCCGAGTAGCGCGCACTCGGCCTCTGCGCCGGCAGCGGCAACCCAGCAGGCTCCCGCCGCGATGTCCCGCTCCACGGCCGTCAGGTCGGGGTACCCGTTCTGCCACTGCGCGATACCCAGCTCGGCGATCGCACGGCGCCCGTCCTCGATGACGTCGAGCACGGCGGCAGCCTCGTCCGCACAGGCACGCCGGATCGTGAACCCGGGTGTCATCTAGTACTGGCTCTCGTGCTTGGAGAAGAAGTCGAAGCGCGGCGGCAGGGGGCGCACACGGTGCTCACCCGGCTCCTCGCCGAGGCCGCGCACGAACTCGTCCGTCGCCTGCAGCACGTGCTCCCAGCTAAAGAACGTCTCCGGCGCCACGTTGAAGTGCTCGCAGATGAGCTCCGTGCCCGCCGGCACAATACCGTGCATCAGAATCGCCGCCACGCGCAGCTCCTGGAAGGCGTCCACGAGCGCAGCGCGCATGAGCTCATCCCCGCGCTCGGCATCCCCCTCGGCCGCCACGTTCTTGGCTGCCTTGCTGGCATCGCTCCAGCGCTTGTTGGCCGCGCGCAGGAACGTGTCGCACACGCCGAGCGCGTGGTGCAGCTCAAAGCGGTACATGTCGCGCTCGAAGGCGAGTACCGCCTGCTCGCAGGCCTCGAGCACCGCCGCGCTCGGCTCACCGGCGGGAATGCAGCCGGTCCGCACCGCGCTCCCGTCGCCTTCCTTCTCGGCCACCGCGTAGAAGCACGAACGGGCCAGGCGGTTGAAGACGCCCGTGAGCATCGCACCCTCCTTGAGGGCGGGGTCGATCACCCGCTTGTCATCGCGGGCGAGCAGCGGCGAACCATCCGGGTTCTTGCCGGTCTCGCGCGTATCGAAGGCCTTCGGGGAGAAGCTCACCGGCTTCTCGCCGAGTCCCAGAGAGATCCAGTGCGCGCGCAGCTGCTCGGCGGTATAGTGGTCGAGCAGCTCCTCGGCGAGTGGCGGCGGGGTCTGAGAGCTTGAGCTCGCCTTCTTGCCCATGTAGAGGATGTGGTAGTTGGCGGCCACCGTGGTCTGGCGCAGGTTCCAGCCAAGCGCCTCCCACAGCGCGGTCTGCGCCACGCAGTAGAAGTAGATGTTGTCCTGGCCGATGAACTGGTAGACCTTGGCATCGTCCGAGCACCACCAATCGTGCCAGTCGAGCGAGGCGTGGGCATAGGCCGGGCGCGCGATCACGTCGGGAGCGTCGGTTTCGGCGATGGCGGCGTCGTGGGCGGCCACCTCGGCACCCGGTGCATCCATGGCGCCGGCGGCCTCGTTACGCGCGAGGACCGTGCGCGAGAAGCTGATGGGCGCCCAGAGGCTCTCGGGCCAGCACCAGCAGGTCAGGTCATGGCAGCCATCGATATCGGGCACCGGCACGCCCCACGTGATATTGCCCGTGATGCGGAACGGCACGAGCGCCTTACCGGAGCGGAAGCGCACGCCCCCGCGCCCCAGCGGCTCATGCGCGGCGTCGCGCTCCTTCCAGCTGGGGAAGGTCACCACGAAGGACCCCTTGCCGTCCGGGGACTCGGTCACGGTGTGCTCGGGCAGCTCGCCGCGGACGGCCTCGAAGGCCTCGCGGAACTTCACCTGAATGTAGAGCTGGGCGGGAAGCAGCCACTCCTCCATGGTCTTGGAGACCACGGGGCGCACGGTCTCGTCCGCCTCGAGCTCCTTGGTGTGGCGCTTGATGGCATCGAGGTAGCTCGGCAGGTCGAAGTAGAGGTTGTCCACCGGGCGCAGCTCGGGCACTTCGCCCGTGAGCGCGCTCTTGGGGGCGATGAGCTCCTCAGGCTCGAACTGATGACCCAGATCGCATTCATCGGCGTAGGCCTTCTCGGACTTGCAGCCCTGGATGGGGCAGCGCCCGATCACCTGGCGACCGTTCAGGAACTGACCGGCCCGGGGGTCGTAGAACTGCTTGGTGGAGAGCTTTTCCAGCTTGCCCTGCTCGTGCAGGCGGTTGACCACCTCGGCCGTCATGCGCTCGTGCACGCGAAGCGCCGGCTCCAAGCCGGATCCGCCGTACAGGTCGCAGGAGATCTCGAAGTCGCGCAGCGTCTTGGCCTGGCGATCGTGATTGCCCTGGACATAATCGCGAATCGAGCCCTCGAACTCGCCGGCATCGACCTTCTTGCGATAGCCCTCCATGATGGGCGAGCCATAGCAATCCGTGCCCGAGACGAACATCACGTTCTCGCGGCCCAGGCGGTCGCGGAGGAAGCGGGCGTAGAAGTCAGCCGGTACGAAGACGCCGCCCACGTGCCCGAAGTGCAAGCCCTTGTTGCCGTAGGGCATGCCCGCGGTCACGATGGCGCGACGCGGCCAGGAGGGACGGTCGGCAGTGGTGAGATGCTTTGCCATGGGGAGGATCCTTTCCGCATGGATGCGCAGGTAGAAACGACGTACAAGCGTCCATTATCGCACAGCGGCCCATCAAGCAGAGTGGTACAGTGGGACAGTCCCAATGTACCACTTCGCCCGGGGAGGAAGCCATGCCGCGAGAGGCGAGAGCGACGTGCGAGAGCGGCCTCTACCACGTTAACGCGCGGGGCGATTCGCGTCAGTCGATCTTCGAGGACGAAGCTGACTACCAGCGGTTTCTCGAGCTTCTTCGAAACCGACTCGGCGCCACCGGCGTGGAGCTCGGCGCGTGGTGCCTCATGGACGACCACTATCACCTGCTCCTCCGCGACATCAGCGACGAACTCTCAGCCTTCATGTCGGGCCTGAACGGCGCGTACGCCACCTATTTCAACAACCGCCATCATCGAACCGGCCACCTCTTCCGCGGCCGGTTCGACTCCCGCTGCATCGAGGATGAGGGTTACGCGCTCACCGTGGTCCGCTCCATCCTGCGCAATCCCGAGCGGGCAAAGGTGGCGAAGACGAACTCCTACCGCTGGAGCAGCTACGCCGCATATCGCGAGCAAGGTGGCATGCTCAGCAAAAGCCTCGTAAAAGAGCTCTTCCCCAGCATCGACGAGCTCTACCGCTTCGTTGATGCCTCGGAGGCGGACGGCACCGCCCAGGTGCTGGAGCAGCGGGGGCGGAACCGTCGCGCCGACGACGAGTTGCGCGCGTACATGCAAACGGAATTCTCCCTTGAGGCCCGCGAGCTCGGCAAGGAGCCGCGCGCCCGCCGCGACAGCGTGCTTCGGCACGCAAAGCGCGAAGGCTTCCCCATCCGGCAAATCGAACGCGTCACGGGCATCAGCCACGGCGTCATCCAGCGCGCCTAGACGGCTCTAAACGACGACGCGGTTCCGCGCGAAGGTCCCAGGTGCCCGCTATCGCTTGCCGTGGCCGTTCAGCCAGATGCTCCGCCCCAGCCCCAGTGCCAGCACAAGGGCGCTCAGATACCCCAGAAAGCCGATGACGGGGATGCCGAAGATCACGGGCTGGATCTTGGCGTAGTACACCACCGAAGACCCGATGAACAGGCCGGCGATGACGATGGACATCGAGAGGCGGTCCATGATCTGCCCCAAGCGTCTCAACACCGCATCGGAACCCAGCACCTGCGCGTTGATCTTCAGCTGGCCGCGCGTGAGCATGCGGCTCGCCAATCCCAGCTGTTCGGCAGCCTCGAGCTGGCCCTTCACCGCGCGCAGGCTCTGGGCGCCCAGGGCCTCGGCGGTCTCGCGGGCACGTGTGAAGGAGCTCTTCTCGTGCTGGATGTGCGCCGAGATGATCGAGACCATGTTGACCTCGGGCATGTACTCCGAAAGCAGGCCCTCAAGCGTCACCATGCCGCGCGCGAACATGGTCACCACGGCGGGGAGCTCCACGTCGTTCTTGCGCGCCAGGTTCACGAGCGAGGTCAGGAACTCGCCGATATCCAGGTCGCGCAGGTCCAGACCGGCGAAGTCGGCGACGATGAAGTCGAGGTCGGAGAGAAAGGCGGTATGGTCGAGCTCCGCGGAATTGCCGCGCGTCACGGCAAAGCGCATGAGCGAGTCCTTCAGCTTGGGCACGTCGCCCTCCGCCACGGAGTAGATGATGTCCTTCACGATGACGCGGTCATGGCTGGACATGCGCCCCACCATGCCAAGGTCGATGAAGTAGATCACGCCGTCCTTAACGATGATGTTGCCCGCATGCGGGTCGGCGTGGAAGAATCCGTCGTCCAGCACCTGCGTGGAGTAGTCCTCCACGATCTTGGCGCCCAGGTGCTCCAGGTTGTAACCGGCGTCCACGAGCGCGGTCGGGTCCGCGATGGAGATGCCGTCGATGTAGTCCATGACGACGATGTGCTCGGTACAGAACTCCGGATACGAGCGCGGGCACGAGATGCCGCGCACCCGCTCGTGGAATGCACGGAAGTCCGTGAGGTTGCGCGCCTCCATGAGGAAGTTGGTCTCCTCGCGGAAGCTCCGCCACAGCTCCTCGACCACCGCGCGCAGGTCCACGAACTGATCGGTTTTGATGAAGCGCGAGGCGTGTCGCACGATCGAGCGCATGATGTCGATATCCTGCGCCATGATCTGCTGGGCACCGGGGCGCTGGATCTTCACCGCCACGTCCTCGCCCGTTACCAGGCGGGCACGATGCACCTGCGCGAGCGAGGCGGAGCCGAGCGGGTTGGGGTCCACCGCATCGAAGATCTCACCGAGCTTCTGGCCGTACTCCGCCTCCAGGCAGTCCACGATCACGCTATAGGGAACCGGATCGACCTCGGTGCGCAGGTGGCGCAGCTCGTCGCAATACGGCTGGGGCAGGATCTCCGAGCGGTTGGCAAGGATCTGCCCCATCTTGACGAACATGGGCCCCAGCTCTTCGAGCAGGCGGCGCAGACGAACCGGGGTCAGGTTGTGCCAGACCTCGTACTTGCGCAGCAAGCTGAAGATCTGCCCGATGCGAACGCGACGGCCCATCGGCGTGAGCTGGTACTTCTCCTCCGGAACCATGACCTCCGGTTCCTCGGGAAACGCGTCCACGGCTCGCGCATGACGCCTGCCGCTCGCCGAGATATCGTCGATAAGCTCGTCGTCGACGGGCGCGTTCGGGTCGTTGTACGGGTTCTTGCTCGCTCCGGCATCCATAGAAGAGGGCTACTCCGCCTTCTCGCCCTCATCGGCGTCCACGGGTTCGCCCTCGACCTCCACGGACTCGACCTTCACCTTGACGGGCTCGGCATCCGCGTTATCCACCAGATCCTGGACGTGCTTCAGGAAATCGGGACGCTCGCCGGCATCCATCTGACGCGCGCGCAGCAGGATAAGCTCGTCGAGCACCTTATCGGCCATGGACTCGCCCTGCGTGCTCAAGCGCTCCGTGACATCGGAGACCGTACCGCCCGCAGCCTTGAAGGCATCCGAGAGGGAGCGCGCGAAATCCGGCATCTCGGGATCGCTGCGCACCTCGGCGCCCTTAGTCGCGAGGTCGTCGAGGAAGCCCTTGCCCTTCTCGGCGGCCATCGCGGCCGCGCCGAAGCTCACGTTCACCATGCCATTGACCAAGTTCTCGAACATCGAAGCCATAGTTCCTCCCTTATCTGGAGCCACATTCTTTCTCTTGTACCCAATCGGGCGCTATCGCTCGTTGTCGCTCATCGAGAAACCGTTCCGCATGGCGCAGCTCGTGGTGTAGAGCACCCGTCCCAACAGCTTCTCCGTCTCGCGCTTGAGCGTAGCCGCCAGCTCCCCGTTCGCATGCGCGAGCGCCGCAGGCACCTCATCGGCGACAGCCTCCGCCACGGCGGCATCCGTCTCGCGCAGCATCTGGTGCCCCAGTGCTCCCATACGCTCCTGGTAGCCCTCGACGGCGGCCGCGTTATCGTGGAAGCGCGCGTCGGCCAGCGCGCCGATCAGACGGTTTGCCCAGTAGAAGCTCTCGCTCGTCACGCGCTCGGACGTGTTGCAGAGATATTCGGGCAGCTCGTCTACATTGCCGTAGAGCGGCACGAGCGCGTTGAAGGGGTTCGATCCAAAGGCCATCCACTGCACGGACCGGAAGGCTGCCGGCACGTAGGGGCGGATCTGCAGCACCGCAAGCTGCCCGTTGCGGTTGATGCCGATGGGACGATAGGCGCCGCGCGTGTCGGGCGTGCCCTGCCAGCCGTAGGGGTCGAAGGGCGTGCCCTGGTAATGGGCGGAGAGCACGTACTTCACATCCTCGATGGTGAGCTTGCGCTCCGGTGTCCGGCTCCAGGGAATCGCATCGCTCTCGGGACGGAGCTTTGCCGCCGGACCGTCCCACGCGGCGGAGGGATTCAGGCAGCGCTGCATGTACCAGGCGCGCGGCGTGTTGTAGACATGATCGGAATCGCTGTGGCTGCCAAAGGCCTCACGCGGGTTGAAGACGTCGGCGACGCCGAGGTTGCCCGCTGCCGCCCCCTCCTTGCCCGCGAAGCCGACGGGACCGACCGCGCCGAAGGTCAGGTCGAGATGGTTATCCGCCATCCATTGCCGCAAATCGGGACTTGCCATGTGGTTGCGCTGCTCGCCCTCTGCATCCGCAAGGTCGAAACTGTCGATGCCCAGCTGGTTGGGCATGGTCACGTAGGCGTCGTCCGGAACGCGCTTGGCAATCCAATGGTGCCCGCCGACGGTCTCGAGCCACCAGATCTCGTCGACGTCCGAGAAGGCGATGCCGTTCATCTCGTAGGTGCCGTACTCCTCAAGCAGGGAGCCCAGGCGCGCCACGCCCTCGCGCGCAGAGTGGATATAGGGCAGCACCACGGTGACGAGGTCCTCCTCACCCAGTCCGCCCGCCCGCCCGGGAGCATAGCCGGGGTCGCCCTCAGCGCCCTTGGCGGGGACAAAGCTCACCAGCGGGTCCGCGCCCAGCACGCGCTCGTTGGAGGTGATGGTCTCGGTTGCCGTCATGGCAACGTTCTCGCTGTTGAAACCGGCTGCGGCCCAGATGCCCTGGTCCGTGATGGCGTCGGGCACGGACGTGTAGCGCAGGGGACTATCGGGGAGCTCGATGGTCAGGTGGCCGAGTACGGAGGTATAGGTTCGAGGTTGATCAGTGGGTTGCACGACCTCCATCCGCTTCGGCCGAAACTGTCCGTTGGGGCTGTCCTCGTTTCGGGCGATGATGGTCGAGCCATCGTAGCTCGCAGCCTTTCCCACCAAGATCGTCGTACAGGCCATCGATCCTCCCAAGGTCGTCTTGCTTGTTCATCGCGCGCGGAGTAACCGGGCGCGTTCGTCCAGTTTACCGCGCGCCGGGGACGCGTGCATGCGTGGCTCCCGGACGGTCGAATATCGGTATTTTGCCTTGTACCCGCACGAATAATCGGATTGTAACGATGCCCATTTCTCAGATAGGCAAACAGGGCAAAGGGGTAACATACCTTAACGGGCACCGCATCCGCGATGTTCGGATCAAGCCGCATCGCATTGTGGCAGAAGGAAAGGCACAGTATGGCAACCGGTACGCTCAAGAAGTCGTTCTTCCGCGAGAAGGGCTATGGCTTCATCACCCCCGACGAGCCCATCGAGGGCTCCAACGGAGATGTCTTCGTCCACTTCAGCGCCATCCAGATGGACGGTTTCAAGACCCTCGACGAGGGCGACCGCGTGGAGTTCGAGGTCGGTCCCGGCAAGAAGCCCGGTGAGACCCAGGCCGTCAACGTGGTGAAGATTTCCTAACGCATCAACACCGCAACAAACCAGAGGCGGAGGAACCACGTTCCTCCGCCTCTTTTTTTGGCGAGCCGCGCCCTCGCAGCACGGGCCTGATAGCCGGCCCAGCCGCTGTTCCCCTCCCCGCGCGTGCCCTGCGCTTAGTCCTCACGAAGCTGGGAAACGGCTTTGCCGTTATCTCGGCTCGCTGCGGAGTGTCGCTGCGGGCATGCGCGGGGAGGGGAACAGCGGCCTGATGACGCCTACAGCCCGTGCTGCATGCGCGCGGCGAGCACCACGTTGCTCATGAGCATGGCGCGCGTCATCGGTCCCACGCCACCGGGCACGGGCGTGATGGCGCCCGCGACCGGCTCCGCGCTCTCGAAGTCCACATCACCACAGAGCTTGCCTGCCTCGTCGCGATCCATGCCCACGTCGATCACCGTAGCGCCGGGCTTCAGCCAATCGCCCTTAATCATGCGCGCAATGCCGCACGCGGCAACCACGATATCCGCCGTTTGGCACACGGCCGCAACGTCGGCGGTACGCGAATGGGAGACCGTGATCGTCGCGTCGCGCGCGAGGAGCATGAGCGCCATGGGCTTGCCGACGATGCTCGAACGACCCACGATCACCGCGCTCTTCCCCGCCGGGTCGATTCCGTGCTCATCGAGCATGCACATGATGCCCGCCGGCGTGCAGGGCCGCAGGCCCGGAAGCCCGCGTACCAGGCGGCCCAGGTTCTCGGGATGGAAGCCATCCACGTCCTTATCCGGTCGAATCGCCGAGACCACCGCCTCTTCATCGAGGTGGCGCGGTAACGGCATCTGAACCAAGATGCCTGCAATGGCAGCGTCCTCGTTCAGGCGACCGATCAGCTCAAGGAGCTCCACCTGGGAGGTATCGGCGGGCAGTTTGAAGTCATGACTCGGAATCCCGCACTGCTCGCAGTCGCGAAGCTTCGCCCGGACATACGTGGCGGAAGCTTGGTTGTCTCCCACGAGCACCACGGCGAGCCCCGGCTCGATGCCCCGCTCTTTCAGCTCGTCCACATCGTGACGCGCTTGATCTCGCACCTTGGCGGCAAGCGCCTTTCCGTCGATGATCACTGCCATATCGATTTCCCTTTCAAACCGTTCATATCGTGCGGCGGCCACATGGGCGCTTAGAAGAGACCCGTGATCACGCCGTTGTCGTCCACGTCGATCGCCTCCGCGGCCGGCACCTTGGGCAGGCCCGGCATCGTCAGCACGTTGCCCGTCAGCGCCACCACAAAGCCGGCACCAGCAGAGACCTTGAGTTCGCGTACCGTGATGCGGAAGCCCTCGGGCGCACCGAGCTTCTTGGCGTCATCCGAGAAGCTGTACTGCGTCTTCGCCACGCACACCGGCAGATTGCCAAAGCCGTTTGCGCGAAGCTCGGCCAGCTGACGCTTGGCCGCGGGTGTGAAGTCAACACCGTCCGCATGGTAGACCTTGGTGGCGATGGCGGTCAGGGCATCGGCCACGTCGGCACCGTCCTCGTAGGCGAAGCGCAGCGTACTCGGCTCCTCCACGAGACGCATGACCTCGTCGGCGAGCTCGAGAGCACCCTCGCCGCCGCGCGCCCAGACCTCGGAAAGCCGCACGTTCACACCCACGCGCTCGCATTCTTCGCGGATAAGTTCAAGCTCGACCTCGGTGTCCGTGGGGAACCGGTTAATTGCCACCACGCACGGCAGCCCGAAGACATCCTGGATGTTCCCAACGTGCCGGAGGAGGTTGGGCAGACCCGCTCGCAGAGCGTCGAGATTCTCGGTGTTGAGGTCGGCCTTGGCAACGCCGCCGTTGTACTTGAGCGCACGGGCCGTGGCCACGACCACCACCGCATCGGGCGCAAGCCCGGTCATGCGGCACTTGATATCCAGGAACTTCTCGGCACCAAGATCGGCGCCGAAACCGGCCTCGGTAATCGCAACGTCTCCGAAGTGCATGGCCATGCGCGTGGCCATCACGGAGTTGCAGCCGTGCGCGATGTTGGCGAAGGGACCGCCGTGCACGAATGCCGGAGTATGCTCGAGCGTCTGCACCAGATTGGGCTTGAGCGCATCCTTCAGCAGGGCCGCCATGGCCCCCTGAGCGTGCAGGTCGCAGGCGCGCACCGGTTCGCCGGTATAGCTGTAGGCAACCACGATCTCACCCAGACGACGCTTCAGATCGGAGATGGAAGTAGCCAGGCAGAGGATGGCCATCACCTCGGAAGCGACGGTGATATCGAAGCCGTCCTCGCGCGGCACACCCTGCGCCTTGCCGCCCAAGCCGTCGACCACGTGACGCAGCTGACGGTCGTTCATGTCGACCACGCGCTTCCAGGTGATTCGCTTCACGTCGATCCCCAGTGCGTTACCCTGCTGGATGTGGTTGTCGAGCATGGCGGCAAGCAGGTTGTTCGCTGCCCCGATGGCATGGAAGTCGCCCGTGAAGTGCAGGTTGATGTCCTCCATGGGAACAACCTGCGCGTAGCCACCGCCCGCGGCCCCGCCCTTCATGCCGAAGACCGGGCCGAGCGACGGCTCGCGGAGCGCCACGGCCGACCGGATGCCGCGGCGACGCAGCGCGTCGGCGAGACCGATGGTCGTGGTGGTCTTCCCCTCGCCCGCGGGCGTAGGGTTGATGGCCGTTACCAGCACGAGCTTGGCCTTGTGCTCGGAAGGCTCGTTCAGCAGCGTGTAGTCCACCTTCGCCTTATCGTAGCCATAGGGAATGAGATGGCCGGCATCCACTCCGGCGGCACGCGCGACCTCGGCTATGGGCAGCGTCTCGGCGGCGTGGGCGATCTCGATATCGGTCAACATGGCGACCCCTCTCGTGCAAAAGACAGTTCGTTCAGAATATCATGAGACACCGCGGGCGATTCCACCCCGGTAGCTCGCAACATGCTAGCCCTGCGGTTCCACACCCAGATGCTCAAACGCGGCAGGAGTCGCCACGCGTCCCTGAGGCGTTCTGATCATCAGGCCGCGCTGCAGCAGATAGGGCTCGTACACATCCTCAAGGGTTCCCGGATCCTCGCCCACTGCGGAGGCGAGCGTAGTCAGACCCACCGCGCGTCCATGAAAGGTCTTGACCAGGGTCTCCAGGATGCGTATGTCCATCCAATCGAGCCCGAGTTCATCGATCTCGAAGAACTCCAAGGCTTCCCGCGTGATGGCGAACTCGATGGCGCCGTTGCCCCGAACCTGCGCGTAATCGCGCACGCGCTTAAGGAGCCGGTTCGCCAGGCGCGGCGTTCCGCGCGAGCGCGATGCCACCTCAAGCGCGCTCTGACGGTCGATGGACACGCCCAGGATGGCGGCCGAGCGCCGAACGATCTCGGCAAGGTTCTCCACCGAGTAGTAATCCAGACGGAATGAGATGCCGAAGCGATCGCGGAGCGGCCCGGTCAACATGCCGGAGCGCGTGGTGGCCCCCACCAGGGTAAAGCGCGGCACGTCGAGACGGATCGAGCGGGCAGCAGGCCCCTTGCCGATTACGATGTCGAGCGCAAAATCTTCCATGGCCGGATAGAGGATCTCCTCAACTGAACGGTTCAGCCGGTGGATCTCGTCTATGAACAGCACGTCGCCCGGCTGCAGATTCGTGAGGATGGCGGCGAGGTCGCCGGTGCGCTCGATCGCCGGTCCGGACGTCGTTCGAATTTGAGCACCGAGCTCGTTGGCCACCACGGCGGCGAGCGTCGTCTTGCCCAGGCCTGGAGGTCCCGAGAAGATCACGTGGTCCAAGCTCTCCCCACGGTCCTTAGCCGCTTTGATGAGGATTCTCAGGCTCTGCTTGATATGTTCCTGGCCGCAATAATCATCGAGGGTCTGAGGTCGCAGCGAGCGCTCAACCTCTAGGTCCTCAGAGGTCAGGCCACCGGTCATGATGCGGCTTCCGCTGTGGACTCCTCCTGCGGAAGTGGGAGCGGTTGCGTCGCCCCACAGGTCCTCGTTCTCGTCTACTTCCCACATATCAGGCATCCGTTCCCAGTCGACGCAGTGCCGCGGCAAGCAGCGTCTCTACGCGCATGTCGGACCCATCGTACCCCTCAAGCGCCAAGTCCGCCTCCTGCGGGCTGAATCCCATGGAAAGCAGCGCTGCACGAGCCTCGTCCACCGGCGAGGTCATCGGTGACGATTCCAGCGGTAGCTGGGCAGCCAGCGCCTCCGTCGCCGAGACCGAGATGCCGTGATCCTTGGAGAAGACGCTCTTCAGCTCCAGAATGAGGCGCTGGGCGGTTTTCTTCCCCACGCCGGGCACCGTTGACATCCCCTTGGCGTCCTCGGCCATAACGACGCTGTAGAGCTGCGAGACGGTGAATTTCGAGAGCACGGCGAGCGCCAAACGAGGACCCACGCCCGACACCGCGACAAGGCGGTCGAACATCTGCCGCTCGTCCTTCGTCGCGAACCCGAAGAGCGTCAAAGCATCCTCGCGCACCACCAGGCGCGTATACAGCCGGCACTGCTCCCCCGCTTTCGGCAAAGCCGCCGAGGTGACACCGGATATTCCCAGGTCGAAACCCATGCCATGTACGTCGATTACGGCCATGCTCGCGGTCGCTTCCACGAGCGCCCCCGTCAGCTGGGAAATCATGCGTATCCCGTCCCTCTCTCCTGCACAAACGAACCGTCCGTCATCGCCGCCGTACGCCGCAGATTGGCATGGCAGATGGCGCATGCCAAGGCGTCCGCCGCATGATCGGGCTTGGGGTCATGATCCAGGCGGAGCAGACTTCGCACCATGTACGTCACCTGGTCCTTATCCGCCGATCCCGTTCCGACCACCGCCTGCTTGATCTGCATCGGGGTGTACTCGCCCACCGCAACTCCGCAAAGCGAGCACGCGACCAACGCCGCGCCGCGAGCATGAGCGGTGGGGATAGCCGAGCGCACGTTCACGCCGAAGTAAATGCTCTCGATGGCGGCTTCCTGCGGATGATACCGCCCGACCACCTGGGAGAGTTCGTCATATATATGTCGAAGACGCACGGAAAGACCGCTGCCAGCCGAGGTCTCGATGCATCCGTAGGCACGGCATCGGACCTCGCCCCGACGCTCCTCAACGATGCCCCAGCCCGTATGGGCAAGACCAGGGTCGATTCCGAGGATGACCATATCCCTCCCTTCAAAATTGCCGAACAGTTGTTCTACTATAGCATAGCAAACCGACGTTCTTCAAGGGATTGGAGGGGATAGGTGGCGCGTCTGCTTCAGTTCTTGGAAAAGAAAGGCGAGCCATCGATGTACAGCGCCGAGGCCTCCTCCATCAGGTTGCGCATCTGGACCTCGGCGTCATCGGCCGTGAATCGAATCTGGGAAGCAACACCGTCGCTCGACAGCTCCTTGAGCTGCTCGGGAGACAGGCCGAAGATGCTGCCCAGCAAACCCATGACCTCGAGCCGCATGCGATCAAGCTGGTCGGTACCCTCAACTTCTAGACGTTCGAGCTCCTGCTTGGCAAGCGCCTCAACGGACAGAAGGTCCGCTCCGTTCCGGCCCAAATCAAGCCAGGCAAGCTGTTCAGGCCAAGCTCCTTCGGCAAAGGCGCGAGCCGATACAACGGGTACGGCCGGAAGCCGACGACGCCTCGACTCCCCCTTTTGCACGAGAAGCCCGATCAACGCAATCGCCTCCGGTTCGCGGTCATACAGCGGACAATCCTCAAGGGACAGATTCCGGTCAACCACGGCCTCGAGCACGGCATCGACCATAGGGGCGCCAAGGCGCCGAATAAGCGTAACGATACGCTCGGCATAGGGAGCATCCGGATACGCGTTGTACCCAGCCCGCTCCACGATGACATCGAGCGCGCGCTCCACTGACGAGAGGCCGAGCAGGTGCTCGGGCAAGACTGTTGAGAGCCCGTTACGATACTTGGCGAGATGCTCAAGCTCAGATAGGTAGATGTCGCCAAACGGAGCGAGGAGCCCCGGGTGCGCCGGGTCGAGGCCAATGGCGAAGGCGTAATCGGTCTTCGTAAGCGAAGCAATCACCGCGGCCGAGAGCGCATTCGCCGTATCCTCCACGCACAGCGAACTTGAAAGATCCCGGAAGCGGCTGGCAGGGGCACCGGCGGCTCCGGCATCATCCTGAAGCGGACGATCGGCTTCGACAGCCCGCTCTATCAAACGAATATTGAGCCGAGCTGCGAGGGTGCGGATGGCGTCGAGCCGAGCTTGCGCACGTGCCGCCTCCTGAGGCGTGACCGCATCATCGCGCTCGATAAGAAGCCCCAATACGTTGCGTGGACCAAGTGCATCGACCGCCAAGAGGGCAAGGAGCGCGCTCGGCAAATCATCCTCAAGTCTCACAAGCACACGCGAGACTCCCCGCGCAGCAACCGCATCGCGAAGATGCAGCCGCAGAGACCCCCAAAGCAGTTCCTCACGGTTATAGACAGGAAGCTCATGATCGGCAACGGAAGGCAGAGACATACCGCGAACGATCTCCTGGACGAGCAGGGAGTCCTCGAAAAGCGGAGCGGCCGCGACAACGCGCCCTGAATCATCCAGAACGAACGAACCGCCGGGATAGCATGCCTCATCAAAACCGCCCACGGGCATAAGATGCGCTATCCAGATGCCATGGTCTTCCGCAAGCCGACGATAACGTGCGTCGGCAATTCCGGAGATACCGGCAGTTTCAGGATCCGTGACGTCGAAGCCGTCAACCTGAAAAGAGACGACAAGATCGCACCCAGCGGGAATCGAATCCATATCCCGAGCAGCGTCGAACGTGATAGCGAGACGCGAGCCGTTGACGCTGATTACCGGAGGATTCCAAAGGGCGAGGGACGAGCCTTCACGGCGATTGACCAGAACGGACCGAAGGGGAACCACATGACCGTGAACAAGATGAAACACCTCGAAGAAATGCGCATCACCCATCGGGACGATTGCGGGAACCAACATCTCGAGCCCATCAGAGAGAAACCCAGAAAGGTCTTCAAGGGCTAGAAGGAGATCATGCTGAAAGTTCTCATTATCGACAAGCAGGCCAGGAACGACCCCGGTAAACAAAGGAGCTGGAACGCAAAGAAGATCGACATCCTGCTTGACGGCAAGACGGGCAAACAACCGGAGCCGACTACAGATGCCAGGGAAATCGCCAAGAGGCATATCGAACTGCGCGAGCGCGATCTTCACGTCATCACCCCTCCCAGACGCAAACGTGCATAACCAGATTCATCATAGCCGAGAAACGAAAAGGCCGCCCAACAGGCGGCCCAAAGGGATGCAGAGCACGTTAGAACTTAGCACTCCAGAGACCGTGCAGGTTGCAGTAGGCATAGACGGTACCGGACTTAACGCCGCCAGCGAAGAACGTAGCAGGGGTCTGACCGGCCTTCAGGTGATGAATCTCAAGACGACCCTCGGCATCGAGCGCGATCCACTGAATGAGGTGCTCCTCAGTCATCGGATGCTCAACCTCGCCGACCTTCACATGAATGATGTGACCATCGCGCTCGAGCTCCACAACGGGCACATGCTTCTCGACGGCAGCATCAACCGTGTTCGGCTCAACAACCTCATATCCCTCCGGAGCCTCGACGTGACCAGCGGAAATAAGGAACTCGCCCGTCTTGGTATTCTTGAAAAACGTAGCCATAAATAACTCCCTCTCAATGCAAAAGGAAACGGTGTAATACAAGTGTCAGTATGCCCCGAGAGGGATGGGGCAAGCATGCATCACAGAAACGTTAAATCAAAGAATGTAAGGTTGAGAGCAAGAGATGCCCTCTGAACAAAAGAGGGGGCCCTCGCGGGCCCCCTCGGGTACTATCGGCGTCGGCCTGGTGCCGTCCACCGGTCAGCGGCACCCTGCTCTCCCACGGGCTTCCCCCGCAGTACCATCGGCGCGGTGCGGCTTAGCTTCCGGGTTCGGAATGGGACCGGGCGTGCCCCGCACGCTGTGGCCGCTGACCGGTGGGCGGCGCCCCGCCCAC
>NZ_CABWID010000015.1 GCF_902501965.1 Collinsella sp. AK_207A | reverse complement strand
GTTCCTCAGCTCCGGGGGCGTCAGGCACAAGTGCACGAGGCCGTACAGCCCCTGGCAGAACGGCAAGGTCGAGCGCATGAACCAGACGCTGGCCCGTGAGTGGCAGTACGTGCGGGCCTGGGAGAGCGAGGCCTCCAGGGCGGACGCCCTGGAGGCCTTCATCGACCACTACAATTGGGAGAGACCGCACAGCGCCTGCGGGGGCCTGCCGCCCATGTCGCGCATCGTCGGCGTAAACAACGTCATGGCACGCAACAACTAGAGCTTGATCTCGATGTCCACGCCGGCAGGCAGGTCAAGACGCATCAGCGAATCGACGGTGCCGCTCGTGGGGTCGAGGATGTCGATGAGGCGCTTGTGGGTGCGCATCTCGAACTGCTCGCGGGAGTCCTTGTCCACGTGCGGGGAACGGATGACCGTGTACAGGTTGCGCTCGGTGGGCAGGGGGATGGGACCGCTCACGCGGGCACCCGTCTTCTGGGCGGTGTCGACGATAAGCTTCGCGGACTGATCGAGGACCTCGTGATCGTAGCCCTTGAGGCGGATGCGGATCTTCTGGCTAGACAACTCAAAACCTCCAGTAAAGAGTAAGGATAGATGGGCTCGATCAGGCCTTAGGCGTTTCCGCCGGCCTTGGCCACAACCTCGTCCGTCACGGACTTGGGCGCGGGCTCATAGGAATCGAACTGCATGGTGTAGGACGCGCGGCCCTGCGTCTGCGAACGGAGGTCCGTCGCGTAGCCGAACATCTCGCCCAGGGGCACCTTAGCGCGGATAACCTTGTTGCCGGAACGGTCCTCCATGCCCTCGATGCGGCCACGACGACCGGAGATGTTGCCCATAACGTCGCCCATGTACTGCTCAGGCGTCTCCACCTCAACGGACATGATCGGCTCGAGGAGCACCGGGTCGGACTTCCTGAGAGCGTCCTTGATGGCCATGGAACCGGCGATCTTGAACGCGGCCTCGGAGGAGTCGACCTCGTGGTAGGAACCGTCGAATAGGGTCACCTTGACGTCGATGGTCGGGTAACCGGCGATGACGCCCGTCTGCAGCGCCTCCTGGATACCCTTGTCGATGCTGGGGATGTACTCCTTGGGCACGACGCCGCCAACGATGCCGTTGACGAACTCGTAGCCAAAGCCCTCTTCCATCTTCTCGAGCTTGATGACGGCGTGACCATACTGACCACGACCACCGGACTGACGGACGAACTTGCCCTCAGCCTTCTCGACGTCGTGACCCGGGGCCTCGCGGTAGGCGACCTGGGGCTTACCGACGTTGGCGTCAACCTTGAACTCGCGGAGCAGACGGTCGACGATGATCTCGAGGTGCAGCTCGCCCATGCCGGCGATGATGGTCTGGCCGGTCTCGTGGTTGGTGTGCACCTGGAAGGTCGGGTCCTCCTCGGCGAGCTTGGTGAGCGCGAGGCTCATCTTGTCCTGCTCGGCCTTGGTCTTGGGCTCGATGGCAACGTCGATAACGGGGTCCGGGAACTCCATGGACTCGAGCACGATCTCGTGGCCCTCGGCGCACAGCGTGTCGCCCGTGGTGGTGTTCTTGAAGCCCACGGCGGCGAGGATGTCACCGGTCTCGCAGGAGTCCTGGTCGATACGCTCGTTGGCGTTCATCTCGAGGATGCGGCCCAGGCGCTCGCGCTTGCCGTTGGTGGCGTTCACCACGTAGGAGCCGGCCTCGGCCTTACCGGAGTAGACGCGGAAGAACGTCAGCTTACCGACAAACGGGTCCGTGGAGATCTTGAAGGCAAGCGCGGAGAACGGCTCGTCGTTGGACGGCTTGCGGGAGATGGTGTCACCGGAGTTGGGATCGGTGCCCTCCACGGGCGGGACGTCCAGCGGGCTGGGCAGGTAGTCCACGACGGCGTCGAGCATCTCCTGCACGCCCTTGTTCTTGTAGGCGGAGCCCACGAGGACGGGGTTGAGCTCGTTGGAGAGCACGCCCTTGCGGATGGCGGCCTTGAGCACGGGCACCTCGACGGGCTCGTCCTCGAGCACGGCCATCATCAGGTCGTCGTCGAACTCGGAAGCGGCGTCGAGCAGCTCGGCGCGCTTCTCCTCGGCGATCTCCTGGAACTCGGCCGGGATCTCGTCCATGGGCTCAGGGTAGGTCATACCCTTGTCGTCGGCCTTGAAGTCCCACGCGGTCATGGTGACGAGGTCGATGACGCCCCAGAAGTTGTCCTCAGCGCCCATGGGCACCTGAATGGCGACGGCCTTGGCGTGCAGACGCTCCTTCATGGTGTCGATGGCGTGCCAGAAGTCGGCACCCACGCGGTCGAACTTGTTGATGAAGGCGATGCGGGGGACGCCGAAGTTGCGGGCCTGACGCCACACGGTCTCGGACTGCGGCTGCACACCGGCAACGGCGTCGAACACGGCCACAGCGCCGTCGAGCACGCGGAGGGAGCGCTCGACCTCGGCCGTGAAGTCCACGTGGCCCGGGGTGTCGATGATCTGGATGCGGTAGTCGTTGCCGTCCTTCTTCCAGAAGCAGGTGGTGGCAGCGGACTGAATGGTCACGCCGCGCTCCTGCTCCTGCACCATGAAGTCCATGGTGGCAGCGCCCTCGTGCACCTCGCCGATCTTGTGCGTCTTGCCCGTGTAGTACAGGATGCGCTCGGTCGTGGTGGTCTTGCCGGCATCGATGTGGGCCATGATGCCGATGTTGCGGGTATGAGCCAGGTTGTACTTGCTCTTAGCCATGGTGTTCAGTTCCTCCCTGAATTACCAGCGGTAGTGAGAGAAGGCACGGTTGGCCTCGGCCATCTTGAAGACATCCTCGCGCTTCTTCACGGAAGCACCCACGCCGTTGGAGGCGTCGAGGATCTCGTTGGCCAGGCGCTCGGCCATGGTCTTCTCCTTACGGGCACGGCTGAAGGTGACGATCCAGCGGATGGCCAGCTGCGTGGAGCGACGGGAGTTGACCTCCATAGGCACCTGGTAGGTGGCGCCACCAACACGCTTGGGCTTGACCTCGAGGGTCGGCTTGACGTTGTCCATAGCCTTCTTGAAGGTGGCCAGGGCGTCGCCGCCCTCGGCCTTGGAGGCCACGATGTCGAAGGCGCTGTAGACGACGCGCTCGGCGGTGGACTTCTTACCGTCCAGAAGGATCTTGTTGATGAGCTGCGTCACGAGGCGGTTGTTGTAGACGGAATCCGGCTGGACCTCGCGGCGGTTCGCGGATGCACGACGCGGCATAAAATATCTCCTCTAACTATTCTCGGTGAAGTTCTGGGGCGCGAGCGCTACTTGGGGCGCTTGGCGCCGTAGCGGGAACGAGCCTGCATGCGGTTGTTGACCGGAGCGCAGTCGTAGGCGCCGCGGATGATCTTGTAACGCACACCGGGGAGGTCGCGCACGCGGCCGCCGCGGACGAGCACGATGGAGTGCTCCTGCAGGTTGTGGCCCTCACCGGGAATGTAGGCGGTGACCTCGATGCCGTTCACCAGGCGCACACGGGCGACCTTACGGAGAGCGGAGTTCGGCTTCTTGGGGGACGTGGTGAAGACGCGGGTGCACACACCGCGCTTCTGGGAGTTGTGCTGCAGGGCGGCGTTCTTGGACTTCTTCTTAACCGACGTGCGGCCCTGGCGAACCAGCTGGTTGATAGTAGGCAAAGCGTTCTCCTTTTCGAATTGCTTTCCAGCCTTTTTCCTGTGTGCAACGGCTTTTCCAGCGGCGTCAGCATCCGCCATCCGGGCAAGCGTTCGCTACTTTACGCGCGCGTACGTGCAGTGTCAACAGACCACGCGTCCGGGCATCTCTATCTTTTTGAGCGAACGCAGAAATAATCCATAGATAGCCGGACGAAAGGTCCCGCAGCCGCTCGATTCCAGCACCCTATCCTGTTAAACCCTCCCCCATCGGGTATAAGCGTTCCAGACGCGCCCCGTCGAGGGCGCCCCGAGCGGAAGGAGCCGCCCCATGACCCTCACTACCACGCCCACCGTCGAGGGCCGCACCGTCACCGCCTACCATGGCATCGTGTTCGGCGAGGTCATAGCCGGCGTCAACATGTTCAGGGACATCGCCGCCGGCTTTCGGAACCTCGTGGGAGGCAGGAGCGGGAGCTACGAGATCGAGCTCATGAACGCGCGCGAGGAGGCCCTGAAGGAGCTCTCCGAGCGCGCCGAGGAGCTCGGTGCGAACGCCGTGGTCGGCATCGACGTGGACTACGAGACCCTGGGGTCCGACAACGGCATGCTCATGGTCACCGCCAGCGGCACAGCCGTGACCATCTCGTAGCCGCGCGGGGGCGGGGTAGACGAGACCGGTCCCGACGCCCCGCCCCCCTAGAGCTGCTCCAAGAGGCCTTCGCATCCCGCCAAGACGTCGCGGTAGGTGGCATCGAAGTCGCCCGTGTACCAGGGATCCGCGACATCGCGGTTCTCGCCGGCGAACGAAAGCAATGGTCGGCACTTCCCCGCCGGGTCGTCTTTCAGGATGCGCTTGAGGCCGCGCGCGTTCTCGGCATCCATGTAGACGATCAGGTCCCAGTCGTCATATTCGTCGTGACGGATCTGGCGGGAGTGATGCGCGCCGACCGGTATCCCGGCGCGGTTGAGCACGCGCACAGTGCCGGGGTGCGGCGGGTTGCCGAGTTCCTCCGTGGAGGTCGCCGCGGAGTCGATGGTAAACTCGGCTCCCCTGCCCGCGCGGCGCACCAGGTCCTCCATCACGAACTGGGCCATGGTGGAGCGGCAGATGTTGCCGTGGCATACGAACAGGATGCGGTGCACAGGCGACCTTCCTTCAAGAACAGCAGATGGCGTTACGCGAAGGTCTTCGCCAGGTAGTCCACGATGTCGCCGGATTCGTACATGGGCTTGCCATCGATGAACAGGCACGGGCACTGGGCCTTGCCGCCCACGCGTACGAGCTCGGCGCGCGCTGCCTCGTTACCGGTGATGCTCACCACCGGCAGCTCGATTCCGTGCTCCTTCATATAGGTAAGCACCTTGGTGCAGAACGGGCAGCCGTCGAGCACGTAGAGCGTGTACTTGGATTCGGTCATGATGGTTCCTCCTAAAGCTGAACTGGGGATGAGTCGGTAGCCATTCTCGAGCGCGTGGACGATGGTGTCAACGCCTGCAAGGCCGTTCACGCGGTAGGTGCCAAAGCCGATAGCCGGCATTGCCAGGCCGTCGTGCGCGTATCGCTGTGGAAGTGAAATATCCGTTCCTTTCTTCTCAGAACGCCAGGTAGACGATGGTAGAGCAGGTTTGCAACGCGAGCGGACCGGGGCGGCGCCCCCATGTCCGCGTGCCGCCCCTCGCCACGGCGATTCTACCCCGCATGCCTTGCATAAACCCACAGAGAAGAGAGGTTCGAGGAACTTTACGCTCGTCTGTTTAGCCGGCGCGCAGCGGGCAATAAAGGAGACTGGTTCGTTAGTTTGCCACGGTTAACTGCTGGAGCACGACGCTCAGCCCCCCTACGCGCGGCACGTTCAAAGGAGTTCCTATGTCCACCATCCGCCTACCCGAATGCCCCGAGAAGCGCGAGCGCCTGGCCCGCATGCTCGACGAGAACGGCGTGATCTCTGCCCTCGCCATCGACCAGCGCGGCGCCATGAAGAAGCTCATCGCGCCCTTCCACGAGCCCAAGGCCGAGGACATCGTGGAGTTCAAGAAACTCGTGGCGCAGGAGCTCACCGCACACACCTCGGCTATCCTGCTCGATCCGGAGTACGGCCTGCCGGCGTCCAAGCTCCGTGATAAAAACTGCGGTCTGCTCGTTGCCTACGAGCGCACCGGCTACGACGCCACCACGCCCGGCCGCCTGCCGGACCTCCTCTCCGTGTGGAGCGTCCGCCGGCTGAAGGAAGCCGGGGCCGACGCCGTCAAGTTCCTGCTCTACTACGACCCGGACGAGGGAGACGCTATCAACGACCAGAAGCGCGCCTTCGTGGAGCGCATCGGCGATGAGTGCCGCGCCGAGGGTATGCCGCTCTTCGTGGAGCTCGTCACCTACGACGCGGGCACCACGGGGCTCAACGGCCTGGATCCCAAGTCGGCCGAGTACGCCCGCGCAAAGCCCGGCAAGGTCATCGCCGCGACCCGCGAGTTCTCCGACCCACGCTACGGCGTCGACGTGCTCAAGCTCGAGGTGCCGGTGAACATGGCCTTCGTTGAGGGCTTTACCGCCGAGGACGTGGAGCCCGTCTACACGCAGGCCGAGGCGGCGGCGTACTTCAAGGAGCAGTCCGATGCCTCTGACTTGCCGTTCATCTTCCTCTCCGCGGGCGTGACGGCCGAGCTCTTCCGCCGCACGCTCGTGTTCGCGCACGACGCCGGCTCCACGTTCAACGGCGTGCTCTGCGGGCGCGCCACGTGGAAGGATGGCGTGGCCGAGTTCGCCGGCAAGGGCGAGGAGGCCGCCCGCGCCTGGCTCGCCGGCCAGGGCCGCGAGAACGTGGCCGAATTGAACGAGGTGCTCGCCAAGAACGCCACCGGCATCCGGCTCTAATACTCCGGTTCTAACAGCACTCCCCCGCCCGCGGGGAGCAAACGCAAAAGAGGGGCGCGGTTCACCTTCGAACCGCGCCCCTCTCGTTCATACAACGCGAAGCGAGTTGCTATTCGTCGTCCTCGTCGTCCTGATCGTTGTCGACCAGCTGCTTCATCAGCTCATCGAGCGAGGTCATGTCCTCGTTGATGACGCTGCTGCCGTCAGAGCTCTTCTTGGAGGAGCCGTCGGCCGGACCGCCGATCATCTCCTCGTCGTCGTAGTGACGCGGAGCGCTGGCACCGAGCAGGATGTCGTCCGGACCATCCGGGCTGAAGACCATCTGCAGCAGCTGCGAGAGGTCCTCTTCGTCGGCCATGTCCTCGCTGTTGTCGAGGATGTAGAGCAGGTTGTGCTGCTCCAGGCCGTCGCGGAGCTCCTCGATCGCCTTGGCGCCGATGCCGTCGATCCGGAGCAGGTCCTCCTCGGACTTGCCCACGAGGTCGCCCACGGTCTCGATGCCGACCTCGCTGAACTTGTTGGTCCAGCGCTGGCTCACGCCCAGGTCGTCGAAGAGGTACAGGCGAGCGTCCTCGGCGGAGATGGTGCGCCCGTTGCGGGTGAAGCTGCCATCGCCAAAGCCGTGCTCGTCGTAGCCCGCCCAGTCGGCCTCCTGCGGCACGCGCTGGTCGAGCTCCTTGAGCTCCTCGGGTGCCCAGTCGGGCAGCTGCTTGGCGCCGGCGGCGGCGCTGTCAACGGCCTCGTAGCCGTTGTCGGTGCGGTACATGAGCTGCGCGCCGTCGTAGGGAACAAGACCGGTACCCACGGGAATCTTCTTGCCCACGATGACGTTGGACTTGAGGTCCAGCAGGTGGTCGACCTTACCCTCGATGGCAGCCTCGGTCAGCACGCCGGCGGTACGGATGAAGGAAGCCGAGGACAGCCAGGAGTCGATGCTCGCGGCGACTTTCAGCGTACCCAGGATGACCGGCTCGGCCGCCGGGGCCTCGCCGCCCTCGCGGACCACGCGCTCCACCTCGTCGGCGAACTCGTAGCGGTCCACGTACTGGCCCAGCAGGTAGGAGGAGCTGCCCGGGTTGGTGATCTGAACGCGGCGCAGCATCTGGCGCGCGATGACCTCGATGTGCTTGTCGTTCAGGTCGACACCCTGGCTCGTGTAGACGTCCTTGACGTTCTGCACGAAGGTGTGCATGGTGCTCTCGATGTCGGTGAGCCTGCGCAGGTTGCGGAAGTTCACGAAGCCCTTGGTGAGCTGATCGCCGGCGCGAACCGGGTACACCTGCACGCCGTCCTTCTCACCGTCGAAGTCCGGCATGAACTTCACGGCTGCGGGGACGCGCTTCTCCTCGAGCACGCGGGTGCTGTCGTCGGCGTCCGTGATGCGCAGCACGTAGTTGCTGCCCTCAGGGGTGATGGTCAGGTTGCCGCTGTACTCGGCCAGGTCGGCCTCGCGCCCCAGAATCTTCTCGGACACGTTGCCGACGACGTCGAACATACGGCTAACGGTCGGCAGACCCTGCGTAATGTCGGCAACGCCGGCCACGCCGCCGGAGTGAATGGTACGCATCGTCAGCTGCGTGCCGGGCTCGCCGATGGACTGGGCCGCGATGATGCCCACCGCGGTGCCGATGGCCACCGGGCGACGCGTGGAGAGGTCCCAGCCGTAGCACTTCTGGCACACGCCGTACTTGGAACGGCAGGTGAGCAGCGCGCGCAGCAGCACCGTCTTCTTGCCGGCGTCGAGCATGCGCTGGATATCGGCCACGGAGGAGATGTAGTCGCCCGTGCTGAAGAGGACCTCGCCCTCATCGTCCATCACGTCGGCCGCAAAGCAACGGCCCACGAGGTCGGCGTTGATCTTGTCGGTGCCGGGGATGATCAGCTTGTAGGTCACGCCCTCGGTGGTACCGCAGTCCTCCTCGCGCACGATGACCTCCTGCGCGACGTCGACCAGACGGCGCGTGAGGTAACCGGAGTCGGAGGTGTGCGAGGCGGTGTCCACCAGGCCCTTACGGGCACCGTAGGTGGAGATGAAGTACTCGAGCGGCTCCAGGCCCTCGCGGAAGTTGGCCTTAATGGGAAGGTCGATGGTCTCACCGGACATGTCGGCCATGAGGCCGCGCATGCCGCCGAGCTGACGCAGCTGGGTCTTGGAGCCACGGGCACCGGAGTCGGCCATCATGTAGATGGGGTTCTCCTCGTCGAACATGTCGAGCATCTTGGCGGCAACCGCGTCGGTGCAGCGGGTCCACTCCTCGACGACCTCCTTGTGACGCTCGGTCTCAGAGGTGTAGCCGTCCTCGTACTTCTCGTTGATGCGGTCGACGCGCGCCTGGGCGGCGGCCACGATCTCGGCCTTGTCGTGCGGGATGAGCGCGTCCCACAGCGAGATGGTCAGGCCGGCGCGGGTGGCGTAGTGGAAGCCGGAGTACTTGATGGCGTCCAGGATCGGGGCCACCTCGGCCTCGGGATAGCGGTCGCAGCAGTCGGCCACGAGCTTGGAGACGTCGCCCTTCACCATCTTGTAGTTGATGAACTCGAAGTCCGCCGGCAGGCACTGGCGGTTGAAGATGATGCGACCGATGGAGGTCTCGAAGCGGGCGGTGCCGTTCGTGACGTCGTAGTCCACGATCTTGCCGCCCTCGTTGATGACGCGGAAGAGCTGCTTGTCGCCCTCGACCACGTTGGCGTCGGCGGCGCTCACGCGCACCTGGATCTTGGCCTGGAGGTCAACGTCGGCGCGCGCGTCGTAGGCAACGAGCGCGTCGTCGAAGTTGGCGAACACGTGGCCCTCGCCGGGCAGGCCGTCGCGGGCCTGGGTGAGGTAGTAGACGCCGATGATCATGTCCTGGCTGGGGATGTTCACGGGCTTGCCAGACGCCGGCGAGCGCAGATTGTTCGCCGAGAGCATGAGCACGCGGGCCTCGGCCTGGGCCTGCAGCGACAGCGGCACGTGCACGGACATCTGGTCGCCGTCGAAGTCGGCGTTGAACGGGGCGCAGACGAGCGGGTGCAGGTGGATGGCCTTGCCCTCCACGAGCACGGGCTCAAAGGCCTGGATGGAGAGGCGGTGCAGCGTCGGTGCGCGGTTGAGCAGCACGAGACGGCCGTCGATGACCTCTTCCAGGATGTCCCACACAAAGCTGGCGCCGCGGTCGATGGCACGCTTGGCGCCCTTGATGTTCTCGACCTTGCCGAGCTCCACCAGGCGCTTCACCACGAAGGGCTTGAAGAGCTCGAGCGCCATGGTCTTGGGCAGACCGCACTGGTGCAGCTTGAGCTTGGGGTCGGTCACGATGACGGAACGGCCCGAGTAGTCCACGCGCTTACCGAGCAGGTTCTGACGGAAGCGGCCCTGCTTGCCCTTGAGGGCCTCGGCGAGGGACTTCAGCGGACGACCGCCACGGCCGGCAACCGGACGCCCGCGGCGACCGTTGTCGAACAGCGCGTCCACGGACTCCTGGAGCATGCGCTTCTCGTTGTTCACGATGATCGCGGGGGCGTCCAGGTCGAGCAGGCGCTTCAAGCGGTTGTTGCGGTTGATGACGCGGCGATACAGGTCGTTCAGGTCGGAGGACGCGAAGCGGCCACCGTCGAGCTGCACCATGGGGCGCAGGTCGGGCGGAATCACCGGGATCACGTCGAGGATCATGTTGGCCGGGTCGTTGTGGCCCTTCAGGAAGGCGTCCACGACCTCAAGGCGCTTCACGGCCTTGTCGTGCTTCTGCTTCTGGCAGTCCTTGTCGGCGATGATGGCCTTGAGCTCGCGGCTCTCGGCCTCAAGGTCGATGGCGGAGAGCAGATCGCGAATGGCCTCGGCGCCCATGCCGCCCTTGAAGTACATGCTGTAGTAGCGCTGCATCTCGCGGAACAGCGGCTCATCGAAGATGAGGTCGCGCTCGGAGAGGGTCATGAACTTGTCGAAGGCGTCCTGGCGGAGCTTCTTCTCGTCCTTGGTCTCCTCCTCGAGGTCGATGATGCCGGCGGCGATCTCCTCGGGCGTGAGGGGGTCCTCGTCGGAGAACTCATCGAAGTTCTCGGGGTCGCCCTGGGCCTTCAGGCTCTCGATCTGACGAGCGAGCTCGGCGTCCATGGCCTCGAGGTCGGCAGCGAGCTCCTCCTTCAGGTCCTCGGCGTCGGCCTCGCGGGCCTCGGAGTCCACGTGCGTGATGATGTAGCTCGCGAAGTAGAGGACGTTGTCCAGCTCCTTGGACTTGATGTCCAGAAGACGGCTCATGGGGAATGTCGTGGGGCTCTTGAAGTACCAGATGTGGCTGACGGGGGCAGCCAGCTCGATATGGCCCATGCGGTCGCGGCGGACCTTGGAGGTCGTGACCTCCACGCCGCAGCGCTCGCAGACGATGCCCTTGAAGCGGATGCCCTTGTACTTGCCGCAGGAGCACTCCCAGTCCTTGGCGGGACCAAAGATCTTCTCGCAGAACAGACCGTCCTTCTCGGGCTTGAGGGTGCGGTAGTTGATGGTCTCGGGCTTCTTGACCTCGCCGTGAGACCAGGAGCGGATCTCGTCGGCAGAAGCCAGCGAGATCTTTACCGCGTCAAAATCAGTAGCTTCGAAATCTGCCACAGTCAACTACTCCTTATCGGTGGTGGAAGCGGCCAGCGGAGCGCCGATGAGCTCTTCGGCTCCGGCGTCGGAGGCGGCATCCTCGGTGGAGGGCATGTCGGCCAGGTCGGCAAGGTCGGCGAGCACGTCGTCGGCGTCGGTGTCAGCCTCGGCAGCGGGAGCCTCGGCGCCGAGGCGCTTGGGCTCGATGTCGAGCGCGAGCGAGCGGATCTCCTTCACGAGCACCTTGAAGGACTCGGGCACGCCCGGCACGGGCACGTTGTCGCCCTTGGTGATGGCCTCGTAGGTCTTCACGCGGCCGATCGTGTCGTCGGACTTGACGGTCAGGATCTCCTGCAGGACGTTGGAGGCGCCGTACGCGTAGAGCGCCCAGACCTCCATCTCGCCGAAGCGCTGGCCGCCGAACTGGGCCTTACCGCCCAGGGGCTGCTGGGTAACCAGGCTGTAGGGGCCCGTCGAGCGCGCGTGGATCTTGTCATCGACCATGTGGCCGAGCTTCAGGATGTAGCTCGTGCCCACGGTGATGGGCTCGCGGAACTGCTCGCCGGAGCGGCCGTCGTAGAGCGTGGTCTTGCCGCGCTCGTCTAGCTGCGTCACGAAGCGCGGATCCATGTGGGAGCCGAAGCGCTCGGTGGCGAGGTTCAGGAGGTTCTTGTTGGCACGGCGGATGACCTCGGCGATCTCGTCCTCCTTGGCACCGTCGAAGACGGGCGTGGAGACGAAGAACGGACCGGGGATGTACTTGTCGGAATCGGCGGAATCCGGATCCCAACCGCAGGCGGCGGCCCAGCCCAGGTGGCACTCGAGCAGCTGGCCCACGTTCATACGGGAAGGCACGCCCAGCGGGTTCAGGATGACGTCGATGGGGGTACCGTCGGCCATGTAGGGCATGTCCTCCACGGGCAGGACCTCGCAGATGACGCCCTTGTTGCCGTGGCGACCGGCGATCTTGTCGCCCTGCTGGATCTTGCGGCGCTGGGCCACGTACACGCGGACCATCTCGTTCACGCCGGGGGCCAGGTCGTCGCCGTTCTCACGGCTAAAGCGCACCACGTCGATAACGCGGCCGTAGGCGCCGTTGGGCATCTTGAGGGAGGTGTCGCGGACGTCGTGCGCCTTGGTGCCGAAGATGGCGCGCAGCAGGCGCTCCTCGGCCGTGAGCGCGCTCTCGCCCTTGGGGGTCACCTTGCCGACGAGGATGTCGCCGGGGCCCACCTCGGCGCCGATGCGGATGATGCCGTCCTCGTCGAGGTTCGCGAGCATGTCCTCGGAGAGGTTCGGGATCTCGCGGGTGATCTCCTCGGGACCGAGCTTGGTGTCGCGGGCGTCGATCTCGTGGCGGGAGATGTTGATGGTGGTGAGCAGGTCCTCGGAGACCAGGCGCTCGGAGACGACGATACCGTCCTCGTAGTTGAAGCCCTCCCACGGCATGTAGGCCACGGTCAGGTTCTGGCCGAGTGCGAGCTCGCCGTGATCGGTCGAGGGGCCGTCCGCCAGCGGCTGACCCTTGGAGACCACGTCGCCCACGCGCACGAGCGGACGGTGGTTGATGGACGTGCTCTGGTTGGAGCGCTGGTACTTGGGCAGGTGGTACTCATCCATGCCCTCGTCGGACTTCACCACGATCTTGGAGGCGTCGGCGAAGATAACCTCGCCGGCGTGGCGGGCGAGCTTGACCTCGCCGGAGTCCTGCGCGGCGCGGCGCTCCATGCCGGTGCCCACGTAGGGAGCGGCGGGCTTGACCAGGGGCACGGCCTGACGCTGCATGTTGGCGCCCATGAGGGTACGCTTGGCGTCGTCGTGCTCCAGGAACGGAATGAGCGTGGCGGCCACGGAGATCATCTGGCGCGGGGACACGTCCATGTAGTCCACGGACTCCACGGGCACGTCGGCGGGAGCACCGAAGGAGCCGTCGAAGTCGCGGGTACGGGCCACGATGATGTGCGGCATGTACTCGTTGCCCTCGGAGTCCACGGCAACGAAGTTGTCGTTGGCATCGAGCGGCGTGTTGGCCGGCGCGATGATGTGGTTCTCCTCCTCATCGGCGGTCATCCAGTCGATGATGTCGGTGGCGTGGCCGTTCTCGACGCGGCGGTACGGGGCCTCGATGAAGCCGTACCCGTTCACACGGGCGTAGAGCGCCAGCGAGCCGATCAGGCCGATGTTGGGGCCTTCGGGGGTCTCGATGGGGCACATGCGAGAGTAGTGCGAGTTGTGGACGTCGCGGACGGCGGTCGGCACGTTGGTGCGGCGGCTGGAGCCGGACTTGTGGCCGGCCAGGCCGCCGGGGCCGAGCGCGGACAGGCGGCGCTTGTGGGTAAGACCCGTCAGCGGGTTGGCCTGGTCCATGAACTGCGAGAGCTGGCTGGAGCCGAAGAACTCCTTGACGGCGGCCACGATCGGGCGGATGTTGATCAGGCTCTGCGGGGTGATCTCATCGACGTCCTGGGTGCTCATGCGCTCGCGCACCACGCGCTCCATGCGGCTCATGCCGATGCGGAACTGGTTGGCCACCAGCTCGCCCACGGTGCGGATGCGGCGGTTGCCGAAGTGGTCGATGTCGTCGGTCTTGAAGCCGGGACGACCCTCGGAGAGCGCCAGCAGGTAGCGGAGCGTGGCGACGATGTCCTCGTCGGTGAGCACGGTAACGTCTTCGGTGGTGTCGAGGTCGAGCTTCTTGTCCACCTTGTAGCGGCCAACGCGGGCGAGGTCGTAGCGCTGCGGGTTGAAGAACATGCCCTCGAGCAGGCTGCGGGAGGCATCCACGGTGGCGGGCTCGCCCGGGCGCAGGTGCTTGTAGATCTTCACCAGGGCGTCATCGCGGGTGAGGGCGGTGTCGCGCTCGATGGAGCGCTTCACGACCTCGGAGTCGCCCAGGAGCTCCAGGAGCTCGTCGTTGGTGACGGCGATGCCGAGCGCGCGCAGGAACATGGTAGCCGGCTGCTTGCGCTTGCGGTCGATGGAGATAACGAGCTGGTCGCGCTTATCGACCTCGAACTCGAGCCAGGCGCCGCGCGCGGGGATGACCTGCGCCTTGTAGATGCGCTTGCCGCCATCCATCTCGGTGGAGAAGTACACGCCCGGCGAGCGGACGAGCTGCGAGACGACGATGCGCTCGGTACCGTTGATGATGAAGGTGCCCTGGTCGGTCATCATGGGGAAATCGCCCATGAAGACGAGCTGCTCCTTGATCTCGCCCGTCTCCTTGTTGGTGAGACGGACCTCGGTGAGCAGCGGGGCCTGGTAGGTCATGTCCTTCTCGCGGCACTCCTCCACCGTGTACTTGGGATCCTCGAACAGGTGGTTGCCGAAAGTGACCTCGAGCATGTGGTTCTGGCTCTGGATCGGGCTGGACTCCTTGAAGGCGTCGCGCAGTCCCTCGTCCATGAACCGGGCGAAGCTCTCCTTCTGGACCGAGATAAGGTTCGGCAGCTCCATGACCCCCGGGATCTTCCCGAAGTCCACGCGCTCCCGCTCGGTGGCCGTTGCGGCCGGGATGACGTTAGGCTTCTGCACCAGGTGTTCCCTCCTTCTAAAGGGTTGTACGGCAGTTATGCAACGTACAAATATAGCAGGAGGGAACCGTTCATCAGATCAGTTCTTGACGTATAGGATTTTTTGGAGTAGCGCTCTACAAACCCGCTGGTAAACAGCTTGCACACGAACAGATGTTCATGTGGTTTGGATGAAGGGCGCGCGCTGGCGCGCTGCTAGGCGCGCTTGAGTCCGCCCCGCTCCTCGATGGCGTCCCAGAACGCGTCGCTGAAACGCGGGTCTGCGGCGGCCATGAGCGCGTTCGTGGCCATCCAGCCGGAAGGCGTGCCGGTGTCGTAGCCCGAGAGCGGGTCGATGACCACGGCGTACATGACCTCGCAGTCCAGGCTGCGCGCCATGGCGTCGGTGAGCTGGATCTCGCCGCCCTTGCCGGGCTTCTGATCCTTGAGCAGCTGCATGACGAGCGGAGAGAGCAGGTAGCGGCCCACGATGTAGAGGTTGCTCGGAGCCTCCTCGGGGGCGGGCTTCTCCACGAGGCCCGAGACGCGCCACACGGCGCCCGGCTCCTCGTCCCCCGCGGTCTCGGCACCGCAGATGGAGCCCACGCGGTCGCCCGAGATCACGCCGTAGCGCGAGACGTCCTCGGGAGAGCAAGGAGCCACGGCGATGACGCTCGCGCCGCCGTGAGCGCGGCTGACCTCGAGCATCTTGGTGCAGATGTCGCGCGCGGGAACCACGTAGTCGCCCAGCAGCACCAGGAAGGACTCATCGGCGCAGGCATCGGCCGCGCTGCGGATGGCGTGTCCCAGCCCCTTGGGCTCGTACTGGTAGCGGAAGTCGACGGGCATGCCGCCGGCATCGGCCACGGCGTCGGCGTAGGCGGCCTTGCCGCGCTCGCGCAGCAGCGTCTCGAGCGAGCGGTCGGGCTGGAAGTAGCTGAGCAGCTCTGGTTTGCCGGGCGAGGTGACGATGATGGCGCCGTCAACCTCAGCGGGCTCCAGGGCCTCCTCCACCACGTACTGGATCACGGGCTTGTCCAGCACGGGGAGCATCTCCTTGGGAGTGCACTTGGTGGAGGGCAGGAAGCGGGTGCCGAGACCGGCGGCGGGGATGATGGCCTTCATAGCGGTGTGAGTCCTTTCGCTCGCGCGGCGGGCGCCGGCGATGTCAAACAACAGGGTAAAGCATAGCGCCGCGGCGCGCGGGGCGTGAAACCTTCGAGCAAAAACCAGAGAACGGCTCGGTAAACGGTTTGGACAAGGTTCGCGAAAACCGTTGGCACGCAGGCTGATCGGGGTGTGAGCACCGTCGATTGCGCGCAAAAAAGGGCGAAGCCCGCTCGCGCGGACCTCGCCCCGAAAGAAGCCGGTATGAAAACCGAAGCTACTTGATGGTGACGGCGGCGCCGGCAGCCTCGAGCTTCTCCTTGGCGGCCTCGGCGTCCTCCTTCTTGACACCCTCGAGCACGGCCTTGGGGGCGGACTCGACGACCTCCTTGGCCTCCTTCAGGCCAAGGCTGGTGAGCTCGCGGACGACCTTGATGACCTGGATCTTGTTCTCGCCGAAGCCCTCGAGCACGACGTCGAACTCGGTCTTCTCCTCCTCGGCGGGAGCAGCGGCAGCCGGGCCGGCCACGACGGCAGCGGGAGCGGCGGCGGACACGCCGAAGGTGTCCTCGATGGCCTTGACGAGCTCGGAAGCCTCGAGCAGGGTCATTTCCTTCAGAGCCTCGACGATCTCGTCGGTGGTGAGCTTAGCCATGATAGCTAATCCTTTCTGTAAGCCCGCGCGATTGCGCGCGGAGACTGTGTTGCATGCGCGACCATGCCGCGCGGGGAGCGGCTAGGCCGCCTTCTGCTCGGAAACCTGCTGGATCGAGCGAGCGAGACCGCTGGAGACGCCGTTGACGCACACCGCGATGTCGCGAGCGAAGCCGTTGATGAGGCCCGCGATCTGACCCAGGAGCTGATCCTTGGTCGGAAGATCGGCGATCGCCTTGGCATCCTCCGCCGTGATGGCCTTGCCCTCGGAGATACCACCCTTGACCTCCAGGACGCCCTTCGCCTGTGCGGCGAAGTCCTTGAGGACCTTGGCGGCCTCCACCGGCTCGGTCGCGTAGAACACGTAAGCCACAGGGCCCACGAGGAGCTCGTCGATGTTGGGCTGCTCCTGGTTCTTGAGCGCGATCTTGGCGAGGTTGTTCTTGTAGACCTTCATCTCGGCACCGACCTCACGGAGCTGGTGACGCAGCTCCTGGGCCTGCTTCACCGTCAGACCGTTGTAGTTGACGACGAACAGACCAGCGTGGTTCTCGATGTGAGACTCGATCTCGGCGACGCGATCGATCTTGTACTGCTTGACTGCCTTCTCTGCCATGTTGCACCTCCTTTGCTTCTTTTCCGGGCACGACCCGCCTTGAGCGGGCGTCTCGAAAAAGAAACCCCCGCAGCTGCAAGAGCGGCGGGGGCGAAAGCTCGGAAGCTTGTCGACCACCTCGGCTGGCGGGTTCCCCCTTTACGCCTGGGAGCTTGCGCTCCGCGGCACCGGCTGTCTCTGGCAGCGAATCGTGCGTTGAACATTGATAGTATGGCGAGCCTGCTGGAGCGCGTCAAGGGGAGATGGCCGTTTGCCCACGTTCTGTACACAAACGGGCTGGAGGCTCGGCGCGAGGGCCGGCCGGATATGTGCCGGCAGACGGTCGGCGGGCGGGCGCATGCCGGCAGGCGGGCGGGCGGCCAGCGGACGGGCGGTCGGCGGGCGGTCGGTCGGTCGGCGGGCGCATGCCGGCAGGCGGGCGGTCGGCCAGCGGGCGGGCGCTCTTCCGGCGAGGCCGCGCCATCCGCCTTCCAACCGGTCCTTACCGTTGCCATACAATACCTGCTCACACCTGTACCATGCTCATTGAGTACGCAACGCAAGGGGGTTTCCATGAAGGCGCTGCTCACCGATCTTGATACGGCCGAACGGTCCCGCTGCGGCCTTGGCCATGGGTTCGACGTCGTCATCGGGCGCGAGCAACTCCAAGCGGGCCATGCCTGCCTGGGTTGCTTTGGCTGCTGGGTGCGCTCGCCGGGACGCTGCGTCATCGCGGACGGCTTGGAACAGATGGGCGCTCTGCTTGGGAGCGCTTACGAGCTCTGGGTGGTGAGCCGCAACGTGCACGGGGAGTACAGCCCACTCGTCAAGCGCGGCATGGACCGCACCCTCCCCTACCTGCATCCCTGCTTTCGGGTGCTCGACGGCGCCGCCGGGCGCGAGCTGCACCACCGCATGCGCTACAACGGCTCGGCGCGCTCGGGCGGCGCGGGGACCCGTTTGGTAGAGAAGATATGGATGTACGGCGCGTCCACGCCCGCGGAGCAGGATTGCTTTCTCGCCACCGCCCGGGCGAACCAGCTGAACCAGGGCACGGACATCCGCGGCGTGTGGTTCTGCGACGATGCGCGCGGCTGCGGAGATGAAGATGCCGCGCCGAACAGGTGGGATGCTTCCTGGGGAGATGCCACGTTCCCGCGCGGCGAGGCGGTGCGCGCCTGTTGGGATGTAGACGCCGACGATGTTCGCGTGGGCCGGGTGACCCCGCACGCGCCCCGGCGCATCGCCCTCATCTGCGCGAGCCCGCGTGGCAAGGAGAGCGCGAGCCTGATGCTGCTGGACGACCTGGCCGATGCGCTGCTCGCCTACGATGCCGCCTCTTCCGTCTCCGGCGCCGACACCCCGCCCGAGCTCGTCCGCATGCGCTGCACCGCCGCCGGCAAGCTCGCGGATGCCGATGAGCTCACGGCCTGCGATGCCATCGTGCTCGGCTATCCGCTCTACGTCGACGCGCTCCCCTCCAACCTGGTCTGGCTGCTCGACCAGATGGAGCAGGGCGCAGCACCTCGGCCCGCGACGGGAACTCCGGTCTACGCCATCTCCAACCTGGGATTCTACGAACCGGAACAGATCGAGACCTCGTTCGCCGCACTCGCCTGCTGGTGCCGGACACTGGACCTCGCCTGGCAGGGAGGCCTGGCGGTGGGCGGTGGCGGCATGGCTCCGGGACTCCGGGACTCGTCACGGATGGGCGGCATGCGCCGCGCCTGGTCCGAGGCGACCGACCGGCTCATCGCGGCGTTGCGGTGCGGGCTGACGGTAGCGGACGCCGCCGAGCGCTTCGGCGGCACGCCGGACGAGCTCGAGGCCGCGCGTCGGGGTGCCATCCTCGCCCGCTGTGCCATCCCCCGCTTCGCCTACCGCAGCGTGGCCGAGGCAGGTTGGCACGTGGGCTGCCGCAAAGCGGGAACCGACCTCAACGCCGCGCCGATATACGTTCCGGAGGCATAAGGACCTGCAGCCGGACCATTCCCTCGCCGCGTAGGGGTAGTTGCTAAGCAGACCTGCCACGTGGGGGAGGACGTTGCTAAGCACATCGGCCACGTGAGGGGACGTTGCTAAGCACATCGGCCACGAAGGGGCACTTGCTAAGCAAAACGTCCACGAAGACCGGAAAATGGGGGCCTTCGTGGACGTTTTGCTTAGCAACTGCCTCTAGCTGACCAGTTTGCTCAGCAACTGCCTCTAGTTGTCCAGTTTGCTTAGCAACTGCCCTCCTACTGTCCAGTTTGCTTAGCAACCGCCCCACATGGCAGATCTGCTTAGCAACCGCCCTCGGCCGTGCGATCTGCTGAGCAGCGCGGCAAGAGCGGCGCCGCAGAGGGCCTCGCTAGCTCAACAGCATGCGGTCGTTCGTGAGCTCGCCGCCCGAGGCCTCCTCGAACTTCTGCAGCAGGTCGGGTACGGTCAGGGACTTCTTCTCCTCGCCCGCCACGTCGAAGATGATGTTGCCCTCGTGCATCATGATGAGGCGATTGCCGAGGCGAATGGCGTCGGCCATGTTGTGCGTCACCATGAGGGTGGTGAGATGACGCTCCGAGACGATCTCCTCGGTGAGCTTGAGCACCTTGGCGGCCGTCTTGGGGTCGAGCGCCGCGGTGTGCTCGTCCAGGAGCAGCAGCTGCGGGTTCGTGAGGGTGGCCATGAGCAGCGTGAGCGCCTGGCGCTGACCGCCGGAAAGCAGGCCAACCTTGCTGCGCATGCGGGTCTCCAAGCCCAGGCCCAGCGAGGCGAGCAGCTTGGGGTACTCCTCCTTCTCCTCGGCGGAGATGCCCCAGGCGAGGCCGCGGCGCTGGCCGCGGCGCTTGGCGAGCGCCAGGTTTTCCTCGATCCACATGTCGGCCGCGGTTCCGCGCATCGGGTCCTGGAACACACGGCCCAGATACTTGGCGCGCGCGGGCTCGGAGAGGCGACTCACGTCCACGCCACCCAGCTCGATCACGCCGGAATCCAGCGGGTACACGCCCGCGATCATGTTCAGCAGCGTGGACTTGCCGGCGCCGTTGCCGCCGATCACGGTCACGAAGTCGCCGTCCGCGAGCTCCAGGTTCACGCCCGTGAGCGCGCGCTTCTCGTTGACCGTTCCCTTGTTGAACGTCTTGGTGATGTTCGAGAGCTTAAGCACGGCCCTCACCGCCCTTCGAGTAGCTGGCACGCAGGCGGTACCTCTCCCACACCACGGGCACACAGAGCGCGAGCGCCACGATGATCGCGGAGAGCAGCTTCATGTCGTTGGCGTCCATGCCCATCTGCAGCACGATGGCACGGATGAGGAAGTAGACGATGGAGCCCACGAGCGCCGAGGTGAGGCGCGCGGCAAAGCCGGACGTCCAGCCCTTGGGCAGGATCCGGGCGAGCACCTCGCCGATGACGATGGCCGCAAGGCCGATCACAATGGCACCGGTTCCCATGCCGATGTCCGCGTACTTCTGGCTCTCGCAGATCAGGCCGCCGGAAAGGCCCACGAGCGCGTTGGAAAGGGTGAGGGCGACCATCTTGGTGGTGCCGGTGTTGACGCCGAGGGCGCGGATCATGGCCTCGTTATCGCCCGTGGCGCGGAGCGCGCAGCCGATCTCGGTGCCGAAGAACCAGTACAGGGCTGCGATCAGCGCCAGGGCCACGACGGCGCCCACGATGATGGCGACCACGTTGGTGGGCAGGCCCGTCAGCTCGGCCATGCGCGAGAAGACGGTCTCGTTGGCGAGCAGCGGGGTGTTGGACTTGCCCATGATACGCAGGTTGATGGACCACAGGCTGATCTGCGTGAGGATGCCCGCGAGGATGGCAGGAATCTCGAACACCGTGGTGAGGAAGCCCGTCACCGCACCGCAGGCCGCACCGGCCAGCATGGCGGCGAGAATGGCGATCACCGGATCAACGCCCGCCACCACGAGCACGGCGGCCACGGCACCGCCCGTGGCAAAGCTGCCGTCCACCGTCAGATCGGGGATATCCAGCAGCTTGTAGGTGATGAAGACGCCGAGCACCATGATGCCCCAGAGGATGCCCTGAGACACGGCGCCGAGCATGGCTGTCAGCATATGACCTCCCAAGAGAATGCGAAAACCTCGGCCGCGGGCATATCCGCGGCCGAGGTGTAATCGTAGCCGTTCGGGCACACGGGCGCTAGGCCCGCACCCCAGAGTTAACAGGAGCTCGGCCGATGCACGAAACCTTCCGCCGAACCCGCGCCGGCAGAACTAGTCGAGCACGGAGAGGTCGATGCCCAGGGCCTTGGCCATGTCCTCGTTCTTGACCACCTTGAGCTGATCCTTGCTCTCGGTCTCGATGGCCATCGTGGCCGGGTCGGCGCCATCGGTGAGGATCTTGAGCGCCATCTCGCCGGCCATGTGGCCCAGCTCCTCGTAATCGATGGAGATCGTGCAGATGCCCATGCCCATGCACATGTTCTCCTCGCCGCAGACAAAGGGCAGGTTACCGTCCTTGGCGATCTGGCCCACCTGCTGGGCAGCCGCGGCGATGGTGTTGTCGGTGGGAGAGTAGCCCGCATCAACCTTGCCCACCATGGACTCCACCACGGACTGGATCTCGTTGGAGCTGGAAACGGTGTAGCGCTCATGTTCCAGACCCAGGGCATCGCAAGCCTCCTCCGCCATCTTGATCTGGATCTCGGAGTTGGCCTCGGCCGTGCAGAAGAGCATGCCCACCTTCTTGGCGTCGGGGAGCACCTTGTGAAGCATGTCGATCTGCTCCTCGACCGGGTTCATGTCCGAGGCGCCCGTGACGTTGACGCCCGGCTCGTCGTTGCTCTTCACGAGCCCGCTCTCGGCGTAGTCGGTAATGGCGCAGCCCACGATGGGGATATCCGTGGTGGCGGCGGCGCAAGCCTGGGCGGCCGGCGTGGCGATGGCGTAGATCAGATCGACGCCGTCGCCCACGAACTTTGAGGCGGCGGTGGCGCAGGCGGACTGGTCGTTGGAGGCGTTCTGCTGATCAGCCTTGTAGTTGATCTTGGCCTCGTCCAGCGCCTTGATGAAGCCCTTGTTGGCGGCGTCGAGCGCGTTGTGCTGCGTGTACTGCAGGACGCCGATCTTGTAGCTCTTGCCCGAGGAGGCGGCGGAGCCGTTCGAATTCTCGCCGGAGGTGCCGCAACCGGCGATGCCGGCAGCTACGGCCGCGCCCGTAGCGGCGAGCAGCGAGCGACGCGTGATGGTGATGGTCTTCATAAGGGGTCCTTTCCCTCAAGCCGCGGTTGCCGCGCAGGGCGCCGGCACCGCGATCCGTTAAACGGTCTGGTCGGCGTCCACGCCGCTGATGTCCACGCCGCAGGCCTCGGCCGTGGCCTTGTTGACGATGAGCTTGCACTCCTTGGACGAGAGGGTCTCGATAGGCATCGTCGCCGGGTCGGCGCCCTCCGTGAGGATCTTCACCGCCATCTCGCCGGCGCGCTGGCCCAGGTCGGTGTAGTTGATGGAGTACGAGATCATGCCGCCGTCCTCGACCATGGTGTCGCAGCCCACCACCGTGGGAATCTTGTTGTCGTTGGCGACCATGGCGACGGTGGCCATGCCGGCGGCGATGGTGTTGTCGGTGGGCGCGTAGATGACGTCCACCTTACCCGCCATGGACTCCACCACCTGCTGGATCTCGTTGGAGCTCGAGACGGTGTAGCGCTCGTGGGAGAGGCCCTTCTCGTCGCAGGCGTCCTCGGCCAGCTTGACCTGCACCTCGGAGTTGCTCTCAGCCGTGCAGTAGAGCAAGCCCACCTTCTTGGCGTCGGGGAGCACCTTGTGGAGCAGGTCGATCTGGTCGGCCACCGGGGTGAGGTCGGAGGAGCCGGTGACGTTCCCGCCGGGCTCGTCGTTGCTCTCCACCAGACCGCTCGCGGCGAAGTCGGTGATGGCCGTGCCCACGATGGGGATCTCCGTGGTGGCCGCGGCGGCCGCCTGGGCTGCGGGGGTGGCGATGGCGAAGATCAGATCCACGCCGTCGCCCACGAACTTGCTCGCGATGGTCTGGCAGGTGGGTTGGTCGTTCTGGGCGTTCTGCTGGTCGGCCTTATAGCTCAGGCCGGCGGCGTCGAGCGCCTTGATGAAACCCTTGTTGGCGGCATCGAGCGCGGCGTGCTCGGTGAGCTGCAGGACGCCGATCTGGTAGGTCTTGCCGTCCGCTGCCGCGGCGCCCGAGCCGACGCTCCCCGCGGACGTGCCGGAACCCCCCTTGCCGCAGCCGACGAGGCCCAGGCCGCAGGCGGTCGTAGCGGCAGCGAGCGCCGAGCGGCGAGAGATGAGGATGCTGTTCATGGAATGCCTTTCCTCCCGATACATATGCATGGTTTTCGATGGTACGCCTGGCGGTGCTTTATCTGGGCAAAGTCTCATCCACGTTCGCAAATGTTAATGGAGGGTTTCGGGTGCGCGGAGCGGGGCGTCCGAGTGCGCTTGAAGCGGGTTTCAGGCGGATTCGACCCAGCAAGATTCCGCGCGCCGCATTCGGCACGGTCATTTTTCCGCACTACCGGCCAACCTGCTACCATATCCTCGATAAATACCACGACGCAGCACGATTGGAGCCCGCTATGACGCCCACCATCGCCATCATCGGTGCGCTTGAGAAGGAAGTTCGCCAGATCTACCACGAGATCGAGCACGGAACCGTAGCGGAGGACGCGGGCCTCACCATCCTGGGCGGCGAGTACTGCGGCTTCAACCTGGTCGCTACCGTGGCGGGCATGGGGACCGTGAACGCCGCGGCCGCCACGCAGCACCTCATCAGCCGCTATGGCGCGAACGCGGTGATCTTCTCCGGTATCGCGGGCGGACTCAACCCCCAGCTGCACATCGACGACGTGGTGATCGGTGCTTGCCTGCGCTACATCGATACCGATAACGCGCTCATCGCCGAGAGCAAGCCGAACCTGATGGAGTATTCATCGAGCGACTTCCTCGTCAAGCTCGCCGAGGAGACGCTCATCGCCCACGGGTACCTGGACGCCACGCTCCCCGATAAGGCCGTGGCCCCCGGCACCCCCGCGCGCCAGGCAGCCGACGCCTCCCCCTTCCGCCGCAACAACCCGAGCGCCCCGCTCCGCCGCTACCTGGTGGGCACCATTGCCACGGGCAACCGCTTCATCACCGGGGCCGAGGCGCGCGAGGCCGTGGTTGCCGCCACCGAGGCCGACTGCGCCGAGATGGAGGGCGCGGCCGTGGCGCACATCGCAGCCAAGAACGGAGTGGACTGCCTGGTGCTTCGTGCCATCTCCGACAACTGCGATGAAGCCTACGACGCCTTCTGCGAGCGCGAGTTCGACCTCGACGGCTACGCCCGCACGGCATCCTCGCTCACTTTGGCGATCGTCCGGCGCCTCTCGCAGAAGATGGGCCTCTACAAGCCCGAAGCCTAGCGGCATCCCCGCAAACGCGGCGCATCGGGGCAGCCTCCCTCGCGCTGCGTTCCGTCCGTTGCCTCATCGAATCCCGGAAGGACGAAGATGTCCGAGAACCATATCAACTACCAGCTGGCGCACTTTGTGGCGAGCTACGGCAACGTCGCCAAGATTCCACCCTCAACCTGCCCGGAAGTCAGCTTCGTCGGGCGTTCCAACGTGGGCAAGTCGAGCATCATGAACAAGCTCTTCAACCGCAAGGGCCTCGTGAAGGTCTCGTCCAAGCCCGGCAAGACCGCCAACGTCAACTTCTTCGAGGCGGACGGCGTGCACTTCGTGGACCTGCCCGGCTACGGCTACGCCCAGCGCAGCAAGGCCGAGCGGGCGCGCTGGGGCTCGCTCATCGGTGAGTTCTTCGAGCTCGACCGCAGCTTCAACCTGGTGGTCTCGCTCGTGGACATCCGCCACGACCCGAGCAAGCTCGACATCCAGATGATCGACTACCTCTCCGACCACGAGTTTCCGTTTGTGGTGGCGCTCACCAAGGCCGACAAGCTCAGCCGCGGCAAGCAGCACCTGCAGCGCATGGCGATCTCTCGCCAGATCGGCATCAGCGCGGGCGACATCCTGATCACGTCATCCTCCACCGGCCAGGGCATCGACGACCTCAAGGCCGTCATCGAGGCGCATTGCCTGGGCGACGGTGAGGAGACGGATGCCGTCGCGCCCGAGGACCAGCCGGAGGCCTAGACCGGGCGAGCCGGCTGACGGGCCGAACCCGCTCGTCCGCCCCGCCAGCCGGCCCTCCTAATCCAGCTCCTTCAGCCCGTGGCAGAGGACCCAGTACTCGCCATGCTGCTGGAGCAGCTGCTCGTGGGTTCCGCGCTCGATGATGCGGCCGTGGTCGAGCACCATGATCGCGTCGGCGTTGCGCACCGTTGAGAGCCGGTGGGCGATCATGAACGTGGTGCGCCCCCGCATGATGCGGTCCATGCCGCGCTCGATGAGCTTCTCGGTGCGGGTGTCGATGGACGACGTTGCCTCGTCCAAAATGAGAACCGGCGGATCGGCCACCGCCACGCGCGCGATGGCGAGCAGCTGCCGCTGCCCGGCGGACAGGTTGGCCCCGTCGCTTTCGACCGTCGTGTCGTAGCCCTGCGGCAAGCGCCGGATGAACGAGTCCGCGCAGGCCGCCTCCGCCGCCGCGCGCACCTCCTCATCCGTGGCGTCCAGCTTGCCGAACCGGATGTTCTCCGCCACCGTGCCGCTGAAGAGGTGCGTGTCCTGCAGCACGATGCCCAGGCTCCGGCGCAGGTCGGCCTTGGCGATCTCGCGCACGTCGATGCCGTCGTAGGTGATCTCGCCCGCATCGACCTCGTAGAACCGGTTGATCAGGTTGGTGATGGTCGTCTTGCCCGCGCCAGTCGATCCCACGAAGGCGATCTTCTGCCCCGGATGCGCAAAGAGGTCCAAGTCCGTGAGCACCGGATGCCCCGGCACGTACGAGAACGTGACCGCGTGGAAGCGGACGTCGCCTGCGAGCGGCACGGGACCGAGCTCGAGCGCGGTCCCGTCCGCGGCCTGCACCGCGCCGGCAGTCGGCACATCCGAACCAGTGCCCGCCGTGCCCGCACCCGCCGCGCGCTGCGCTACCGGCACCACCTGGCCGAGCGAGCCCACGCCGTAGCCGGCCGGCAGCACCCAGGCCCAGGTGTCCTCGCCCGTGCGCTCGAGCGTCACCCGGCCGCGGTCGACCTCCGGCGCGAGCTCCATGGCCGAGAACAGTCGCTCGGCACCAGCCAGGGCATTCAGCAGGAAGTTCCCCAGCTGCGTGAACTGGTTGATGGGCATAGCCGCCTGCCGCACAAAGACCAGGTAGCTCGCGAGCGCACCCACATCGGCCAGCCCCTGGATGGCGAGCAGACCGCCCACCACCGCCACGATGGCGTAGTTCGCATAGCTGATGCACACCGTCACGGGCACCATGGTACTCGCGTACGCCTGCGCCGCCGTGCCCGAGACCCTGAGGTCCTCGTTGCGCCCGGTGAACTCGGCCACGTTCGCCCGCTCGTGGCTGAAGACCTTCACGACCTTCTGACCGCGCAGCATCTCCTCCGCATAGCCGTCGAGACCGGCGAGCGAGCGCTGCTGCGCCTCGAAGAACCGCTTGCCGCGCGCCCCCGAGTACCGCACGTAGGCCGCGATGAGCGCATCGCAGGCAACGGTGATGAGCGTGAGCCGCCAGTTCAGGATGAAGAGCACCGCGAGCGTTCCCACCATCTGGATGAACGCCTGGATCACGTTGGCGAAGCTGTTGTTGAGCGCCTCGGAAACGGTGTCCACGTCGTTGGTGAAGAAGCTCATGATGTCGCCGGCGCGCGTGCGATCGAAGTACGAGAGCGGCAGTTTCTGGATGTGGGCAAAGAGGTCGCGGCGGATGTCGTAGACGACCGTCTGCGCGGCGCGCACCATGACCTGCGTGTAGCCCGCCGAGGCGAGGAACCCGATAGCGTACACGGCCGCCGTAAAGGCCACCTGCCCCGCCAGGTGCGAACCGTCGCCCGAGGCTAGGCCGTTCACCACCGGACGCACCATGTAGGTGCCGATCAGGCTCGCGACCGCGGATACGGTGACGAGCACCGCCACCGCCGCGAGCGAGCGCCGTGCGTGTCCCATGTACGAAAGCAGGCTCTTCAGCGTGCGTCCCAGGTTCTGGGGCCGCGCCTGCGCCGCGGTCTTAGGCATGGCGCACCTCCTCGTCCGTCAGGTTCTGCGACTGGTAGATCTCGCGATAGATCTCGTCCGCCGCCAGCAGCTCCTCGTGCGTGCCCGCGCCGTGGATACGGCCGTCGTCCATGACGATGATGCGGTCGGCGCCCTCGACGGACACCACGCGCTGGGCGATGACAATGACCGTCACGCCCTCGATCTGCGCGATGTTCGCGCGAATCTTGGCATCCGTGGCCATATCGCACGCGCTCGTCGCGTCGTCGAACACCAGGATCTTCGGGTGCGTGAGCAGCGTGCGCGCGATGCACAAGCGCTGCCGCTGGCCACCGGAGACGCCGGCGCCGTCCTGGCCCAAGTCCGCGTCGAGCCCGCCGATGCGGTCGAGGAACTCGTCCGCGCAGGCCACGCGGCATGCCTCGAGCATCTGCTCGTCGGTGGCGTCGGGCGCGCCCCACCGCAGGTTGTCGCGGACCGTACCGGTGAAGAGCACGTTCTTCTGCAGGGCGAAGCCCACGGCCGCCCGGAGCGTCGCCGGCTGGTAATCGCGCACATCGTGCCCGCCCACCAGCACCGTGCCCGCACTCGCGTCGTAAAGCCGGTCGATCAGCTGCACGAGCGTCGTCTTGCCCGAGCCCGTGCCGCCCAGGATGCCGATGGTCTCGCCGTTGGCGATATCGAGGTCGATATGCGAGAGCACGTCCTCCTCGGCATCTTCCTCGTAGCGGAAGGACACGTCCCGGAAAGAGATGGAGCCGTCCGCCACCTCGACCACGGCATGCTCGGACGCGGGCAGGGCCTGGACCGGGCGCTCGTCGAGCACCTGGCCCACGCGCTCCACGCTCGTAAGCGCGCGCGTGAGCAGCAGGAACACGCTCGAGATCATCATCAGCGAGTTCATGATCTGCAGCACGTAGCTCATGAAGCCCGTGAGCTCCCCCACCTGCAGCTCGCCGGCCAGGATCTTGTGCCCGCCGATCCAGAGGATGAGCGTAGCCGCCACGTACATGGACGCCTGGAAGGCAGGCACGTTCATGACGGCGGTACCGAAGGTGGCCGTCGCCGTATCCGCTAAGCTGCGGTTCACGTGGCCGAAGCGTTTACGCTCGTGGTCCTCGCGCACGTAGGCCTTGACGGCGCGCACGGCGGTGAGGTCCTCTTGCAGCACGCCGTTGAGTTCGTCCATCGTGTCCTGCAGCGTGCGGTAGCGCGGGGCCACGCGCCAGGTGATCAGGCCGAGCACGACCGCCAGCACGGGCAGGATGCCGGCGAACACGAGCGCGAGACCGCGGTTCAGGGCCACCGCGTACACGAGCCCCATGACGAGCATCACGGGACCGCGCACCATGGGCCGGAACCCGTTTGCCAGCGCGTTCTGGATAACGGTGATGTCGGTGGTCATGCGCGTGACGAGCGAGGACGTCTGGTAACGGTCGAGGTTGGCGAACGAGAGCTCCTGGATATGCTCGTACTCCGCTTGCCGCAGGTTGGCGCCCAGACCGATCGACGCGCGCGAGGCAAAGCGCGCATAGCCCAAACCGAGCATGAGCGCCGCGGCGGCACAGGCCATCATGAGCGCGCCCTGGTGCCAGATGAGCGCCGCGTTGCCCGCCGCGATGCCGTCGTCGATGATGCGCGCCATGAGCACGGGGATGAACATCTCGAGCGAGGTTTCCACGATGACGATGAAAATGCCCAGGATGGCATCGCGGCGATAGCGCGGCCCCAGATACGAGAGCAAGCGGGCGAGTTCACGCATGGATGAATCCTTCTTTCGGGTGGGTTTGAGGAGGTTGAAGCTGGAACGGCGGTTGGGCTATGCGCCGTCGACGGGGTTGGCGGCAGGCGTTACCGCGGGCGAGGAGGCCGGCGCGACGCCCGGCCCCGCATCCGGTGCCTTTCCCCTCAGGTTCAGATAGACGCGCTCGAGAAAACCGGCGAACGCCGCGCGCTCCTCGGGCGAGAAGCCGACGAGCATCTCCCGCTCCAGCTGCTCGCAATGGCCCTGCCAGATAACGAGCGACCGCTCCCCCGCCGGCGTGGCGCGCAGGTGCTTGGCGCGGCGATCGGCGGGGTCGGGCGCCACGGTGATGAACCCGGACCGCTCCAAGCCGTCGAGCATGCGCGAGACGCCGGCGGCATCCAGGTCGTAGTAGGCGGCGAGCTCGCGCTGCGTACAGGCGGGATGCCGAGCAATGTAGGCGAGCAGCTTGGGTTGCCCGGCCCCGAGGCCCGTCTGTCGATGTCCCGCGCGCAAGAACGTGCGCTGGGCATGGAAGGCGCGGTAGAGCCGCAGATGGAAGTCATCTTCCTCGGGATACGCAGAACACGATTCCGAACGAGGCGAATCAGCCACGTCGCGTCATCTCCTTGACATATCAACTATTGACCAGTCATGGTATAGGCCTCAATAGTTGATGTGTCAAACAGCTATTTCAGATTGTGGCTGTTCGGGATAGCGCCGCCACAGAACCCCGGGCGCAGCGGCGCTTGACCCGCCTACGCCGCCGGCACCGTGCCCGTGGCCAGAACCTGCTCCAGCGCGGCCTCATCCAGCACCGGCACGCCCAGGCTCTCCGCCTTGGTGAGCTTGCTGCCCGCGCCGGGACCCGCCACCACGTAGCTCGTCTTCTTTGACACGCTGCCCGTCACCTTGGCACCCAGCGCCTTCAAGGCCGCGCCCGCCTCGTCGCGCGTGCGGTTCTCGAGCGTGCCCGTCAGCACGAAGGTCAGGCCGGCGAGCGGCTGCGAAGCCGCCAGGTCCTCCGCCACGCCCGTCTCCGCCGCCGTGCGGGCGGCCTCGGCGGAGAGGTCCTCCTCGAGCGTGAGCCCGGCCGTCCGCAGGCGGTCGAGCACCGCGAGGTTTTCCGGCACCGAGAGGAACTGGCGCACGCTCTGGGCGATCTTGGGCCCCACGCCGTCAACGCTGGCGATGTCCTCCTCACTCGCCGCCGCAAGGGCGTCGATGGTCAGGAAGCGTCGCGCGATGACCTCGCCCACGCTCTTACCCACATGGCGGATACCCAGCGCAAAGAGCACGCGGCCGAGCGAGCGGGCCTTGGACGCCGTCAGCTCGTCCACGATTTTGCCGGCGATCTTCGCCCCCACCAGAATGGGCTGGCCCGCCAGGACGCCCTTCTTCTTGTCGTCCTTGAGGTAGGTGCGCCCCGTGTCGAGCCCGGCGATGTCGTCCACCGTAAGCTGGTAGAAATCCGAGACGTCGTGTAGCAGCCCCGCGGCGATCATCTTCTCCACGAGTTCCTCGCCGATACCGTCCACATCCATGCACCCGCGGCTCACCCAATGGAGCAGGCGCTCCTTCAGCTGCGCCGGGCAATCGAGCGAGACGCAGCGGTAGGCGACCTCGCCCTCCTCGTGTATCACGGGGCTCCCGCAGGCGGGGCAGCAGGTGGGCATCTTCCAGGGCAGGGCGCCCTCGGGACGCTTGGCGAGGACCGGCCCCACCACCTCGGGGATGACGTCGCCCGCCTTGTGCACGATGATGGTATCGCCTTCGCGCACATCCTTGCGATGCACCTCATCTTCGTTGTGGAGCGTGGCGCGCGCGATCGTGGAGCCCGCCACGAGCACCGGATCGAACTCCGCCACCGGGGTGAGCACGCCCGTGCGGCCCACCTGGATGCGGATCTCGCGGAGCACCGTCTGCTTCTCCTCGGGCGGAAACTTGAAGGCGATGGCCCAGCGCGGCGCGCGGGCGGTAAAGCCGAGCTCGGATTGTTGGGCAAAGCTATCGACCTTCACCACCACGCCGTCGATGTCGTAATCGAGGTCCCCGCGGTGCGCGAGCGCGTCGGCGCAAAAGGCATGCACCTCGGCCGGCGTGGAGCAGGTGGAGACGTTCGGGTTCACCGAGAAACCAGCGGAGCGGAGCCAATCCAGGAACTCACGCTGGGAGTGCACGTGGAGGGGAGCCGTGTCCGCGATGGCGTAGATGAAGGTAGCGAGGTCGCGCCGGGCGGTGACCTTGGGGTCCTTCTGACGCAGGCTTCCCGCGGCCGCGTTGCGCGGATTGGCGAAGGGCGCCTTGCCCTCGGCATCGGCCTCGGCATTCAGCCGTGCAAAGCTGCCCTTGGGCATGTAGACCTCGCCACGGACCTCGATGGGCGTGGGGCGGTCCTCGGCCATGTGGACGAGCGCGGCCTCCGCTAGGTGCATCGGCACGTCGCGGATGGTGCGGATGTTCAGGCTCACGTCCTCACCCGTGGTGCCGTCGCCGCGCGTGGCGCCGCGCACGAAGGCACCGTTCTGGTAGGTCAGGGCCACGCCCAGACCATCGATCTTGAGCTCGCAGGTGTAGGTGACCTTGCCGGCGCCGAGCGCATCCTCGGTGCGCTGCAGCCATTCATCGAGCTCGTCCAGGTTCATGGCGTCGTCCATGGAGTACATACGCGCCATGTGCGTCACGGGCGCGAACTGCTCCGAGACGTAGCCGCCCACGCGCTGCGTGTAGCTGTCGGGCGTCACGAGCTCCGGATGAGCCGCTTCAATCTGCTGAAGCTCCACGAGGAGCTTGTCGAACGCGGCGTCCGTGATCTCGGGCGCATCCAGGGCGTAGTACCGGTAGGCGTGGCAGTCCAGCAGATGCCGAAGCTCAGCCGCGCGCGCGGCCGGATCCGGCTGCGCGGGTGCATCGTCGGCGGTATTGAAGAGGGTCTGCTGTTCTGCCATGGTCGCTCCCGTTCGTCGTGTTCACCCAACTCAGGATACCAGCCCGCAGGGACCGCGACACAACCCCGATAGAACGAAAAACCGCCGAGACGCACGCGCATCTCGGCGGTTTCAGAGAAACGATGTCGAGCCGAGCGGCCCGCGGCTACTCGGCCTGGTCGTCAGCCTCGGCCGCGGCCTCGGTCTCGGCACGGTCCGCGCGGTTGAACGCCCCGGCGCAGATGGAAATCAGGCCGCCAAAGCCAGCGGCGACGATAGCCAACAGGATCGGCGGCACGCAGATCTGGATGATGGGATCCATACCTCAAACCCCCTTAGACGAAGAGCCCGCCGGCGATACCGGCAACGCAGGTGAACGCCATCGCCATGAGCGAGGCCGTCACGAGCGCGATGGGCAGGCCGCGCATCGCATGCGGCACCAGACGGTCGTCGATGCGGGCGCGGATGGACGTGAAGAGCACCACGGCCAGGAACACGCCGAGGCCGGAACCGAGCGCGTTGCCGAACAGCACGTCGGCCGTCGCGGTGGCGGAATCAAAGGCAACGCCGTTCGCCAGCGCAGCGCCCATGAGCGCGGCGTTCGCGGCCAGCAGCGCCACGAGACGCAGGGCGAGGCCACGGTCGGCGGCACCCTTGCGCGAAGCGGCAACGGCGCCGCCCACGAAGGCCACCGCGGCGCCGAGGATGGCATAGACCACGGGAGCCAGGTAACCCACACCCCAAGGAGCCAGGAAGCCGGCGTACACCAGGGCGCCAAACGCACCGGCGGCAGCCGTGGCGCAACCCAGCATGGTCCCGAAGCAGACGCCATCCTGCGATCGCTTGGCCGCGAGGATAACGGTCACCATGGCAATCAGCTGGCAGAACACCAGGTTGTTATCGAGCATGGAGGTGAAGAGCGCGTTGATGAACGCCATTACGCCTCGCCTCCCTTCGAATCAGCGGCGGCACCCTTGGCGCGGGCATCGCACACCGCCTGCACGAACACGGCGACGAGTGCCAGCAGCAGAAGCGAACCGGCGGGCTTGCCGAAGATCGAGATGGGCGAAGCCGCGAGCTCGCCCACCGTCAGGCCGAAGACCTGGCCGGTGGTGAACAGGCCGGTAAAGAATCCGCAGAACACGAGCGCCAGGAAGGCCGTCACGGCCGCCAGCACGGCGTCACCAAAGGTCAGCTCGCCCGCACGATCAGCACCCTTTAGGGCGTCGATCCCGCTCTGGGCGATGAAGATGGACGCCACGCCCGAGGCGCAGGTGAGCGGCAGATAGATGCCGAGGTCCTGATAGATGACCGGCAGTGCCACGCGCACGCCAAAGCCAACGAGCACCATCACGAGCGCGTTGAGCATAAGCGCCACGGCCACGCGCGAGAACCGTCCGGTAAAGCAGGAGACGCCGCGCGAGATGAGCGCCGCGCCAAGGATCGCGACCGCGCACACGCCGCCGATGACGGCACCGTGCCCGAGAGACGTCGCCGCGAACAGGCCGGGCAGCGCACCCGCGACCATGAGGAACGTGGGCGTATGCACCAGCTCGTTGAGCGAGGCGTTCTGCTCGGCCACCACATTGCGATTGAGAGCCATGTTAGTTACCTCCCAGCTGCGCATAGGCCTCGAAGGCGATATTCAGGTCGTTCACGACCGCCGTGGAGGTAAAGGTCGCGCCCGAGACGCCGTCCACGTGGGTCTCGCCGCTCCCGGCCTCGTCGAGGGTGAGCGTCCCCGCGGCAGCCATATCCTTGTAGCTGCCCAGGTAGTCGTCGGTCAGCGCGTTGCTGCCGATACCGTCCGTCTCATCCTCGGAAACCACCTGGATACCGGCGACCTTGCCGTCGGTGGTGATACCGATCATGAGCTCGACGGGGCCATGGTAGCCATCGGACTGCACGTCGAACACGTACTCGCCGGAATCAGCCTGCCACACGGAGTTCAAGCCCTCGATATCGGGAGCCGTCACCTGGCTGAAGGAACCGGCGTCCGGGAAGATGAGCGCGCGCTGCGCGCCGCCCTTGGCCTCCTCGAGCGCCGCGTCAGACGCGGTGAAGGCATCGCGCAGCGCAAAGTGGGCCGTTGCGGCCACGCCGCCGCACACCACCGCGACCACGCAGATCACCACGAGCGTGTACCACGCCCCGTTCTTGTGACGGGCCACCCAACTCGCGTTGGCACCCGCACCCTTGCTGTTAGACGAGGGCATTCTTCACACCTCCCACCGGCTTCGGCCGCGTCGCGCGGTCGATCAGCGGAACGAACATGTTCATGAACAGAATGGAGAACGCCACGCCCTCGGGAGCAGAGGCGAACAGACGGATGAGCGCCGTGATGAGACCGCAGCCCACGCCGAAGATGATCTTGCCCGTGGGCGTCATGGGCGTGGTGGTGTAGTCCGTTGCCATGAAGAACGCACCGAGCGCCAGGCCACCGGAAAGCAGCTGGTAGGGCACGTCCTGGCCGCCGAGGCCGAGTACCACGGCCACGGTGAGCACGTAGGGCAGCGTGGCCCAGGCGTCCACCACGTGGATGATGAGCAGGAAGGCGTAGCCGATCAGCAGCGTGAGGATGCAGGTCTCGCCCAGGGCGCCCGCGTGGTTGCCCAGCAGCAGGTCCATCAGGCTGTAGGGGGTGTTCCCCTGCGCGGCCATGGCGAGCGGTGTGGCGCCGGTCACGGCATCGAGCGCCTTGCCCTGCACGTCGGGATACGAGCTGAGCGCGCTCGGCAGCGCCACCATGATGAAGACGCGGCCGGCGACGGCGGGATTGAACACGTTGCAGCCAATGCCACCGAAGAGCATCTTCACGACCACGATGGCAAAGGCGGTACCGAGCACGGCCACCCAGATGGGGCACGTGGCCGGCAGCGTGAAGGCAAAGAGCAGGGCGGTGACCACGCAGGACAGGTCGCCCGCCGTGGACTCGCGACGCATGATGAGGCAGCAGACGTGCTCGCAGACGAGCGCCGTGGCGACGCACACGAGCACCAGCAGCGGCGCGCCGAGGCCGTAGAGCACGGTGGCGGCCACGAGCGTGGGCGCGAGCGCCAAGCAGACGGCGCCCATGATAAAGGCGGTGGAACCCTTGCCGTGGAAATGCGGGGAGGCTTCGTTGATGAGGTTCATGAGCTTTACGCCTCCTTCTTGGGATTCAGGCGGGCGCACTCGCCGCGGTAGACGGCCTTGCCCTCGGCGATGGACGCCGTGATGCGGCGATGGGCCGGGCACACGTAGGCGCAGCAACCGCAGGACATGCAGTTCATAACGGCGAGCTCGTCCAGCTCAACGGCATCGTGCCGACGGCTGGCGGAATCGAGCGCAAAGGGCATGAGGCCCAGCGGGCAGGCACGCACGCAGCGGCCGCAGCGGATGCAGGGCGTCTCCTCGGGAAGGATCGCGGTGTCGTGCAACGCGAGAATCGCGTTATTGGCCTTGATAACCGGGCAGTTGATATCGGTGAGGGTGCGGCCCATCATCGGTCCGCCCATGATGATCTTCACCGGGTCCTTGGTGAGGCCGCCCGCCGCCTCGATGATGTCGCTCACGCTCATGCCGATGGGCACGCGGTAGTTACCCGGCTTGCCCACGCAGTCACCCGTGATGGTCATGGTCTTGGTGACGAGCGGCATGCCGTTGCGGAAGAACTGCTCCAGGCGAGAAACCGAGGTCACGTTCATCACGAGGCAGCCACAGTCGGCGGGCAGCCCGCCGGCCGGCACGTCGCGACCCGTGGTGGCATGGATCAGCACCTTCTCGCCGCCCGCCGGATACTTGGTCGGGATGCAGAGCACCTGCAGGCAGTCATCCCAGCCCTTCTCCTTGATGGCGGCGGAGAGCTTCTCCACGGCCTCGGGCTTGTTGTCCTCGATGCCGATCACGGCCGCGGGAATGCCGAGGCCCTTGATGATGCGGTGGGCGCCGTCGATCACGCGGTCGGCGTGCTCCATCATCTGGCGATAGTCGCTCGTGATGTAGGGCTCGCACTCCATGCCGTTGATGACCAAGAATTCGAACTTCTTGCCCGCCGGCACGCGCATCTTGAACCACGTGGGGAAGGCAGCGCCGCCCAGGCCGACCATGCCGGACGCGCGCACGCAGTCGATGAACGACGCGGTGTCCGTGTACTCGGGCATCTTGAGCGTGGGATCGGCCTCCATCTTGCCATCGGACTCGATCTCCACCACGTGGGCCGTCTGACCGGTGGGGAGCTTCTCCTGATCCGTGGAGATCACGGTACCCGAGACGCTGGCGTGGATGGGCGCGTAGAGGCCTTGACCGTCGCCGATCAGCGTGCCCACGTACACGTGGTCGCCCGCCTTGACGACGGGGCTGCACGGACCGCCGATGTGCATGTTCAGCGGGATACGCACCCGCTTGGGCGGTGTAATGGACGTGCAGGCAAAATCCCGCATGTCCTTACACTGGGGCGGGTGAACGCCGCCCTGGGTCTTGTGAAGAGTGAACATCTCTCCCCTTTCCCGTTCCTCTCCGATAAGGCCGGGCAAGAGGGTTTTGGCGCAAGCCTCTGCGCCGGCACATACGCGGTTATTTTAGCGCGTAGATGATATCGTTTCCCCATTTCGATTAATTCTTATCTGAGAATAGTTTTCGCATCTGTAATTTGGGGACGTTCCCCAAATTACAGTGGCCGTCGAGCTGCCATGTTCCTATGAACGGGCAGCGTCCCACGTGGTCGCACCTCAAAAAGGGGCTTAGCTGCCGGTTTGATTACCCTTTTCAGATGGCGAAGAAATTTTCGTTCGGTTTGGTTACCCTTTTCGCGGCTCGCCGATATACAGCGCCAGCATCGAACCTCCCTGACCTGCGGGTTCTCTCAGACAGGCCGCTCTCTACATCGCCAGCACGAGAAAAAGGGTAACCAAACCGAGGATTTCTCTCCTTCGACGGCCGAAAGGGTAACCAAACCGTCGACCGCGGATCTGGAAGGGCACCCGCCCAACGTACGGCAATAGAAAAGGGGCGCCTTCCGTATCGGAAGGTGCCCCAGAGCTTGTTGAAGGCTGCCGCAACCAAACCAGCGGCACTCTGATTTAGAGAAACGTCCCCAAATTACAAGCCGTTGCCCTGCTGGCCGCCGTTGCCACCGCGGCCCAGCAGCTCCTGCAGGTACCGGAGGAACTCCTCCTCGGTCATGCCGTTGCCGGAGCCGTCACCCTGCGTGGTGTCGTCCTTGCCCGTGTTCTGCAGCGCCTCGTCGGAGCCCAGCGTCACGGAGAGCTTCTCCTCCTTGCCGTCGCGGTTGACGGTGATGTCCACCTTGTCGCCCACGTCGTGGCCGCGTACCGCGATGATCAGGCCGTCGGCGGAGCTGATCTCCTCGCCATCCACGGCGACGATGATGTCGCCCTTCTTCATGCCGGCCTTGTCAGCGGGGCTGTCGGCCGTCACCTCGGACACGTACGCGCCGCTCGTCACGGCCAGGTTGTTCTGCTGCGCGTTGGTGGCGTTCACACTGGTGAGCGTCACGCCCAGGTAGGCATGGACGGGCGTCTTGCCGCTGATGATCTGGTCCGCGATGTTCTTGGCGTACTTCACGGGAATGGCGAAGCCCACGCCCGAGCTGGAGCCGGAGTAGCTCTCGATCACGGAGTTGATGCCGATGAGCTTGCCCTCGTCGTTCACCAGCGCACCGCCGGAGTTGCCGGGGTTGATGGCCGCGTCCGTCTGGATCATGTTGGCGTAGATGCTCGTGCCCGTGGTGCTGGGCAGCGCGGTGGAACGGTAGAGCGCGCTCACGATGCCCGTGGACACGGAGGCCTCGTTGCCAAAGGGGCTGCCGATGGCCATGACCCACTCACCCACGGTCAGCTTATCGGAATCGCCGATCTCGATGGGCGTGAGGTCGCTAGCCTTGGCGCCCTTCAGGCGGATGACCGCCAGGTCGCTGGACTCGTCGGAGCCCACCAGCTCGGCCTCGTAGCTGCCGCCGTCGGACGTGGAGACGGTCATGCTGGTGGCGCCCTCCACCACGTGGTAGTTGGTGAGGATGTTGCCGTCCGTGTCCAGGACCACGCCGGAGCCGATGCTGCCCGCGCTATCCGACGAGCTGTTCTGGGAGCTCGCGGAGCCGCCGTTGCCCGTCATGGCGGTGATGGACACCACGGAGGGCAGCGCCTTGGCGGACACAGCCTCGGCGAGGGTGGTGTCCTCCGCGTCGATCTTCAGGGTCTGCGTGGTGCCCTTGGACGAGCCGCTGTCCGTAGCCACCACGTTGGCGTCCGTGATGCGGAAGGCGCCGGACATCACGAGTGCGATGACCAGCACCGCGCCCACGGCCAGGCCGGCCAGGGACGCCAGAAACACGGGCAGCTTCTTGGTCTTGGTCTTCACCACGGTGTGCTTGACGGTCTCCGTTACGGGCGCGGACGTGCTGGCCACGTACGGGATCTGCTCCGTGGGAGCCGTGCCCGCGGCAGACGCGGCGCCTCGCTGGGCCTCCGTCTGCTGCGTTTGCTCGGCAGGCTGCGGCGTGGGCTCTACCTCCACGCGCGGCGCGGGACCGGCCCCCTCGGGGCGCTGGGGAAACTTTTCGTCGCTCATCACGCGATCCTTTCTCGCTTCTGAATACGGCTACGTTGTACCCCAACGTGCGAATGCGTTTCCACCGTTTCATATGAGATTAAGGCAATTGTAAGAGAAAGCCGAGGTATGAGGATGTGAGGGGCATCTACCCGCGCATTTATACCTCAGCATGTGCTCGGTCCGGTTCAAACCACCCACTCACCGGAGCGGGCGGGTGCGGGGATGCGGGTCAGGGCTACAATGGAATTGTATCGATCAAACGAATTCAGTAGGAAAAAACTGATATCCGCGAATTGTATCCAACCACTCACTGCACAGTTCCGAACACTCCTTTATACCATTATGTAATGAACGCAAATATCAGCGCTTAAGCTATTGTCTTTATTTAACTTATAAGTAAAGTGTGAGGTGATGCGGTGGATACTAATTATGAGATTCGGAAAGTGAAGGCCACTAAAGACACCTTAGTGAACGTACTCGCAAAAGAAGGAGAAAAGGATTTCCTAAGCAAGCTCCATTCAAGCGGAAAGACAAAGTACCGTGCCCGAGTTATAGCCGGCATGATGGAAAAGGTCGCTCGCTTCAGCACTGACTGGGCGATACAAGCGAAGAAATTGAAGCAACTCACATCCGACGTGTCAGTCTTCGAGTTGAGAGCCGACGGAAAGGTTATCAGAGTGATGACCTATCTACACGACGATGAGCAGAGAACTCCAATCTATCTATTCGACTTCGACGGACACCAGGGAAAGGGTGGCCATATCAAAAAGAGTGACCTTGCGAGAGCGAAGAAGCTTGCTTCCCTCGCAAGGGGTTGCATGATGGGAGGAACGGAATGAAAGAAAATGAAGATCTAGACGCGATGATGGATCTTAAGCTTACTCCTGAAGACCTCGCTTGGGACCACGCCATGAACATATCCGGCTCCGTGTACACGAGGATGAAAGAGCTCGGCATGGCGAAAAGCGAGCTCGCGGCGAAGATGGGGGTAAAGCCCGCGCAGATCACGAGAATCATCAAGGGGCAGACCAACATGACGTTGAAGACCCTTGCGCGAATCGAGAGTGCTCTCGATATCGACCTATCGAGCGGCTTTGTCTACCAGCCATCATCCGCCGCAAGCGCCAGCTCTGAATCGATTGTCGACAAAAGCGAGTGGAGACAGAGGAACAGCAGCGCCCGGGTCTCCTACACCGAGCCCAATGCGCCGAGTCTAAGCGTGCTAAAGGGAGGGCTTAAGGCAGCATGAGCAATGGATTCCTTTCCCCGATATCAATTTCCGGCCCATTCGTTGACAGAATCGATTTCGATGCCAACAGGAATCGACCGGAAAGCGATACGCTCAACGCCAGCATCACCATCACAACGCCCGATAACCTGCAGCTGGCGCACGAAAACGGCAAGTTCACCCTACCGTTCAGCATGCAAATCAATTTCATCTTGACCGAGGAAATTGAGGGCAGCGAGGAAACACGGCTGAGCGTCCTCGCGTCCGCCGTGGGGAGTCTGTCTGTAGCTGATGCAATCGGCATTCCAGAGCACGAGGTGTTCGAGGCGCTGAAGCTCAACGGCGTGTCGATGTTCTACTCATTCCTGCGCTCGCAGGTTGAGATCATGACAGGTCAATCCCTTCTTGGAAGGTTTACCATCCAGCCGATCGACCCCGCCGCCTATCTAGAAGGTCTTAAGCAGCAGGTAAATCCAGTGTGATGATGGCTGAGCAGCATGCTTGCGGGTATAAACATACAGAGGGAATAGCGGCTATGGCGGGGTGTACTCAAGGCCCCCTGCCCGCTGGAGAAGACGGTCGTCCTTGCATGACCGTCTTCTCTTATTTCCTGAAGCGTTGAAGCTAAAAGAAAATCCCCTCCCCGTTCAGGTTTGGCAAAACATAACGCGTGGGTAAAACGAGCGAGACCATCACCATCTACTCCGCGCGGGACCACCACAACTAGCAACAGAATGCCAGGGGCCGCATGGCAACATGCGGCCGCTTGGCCGACCCCTTCGCGAGCGCCCTCATGCCGGAAGAGCGGGCGCCTCGCAACGCCTTGAGCGTCCATAGCCTCAACTTTGTTTCGAAACCGGGACGGAAAAGCCAGCCACTTGTCGACTATCGATGCCATTTGTCGATTGGATTGTAAAGGTTTGCACTTCTCCCTTGAAAAGAGCAGGGGGGGGACACAATGTTTGCTATATGGGTTCCGACCCTTATATGTTCTCGGCTCAATACGGGATGGGAGAAAAACATGCCACGTATCAATACCTTCCGGGGTCCCGCCGCGGTTACCGCTGGCCTGGCCCTGACCCTCGCCCTGGGCGGCACGCCGATCGCGGCGCTCGCCGAGGGTACCAACGCCACACCGCAGGCGGTCCAGTCGGCGGACGCGGCGGGCAAGTCTGATGCTGCCACGGACGCGGCGAAGGCGACCGACGCTGCCGACGCGACCGCGGATGCGAAGAGCGCTGCGGACGATAATGCCGCGACGACGGACGCCCAGCCGGCGGCTGCGAACAATGGCACCAATAGCCCCTTCACCAAGACGGGCAAGACGTGGACCATCAATAAGACCACGTCGGAAAACCTGACCGTGGACGAGGAAGGTGTGACCGTCACCGCCGCCAAGGACGTCGTCTACACCGGCACGATCACCGTCAAGGCCAAGAACGTCACCGTCGATGGCGTGCACTTCCTCACCGACGCCTCCAATACGGCCGGCGGACCGCATGATAATATCTCGGTTGACGGAAAGACGAGCGGCGCAAAGGTTATGAAATGCACGTTCGACATCAGCAAGGATGCAAACGTCAAGAAGCAGCACAACGGCGTCCGCGTCAATCCGGGTGCAAAAAACATTACGTTCGACACGAACTTCTTCAACATCGCAACCCACTCCAATGCGAAAGGTGCCAGCAGTGACGATAAGTGGTCCTGGTGTGGCATCAACCTTGTCGGTGGCGCGAATGCGATCGACAATGTGAAGGTCATCAACAACACTCTGAACGCGCAGCCTGGCAATCCCGTTCCTGAGGGTGGCACGGCCTCTTCGACGATACTGCTCGTCGGCAACGGTAACGTTGGAACCGAGGGTTCCTACGGCATCAAGAACCTTGCCTTCGAGGGTAACCACGTCTACGACCACTCCGGCCTTGCTTCGGATAAGTCGAGGATCAACGGCGCCCTCATCACCAACGTTGACGGCGCGGCAATCACCAAGAACGACTTCGAGGGCCGCACCGGCATCTCCCACAGCATCTGGCCCGGCCAGGGTCCGAGCGTAAACGTGACGGTCGAGGGCAATACGTTCAACACCACCGTCGGCATCTCCTTCGGCAGCTATACGGATACGAAGACCCACGAGGTCAAAAACTCCATCAAGGACGGCGTGGTCACCCTCGGTGCCAACAACTTTGGTGCGAACACGAAGCCCGTCAGCGGAATCATCAAGGCAACGACCGCGAACGGCAAGGCGTACCTCACGCTGAATGCCGCTATCGAAGCCGCCAAGGACGGAGAAACCGTCACCCTGCAGCAAAACGTTGAGGAGGACGTGACCGTTCCTGGCGGCAAGAAGGTCGTCATCAACCTGAACGGCCACACGCTGACCAACTCCAAGGGTGAGACCGTCACCAACACCGATTCACTCACCATTCGGGATTCCACCAAGGCCCAAAAGGTCACCTTTGATTCCAAGGGTGGCAGCGCGGTCGCGGTCCAGGAGGTTACGTACGGCGACGCGGCTTCCAAGCCGGCCGACCCAACGCGAGCGGGCTACACGTTCGCCGGGTGGTACGCCGACGAGGCGCTGACCAAGGCGTACGACTTCGACGAGCCCGTCACGTCCGACCTGACGCTCTTCGCCGGCTGGAGGAAGGTCGGCGGCAGCGGCGGCACCACCGAGACGCCGGAGCAGCCGAAGGGCGAGCAGAAGCCCGAGGCCAAGAAGCAGGACGCCAAGAAGGCCTCCCTGCCCAAGACCGGCGACGACCAGGGCGCCGCGGCCCTGGCGGCCGGCGCCGCGGGCGTCGCGGCCGTGGCCGCCGGCGTGGCGGTCGTCCAGCGCCGCCGCAAGGAGTAGCGGCACACTCGCCCACGCCATAGGCACGCAACAGCGGGGCGGCCCCGGACCAACCAGGTTCGGGGCCGCCCCGCTCCCGTGAAAGAACGTGTCTGGTTCGTTTTATCAGTCCTTGAACAGGTAGCCCACGCCGCGCACCGTGGTGATGTGGCCCGCGATCTGCGGTCCCACCTTGGAGCGGATGCGCCTGATGTGCACGTCCACCGTGCGCGTGCCGCCGCAGTACTCAAAGCCCCACACACGGTGCAGCAGCACCTCGCGACTGTAGGCGCGATTGGGATGCGTGGCCAAGAACGAGAGCAGCGAGTACTCCATGAGCGTGAGGTCAACCGGCTCGTCGTCCAGGTACACCTGATAGGTGGCCAGATTGATGGTCATGCTGTCGATCTTGATGATGTCCTCGGCAAGGAACGGGTCGTCCTCGCCCATGAGACGCCGGGCGCGCACCTCGAGCTCCACCGTACTGGCGCCGGAGCAGAGGAAGTCGGCACGCGCATGCGCCGGAAGATGCAGCTCGGGCAGCGCCTCCTCGTCCACGATCAGTAGCATGGGGATGTTCCCCCGGCTCTCGAGCCACTTGGAGATCTGCTCCAGACGGTCGGCGCGGACGCCGTCCGCATCGAGCACGAGCAGGTCGAAATCGTGGGCGGCACCCGGAGAATCCGGCGTGGCGGCAAACACCTCGGCGCCCATCGTGGTGCCGAGCGTCCTTACGAACTCATGGAACCGCGTCGTCCGCGCCATGAACAGTACGTTCTTGTCAGACATGGGCACCTCCCTCGTAACAAATCGATGATAGCAACAAACCGCAGATATCAGCAGCAGGCGCGCACATTATCTTGCCGCAATGGCGCGGCAGAACCCGCTGCACAGGATGGCCTAGGAAGCTAGGTAGTGCTTGAGCTCCCATTTCGTGATGGTCGAGGCGAACTTGGCCCATTCATCGCGCTTCTTGCGCAGGAAGAACGCGTGGATGTGCTCGCCCAGGGTCTCGCGCATGAAGTCGCTGGCCTCGAAGATGTCGAGCGCCTCCTCTAGACTGCGCGGCAGCGGCTTGATCCCGCGCTGCGCCAGCTCTGCCGGCGAGAGCGCCATGAGCTCCGAGGTGGACTCGGCGGGCAGGTCGAGCCCGCGCTCGATGCCATCCAGACCCGCGGCGAGCGTCACCGCGTTCACCAGGTACGGGTTGGCCATGGGATCGGGGCTGCGCAGCTCGATGCGCGTGGAGAGCTCCTTGCCGGGCTTGTAGATGGGCACGCGGATCATGGCGCTGCGGTTGCGGAGCCCCCACGTGGCGTAGCTGGGCGCCGTATCCCCTGCGAGCGCCAGGCGCTTGTAAGAGTTGACCGTGGGGTTCAGGATGGCCGTGATCTCGGCGGCATGGTCCAGGATGCCCGCCATGTAACTCTTGGCGATGCTCGAGAGGTGGTACGGGCCACCCTCCTCGCCCGCGGAGTAGAACACGTTCTCGCCGCGCTTGTTGAAGAGCGACTGGTGCAGGAACATCGCGCTCCCCGCCTCGTCCGCCATGGGCTTGGGCATGAAGCTCGCGTGGATACCGGCGTCGTAGGCCTCCAGGCGAATGACGTGCTTGGCCGTCATGATGGCGTCGGACATGGTGAGCGCCTCGGCATGGCGCAGCGCAATGCCGTGCTGCGAGCGGCCGGAGCTGTGATAGGTGTACTCAACGGGCACGGACATCTTCTCGAGCATGAGCACCATGGAACGGCGCAGGTCGCGCGCGGAGTCGTTGGGCGTGAGGTCGAAGTAGCCGGCCTCGTCCATGGGCACGGGCTTATCCTCGCTCGGGAAGTAGTAGAACTCCAGGTCGGCGCCCACGTTCATGATGAACCCGCGCTTCTCGGCCTTGTGGAACATGACACGCAGACATTCGCGGGGATCCCCCGGGAAGGCCTCGCGGTCGGGCGTGCAGACGTCGCAGAACACGCGCGCCACGCCGTCGTGGCTCGGGCGCCAGGGAAGCACCTGGAAGGTGGAGGCGTCGGGGAAGGCGAGCATATCGGCCTCATCGGGCGTGGCAAAGCCCTCGATCGCGGAGCCGTCGAAGCCGATGCCCTCCTCAAAGGCAACCTCGAGGTCCTCGGGCGAGATGGCGAAGCTCTTGAGCCGGCCCAGCACGTCGGTGAACCACAGGCGCACAAAGCGGATGCCGCGCTCCTCTACCGTGCGAATAACGAAGTCGATGTTCTGCTGCTTATCCATACACGGCCCTTTCCTGCCGAAACGTTGCAGTCCCCACTTTCTCACACGATTGTTACCGAGGTATTTCCCACGCACCGCACACAAGAACGCCCGCTCACGGCACCATTGGGGCAACCGTGAACGGGCGTTTGGCGTCTGGCAGCGCGCGACGGGCGCGGGCGCTACTTCACACCGCGGGAGAGCTCTGCCTCAACTTGGTCGAGGCCCTTGAGCGCCGCACAGGTCTTCTTGTGGTCGGGGCTGCAATGACCGGTACACATACCGGCCTCGCCGCAGTCCATGCACGCGCCATGGCGCTTCACCCGCACGCACACCGCTACGAACGCAACGGCTAGAAGACCAAGAACAACAACATCTGCCAGGGACATGGTGTGCCTCCTTTGTTTACTCTCGCTAACTCTACCCCATCCGAGCTGTCTTAACGCCTTTTTCAAAAATGACCTTGGTTCGCGCGGGCACGGTGCGCAAACCTAAAAAAGGACCGGCTGCCGTGCGGGCAGCCGGTCCAAAGGGGGCTCTACAGCCGGGAGATACTAGGCCGCGGAGACGGAGGGGGCAACCTCGTTGTCGTCCTCGCCCATGGCGCCCTTGGGCATCGGGCGGAACAGCTGGAAGAGGATGGCGGCGGCAAATGCAACGGCCACGATCGTCCAGATGCTGAATACACCCTGGGAGAGCAGGTAGAACTGGTTGATCATCAGGCCGATCACCCAGGCGAAGCCGCACTCGTAGCCCAGCGCGATGGCGGTCCACTTGCCGGAGTTCATCTGAGCGCGGATGGTGCCCATAGCAGCGAAGCACGGAGCGCAGAGCAGGTTGAACGCGCCGAACGCGGCGATGGCGCCCACGGTGCCGCCGTGATTGAAGAACATCTGCTGCGCAAAGGCGTGCCACAGCTCCGGGTCGGCCTCGGTGGCGTCGGACATAGAGAGCAGCGACGCGGCGGTAGCCATGACGTTCTCCTTGGCGACCAGGCCGGAGATGGACATGGCGACGGCCTGCCAAGAGGCGAAGCCCAGCGGGGCGAAGATCCAAGACAGGGCACTGCCGAGCATGGCGAGCACGGAGTAGTCCATGAACTCGTCGGCATCGGTCAGGTCGGGCAGGAAGCCGAAGGCGCCCTCGAAGACGCCGAAGTTGGAGAGGAACCAGATCACGATGGTGGAGGCGAAGATGATCGTGAAGGCCTTCTTGATGTAGGCGCTCACGCGCTCCCACACATGCAAGGCCCAGGAGCGAATCGAGGGCATGTGGTAGGCAGGCAGCTCCATAACGAACGGGGTCGGACGGCCGGCGAAGAGCTTGGTCTTCTTCAGCATGATGCCGGACACGATGACGGCCACGACGCCCAGGAAGTAGAAGAGCGGGGAGATCCAGCTCGCGTCGTTGTTGCCGATGAGGGCGCCCATGAGGAGCGCGATGATCGGCAGCTTGGCGCCGCAGGGAATGAAGGTCGTCGTCATGACGGTCATGCGACGGTCCTTCTCGTTCTCAATGGTCTTGGTGGACAGCACGCCCGGCACGCCGCAGCCCGTGGAGACGAGCATGGGGATGAAGGACTTGCCGGAGAGACCGAAGCGACGGAACACACGGTCCATCACGAAGGCAACGCGCGCCATGTAGCCGCAGTCCTCGAGGAAGGACAGCAGGATGAACAGGACGAACATCTGCGGGATGAAGCCGAGCACGGCGCCGACGCCGGCGACGATGCCGTCGTTCACGAGGCTGATCACCAGGTCGGAGGCGCCAGCCGCGGTCAGCCAGCCCTCAAAGAGGCCGGGAACCGAGGGGAAGGAGGCGCCGAACAGCGTGAAGCCGTCGCCGAAGAGGTTGTCGTTCACCCAGTCGGTACCGGCGGTGCCGATGGTGCCGATGGCGATGTAGTACACGGCCCACATCACGAGCACGAAGATCGGCAGGCCCAGCCAACGGTTGGTGACCACGCGGTCGATCTTCTCGGAGATGCTCATCTTCTCGGGGGCCTTCTTCAGGCACTCGTCGATGATGTGCGCGATCACGGCGTAGCGCTCGCCGGTGATGATGGACTCGGAGTCGTCGTCGCAGTCCTTCTCGCACTGGGAGACGAGCTGCTCAACGCGGTCAGCCTGCTCCTTGTTGAGGTTGACCAGCTTGACGGCCTGGGCGTCGCGCTCAAAGAGCTTGACGGCGTAGTAGCGGCGCTTGTTGACGGGCACGCTCTGCGGTAGGCAGTTCTCGATGTGATCGAGCACGTCCTCGATGGCGGAGTCGAACTTGTGCTCCGGAACCTCGGCCTTCTTGGCAGCGGCCTCGCGCGCCTTGGCGAAGAGCTCGTCGATACCGGTGTTCTTGAGGGCGGAGATCATGACGACCGGGGCACCGAGGGCCTTGGAGAGCCTCTTGGTGTCGATCTTGTCGCCGTTCTTCTCCACCAGGTCCGCCATGTTCAGGGCCACGACAACGGGCTTGCCCGTCTCGACGACCTGGAGGGCCAGGTAGAGGTTGCGCTCGAGGTTGGTGGCGTCGAGCACCTGGATGACCACGTCGGGCTCGTCGCTCATGATGTAGTCACGGGCGACGACCTCCTCGGGGCTGTAGGGGGAAAGCGAGTAGATGCCGGGGAGGTCCGTGATGGTCACGCTCTTATCAGAGGTGAGCTTGGCCTCCTTCTTCTCAACCGTGACGCCCGGCCAGTTGCCAACGTAGCCGTTGGCGCCGGTGATCAGGTTGAAGAGGGTCGTCTTGCCGCAGTTGGGGTTACCGGCAAGCGCGACATGTAGCTGTGAAGCCGCCATTCAATCCTTCTTCCAAACGTCCTAAAAGGGACATTCAAGTTAGAAAACTCTAACTCTACCTGCAGAAACAATCGTCAAGGGGGAACTTACTGAACCTCGACGATCGCCGCCTCCTCCTTGCGGATGGAGAGCTCGTACCCGCGCACGTTGATCTCGACGGGATCGCCCAGCGGAGCGACCTTCACGACGGTAAACTTGGTGCCCTTGATGAGCCCCAGGTCCATGAGATGACGACGGAGCGCGCCCTCACCGTGCAGCTTGATGATGGTCGAGGAATCGCCCACGGCCACATCTCCCAGTGTCTTCATTTGCTTCCCCCTTTCGATGCACTCGTTGCTCGCGCCGATGTACGGAGCGGTGATGGCGTGGATGCCAGCTAGACCGTCATGATGTGGACGGCGACCTTGGCGTCGATGCCAAAGCGCGCACCCTTGATCATGACGATGATGTTGGCACCGCTGTTGGAGACCACATGGACCTCTGCACCCTCCACGAAGCCGAGCTCCTGGAGGTGGCGCCTCATGTCCTCGACGCCCTTGACGCGCTCGACGGTCACCGTCTCGCCAGCCTTCACCAGGGAAAGCGGCATCGCGGGAGCCTTGGGACCTTGCACCATGCTTCTCACCAATTCCTTACATACAGGCCGATAGCGCACATATACGGGGAAACTTCCCCTCTTTTGCCCACACGAAGGCGGGCGACTCAAGGGGAAGTTAGCCGCGTCTATGTTCGCCTTAGTAAACTAGCACGTCAGAGCGGTCTTGTGAAGCGCTTCTGGGAAAGTTCTGAAAAATGGCTCGCAGGTGAATAGCGCGTATTTTTGGCCGAGCGTACGCGTTTCCTCGGCGAACGGTGTAGTGCGCGCTCCCCCGACAACGCGAGCACTCGGCGATTATGCGCAAGGAAGTCCTCGGTCAGGTTGAAGACTTGGCGCTCGCTGCGCGGCCGATCGATGCGCTCCGCGCCGACGATGCGCGTGGGCTCGCCCGCCTGGGGCGCGCTGCCGCATGCCGCCCGAGAGCTCCGCGGGCCAGCGGTCCTCGGTGCCGACGAGTCCGAAGGTCGGCATGAGCTCGCGCGCCTCCTCGCGGGCGGCGTCGCGCGGCGTGCCCCGGAGCACGAGCGGCAGCGAGACGTTGTCCAGGATGGTCTTGCTCGGCAGCAGCAGGTCCTTCTGCAGCATATAGGAGAGCTGGCCGGGGCATCCGGTCACGTCGCGCTCGCCGAGGAGCACGCGGCCCGCAGACGGTCGCTCGAGGCCGGCAACCACGTGGAAGGGGGTGGTCTTGCCGCAGCCCGAGGGTCCGAGCAGGCACGCCACCCGGCCGGATTCAACCGTCAGGCTCACGTCGTCCAGAACGGTCAGGGAACCGAAGCCCTGCGTCACGTGTCCAACGCTCAAGCGCGCCATCTCGCACCCTTTCTGCGCGGCCGGGCGCGCGGGATAGCCCCCGGCTCACCCAGTCGCTCGTACCTGCTATTTCTGGAACTGCATGGTGAGCCCTGCGCCGACGGGAATCTGCTCCTCGCTGATGCCGTTCTCCGAGATCAACGCGTAGAAGGCGTCCCAGCGGTCGGGATCGATCCTGCCCCAGGCGTCGGCGTCGGCGGTGTGCTGGTCAGCCAGGTACTCCTGCGAGGCGCGAACCAGCTCCAGATCGAGCTCCGGCACCTCATCGACCAGAATCTTCGCGGCGTCGTCTCGGTGCTCCACGCAGTACTCGGAGCCCTTGCGCGTGGCGTCCATGAACGCCTGCACGGTGTCGGGATCGTTCTTGATGAGGTCGTTGTTGGCGATGATCACCGGCGTGTAGTAGTCGAACGTGCGTCGAAGTCCTTGAACATGAAGTAGTTGGTGGCGAGGCCCGCGAGCTCGCACTTCTCGCCCGCCCAGGCCCAGAAGATCCAGATACAGTCCACCTGGTCGGTCTTGAGCGCCGAAACCTCGTCCGCCACCGTGGAGGGGATCATCTTGACCTGGTTGTAGTCGCTGCCGTCGGCCTCAACGCAGCGCTTGATGATGCCCTGTTCGATGGGGGTCTCCCATGTGGCGTAGGTGTGCCCGGCCATCTTGACGGGACTCGTGATGCCCTTGTCCTTCAGGCTGATGATGCCCGAGGTGTTGTGCTGGATGATGGCGGCGATGGCGGTGACGGGCAGGGCGCCGGCACCCACCACGTAGCTCGCCATGGTGTCCTGAAAGCTCACGCCGAAGTCGCCCTCACCGGTGGCCACGAGCGAATCGGCGCCGTTCTCGGGACCCTGGACGATCTTAACCTCTAGGCCCGCGTCCTTGTAGAAGCCCTTCTTCTGCGCCACGTACACGCCCAGGCCCGAGAAGCCGCCGAGCCATTCGACGAAGACCGCCCCCCACCACCGCGTAGGCCGCCGAGATCTTGAAACCGCTGAAGAACTGCGGCATGGCCGCCGGCAGCTTGACGTGGCGCATGATCTGCAGGCGGCTGGCTCCCATAGAGCGCATGAGGTCGATCTGGTTGGGGTCCACAGAACGGAACCCGCCCAAGAGCCCCACCGCGATGGGAAAGAACGTGGTGACCACGATGGGCACCACCTTGGGCGCCATGTCGTAGCCGAACCAGAGCACCAGCAGCGGGGCGATGGCGACCGTGGGGATAGTCTGCGTGAGCACGACGGGCGGGTAGAACGCGCCACAGGGCTTAAAACCGGGCAGCGAAAGCAGCCTGCTCGAGATAAACGCTAAAGTGTAGAGTTTTCAGGCGGCGAAGAGGACAAGGACGGCTTTCCGGAGGACAAAAGCCCAGTTGAGCGATTCCTCCAGACCGCACATACCCGGAATCCCAACGAGAAACTCTACACTTTAGCGTTTATCTCCATCCAACAGCATGCAAGCAGGGGCTGGATGCCGCGCACAGGTCTTTTGCGCTCTATTGGGGGTCGTAGGGAAGCCCAAACAGCGCACGATGAAGCTTGTCGCGGCGCTGCAGAAACGCGCCCGTTCGAGGCTGGAGCGGGTATCCCACGGCGCGTGCCATCGAGGGCAGCATAGCATCGAACTTCTCAAGATCGGCCATCTGCTCGTGATTGATCTCCAAAACGGTATAGCCCATGCTCTCAAGCGCCGTCCTCCTGCCGGAGGCAACGAGAAATCCCTGATCATCGGCATGAAATGCCATGCCCTGCACCTCAAGGTCCACCTTTGGCTCCATCCAGAGACAGTCGGCAACGGCAAAGGACCTTCGCGCCAACAGCCGCGCCTCCGGCGTGAAGTCGACCCTCCTGTTCAGATCCGGGGTCCCCCATGACTCTCCCCCGACTCGCCAGCCGGAGCACAGAAGGAGATATGCCCTGACCTCCTCCGGCGACGCCGCGCCATCGCGCGCCAGCGCAAGGGCCCGTCGCGCCATCGGCAGCCCCCGAACGCCTTCCAAGCGGTCGAGCGATGCTGCGATAGCATCTGTGCTAGTCAGGGGCGCGCGCTTCCACATATCCGTCAGGCGGGCGGTGCGATCGAACGTCGGCGACCACGGCAACGTCTCGCCTTCCTGGTCTAAGAAGCCCTGGCGTCGACCATTGCTATCGCTGTATCCGTAGATGCCATCTCCTCGAGATGATGAAGCTGCCAGCACGCCCCTGCTCAGAAGGTCGTTCAACACGAGCTGTATGCGCGGGTTCGACGGGATGATCGAGAACAGCCCACAAGCCTCGAACATGCGCTTTGCCATCGCCACCACATCGGTTTTACGCATGCTCAGGGAGGCAGACAGTTCGGGCGGCATGACGTACAGGCCGTTGCCCAGATCGACGAGCATGTCGGCGGGCAGGTTGCGGGGATACTCGTGCACGCGGAGAATCTCGCTCGCATGCCTGCTCTCGCGTACGTCGACCATAACGTGTACGGGTAGGCTCAGCCCCTTGAGGTCCGCGAGCAGGCGCCACCGGATCAGGCGCTCCGCCTCGCGTGCGTTGGCACGGAGCGGCTTCAGAATCTCCCGATCCAAGGAGGCGGCAGAGAGCATCTGATCGAGTAGGGCCGCATCGAGCCACCCCTCTCGCACCACGGGAGGGGTACGCCAGTATTGCCAAGCCGATATGTCGCATATAACAACCATGCCGCGACGCTACCATGCGCGTCTCGTGAGAAACCGCCGCACGGTTGGGGAACGCGCGAACATAACCGGTGAAACGCGTAAACGGTACTTTGCAATGCCGTCGGCGCCCGCCATACGGTTCAGTGCGGCACGCTTTTGCAGCGATGCCCGGAGATAAACACTAAAATGTAGAGTTTTTGACTCCGCGAGCACGACCGCGAGTTTTTTCATGAACAAAAGCCCAGTTGGGCGATTCGTCCAGACCGCGTATACCTGGAATCCCAACGAGAAACTCTACACTTTAGCGTTTATCTCGCCTCCAGATGCCGAACCGGCCATACGTCGGATTGGCCCGGCGCCCAAACCTGGGCGCCGGGCCGACTCCGCATGGCGGATCGACCCGCTCAGGAACGCTTCAGCGCGGCAGCTGCCTCCTTGGCCGTGGCCGTCGGATCGTCCGCCACGGCCTTGGCGGCGTCCTGTGCCTGGGTGAGCGCACGCGCCTGGTCCACGCTCAAACCGCCAGCGTCCAGCACGGTCTCCGCACGCGCGACCTCATCGGCCAGACGCGCGTCGGTGCGCTTCATCTCGGCGGCGAGCGCGTCGGCATCGAGCGCCTTGTCATACACCGCAAGGCTGGAGATGCGCCCGCCGAAGTACGGGTCGCCCCAGAAATCGATGCCGCCCAGGTGCGCGAAGGCGCCTGCCTTGGCCACGGCAGCGGCGAGGGCATGGTCGGCCGTACCCGTGGCGACCTTCTTGCCGTCCACGTAGAGCGAGGCCGCCGTGCCCTTCTGCACGCACGAGACGTACGCCCAGGTTCCGGCAGGTACCCCGGAATCGGCGACCATCCGCCGCTCGCCCGCGCCTTCCACGTTGAGACCGCTGCGGAAGGCGTCGTTCAGCGCCATCACGAAGAAGTTGTCTTTATCGGACCCCGCGCCCAGCATCATCTGGTTGTTCGAGGTGCTGTCGAGGTCGACCCAGGCAGAGATCGTCGCATCGCCCGAGAGCCCGCCGAACACGCCGACCGGAGTTCATCGGCATCTCTTCTCGATCAGATGGTTTAGGCAGTCCGGCTGCCCCGCAGGGAGGCGCCCTCGAACTGCCAGGCGCTCACGAGCGCCGTGATGGGAACGCAGAGCACCACCGCGATGGCGCCCACAAAGCTATGAATCAGCTCAACGGCCAGGTAATCCGAGGTCATGAACTGGTTGAAGTCGATTCCGTAGGCCAGAAGCAGCAGGAGCGAGGAGATGCCCGCGCCCGCGAAGGCCATGATGAGCGTTTGGCACATGGTGCCGATCATGTCGCCGCCAATGGAGAACGCCGAAGCCACCATCTGCCGCGCCGTCAGCTCCGTATGCACCTGCTTCAGCTCGAAGAGCGAGGAGGCGATGGACATGCACATGTCCATGACGGCGCCGAGCGAGGCCACGAGCACGCCGGCAAAGAGCACCTGCTGCACCTGGACGCCCGTGGATTGCTGCAGGATCACGAGCTCCTCGGCGCCTTCGTCGTTGAACCCGCTCACCTGGAGCACGGCCGCGATGGCCAGGTACACCAACGTGGCGGCAAGGAGCCCCAAGAGCGTGGAGGCGATGCCCGCAGCCGTTTTTCTACTACCGCCGTTCAGCAGCAGCATGGAGCACACGGTGATGATGGCCGCCGTGAGCAGGCTCGCCAAGATGGGCGAGACGCCGTTGAACATGAGCGGCAGCAGGAACATCACGATCATGAAGAGCGAGAAGGCGAGGCCGAGCAGGCTGCGCAGTCCCTTGGTGCGCCCCACCAGCACCATGCTCAGGGCGAAGACGCCCACGATCGCCGCGATACCGGGAATGCGGTCGTAGTTATAGATAGAGTAGTGGGGCTCCAGCCCCTCCTGGTTCTCCGCCTGCACGATGAGCTTCTCGCCCACCCGCGCGAGCACGTTGTGGTCGGCGGACATCTGGTTGAAGGCCACGACCGTCTTGCCGGCGTTCACGCCGTCCTCGATGCGCACCTCCACCTTCTGCGAGCCCAGATAGCGGCCGGTCCCCTCCTCCTCGGCCACGTCTTCCGAGACGATGCGAGTGACCGTGGCGACGGGGTAGGTGATACCGTTCTTGGCGAACATGCGGAAGCTCGCCGTCTTCAGCCCACCGAAGACGAGCACGACCACCACGATGGCGGTCATGGCAGCAATGGTCGCCAACTCGACCACGTGGGCGCGAGCCTGAGTCTTGAGATCGAACGTCAAGGAGAACCGTTCCTTTCCAAACGGGGCGGCCCGACCCGGGAACTTGCATCCCGTACAGGCCACCCCGATCACTTCCTCGTACACGCGGGATGGGCAGCAGGAGAGCTCCACCCATCCCGCGAGAATGGGATGCGCGCTAGCGACGCTTCTGGGCGAGGCGCCACGCGAGGGCACCGGCCACCAGCAGCACACCCGCTATTGCGAGGCCGCCCACGAGCGCGAAGGCATCGTCGCCGGTATGGGGCAGGTTGACGGGCTTGGCACCCGGCTTACCGGTGTTGCCGGTCTGGCTGCCGTTGGTGTTCTGGCCGCCGTTGCCACCGTTGTTCTGACTGCCGTTGCCACCAGGGTTCTGGCCGTTGCCGCTCTGGTTGTTTCCACCGTTGTTGCCACCAGGGTTCTGGCCGTTGCCAGCCTTTTTGACGGTCACCTTGAGCGAGGCGACCTCGACGCCGTTCGCCTCATAGGAGACGGTGAACTCGCCCGCAGCAGAGGTATCGACCTTCGTCACCTCGGCACCCGTGGCATCCGTCACGCGCAGGGTCACGCCGTCCTTGGCGACTTCCTTGCCGGTCTCGTCGTACACGTGCAGGTAGGAAAGCGCATCGAAATCATCGCCCACCTTGACCGTCACGGCCGAGACCGCCTTGCCCTCGGCGTCGAGAAGCTTGTAGGAGAGCTTGGTCTCGGGCTTCGCCGCTTCCTTCACGGTCACGGTCTTGGTCGCCTTGGCACTCTGGCCGTATGCGTCCTCAACGCTGTACGTGATGGTGTAGCTGCCCGCCTTGGAGGTGTCCACGTAGCGGACGTCCTTGCCATCCTTGTCCTTGATGGCCACGGTCACCCGGTCGGTCAGATCCTTGCCGTCAGCATCCTTCGCGGTAACACCTGTCATCGGGTCGAAGGCGTCACCCACCTTGACGGTCTCGTCGGCCTTCTCCACCGTGATGGTCGGCGCGACAGCGCGCTTGATGGTGAAGGAGTCGAGTGGCTGCAGCTCGTCCTGATCGGTGTAGTAGGTATCGAACTTGAGCTCGTTCGCGGTCACAGACACGTTGGTGATGGTCTGGCGCTTGCTCTGGCCCTGATGCGCCACCCAGCTCGGCAGGGCGTTGGGATTCAGGCTCCTGTTCAGGCTGTAGTACTTGGAACCCGAGGCGGAATTGGCCGTCAGGTAGAAGACCTCGCCCGCGGCCGGGTTCACGGCCTCGGTGGGTGCATCCTCGCCCTTGGACACGTTGTGGCCCTCGGGAATGACCGGCGTGCCGTTCTTGATGAGGTAGGTGCGCGTGAAGTAGTGATCGTGGCCCATGAGCACCGCGTCGATGCCCAACTCGGAAAACACCGGCGGCAGCTCGCGGCGGCGCTGCGCCACATCGGAGTCGTCGTAGTGGTTGGCGAGCGAGTACACGGAGTGGTGGAACACCACGATCTTCCACTTGGCGTTCGGGTTCTTGGCGATGGCGTCCTGCATGAATGCCTTGTGCTCGGAGGTCGTCAGATTGTTGGAGTTCAGGTCCATGAACAGCACGCCGTTGTAGGTGTACCAGTAGTCGCCGGACTGCGCGCCCGTCAAGCTCGCTGTGGAGCCCTTATCGCTCACGTTGGGCATGTTGTTGTAGTCGGTGTAACGCATGGAGCCGTTATCGTGGTTGCCCACCGTGGTGGCCTCGGCCAGCGACTTCAGCGCCTCGGGTGCGTAGTAGGCATCGTACTGGCCCTCGTTGCCGCGGTCGTTGATCTGGTCGCCCGCGGAGACCAGGAAATCGGCACCGCCGAGCTTCTTGAGCGCGCGGTTCAGCGTGTTGGACCAACCCGTCTGGTTGTCCTGAATGGAGCCGTTGCCGGCGCCGATCTGCGGGTCGCCCGCAAAGAGGAAGTTGAAGCTCTGGCCCGCGCCCTGCGCCCTGACGGAGAACTCGGCCGGGTCGCTCCACTTCTCGCTGTTGCCCACGCGGTAGAGGTAGGTGGTGTTGGCAGCGAGGTTGGAAAGCGTCACCTTGTTGGACTGGTAGCCGGCGCGCGTGGCGGCCGCCTGGGTGGCGGTCACCTTGGTGGCGGCGTCCTCGGGGAAGGCATCGCCCTCTTTATATCCGGCGGGCTTGGCCACGTACTCGACGTAGCTCTCGGCCGTGGAGGTACCCAGCCAGTTGATGTTGCGCGAGGCCTCGGTGGCGCCCACCTCGAGCGAGACGGCCTTGAGGTCGCCCGTGGGCTGACCGGGATCGGGAGCACCCGTGTTGAGGGTGAGCTTGGTGAGGTCGAAGTAGACGTCGGAGCTCGCGGGGCGGCCGTTATGGAGCTCCACCGCCACCACGTTGCCCGTGGCCTTGAGATTCAGGGCCGAGACATCGGTGACGTTGATGGTGCCGGTCTGGGGTTTGTCGGCGTTGGTACCGCCCCAGGTGTGCTGGCCCTCGATATCGCCGCCCATATTTCCGGTGTAGTTGTTCTCGGACTTGTTGCCCACCTCGGCGACCTTCACGCCGTTGATGTAGATGAAGGCGGCGTCGTCGTACTCGAAGGAACCGGTGATGGTCTTCACCGCGTTGGGATCGGTCACATCGAAGGTGGTGCGGAGGTAGTAGGCCGGGATGTCCTGGAGGCCGCCGGCACGGTACTGGGTGAGGAGCACCTGGGGCGTGTGTCCGTCGCCCAGATCGGCAATTTTACCCAACTTGGCGCCGAGGGAACCCTTACCCGTCTTCCAGGCCTGCTCGGTGACCGCGGGGCTCGTCTTCCAGCCGTCCGCCGGCTGAGCGTCGTCGTCGCGGTATTGCCACTCCGTGGTGCCGGACACCACGACGTCCGGGTTCTTGGCGTCGGCCTTGGCGGATGCGGGACGCGCGAACGCGCCGCCCAGCACCACGGTCAGCGCGAGGAGGAGCGCTACCGCGCACGCAGCCAGACCGCGCGCGAGAAGACGGCTACCCCCCGAATGAATCTTTCTTTGGAATACCGCAAGCTTGTGTTTCACGATTCGTCCTTCCCCTTCGATGTGCGCGCACGTGTACTCCCGGCGCATTCAAGGAGATTCTAGGAAGGCCACGTCAAGCCCCGGCAAGTGTCGTATCTGCTCTGGCGCAGAGTTTTGTAAGGGATGCGAGGGCCGCTTTGGTACGGTGTTTGGCGCCAAATGGAAGCGGGACAGCAGGTCAACCCCTCTGCTCACGCCTTTCGCGCGGGGTCGCCGATTCGCTTTGGGCGATGACACGTGCTTTACAGAAACGGAGCGAGGGAAGAATCGATTGCGAGCACCTCGGACCCGCGCCAGCCTGTCGCCTGCCTCCCCGCCCTCACCACGGGCGACGACGAAAAAACGCGCCCGGGAGAACCGGACGCGCTTGATCAGAACACCGATGCGGTGACTCAGCCTACAGCAGGCGCAGGCTGACCTCTTTCAGCTGCTTGGCCGAGACCTCGCTCGGCGCGTCGCTCATCATGTCGGAGCCGGAGCTCGTCTTGGGGAAGGCCATGACCTCGCGGATGGAGTCGGCGCCGGCGAGCAGCATGCACACGCGGTCGAGGCCGAGCGCGAAGCCGCCCATAGGGGGCGCGCCGAACTCGAGGGCATCCATCAGGAAGCCGAACTGCGCACGCGCGCGCTCCGGCGTGAAGCCGAGCTTCTCCAGGATCTTCTCCTGCAGCTGGGCGTCGTGGATACGCATGCCGCCGCCACCAGCCTCGAAGCCGTCCATGACGAAGTCGTAGGTGTGCGAGCCGCAGGCCAGGGGATCGGTATCGAGTTTGTCGATATCCTCCTCCATGGGCTGGGTGAAGGGCTGGTGCTCGGAGGCATAGGCCTTGCGATCCTCATCCCAGTGGAAGAGCGGGAAGTCCACGACCCACAGGAAGTCGTGACCCTCACGCGGCACATCGAGCGCGTCGGCCATGTGGCAACGCATGCCGCCCAGGATCTCGCAGCTCTGGAGACGCGGGCCGGCGGCGAACATCACGAGGTCGCCGGGCTGGGCGTCCACGCGCTCGCGCAGCGCGGCCATCTCCTCGTCGGAGAAGAACTTGACGATGGGGCTGTTGATGGAACCGTCCTCGCGGAAGGCGATCCAGGCCAGGCCCTTGGCGCCCAGCTCGCGCGCCACCGGCTCCAGCTTGTCGATCCGGCTGCGCGCCCAGGTGCCGGCACCCTTGGCGTTGATGCACTTCACCACATCGCCCTCGGTGTTGGCGGCGCTGGCGAAAACCTTGAACTTGGAATCCTTGAAGATGTCCGTCACGTCCACCAGGTGCATGCCGTAGCGCGTGTCCGGCTTGTCGATGCCGTAGGTCTCCATGGCATCCCAGTAGGAGATGCGGCGCAGCGGCGTGGGCAGCTCGACGCCCATGGCGGCGAAGGCATCCTTCAGCACGTCCTCGAGCGCACCCATGACGTCGTCCTGCGTCACGAAGCTCATCTCGATGTCCACCTGCGTGAACTCGGGCTGGCGGTCGGCGCGCAGGTCCTCGTCGCGGAAGCACTTGGCCACCTGGTAGTAGCGCTCCACGCCGCCTACCATGAGCAGCTGCTTCAGGAGCTGCGGGCTCTGCGGCAGGGCGTAGAAGTGACCGGGCTGGATGCGGCTCGGCACCAGGAAGTCGCGCGCGCCCTCGGGCGTGGACTTGAAGAGGCTGGGCGTCTCGACCTCCATGAAGGCGCGCTTGTGCAGCGCCTCGCGGATGGCGAAGGTGAAGTCGGAGCGCATCTTGAGGTTGGCCATCATGTGCGGGCGGCGAATGTCCAGGTAGCGGTAGCGCAGGCGCACGTCCTCGCCAGCCTCGATGTGGTCCTCGATCTGGAAGGGCGGGGTCTTGGAGCGGTTGAGCACGGTGATGGCGCTCACCAGCACCTCCACGTCGCCGGTGACGAGCTTGGCGTTCTCCATGCCCTCGGGGCGCTTGCGCACGGTGCCCGTCACCTTGATGGGCCACTCGGAGCGGATACCCTCAGCCGCATGGAAGGCCTCGCCGCCGGAATGCTCGGGGTCGAAGGAGATCTGCGTGACACCCTCGCGATCGCGCAGGTCCACGAAGATGAGGCCGCCGTGGTCGCGGCGGCGCCACACCCAGCCGGTGAGCGTGACCTCCTGGCCGATGTGCTCGCGGCGAAGCTCGCCGCAGGTATGCGTGTGCATGGAGTGGGGTTGGGCCATGTACGGTCCTCCTTGGGTCCGTGCCGCCCCGTGTCGGTGCGGGCGGCTGGTGTACAGACTGCGCGGATGCGTAGACAGCGTAGGCGCGCAAGCGTTCATGATAGCGCGGCGGCAGCCAACTCCCCCCAACAATGTGGAAGGCTCAGAAGTCGAAACAAATGGCCGCCGGCGCGCGGCGCGGTAGGCGGATACGGCGCGTCCGGGGCCTACTCGTAGCTGAGGTGCGGGTTCTCCGACAGGTCGCGCTCGAGGTAGCGAGCGGCGAGCCACTTGGCCATACCCAGGTTCTGATCCAGGTAGTTCCCGCACTCACTCGGCTTGGCACCGGGGATGTCGGCCTCCCCGCCCTCGAAGTCGCGCACGAAGGTGAAGAGCTCGCGCACGAGCGGCAGAATCTCCTCGCTCGTCACATCGCCAAAGACAACCAGGTAAAAGCCGGTACGGCAGCCCATGGGGCCAAAGTAGATCACGCGCGACTTCCACGCAGCGTGGTTCCTCAAGAAGGTGGCACCCAAGTGCTCGATGGTGTGGCACTCGGCCGTGTTCATAACCGGCTCGCGGTTGGGCGCGGTCAGACGCAGGTCGAACGTGGTCACGACGACACCCGTGGCGGGGTCCGCGTCGCGACGGCTCACGTACACCCCCGGCATGAGCACCAGATGGTTGACGGTAAAGCTCGCAATCTTCTTCATATCGTTCTCGGCCATGACGATCCCCCTTATTATGCGATCAATCGGTCAGCGCGATTGTACCGCTTGCGGGTGGTTCCGCCGACGCGCCCGGCGCTCCAACGCGATGCTCAGGAGCACAAAGCAGCAGGCGACCAGCGAGAACGCGGACCCGACCATGCCGGCGTTCGCGATGCCCGGCCCCGCCACCACGGCCCCGCCCACGGCGGAGCCGAACGCGATGCCGATGTTGAACGCCATGGGCTCGAGCGAGCTCGCCAGCGTGAGCGCCTTGGGATGCGCGTCGTAGGACGCTTTCATGAACATGGAGATGCAGGGCACGGAGACCACGTACATGCTGAGTGCGATGCCGAACACGAGCGCCAGGCCCGGCGCGGTGCGACCGCCCACAAGGAAGAGGGAGAAAAGGATGAGCGCCTGCGCCAGGAACGTAGGCACGAGCGACTTCAGGCCAAAGCGGGCGTCGAACCAGCCGGAGAGCAGGTTCGAGACCATGCACGCAAAACCGTATCCCATGAGCACCATGCTCGCCTGCACGCCGGTGAGGCCGAGTACCTCCTCCAGGTACGGCGTCACGTACCCGTAGAACACGTAGACGGCGCCCACGCCGAAGACGAAAATGCAGATGCCCGAAAGCACCTGCGGCTCTTGGAGGAGCGCGAGCTGCTCGCACGCCGTCGCGGGCGTGTCCGTCGCCCCCTGGCGCGGTAGCACGAGCACGAGGGCGGCGGAGACCGCCACCGCGAGCACGAGCGTGCCCACCATAACCAGATGCCAGTCGAGCGCGTCCGCCACCAGCTTGCCCACCGAGGTCACGATCACCATGGCAACGGAAAAGGCCCCGTACACCACGGAGATGGCCATGGAGGTGTTGCCGCGGCCGAGAAGCTCGGGAAGGAAGGTGACGCCCACGGCGAGGTACGCACCCGAGACCGCGCCGATCACCACGCGCGAGGCGATGAGCACGGGGAAGGTCGGCGCGATGGCTGCTACCACATTGCCCAGGCAGAACACAACCGCGTAGGCCACAAGCAGCTGGAACCGGCGGAACCGTCCCGTGCAGACCGCCAAGAGCGGCGTGCACACCGCGTAGGTGACAGCGAAGGAGCTCATGGTGAAGCCCACTGTCTGGAGCGTGACGCCAAACGATTGGGCGAGCTCGGTCTCGATGCCGATGACGGCGAACTCGGAGCAGCCGAGCGAGAAGCCCAGCATCACCAGCAGGGCCACGCACAGGTTGCGGCGGGAGCGCGGCAGGTTTGACGCCGCGATAGGAGACGAGGGCAGGGAGGTGCTACTGGACACGGCGCTTCAGCCATCCTTCCACGACGTCCGCCACGGCGGCGGCATCGTTGATATCCACGGTGGGCACGCTCAGGTTGGCACGCGCGGCCAGCGCGTCGTTGCAGGCCAGGGCGACCGTCGCGTCACCCACCAGGTCGAGCGAGCTCTGGTTGCGCAGGCGGTCGACCCCACTTCTGGCCACCACCACGTTCGGCAGGCCCGCGGACTTATAGCCCTCCACGACCACCACGTCCACATCCGTGAAGCGATCGAGCATGCAGTTGAGCGGCAGCTCGGTTTCCGTGCTCGCGTACTCGGCGTACCCCGTGGGGCTCACCAGCCCCACGTGCCTGCTGCCGGCCTGGGCGTGCCGCCAGGAATCCTTGCCCGTCTGGTCGATGTCGAAGCCCTTGTGGCCGTGGTGCTTGATCGAACCCACGCGGTGCCCGCGAGCGGTGAGCTCGGCGATGACCTTCTCCACGAGCGTGGTCTTGCCGGCATTCTGGTAGCCGATGAAGGCGATGGCAGGGGCCGGGCCGGCAACGGAGGGGGAACCAGCGTCGGAGGCCGGCGCCGGGGCAGAAGCCTCCTCGCTCGCCGCTCCCCCGCGCACCCATACGCCCGAGCGACCGCCCTCCTTGCGGAGCAGCCGCACGTCCACGATCTCCATGCCGCGGTCAACCGCCTTGCACATGTCGTAGATGGTGAGGCACGCCACCGAGGCGCCCGTCAGCGCTTCCATCTCGATGCCGGTCTTGCCCGTCACGCCGGTGGTGACCAGCACGTGGAAGCCCACGCGCCCATCCGGTCGAGCGCCCGCGCCGTTGGCGGGGATCGCCTCGATCTGAACCTTGCTCTTGGTGATGTTCAGCGGATGGCACATGGGAATGAGCTCGCTCGTGCGCTTGCATGCCATGATGCCGGCCACGCGCGCGCAGGCGAGCACGTCGCCCTTCTTGGCGCGGTCCTCGAGCACCATGGCCTGGGTCTCGGGATGCATGAGGATGCTGCCCTCGGCAAGCGCCACGCGCTGGGTGACGTCCTTCTCCGAGACATCCACCATGCGCACGTCACCGTGCTCGTCAACGTGGGTGAGGGTATCGCGATAGGCATCGCGCGGGGTATCGGGCATGGTTCCTCCTCGATCGAATGACAGCGTAAACCCGGCTGCCGGGACAACGGGCGCCGGCTAGCCGCCGATCTGCGACATCTGGCGCGCCGTGCCGCCGATTACCTCGTGCTCCTGTGGCTTGTGGGCGATGGCGTCGCGGTAGATGCGCAGCACCCGCCCGTCGTCGCCCGCGCGCAGGGCGGCCCGCACGGAGTACTCTGCGTCGCTGAACAGGCAGGGGCGGATGGAACCGTCCGCCGTGAGGCGCATGCGGTTGCAGCTCGCGCAGAAGTGGCTGGACATGGCAGTGATGAAGCCCACGGTACCGGCCGCGCCCGGGAAGCGCCAGTACCGGGCCGGGCCCGCGCCGTCGGGGCCCTCGCCGGATTCCACGGGCTCGAGCGCGCCCACGCCCGCCGCAACGCCGGCCGCGCTGATGCGCTCGCGCAGCTCCGTGCTGGGAACGGTGTCGCTCGCGTCCCATTCCTCCGCCCGGAGCACGCCGTCCTTACCCGTGGCGGCATCCGCCGTGCGGTAGCCGCGCGCGCCGGCGTCGCCGATGGGCATGTACTCGATGAAGCGCAAGTGGATGGGACGCTCCACCGAGAGCCGCGCCAGGCCGAAGACGTCCTGATCCAGGCGGCGCACCACCACGCAGTTCACCTTGACCGGTTCGAAGCCCCAAGTGAGCGCCGCATCGATGCCGCGCATGGTCTGCTCGAGCCTGCCCAGCCGCGTGATCTTGCCGAATTGGTCTGGCGAGAGCGTGTCGAGCGAGATGTTCACGCGGTCGAGTCCGGCCTCTTTGAGCTGCGGGGCCAGACGAGGCAGGAGCGCCCCGTTGGTGGTGAGCGAGATGTCCTCGATCTGCGGGATGGCGCGGATATCCGCGATGAGCGGCACGATACGGCGACTCACCAGCGGCTCGCCGCCCGTCAGGCGGATACGGCGGATGCCCTCGCCCGCCACCAGCTGCACGAAGCGGGCGATCTCTTCCGCCGTGAGCAGCTCACCGTGGGCGCGCGACGGCACACCCTCTTCGGGCATGCAGTACACGCAGCGGAAATTGCACTTGTCCGTGACGGCGATGCGCAGATACGTGATGTTCCGCCCAAAGCCATCGTGTTGTACCGGCATCATGCCCCTCCCCCGCCGCGGACCTCGCGCATGCCGCGCAGCACCGCCTGACGCAGCTCCGGCAAGCGCGCCTTGTCCATCTGCGGCACGCCCTCAAGCGGGTACGGGATACCCAGCTGCTCGTACTTCACCACGCCGAGCGTGTGGTAGGGCAGGAGCTCCAGGCCCACCACGCTGCGCCAGCGGCCGATGATGCGGCCCACGGCCTCGCACTCCTCCGCGGAGTCCGTGATGCCCGGTACGATGACGTGGCGGATGACGATCTGGATGCCCCGGTGCGCGAGCTCGTCGCCAAAGGCGAGGATGCGCTCGTTGGAGCAACCGGTGAGCCGCCGGTGCTCCTCCGGATCGGCGTGCTTGATATCGAGCAACACCAGGTCCGTGTGGGCGAGCACGGCGTCGAAGCGCTCGGGATGGCGCGGGTCGAACGCGTAGCCGCAGCTATCCAGGCAGGTGTGGATGCGCCCGTGCGGATCCTCGTGCGCCGCGCGGAACAGATCGGCCAGGAACGCGGGCTGCAGCAGGGGCTCGCCGCCGGAGACCGTGATGCCGCCGGACTTGTAGAACGAGCGGTTGCCCTCGAAGCGGCGGAGCAGATGCTCCACGCTCACCTTGGTACCGGCGTTCGGGCCGGCATCCCAGGTATCCGGGTTGTGACAGTACTTGCAGCGCATGGGGCAACCCTGCGTGAACACGACGAACCGGATGCCGGGCCCGTCCACGGTGCCCATCGTCTCGATGGAGTGAACCCTGCCCAGGGTGTAGTGCGAGGAAGCGAGCTCCCCCTCGTCCAATTGCTCAAGCGATACCTGCGCCACGGCAGCCTCCCGTCTTCTCGCGCCACATTCTAGCGCGTGGCCGGCACGGCGGCGCCGGCCACGAGCCGCGAGTGGACCACACCCGCCGCCACGGCCGCAAGCACCGGGACCACCCAGTTAAAGCCGAGGTCGGCAAGGGGAAGAGCATCGAAGGGCAGCCACGCGCCGGGCGCCAGAACGTCGCGCAGGCTCGTGGCCGCGCTCACCACGGCGGCGGTGACGGCGACCCAGGCCCACACGCGAGGTGCACGGTCGACCAAGCGGTGCAGCATGCCCATGAGGACGAGCACGATGGCCACGGGGTAGAGCGCGTTCAGCAGCGGCACGGAGAACGCGAGGATGGCGTCGAGCCCTGCCACGGAGACCACACAGCTGAACACCGCGAAACCAGCCACCCACGCGCGATAAGGGACGCGCGGGAACTTCTCGCTGAAGAACTCGGCGCAGCAGCAGAGCAGCCCGATGCACACGTTCAGGCAAGCCAGCAGGAAGATGACGGCGACGATGACGGTTCCCGCCAGGCCGAAATGCAGCGTGGCCGAAGCGGAGAGCACGTCGGCGCCGTTGGATACCTGGCCGGCGGCATTGCCGAGCAGCGTGCCCACAGCCGCCATGCCGCAATACACCAGCGCCATGAGCACGCCCATGAGCGCACCCGCCCGCATGACCTCGCGCGCCACGGCGGCATCTTCCGAAACGCCCAGACCGCGGATGTTCTGCGCGATCACGATGCCGAACGTCACGGACGCCAGGACATCCATGGTCTGGTAGCCGGTGATGAATCCCTGCAGCAGGGGCACGCGGTCGTAGGGCGCCTGCACGGGCTGGGGCGCGCTGAGCGGGGCTGCCACGGCGGAGACCACCACGACCACGATGAGCGCGATGAGGGCCGGCCCCGTCACCTTGCCGAGCAGGCGCGTGAGCTTGCCGGGGCGCAGCGCGAGCACGCCCGCGGCCGCGAAGAAGAGCACGGAGAACGCGATCGCCAACGGCGAGAAGGCGCCTTCGGCGGCCGCTCCCGTGGTCTCGGCGACCACCGGCACGAGCATCCGGTACGCCGTGGACGCGGTGCGGGGAATCGCCAGGCAGGGCCCGATGGAGAGGTAGATGAGGATGGCGAACACGAAGGCGAAGCGCGGATGCACGCGACCGCCCAACTGGTCCAGGTCGCCCACGAGCGCGCACGACATGACGCCGAACACCGGAAGACCGATGCCTGTCACCAGAAAACCCGCCACAGCGGGCACGCTCGCCACACCCGCCTGGTAGCCCAGAAGCGGAGGCAGGATCAGATTGCCCGCGCCAAAGAACATCGAGAACAACGTGATACCCACCAGCAGCGATTGCCGCGCGGACAGACCGTGGGACGAAGAGCTCAAGACCGTCTCCCTCAAACAAAAACGTGGTACATCGGGACATCCCAATGTACCACGTTCTCGTTTTACCGCGCGCCGCGGGCTGTCGGCGCGGTCTTCGCGCAGCCTACTGGCGGCGATGCTCCAGGGCGAGCGCGGCTCCCGCAACCAGGGCGGCGACGCCCATGGCAACGGTCACGGCCATGAGGGCCGAGCTGTCGTCGCCCGTCTTGGGCAGGGCGGCCTTCGTCGTCGGCTTCTTGGTCGCCGCAGGCGTCTTGGTGTCGTCTGCGGGCTTCTTGTCCGGGTCCGTCGGTGTCGGCGTCTGGTCGGGATCCTTCTTCGCCTCGTTCACGGTGATGGTCGCCTCAGTGGAGGTGGCAGCGAGGCCGACGGCGTTGGTGACGGTCACCTGATAGGTGGCGGAACCGGCCGTAGCGGTATCGACGGCGAGCGTGGAGCTCGTGGCACCTTCGATGGCGACGAGGTGCCCGTCCGAGCCCTTCTTGAACCACTGGTAGGCGAGCGTGGCATCGGAGCCCTCCACGCCGTCCGCGAGCGTGGCGGCAACGCTCAGGTCGGCAGCCTTGTCGCCCACGGTATAGGTGGCGGAAGCCGGCTGCGCGGTGATGGTCGGCGCCACGATGGCGGCACCGTAGGTGAGACCGGTCTTCATGGAGCCGGTCGCGGCGTCGTAGTCGCTCGGGACGAAGGCCGCAGAGGTGTCACCGGCCTTCACGAAGGCGCGCATCTCATCGAGCAGCGTCTTCGCCTTGGCGTACACCTGCTCACTCACGGCGGCAAACGCCTTGTTGGCGAGCTCCGTGCGTGCCTCGCCTGCGGGCGTTGTCTTCATCACAGCGTCCACGGCATCCTGCTGGGCGATGATCGACTTCTGCACCGCGTCCAGGTAGGCGCGCGTGTTCGCACCCATGCTGTTAAGGTAGCTGGAGGCGATCGTGTTGATATCCATCATGATGTAGTCGAGGTTCTTGCCGGTGACGTCGGGGGCCTCCTCGAGAGCGTTCTGCACACCGCCGCCGGCATGCGAGCCGTCGATGGTGTTCCATGCCGGGTACAGGTCCTCAGGCACCTCGGTCAGCAGCGCTGAGTAGCTGGGAATGAACACGCTGTACTCAGCGGGTGCCAGTGCCGTCCACTGCACCGCCGCGATATCGGAGGAGAGGCCGGAGCGAATCTGGAACATGCTCGTCTCAGTCGTGACCTGGCTACCGATATCGCTGTAGTTGCTCGTCGGGTTTCCACTCGTGCTCTTAGCGGCAAAGGAGCGCATCGCGGTAAAGGAGTCGATTTGGATGCCCGGTGTGAAAGCGAGCTGCGGACCCTCGGCATCGCTTCCGGAATCGAGCTGTGCCTTGAAGTAGTCGCGAGCCAGCTTGTAGCGGCCGTTCACATTCGAATCGCCATAGGTCTTGAAGATATTGGGCGTGCCATCGGCATAAGTCTGGAGCAGACGGGCATCCTGGGGCATCTCCACGATATTCGCGGAGTGCAGGCAGACGCTTTCGTCATCGAGATTCACCTTATACTGCAGGCCACTCAGGTTGGGCGTAACGGCAACCTTGTCGTCCGGCATCTTGAGGGCGATCCACTGATGCCCGGAGAGCTGGCAGAAGATGAAGGTCTCGCTGCTATCGGCGATGATGATCTGGTTGCATTCGCACGAGCCGTACTGGTCGATGATCGCGCCCAGTTTCTTCACGCCGTCGCGCGCGGAGTCGGCGATGGAGAGGATGACGTCGGCCAGGTTGTACTCGCCGATACCCGTGTCAACGACGGGGTCCAGAGCGCTGATGCCCGTGTTCATCGACGTGCTATCCGTCGCGGAGACCGAGACGCCGCGCTCGTTGATACCGGCCTCGGAATAGACCTTAGAGGCCGAGGCGCTGTTCTCGGCGCCCCACTCAGAGGGCAGGTCGCGCACGTAGGTGTAGCGATACGAGGTTCCCTGGTAGGTCCACTGGAACCCGGAGCCGTCGACAGCGCCATTCTCGTATGAGGTGAACTTCGGGTTCTCCTCACGCTGCTGAATGCCAAAGGCCTTGACGTAGCGACTGCTATAGTCCTCGGACCGCCCCACATAGGTATCGCCCGTCGTGGTCAGCGCCTTGCCCATGTAGATCTGCGTGCACGCGAGCGCCGAGATAGGCGAAGCCATGATCAGCGACGCGGCGAGCATACCCCCCCCCGCGATCTTGGCAATAACGGAACGCAACTTCATGTCGTGTCCTTCCCCCGAAGTGGCCGACGCCCGAATCTGCCGGTATCTCTCGGCGTCGCGAATAGGAGAACTATACGGCAGATAGCATTTCCGAACTGTGAACAGGCGAATACGGTTCGATAACGTTGGCCGGCCGATAGCAGATACCCTGCCAACGGCAAGCGCGGCACACGGGAACCGACCCCGTACACCGCGCTTTGGGCGCTAGACCAGCTTCACGATGGGGGCAAAGCCCTTCATGAGCTTCTTGACCTGGCCCATCTTCTCGAACTTGACCTCGATGATGTCACCGCTCGCCGCAACGACCGTGCCGGTTCCAAAGGTCTTGTGGCTCACCCGGTCGCCCACGGCGAATACCTCGCGCGCCTTCGCCACGTCGGGCTTGCGCTGCTCCACCACGGGTGCCGCCGCCTGGCGCTCGGCGCGGCCCCGGCCGCCGCCGAAGGTGGCGGGGCCCAGCCCCGCGTCGGGCCTCACGCCGCGATGCCGCTGCACGCCGCCCGCCGAGCGCGTGTACTGGCCGAACACGTTGCCGCCGTACTCCGCGCCGCCGGTACCGAACGTGCCGCGCCGATCCCCGCGCTTGTCGAGCCCCACGCCCGAGAAGCCGCGAGAGCCCACGCCCACGAGCTCGATATCCTGCTCGGGGATCTCGTCCAGAAAGCGCGAGCGGCGATTCTCCTGCGAGGAGCCGTACACGCGACGGTGCGCGGCATAGGTGAGAAACAGCCGCTTGCGGGCGCGCGTGATGGCCACGTACGCCAGGCGCCGCTCCTCCTCCAGCTTGCCGGGATCATCGTCCATGAAGTTGTTGACGTGCGGGAAGATCGTCTCCTCCATGCCCGCCACGAACACAGCTGGGAACTCCAGGCCCTTGGCGGAGTGCACCGTCATCATGGTGATGGCGGAAGACTCGCCCGAGAGCGCGTCCAAATCGGAGCGCAGCGCCAGCCACTCCATAAGAGCCGGGAGCGCCGGGCAGGCGAGCGCGCCGTACGTGCGCGTGATCTCGTCCTGCACGAGCGATGCGGGCATCGCGCCGTCCGCACCGGGCACCACGCTGGAACCGCCCGCAAGGGCCGGCGCGGCGTCCGGCACATCGGCCACGCCGGCCTGCCGGAGCTCCGCCAGACTCTCGAGGGTGCCCTCGATATCGTCGTGGGTCTCCTCGAACTCCGACGCTACGCCCAGGAATTCCTGGATGTTCTCGAGCCGGCTCTCGGACTCCATGCTCTCCTCGGCACGCAGCGCCTGCTGCAGGCCAGACATCTCGATGATGCGCTCCACCACGTCCTGCAGCTCGCCGTCCAGCCGCCGACCCTCGCGCACCACGCCCGTGAACTCGCCGAGCGCGTTGCGCACCTTGGCGGAGAACAGGCCCGTCTCGGCGCAGGCGAGCTCGCACGCCTGGAAGAAGCTCACGCCTCTCTGATGCGCCAGAAGCTCGATCTTCTGTACGCTCGTGGAGCCGATGCCGCGACGCGGCGTGTTGATGACGCGCTTGACGCTCATCTCGTCGGCCGGGTTCACGACCATCTTGAGGTACGCCATGACGTCGCGGATCTCGGCGCGGTCGAAGAAGCGCGTGCCGCCCACGATGCGGTAGGGCACGCCGCCGCGCAGGAACATGTCCTCGAGCACGCGCGATTGCGCGTTGGTGCGGTAGAAGACGGCGATATCGGAGTACGGCATGCCACCGTCGTTCAGCTTCTTGATCTCGCGGGCGATCCACGCGCCCTCGTCGCGCTCGTCGGAAGCTTGGTACGCCTGGATTTTCTCGCCGTCGCCCGCCGCGGTGAACAGCCGCTTGTCCTTTCGGCGCGAATTGCGGCGCACCACGGCGTTCGCGGCGTTGAGGATGTGCCCCGTGCTGCGGTAGTTCTGCTCGAGCTTGACCACCTTGGCCTGCGGAAAGTCCTTCTCAAAGTCTAGGATGTTCGTGATGTCCGCACCGCGCCAGCTGTAGATGGACTGGTCGTCGTCGCCCACCACCATGAGGTTGCCGTACTTGGCGGCCAGCAGGTTGGCGATCAGGTACTGCACGTGATTGGTGTCCTGGTACTCGTCCACGGAGATGTAGCGGAACCGCTCCTGGTACTTGTCCAGCACCTCCGGGCGCGTCTGCAGCAGCTCGAGCGCGCGTACGAGCAGGTCGTCGAAGTCCATGGCGTTGGCGGCACGCAGGCGGCGCTCCAGCTCCAGGTAGACGCGCGCGGCGGCCTGGGTGGGCGGGTCCGCGGCCTCGGCCTGCATCTGCTCGGCGCTCACGAGCGCGTTCTTGGCGGCGGAGATCTTGCCGCGCACCATGTTCAGCGGGAACTTCTTCTGGTCGAGGTCGAGCGCGCCCATGATGTCGCGCACCATGCGGCGCGAGTCATCGTCGTCGTAGATGGAGAACTGGCCGGTGTATCCCAGCAGGTCCGCGTCCTCGCGGAGCATGCGCACGCACATGGCGTGGAACGTGCACACCCACATGCCGCGCGTGCCGTCCGGCAGCAGTGCGTCCAGGCGCTCGCGCATCTCGGCCGCCGCCTTGTTGGTGAAGGTGATGGCGAGAATCTGCCAGGGGCGAACGCCCAGGTCGGCCACCATGTGCGCGATACGGTGCGTGAGCACGCGTGTCTTGCCCGATCCGGCACCCGCCAGCACCAGCAGCGGCCCCTCCGTCGTGAGCACGGCCTCCCTCTGCGCGGGGTTCAGCGAATCGATATCGATGGCGGGCTGCGTCATGGGCTGCCTTTCCGGTTGCTCTGGTTGCGAGATCTCGGGAGCTCGTCGGTGGTTGCGAGCACCCGTAAGCATTTGCGGTCCTCTAGTATAGCGGCCCGCACGGACACGCCCGGAACCCCCATAGGGAATCCGGGCGCCCCTGCGGGCCGCAGAAAGACGATTCACCGCACAACCGAACGACTAGAAGAGAAAGTTCGTTTTAGCCGTTCGGCAGCGCAGCGTTTTCTTAGCTTACAACCGCGCGGAAACGGCCTCCGCCACGCTCGCGCGGTCCACGAGCAGCTCCTCGTGGCTCCGCATGTCGCGGATCTTCACCTTGCCGGCAGCCAGCTCGTCGCCGCCCACGATCACCATCAGGCGCGCCCCCAGCTTGTCGGCCTGCTTGAACTGCGCCTTAAGGGAACGACCCTGGTAGTCGGCCTCAGTGCGCACGCCGGCCGCGCGCAGGGCCCGGCACACGTCGAACACCTCGCCGCGCAGCTCCGCACCGGCATTGGCCACGTACACGCACGCCGGCACCGGAAGGCCCATGTCGCCGCCGAACGCCTGGAGCGCCAGCAGCGCGCGCTCAAAGCCCACGGCAAAGCCGACGCCCGGCGTGGGCTTGCCGCCCTCGAGCTCCACCAGGCCGTCGTAGCGACCGCCGCCGCCAATCGACCCTACGCCCGCACCCGGTGCCTCCACCTCGAAGACCGTGCGCGTGTAGTAGTCCAGGCCGCGCACGAGGGTGGGGTCCTCCACGTACTGGATACCGGCCGCATCCAGGTACTTCTTCACCTGCTCGTAATGAGTGCGGCACTCGTCGCACAGATGGTCGGGGGCGAGCGGCGCGTCCTTCATGACCTCGCGGCAATGGTCGTTCTTGCAATCGAAGGCGCGCAGCGGGTTGATTTCGGCGCGCTCGCGGCACTCGTCGCACATCTCGTCGGCGTGGTCGAGGATAAACTGGCGCACGGACTCGCGATACGCGGGGCGACATGCCGGATCGCCCATGGAGTTGATGAGTAGGCGCAGCTTAGAGAGGTCGAAGCCCAGGCGCTTGTAGAACTCCATGAGCATGATGATGCACTCGGCGTCCGCTGCGGGATCGGGCGCGCCCAGCCACTCGATGCCTACCTGGTGAAACTGGCGCAGACGGCCCTTCTGCGGACGCTCGCCGCGGAACATCGCCTCGGTGTAGTAGAGCTTGACGGGAGCCGCACCCTGCGGGACCAGGTTGTTCTCCACCACGGCGCGCACCACGCCGGCCGTGCCCTCGGGGCGCAGTGCCAGCCGCTGCTTGGCCTTGAGCTTGGCGTCGGTGCCCTCCTCCAGCACGCGCGCGAAGTTGGCACCGGAGAACACGCGGAACATCTCCTTGCGCACCACGTCGGTGGACTGGCCGATGCCGTGCACGAAGACGTCGAGCTGCTCGATGGCGGGCGTCTCCACCAGCTCGAAGCCGTACGGCCCAAAGACCTCGGCGGCCACTTCCTGCATCCGCTGCCAGGCGCGCATCTCGCTCCCGATCAGGTCCTTCGTACCCTCAGCTCGCTGTGCCTGCATGAGCCATACCTCCTGCGTCGTCGTTTGCGCCCCACATTATACGCAATGTGGGATGAGGACGGACTGAACGGGCGGCGGCACCCCGCACGATGGAACCAGAGACCATCGTGCGGGACGCCCCAACCGCTACCGCCGGCGCAGGAAGGCGAAATGCGTCTCGGACAGCACGATCGCCAGGAAGATGAGGACGAACCCCGCGATCAGCCGGCCGGAGAGCATCTCGCCCGCCAGCACCACGGAGAAGAACACGCCCGAGGGACTCTCGAGGGAGAGCAGCAGCGAGCCCGTGCTCGAGGGAACGTGCGCAAGCCCCAGATTCTGCACCATGAGCCCCAGAAACGTGCAGACCAACACGAGGAAGGCGATGGTGGCCACGAGCTGCGGGGTCCACGCCGAGGCCGGAGGCGCCGCCTCCACAAAGGGAAACGCCGCCAGGCACCCCGCGCCGATGGAAAGGAACATCCAGAACGTCAGGGCCATCACATCCAGATTCGCCCCGAACTTGGACACGGTCACAATCTGCAGCGCAAAGAACAGGGCGCCGACCAGCGTGAGCAAATCGCCGGTCTGCACGGTGAGGTTGTCGAGCGCCACGAGCGCGATGCCCGCAAGGCAGAGCAGCGCCGCCCCCAGGTTGTAGCGCGTGAGCGGCTCGCGATTCACCGCATAGCTGATAAACGGCACGAGCACGCAATAGGTGCCCGTCAGGAACGCGTTCTTGCCCGCCGTGGTGTCGGTGAGCCCGAGGGTCTGCCACACATAGCCCATGCCCATGAAGAACCCCATGAGCAGGCCGACGGCCACATAGCGCCGATTCAGGTGCGCGCGGATACGGCGATGAAACGCCGCGAGCATCAAAAGCGCCGACCCGCCAAAGCGAATGCCCAGCAAGAGGAACGTCGGCACGGTCTCGACAACATCCTTCATCAGCGTGAACGAGAAACCCCAGGCAACGGCCATCGCCACGAGCATGAACTTCCAGAACAGCGGAGAGCGGGCGCCGGCACCGCGCAAGACGCCCGGTCCGGGCACGCGGTCCTCGGGCGCTACCGTCGCATCCGGCTCTTCCGCCTCGAGAAAGCGAGGAGGGGCAACGTTTTCCTGAAGACTCATCGCCCCTCCTATCAATCGCATGGTACGCGGCCACCGCAATTGGCCTACCGCACCATTCTATAACCAACCAATAGGGTTAATCGAACTCACGCAGCGCCTCGGACAGCTGCGCCAGGCCGGCGCGAAGCGTATCCTCCTGCGCGCAATAGCCCAGGCGCGCGCCGCGCGGCAGGTGGAAGCGGCTACCGGGTACCAGCAGCACGCCGCGCTCGGCCAGGATCCTGCGGCAGAACTGCTCGTCGCCCATGGGGATGTCGAGCGTGATGAACGAGGTGGACACGCCCTTGGGCGGCACCCAGCTCACGCGCGGCTCGTGGTCGATCCACTCCTGGGCGATGGCGCGGTTGCCGAAGATGACCTTGCGGTTGCGCTCGAGGATCTGCTCGCGGTGACGCAGCACGTGCACTGCCATGGCGTCGTTGAAGACGCCGCCGCAAATGAGCGTGTAGTCGCGGCAGGTACGCAGTTGGTCGGCGACCTCCTTGTTCGAGACCGTCCAGCCCATCCGGATGCCCGGCACGGAATAGGTCTTGGAGAGGCTGTTCGTGGCGATGCCGCGCTCGTAAAGGTCGACGATGCTCGCAAAATCCTCGCTGTTCTCCAGCGGGTAGTACACCTCGTCGGAAAGCACGTAAGCGCCCACGCTCCGGGCAATCTCAACGATCTGCTCGAGCGTCTCGCGCGACAGCACGGTGCCGAGCGGGTTGGAGGCGTTGTTGATGCAGATGAGCTTGGTGTTCTTGGTCACCAGGCGCTTGAGCTCCTCGATGTCCGGGTTCCAGTCGGCCTCCTGGCGCAGATGCCAGAGGTCCACGTTCGCGCCGAGCGTACGGGGAATCTCCCAGAGCGGATCGTACGTGGGGTACTCCGCCACCACGTGGTCGCCCGGGTGCACGAGCGTGTAGAGCGCGGCGAGATTGGCGCCGGTGGCACCGTTCATCTGCAGCACGTTGTCCGCGTCGATACCCTTACCATCAATGCCGCGGTAGAGCTTGGCGACCTCGGCCTTGAACTCGGGCGAGCCCTCGATCCAGCCGTAGTTCTGTTTCTCGCGGCCGAGCGCCTCGTAGAAGGCCGCGGCACCCGTGCCTGGGCCACCGTTCTCCTCGTCGCCCAGGGCAAGGATCTCGGCCGTGGTGAGCGAGGCGATCGTGGACTGCGCGATATCGAGCGCGGCGGACTTCTCCAGCTCGTTCAGCCACTCCTCCACGCCGATCGACTTGATGTTCATGGTCGTACCTTTCTCGCTACTTCAATCCAAAAGTAAAGGGTACCGGGAAACAGCTCCCCCGGCACCCTCGCTCGCACGATGAGACCGTGATGAAGCCCGTCGCCAGCATGATGATGGCAACGACGCCCAGCGCGCTCACTTACGTAAGCGGTGGAATTGAAACGTAAATGGTTTTCGGTTCGTTTTTGATAAACATACAGATAAAACACCCGAGCTCGTGGTTCTCGCTATCCTGAATCAGACCCTACTCGTACTTTTCTTTTTATGCATAGCAAGGTGCATACATCTTTTGCTTTAAAGCTAATTGCCTGCTGTGTCTATCATTTTTACGATATCGGTAATATGCATATGTTTTTGACGTTCGCCCGGGGCATAAAAAACGACCGCCCGGAGGCGGTCGTCATATCAAGCAGAGGTGCTCGGAAACGAGCGGACCAGCCGAGTATCAGCCGGCGAATATCTACGCGCGGCCCACGGAGCCGAGGTTCTCCATGCGGATCTTCACGATCTTGGTGATCTCGGCCATGCCCCACTTTGCCGGCTTCTTGGGATCGAAGCACTCCGGGTTCTCGGCCATGTAGGCCATGAAGCCCTTGGTGTAGGCCTGACGCAGCTCGGTGGCGTAGTTCACCTTAGAGATGCCGTTCTTGATGGCCTCGGCAACCTGCTCGTCGGGCACGCCGGAGGTGCCGTGCAGCACCAGCGGGATATCCAGCTTGGAGGCGATCTCACACACGACGTCCTGCTGGATGTGCGGGGTGCCGTGGTACACGCCGTGCGCGGTGCCCACGCCGATGGCGAGGCTGGTGCAGCCGGTGCGCTCCACGAACTCGACGGCCTCATCGGGATCGGTGTAGGGGTTCTCGCCCTCCACGGCCGGGCCGTCGTCCTCCTTGCCGCCGACCTTGCCGAGCTCGGCCTCCACGGGGATGCCCATGGCAGCGCCCACGCGGGCCACCGGCGCGGTGGTGGCGATGTTCTCCTCGTAGGGCACATGGCTGCCGTCGATCATGACGGAGGTGTAGCCCGTGTGCATGGCCTGCATGCAGCGCTCAAAGCCGTCGCCGTGATCCAGGTGCAGGGCAACGGGCACCTCGGTGCGGGCAGCGGCGGCCGCGACCATGCCGTAGAAGTAATCCAAGCCGGCGCTCTTCACCGTACCCGGGGTAGTCTGCATGATGACGGGGGACTTGGTCTCCTCGGCGGCGGCGAGCACCGCCATCACGAACTCAAGGTTCTCCACGTTGAACGCGCCCACGCCATAGTGGTTCTTCTTGGCGTCGAGCAGCATCTCCTTGGTGGTAACGAGCATGAGCTTCGCTCCCTTCTGCGCGGTACCTCGGATGTGCCACGCAACGCAGCCGGTAACCTGCCAACCGGCGTTTTCCTTCGCTATTGTACGCGATTCGCCCGCTCGGCCCGCGCGAGAACGACCACCCACACAATGCCCGGGCTTCTCGCGACAAAACACCGCACGACCGCGCCGGCACAACGGAAAACCCGTTGCACTCGTTCGGTCGTGCGGTGAAACCGGCTAGCGCTTGATCAGGTGCCCTGCTGCGCGGTCGCCTCCGCGCCGCGCGCCGCGGCCGACACTTTCAGGATTTCGCGGTCAATCAACCCTTCCGCTCGCTAATCAACCACGACGCTGCCGTCCTGCGTCACCGTCACGGTCATGCCGTCAGCTACGTAGCTCAAAAAATCCTCGCCCAGGCAGTCGATCACCGGCATGGGCGCGGCGTCGTCCAGCCACACGTCCTGCAGGATGGCGCCGGCGGCGGCCAGTGAGTCTATCTCCTCGCTAAACAGCAGGCACGCGGGCTGCCTGTCCATGGCCACGGCGCAGTACAGCACCAGGCCGCCGGTGGTCGAACCTATGGTCGCGGGCAGGCACAGTGCCTTGCCGCGCATCTTCTTGCCGTACAGGTCGGGGTTGTTCTGGTCGCCGCAGGTCGACTCCTTGTCGCCAAACTGCAACGCTTTCTGAAACGACGCGAGCGTGTTGAGCCCGCCGTGGCTCACGAGCGCCGGCGCACTCACGGTCCCGGGCACCACCACGCGCCCCGTAAACGTCTTTGCCATCATCGCGCTCCCTTCGTGAGGATGTCCAGAATCTCGTCGTCGGTGTAGTAGCGCGCGCTCGAATACGTGCGCAACTTGTTCGAGTTCGTGATCACGGGCATCTTCGCGCTCAGCGGGTTGTTCATGTACATGAGCGGGCAGATGCTCGACACCACCACGCCCGCCGCGTCCAGCACACGCGCAGCCGGCGTGGCCGCAAAGCGCTTCGCCACCGCGGGTGCCGCCGTAAACACGCACGGCACGCTCACGCGCGTGCGGCCGGCCTCGGCCAGTCCCTGCGCTATGCGCTCGCTCCACTGCTCGAGCTGCTCCATGCTCATATGCGGGCACCCCATAAAGCACAGCTTGGGCTTGGCGTCCGCGTTCTTCCACACCACCGGGTAGCTCGCGTGCACGCGCTCAAGCTCGGCATCGTCGATCACATACACCCGCGCGCCCTCGCGCACGAGCGCGCGGCCCTGCTCTCGCGCCTCAGGTGTCAGCCCCTCCACGTGGTACAGGCCCACCGCGCCGTTCGATGCGCACGCCGCACCCATGTCCTTCAGGTACGCCTTCGCGCTGCCATCGAGCTCATCGCCCAGCCATGCGTCCAGCCCCGTGATGTAAGGCACGTCGGCCATCACGCGCATGCCGATGGCCGAACCCAAAAGCTGCGCCTCGGGCCTTCGCTCGCAGCGCACCTCGACCACCCAGTCGGCGCGCCTGCCGTCGTCGGTCAGCAACCCAAACCGCGGCACGAACCCGCACACCGACCCCATCAAATCGATGATGCCCGAGTTACGGTTGCATCGCGCGCCCAGCACCGAGTTCGCATACACCACGGCAGACGACTCCGACCAGCTCAGCACGTCGCCCGCCGCGGGCACGTTGCCCACCTCGTCCATGTAGCACGTGCACGTGAACGCGTCGTCGCCCATCAGCCCCAGCTCGCGCAGCTGCCCCTCGTAAAAATCCTGCTTGCTGTACATGAAGTGCTTGAAGATGATCTTCTGCAAAAAGCTCGCCGGCACGTTGTCATCCAACGGTCTGGGGTCTACCGAGAAACCCGTCTGGCTCACGGCCCCTTCGTCTATGAGCTTGCCCATCAGCTCGTACACCGGCCCCAGCGCCTTGAGCCCAAAGCTCGTCACAAGGTGGTTGTACTTGCTCGTCACGCTCACCATCTCGTCGGCACCATACAGGTCACCGTAGCGCACGAGCGTCTCGAGCACCTTCGCCATCGTCTCGCCGCGCTCGCCGGCGAGCATCGCCTCTTGTTCGGCGGTCAGTTTCATGAGCTTTCCCCCTTCTTTCTACAGCTTCATCGCCACGTCGTACGCACGCCAGATCACGCTGCGCAGATTGCCCACGCCGTTGCAGTCGCCCACCAGGCGAACGCCACGGCCCGATCTCGCAAGCGGCGCAGGCGTGTACCCCGTGGCCGTCACCACGGCGTCGGCTTCGATGACAAACGTCGTGCCGTCCGCGTGCCTGCAGCTCACGCGCAGGCCAGCGTCCTCGGCGCGCGCGATGCCGGCAAGCGTGGTCTCAAGATGCACAGGCACCTGCTTCCAGGCGAACCACTCGCGCAGGTACGAGCTGTTGGCCAGGCATACGCCCTTCTGCGCCACCAGGTCGTCGGCCATCTCGACAATCTCGACGTCGCGCCCCTCGAGCGCGGCGTCGTAGGCCACCTCGCAGCCGGTCAGTCCGCCGCCCACCACCACAACGCGCTGCGCCGCAGGCGGATTCTCCAGGTAGTCGCACGCCTCGTGCGCCAGCTCTATGCCGGGGATGGGCAGCGTGCGCGGGGTCGAGCCCGTCGCCACCACCACAGGGCCGTCGAGCTCGGTAATGTCGCGCACCTCGTCACTCAGGCGCACGTCCACGTTAAGCTGCACCATCTGCCGCTCATACCAGGCAAGTAGATCGCGCATCTTGTCCTTGTAGCTTGCCTGCGCGGCAGCAACGAACACACCGCCCAGGCGCTCGCCGCGCTCGTGAATCACCGGGTGATGGCCTCGCAACGCCAGCACACGGGCGCACTCCATGCCGCCGATGCCGCCGCCCACGATGTGGATCATCTTGGGCGATGAGGTCGGCTTTACATAGTGACGCGACGCCTGCATGGTCTCGGCGTTCACGGCGCAACGCGCCAGATGCAAAGAGTCCATGAGGTCCTGATCGTTGGCCACACCCTTGTAGTGGCACATGTTAAAGCAGCCGTTATGGCACAGGATGCACGGGCGGATATCGGCCTCTCGACCCGCTTTAAGCTTCGACACCCAAGCGGGATCAGCCAGGAACGGCCGAGCGAAGCCCGCGGCGTCGATACGTTTCTCGGCGATGGCCGCGGCGGCGTCGGCAGGCTCCATGCGTCCGGCGCATACGACGGGCACGTCGATGTGCCGGCGCAGCTCGGCCACGTCTCCGAGGTTGCAGTTCTTGGGCATGTAGATAGGCGGGTGGGCCCAGTACCAGGCGTCATAGGTACCGTTATCGCAGTTGAACATGTCGCAGCCTGCGTCGGCCAGGTTGCGCGCAGCCTCGATGGACTCGGCCATGTCGCGGCCGGCCTCTACGAACTGCTCGCCAGGAAGTGCGCCTTGACGCAGGCCCTTCGTCTTGGACTCAACGCTGTAGCGGATGGACACGGGAAAGTCGTCGCCGCAGGCACGCTTGATGGCACGTACGATCTCGGCCGCGAAACGATACCGGTTCTCCAGGCTGCCGCCGTACTCATCGGTGCGCTTGTTCACGTATTTCAGGGCGAACTGATCGAGCAGATAGCCCTCATGGACGGCGTGCACCTCGACGCCGTCGACACCTGCCTCCTTGAGCAGGCGCGACGACTCGGCGAACGACTCGATGATCTGGTCGATCTCGGGCTTGGTGATCTCACGCGACGGCACCTTGTCCGACCAGCGGTTGGGCGAGGGGCTCGGCGCGGCGCAGATGCGCTCGAGGTCCATGACGGGCTTGGCAGCGGCGCGCAGGACGGGGTTCGTGTAGAGCGCCTCCATGAGCGGACTGATGGTGAACGATCGGCCGAAGCCTGCCGTGAGCTGCACGAACAGCTTGGCGCCGGTTGCATGGAACACAGGCATCCACGCCGCTAGGTCGCGGTACATCTTCTTGTTCTTGTGCAGCCATTGGCCGAACATCGGGTTGTACACCGGCTGGCATCCTGGCAGCACCAGGCCGGCATCGTGCTTGGCCACCTCGAGGAGGAACTCGGCTCCCGCACGGTCGAAATGGTTCTTTTCCATCCAACCGAACAGGTCGGTGCCGCCCATCGACGTCATGACGATGCGATTCTTGATAGTAAGAGAACCTATGGTCCAGGGCTCAAAGAGAGGCGCGAGGGTATCGTTCACGGGTGCTCCTTACAGCTTGTAGGTGATCCAGGCGCTCGGGTCGTCGTAGTTCTCGTTGGGAACCCAGTACATCACGCGGTCGGTGAGGTTGTACACGACGCTGTGAACGGTGATGGTGTTGGCGTCGTCGTTGTTCCAGCTACGACGACCCACGGCGGCGAGCACATCCATGGCCGCAGACTCGTCGGCCACGACGCCGTCGGTCGCGGACAGGCGCGTGTAGAGCTCGTTGTAGCGGTCGAGGCCTTTCTTGGCATCGTCGGAAGCGTAGTAGTTAGGCTCGAGCACGAAGTTCGTGACCCACTGGTAGTCGGCCGCAGCCTCGGCCTCGCCGAGCGCGGCATCGTCGTCGTTGTAGATCACGCGCAGCTCACGGGCGGAGCCGTCGGTGTCGGTGTCGTCGTCTGCCGCAACCCACTCGAAGATGGCGCTGCGGCCGGATGCGTCGGCCACCATGTAGTGGTAGCTCGTGCCTGCCGAGTCATGCATGTCGTAAGACTGGGCGATCTCGACGGCCTCGTCCAGATCGTCGGCGTAGTCGAGCACGAGACGAAGGAAGGTGGTAGTGGTCATGTCGGGTTTATCGGTATCTTGGTTCGTGGCTGTGACCTCGCCCTCGTGACCCTGGTAGGTCATGTAGACACCGCAGCTCACGCCGGCGTCGTTCATGCCGTCGAGCGGCGCGTAGGCGGCAGCCAGGCAGGTGAGGCGGTCCATGAGGCCGTCGACCTCGGACTCGGCGTCCATGCCCAGCAGACCCAGGTCGACCGTGGAGACCGTGGCGTGGCGGTCGCCCGAGGCGGAAGTGTGTACGATGGCGGTGTGCGTGGTGTGCATGTCGTAGTTGCGGGCGAACAGCGCGTCGCCGGCTGCCGTGGAGGCGGTGAACGACGAGCAGCCGATCTGGGGCGTGGGCATGGAGATGTCGACGACGCCCTTCGTGATGTTGCCGATGACGAAGTCGATGAGCTCGGCGTCGCTCGAAACGCCGCCCTGCTCGACGAACTTGTCGATGTAGTAGTCGCCGGCCATGGTCATCTCGTAGACGTTGGCGTCGCCGTGGCTTGCATTGCGCTCGCGGATCTTGTGGAAGCTGGCCACGGAGGCGATCTCGTCTTTCCAGGTGAAGCCGATGGTGCCCACGAGGGCCACAATGACAAGCACCAGGACGATGACGATTCTCTTTACGGTCTTGCTCATGTACACGTTCTCCTTTCATTCAGCACACTGTGTGCTGAGATGGGCAAAAGAAGCGGCGATAGGTATGAGACCTACCGCCGAAGAAATGGTGGCAAACGGATGCGCCGAGCGTAGCCCTTAAGCCCTCATGCCCGAAAGCATGAGGTCGAAGCCGTAGCGGAAGCGCGCCAGCGCCTCATCCTCGGGAATGCCGCGGCCGAGCGCATCGGCGTTGAACCCGCGGATAAAGCACCAGATGGCATACGAGGACTGCGCCTCGTCTAGGTCTGCACGCACCACGCCGAGACGTTTTCCCTGCGCGATGAGCGCACGAATCTCGCGATCCCACCAGGCGAAGTTTTCCTCCCCCACCGAGTCGGCCTCGAACACGAACTGGTTGAAGTTCTGCTTGGCGGTGTAGGACAGGTGCAGCGTGCGCTCAGCGACGTGGCGCACGTGTTCGAAGAAGTCGCCCTCGCCGTCATACAGCGCGCACAGGCTTTCGCGCACCTTGCCGGCGATGTCGCGATACACGACATCGAGCACCTCGTCGATATTGGCGAAGCGGTTGTAGAACACGCGGTTCGTGATGTGCAGGTCCTTGAGGACATCGCGCACGGTAAGACTGGCGTAGCCGCGCTCGCACGCGAGGCGTCGCACGCTCGCGACGATCTCATCCGACGTGCCGTCCACGATGCGCGTGGGTTTATCGGCGTCCATGACCCTCCTCACAAAGTCACCTATCAATCAATCAGCACACTGTGTGCTGGGTGATAATGACCGAATGGCGCAACCGTGTCAACGCGCTTCGCATGATGCACAAAACCGGTTGGAATAACCGCCCGCGCGAAAGGGTCGATCTATCACCCGGCTGAAAAGTGTCCAATATACCGGACACTTGGGGGTGCAGACGTACACCCCCTCTCGTTAGGTTTTCTTGGGACCATTTCATCGGTGCATTCGCAGCGAATATGCTGCACTGCTCGCATTTTTACAGCCGCCATTTTGTCGGCTATTTTATGAAAGCTCGGTTCGCCGCGCCATGTGAATGCACCTGAGGTGCGCCCCGGCCGCGAGCACGAACGCTGGCCCAACGCCTGGTGCGTGCGCGAGGGGTAGCGGGAGCCCCGATGCTGCAAAACGGCGGCGTGCCTCGAGGGGCGCGCCGCCGTTAGCAACCTGGCTGCTTTCGAGCGCTCGCTACGGGCGCTGGCCCATACCGCCCTCGAGGGTGACGGTCTCGCCGCTCATGTATTTGAAGTCGTCGCCGGCAAGCGCAACGACCACGCGGCCGATCTCTGCTTCCACGTCGCCGTAATGACCCATGGGCGGCATGTGCACGTTGGCCTTGAACGCGTCGGGATAGGCCTCCTTGAAGCCCTCGAGCGTAGCCGTCCAGGCGAGTGGGCACACCACGTTGACGTTGATGCCGTCGGGCCCCCACTCGGTAGCGGCCACGCGCGTGAGGCCGCGGATGCCCTCCTTAGCAGCCGCGTAGGAGCACTGTCCGTAGTTGCCAAACAGGCCCGCGCCGGAGGCGAAGTTCACCACCGAACCGCGGGTCTCCTTGAGGTGCGGATAGCATTTCTGCATGTAGAGGTAGGTGGCGTACAGACCGGAATACATGGCGAGGTTGAATTGCTCCATGGTGTGGTCGGCAATGGTCACGCCCGAAGCCGATGCCTGCGCGTTGTTCACCAGCGCATCGATGCGGCCGAACTTCTCGATCGCGGCGTCCACCACGGACTGCACGACGGCCTCGTTATCTGCACCGGCGGAAACGTCGGCCGCCACGGGGAGCACCTCGATGCCGTATGCGCGCTCGAGCTCCTCCTTCGCAGCTTCGAGCTTTGCCACGTTGCGCCCGGTGATAACCAGGTTGGCGCCCTCCTTGGCAAACGCGATGTCGATGCCGTAGCCGATGGATCCGGCGCTGCCGTCCTTAAGCGTGGCGCGTCCGCCGCCGGTTACGATGACGGTCTTTCCCGTGAACTTGCCCATGATGAGAATCCCTTCGTGAGTGGTTGAACCACGTAGACTGGTACCCCAGGCGCAGGCACCGAAGCGCGCCTTTGGGCCGAGCGGACGCCACCTCTCGGCGAATTACCGCCGCTCGCGAACACCGTGCAAGCCGTATAGTGTTACACGTGTTTTGCGCATGCGAGCGGCCGACATTCGGTGACGACGACGGATCGTCACCGCACATGACAACTGAACCTGGTCCAGCCGGCATGCCGGTAAGAGCTACCAGGCGGCGCGCTGGTGGATGAGCGCTTCCACATGAACCAAGTCCCGCTCGGGAAAGTAGGTATACACCAGGTCGAAGGGGTTGGGAGCGACCTTGCGCACCCCATCGCCAAACTGGAGCTTGACCGACGCGAGAGTAGGTACACAACATCATGAAAAAGGACGGCCCAACAGGACCGCCCCAATTGAAACAAAACCTCCATCCCCGTGTTCCATCCGGGACGCGATCACGTTGCCCATGCGCGAGCGGCTCGGGGACGGACGCTACAGAAAGACCTGGGAGAAGATGATAGAGCCGGCGTGCGAGTTCCATCCGGAGCCGGACGTGCAAACGGTGGGGTAACACAGCCCCTAACGAAAAGAAGGAGCGCCCTCGTAAACCGAGAAGCGCTCCCCTATCGATTTGCGCGTTGATGCCTTCGCTACGCGAGCAGCTCGTTGATCTGCTGCAGGATGGCCTCGGTGTCGGCGCGGGCGTAGGCGTCCGGGTCGATAACCGCCACGGGGGCCTGCGTGGCCTCCTTGAGGTTGTCGGCGGCAAAGCCCACCTGCGGAGCGAGCAGCACCACGTCGGACGCAGCGAGCTCATCGATGGCCTGGGCCAGCGGAAGGGCGGAGACCTCGAGCTCGGCCCCAGTGGCAGCGATGGAGGCCTCGAGCTTGTTCACCAAAAGGCTAGTGCTCACGCCCGAATTGCAGCAAACGAGAATCTTCTTCATAGAGGTACCAACTTTCTGTTCGGTCGTTCGGTCTATCGTGCATGCAACGGCACAGTATACATGCAATCCGCAGCTCGCTGCCATAGCGTGACGCCCGTGTCGGAACGAAATGCCACGAACCTTGCGAGTCAGACATTTCGCCCCGACACAGGCGTCACGCCGGTCCGGCAACCGGTCCGGCAGACACGGGTGCAAGCTCCGCATCGGCCGGACCGAACGTTCTCGAGAAGGAGTTACTTCTTCTGCACGTACTTCAGGCAGTCGAGGGTAACGGCGACGAGGATGATGATACCGGAGCAGACGAACTGCAGGTTGGTATCGATGCCGAGGATGGTCAGCGAGTAGGTCAGCGCGGTGAAGATCAGCACGCCGATGGTGATGCCGGAGATCTTACCGATACCACCGGTGAAGGAGATGCCGCCGACCACGCAGGCCGCGATGGCGTCGGTCTCCCAGCCCTGGCCGTATGCAGCGGAACCAGAACCGACCATGCGGATGCACTCGAGCCAGGAACCAAAGCCGTAGAGGATGCCAGCGAGGATGAACACGCCGATGGAGACGGCGAAGACGTTGATGCCGGAAACGCTCGCGGCCTCGGGGTTGCCGCCCACGGCGTACATGTTCTTACCAAAGGTGGTCTTGTTCCAGATGAACCAGACGATCGCGATGGCAGCGACGGCCCACAGGATGATCGTGGGGAAGGAACCAAGCTTCGGGATTACCATGTTGGGGATCGTGGGCTCGATGGCGCCGAAGGAGACGCCCTTGGTGGCGTAGGTCATGAGACCGAAGATAATCAGCATGTTGGCCATCGTGGAGATGAACCAGTGCATCTTGAAGCGCGCAGTAAAGAAGCCAGCGAGCGCGGAGAACGCGGTGCAGAGCACGATGTTCACGAGCAGCGCCAGGATCACGCGGACGGGCACGGCAAGGCTGGTAAGGTCAAGCGCGACACCGAAGATGGTGCCCGTGTTGGGGCCAAGGTGCATGATCGCCGTGGAGATGACCATGCACATACCGACCATACGGCCGATGGACAGGTCGGTACCGGTCTGAAGAATCAGGCCGCCGACGCCCAGCGCCAGGAAGATACGGGGCGAGGCCTGCTGCAGAATGTTCAGCACGTTGGTGGTGGTGAGCAGCTGCGTGCCCTTCACCGCCGGGGTGATAGCGCAGAGCGCCGCGAACACGAGCACGATGGCGATGTACAGGCCGTTGTTCAGCAGGAACGTACGCGTGTTGAACGTGTAGGCGTAGTGCTCCCTCTTCTGGGCCATGTTCTCGCCGAAGGTGAACTTCGACATGCGAAGCAGGTCGATGAGGTGGTACTCGTACACGAACGCCTCGTGCTGGCGGTCCTTGATGCGCTGGAGCTCCTGCTGGTAGGAGACCTTGGCGTCGAACTGCTTGTTCTTGTAGACGTACTTCTCGTCCTTGATCTCGGCGGCGTCCTTGATCTTGGCGATGTCTGCCTTATGGGCGCGCTCGAGCTCGGCCAGGTTCTTCTGGTAGGCCACCTTGGCGGCCTCGCGCTCGGCGGCGCAGCTCGCCTTGACGGGCTCCAGATAGTCCTTGGCGAAATGTGCCTTGAGGTAGCCCTCGGCGTCGGCGATCAGCTTATCGACCTCGGCCTTGTTCTTGCTCTCGACGGCCTTGGCCTTCTCCATCTCGGCCTTGTAGCCGGCGATGAGCTTGTCCTGCTCGGCCTTGGTGAGCACCTTGTCGCCACGGGTGGCGTCGATGCTCGACTGCAGGTCCACGACCTTGGTGGTGCCGTCTAGGCGAAGCGCGTCGATCTTCTTCTGAATGCCGCTGACATATTCGTCGATGGGCTGGAGGAGCTTGGTCTCCTCCTCAACGGTCAGGATCTTGCCCGCTGTAGTTGCCATATGTTCCATCCCCCTTGTTACAGATACTTGGCGCTCAGGCGCAGCAGCTCTTCCTGGTTCGTCTCCTTGGTGTTGACGATGCCGGAGAGGTGCCCGTTGGACATGACGCCGATGCGGTTGGTGATGCCCAGGATCTCGGGCATCTCGGACGAGACGACGATCACCGTGGTGCCATGCTTGGCCATGTCGATGATCAGCTCATAGATCTCGTACTTGGCGCCGACGTCGATACCGCGCGTGGGCTCGTCCATCATGAAGACCTTCGGGTAGCGCTCAAGCCACTTGCCGAAGATGACCTTCTGCTGGTTGCCGCCGGAAAGGCTGCTGATCAGGTCGTCCGGGCCCATGCACTTGGTGTGCATGGTCTTGATTTCCTTGTTGGTGGCGCGCACCATCTTGGAGTCGGAGAGCGCGAAGCCGTTCTTGTAGCTGTCGAGGTTGGCGATCGTGGTGTTGAACGTCAGATCGCCCTTCATGAACAGGCCGTTGGCCTTACGCTCCTCGGTGATCAGCGCGAAGCCGTGTTCCATGGCGTCCTTGGCGCAACTGAAGTTCATGAGGCGGTCGCGGAAGTACACGCGGCCGGCGGCACGCGTGCGCACGCCGAAGATCGTCTCGAGCAGCTCGGTACGACCGGCGCCCACCAGGCCGTACAGACCGAAGATCTCGCCCTGGCGCACGTCGAACGAGATGTCCACCAGGTGCGGCTCGAACTTGGTGGAAAGGTGCTGGATGGAAAGGATCGGCTCGCCCGGCTTGTTGTCCACCGGCGGGAAGCGGTTGTCCAGCGAACGACCGACCATGGCCGAGATCAGCTCGTTCATGTTGGTCTCGGAGGTCTTCTTGGTCATGACCAGGTTGCCGTCGCGCAGCACCGAGACGTCGTCGCAGATCTCGAAGATCTCGTCCATCTTGTGGGAGATGTAGATCAGCGAGATGCCCTGCCCCTTGAGCATGCGCATCATCTTGAAGAGCTTGTCGACCTCCTGCGTCATCAGCGAGGAGGTGGGCTCGTCGAGCACGATGACCTTCGCGTTGTACGAGATGGCCTTGGCGATCTCGCACATCTGGCGCTGGGAGACGGACATGTCCTTCATGGGCTGCGTGAGGTTGACGGTCATGCCCAGCTTGCGGAACAGGTCGCCGGCCTCCTTCTTCATGCGGCCCTCGTCGATGACGCCGAGCGAATTCGTGGGATAGCGGCCCAGGAACAGGTTGTCGACCACCGAGCGCTCCAGGCACTGGTTGAGCTCCTGGTGCACCATGGCGACGCCGTTCTCAAGGGCGTCCTTCGGACCGGAGAAATTGACTTCCCTACCGTCCAGGATGATGGTTCCCTCATCCTTCTGATAGGTGCCGAACAGGCATTTCATCATCGTGGACTTACCGGCGCCGTTCTCACCCATAAGACCCATCACGGTCCCGCGGCGCACGTTCAGGTTGATGTGGTCCAGAACGCGGTTACGGCCGAACGTCTTGCTCATCCCCTGGATGGACAGCACGATGTCGTCTTGCTTGTCTGACATGTTTTTCACCCCTCAATTACCTCAATCCGCGCGGAAATCCTCGCCGCGCACCATGACTCGCCTTGGTGCGTGGAGAGGAGCCTACGGGAAACACGACCCGTTTGCACGGGATTCCAAACGAAGGGGAGAGGAGTTGCTCCTCTCCCCTTCTTGCGCGTTAGAACGATGGTTCCTCAGCACATGTCTTCAAACCAGTCGCCTGATTCCTAGCCCAGGATCGACGTGTAGGAAGCACCGTTGTCGGTCTTGACCATGTTGATGGCGAAGCCGTCGTACTGGTCAGGGTTGCCCAGACGGTTGGTGATGTTGGACTCGTTCTGACCGTCGCCGTCGACGTAGTCGATCTCGAGGTCCAGGAGCTTCTCGTACTTCTTGAGCAGCGGCTTGTAGGTGGCGCCCAGGAAGTTGTCGGCGGAGTTGTAGGTGGACAGCCAGACCTTCTTGGTGTCGGCCTTGATCTGGGACTGCGCGGTCTTGTAGAGCGCGGTGGCGTCCAGGAAGTCCTTGTAGTTGTCGGCGGTGACGGCGAGGTTCATCGCGTAGTAGGAGCGATCCTCCTCGACGTACTTGTAGTCGTCCTCGGAGAGCACGTTGCCAGCATCGTCGGCTTCGGCGATACCCGTGTTGATGTCCACGCCGTCAAAGACGTTGCGGAGCAGACGCAGCGTGAGGTACGCCTGAACAGCGGGGTTCTGGGAGATGGTTCCGCCGTAGCCCTGGCCGATGGCCTCAACGGCGTCGGAGTTGGCGTCGTAACCGAAGGTCGGCACGCCCTTCTCCTTGGACCAAGCGTTGAACATGGCCATGCCCATGCCGTCGTTGTTGGAGACGATGACGTTAATCTTGTCGCCGAAGGAGGAGGCCCAGGTGCCGATGGCGTTACCGGCGGTCGGGGCGTCCCAGGTGGCGCCGGCGGAGGTCTTCATCTCCTGCGAGGCGAGCTCGCGGATCGTGTACTCCTTGCCGTCGTCGGCCTTGATGGTGCCGTCCTGGACCACGGAAGAGGAGCCGTCCGTGTTGGTGCCGGCGGCGTCGGAGACGATAGCGCCGTCCTTCTCAACGGCCGTACCGAGGGCCTTGCGGCAACCACGGGTACGGGCGATGGAGTCGTTGTGTCCCACGTCGCCGATGGCCAGCACATAGCCGATCATGCCGTCACCGTCGGAGTCGAGCTCAGCGGCGTGCTTCTTGATGTAGTCGGCCACCATGGTGCCCTCGAGCTCGCCACCCTGGTTGGCGTCGAAGCCCACGTAGTAGGTGTTCTTGTTGAAGTTCAGGGTGGTCTTGTCCAGCTCACCGGTGGTGGAGTTGGACGGCTGGCGGTTGTAGAACACAACCGGCTTGTCGGTGCTGCTACCAGAAGCGGAGCTGGCACCGCTGCCCGTGCTGCTGGAGGTACCACCGCCGCCGCAGCCCACGAGGGCGAGCGCGGCAGCGCCGAGACCGGCAGTCTGGACGAACTGACGACGTGTAACTTGCATGGGATTACTCCTTTCCAGGGGCGAGGTATTCGCCCGCTGCTTGAAGACGATTTACATATTAGCCACCCATGAAACCGTGTCCACGGTCTCATGTTAACGTACTCACGAGCGGTCGATAACGGTCGGTGGACGGTAAGGACAAACACCGGGAATGGTAAGCGCTGAAGAAAACCCGCAGCTTAACGGCCCCGCGGGTTGAGTCAGCGAATATCCGCGACCGTTGACCGCTCAACGAGCTTGCCCGGTACCCGCACCGCGCGCGCCGGGCCACCCCCCACCGCGAGGTCGAACATCATGCGGCCGCGCTCGAGCATGTCGAAGCGCACCGTCGTGAGGTCGTTGTGCGGAATGATGCCCCGGAGCGAATCGTCCACGCCCACCACGCTCACGTCGTCGGGAACGCTGATGCCGCTGTTGGCGAGCGCGGCGATGATACCGAGCGCCATCTGGTCGTTACCGGCGAACACCGCGGTCATCTCGCGGTCTTGGGCGAGCTTGAGGCCGATCTCGTAGCCGCTATCGGCCGACCAGTCGCCGCGCAGGGGCTCCACCGGGCTCACGTTCGCGGCCTCGAGCGCATCGCGCCACCCGGCCTCGCGGAAATCGGAATGGGATGAGTACGTTGGCCCCGCCACGAAGCGGATCTGCGTATGACCGTGCTCCAACAGGTAATTGGTGATCATGGTGCCGCAGCCGTACTGGTCGGCGTCGATGGTGGTGCAGCGCGGATGCGCGTACATGGTGACGAGCACCGTCTCCAACCCCGGTAGCGGCGTGTAGTCCTCAAAGTCCTCGGGTAGGACCGAGAGGTTGATGATGGCGCCGTCCACCGGCAGCTCCGCCAAGCGGTGCGTGGCCGAGGACACCAGGTAGGGCACCTGCTCGGGGCCCATCTCGATCATCGTGACGGCATAGCCCTGCTCGCGCGCGGCGATCACCACGCCCTCGAACATGGACAGGTTGCCCGCCATGGAGATATCGAACGTGCAGAGGCCCACGTTGCGGTAGCGGCCCGAGCGCAACGAGCGTCCGGCAAAACTGGGACGAAAACCCAGCTCGGCAATGGCTTTGTTAACCCTATCGCGCGTGGCCTGGCTCACGTTGGGCTGACCGTTCACCACGCGCGAGACGGTCTGCTGCGAGACGCCCGCGGCAGCCGCCACGTCCGCCATGGAGACCGAGCGATGCGCATCGCACGCAGCCTTCGGCATCTTATCCATCACCCGGCTTCCTTTCATGTAGACGCAGAGGCGGGCACGTTCCGTCTTGCAGAAGTGCCCGCCCCTCGTCAGAGGCTCCTACAGCACGTCGATGAAGCGCTGCTGGGCGGCGCGACCCGTCACGTCCCACTTGAAGACGCCGGCATCCTCGAGCACGTGACCAAAGACATGGCCCACCTCGTCGCTGATCACCTGCTGGGCGCACGCGGCGTCGAGCTCCGGATGCGCGGCGGCCACCTCGCGCGCCCAGGCCGCATGGCTCTGGGTGAGCGGGTCGGTCTCGAGCGCGTCCAGGTCACCGGCGAGCAGATGGTCCTCAACCGCGCCGAGCTCCGCCACCAGGCGCGGCGGCAGGATGGCCAGGCCCATAACCTCGATGAGGCCGATGTTCTCCTTCTTGATGTGGTGCCATTGCGCGTGCGGGTGGAAGATACCGAGCGGGTTCTCCTCGCTCGTCACGTTACAGCGCAGCGCCAGGTAGGCCTCGTAGGTGTCGCCGCCGGCATGGCCCTCGGCGTCCACGCGGCGGATGACGGGGGTCACCGTGTTGTGCGGCGTGCCGTCGACGTCGCGGGCGATGACGCCCACGGACTCGTCCGTCCAAGCGCGCCAGGCGTCCACCACGTGCACGCAGGCTTCGAGCAGCTCATCGCGGTTCGCGCTCCGCAGGCGCAGCACCGAGAGCGGCCACTCGAGCACCACACCCTCGACGTCCGGATAGGCCGCCATGGTGAAGGGCATGGTCGGCGCCGCCTTCATCATCGGGAACTCGTGATCGCCGCCCTGGAAGTGATCGTGCGAGAGAATCGAGCCACCCACGATGGGCAGGTCGGCGTTGGACCCGATGAAGTACTGCGGCAGCAGGTCCACGAAGTCGAGCAGGCAGGTCAGGCTCGCGCGGTCGATGTGCATGGGCCGATGGTGCGCGCTCATCACGATGCAGTGCTCGTTGAAGTACGCGTACGGGCTGTACTGCAGGCCGTAGCGGTCACCGTCGAGCTCGATGGGGATGATGCGCAGGTTCTGGCGGGCGGGATGATCACCCGAGCCGCTCGCGGCGGAGCGTCCGGGATAGCCCTCGTTCTCGATGCAGAGCTGGCAGGCCGGGTACTTCTCGCCCGTCGCCTTGGCACGACCGGCCGCGGCGATGTCGCGCGGGTCCTTCTCGGGTTTGGAGCGGTTGATGGTGATATCCAGCTCGCCCCAGCGACCCGGCGTCGTCCACGCGATGTTGCGCGCGATGGCGGCGCGGCGCACGTAGCTCGCATCGCAGCAGAGCTTGTAGAACCAGTCCGTGGCCGCGCGCGGGCCCTCGGTGCAGAGAATGTCGTCGAAGACCGAGACAACGTCGGAGGGGCGCGGGGTGAGCACGCCCATCACGCGCATGGCCGCGCGGTCGCGGCCGCTCGCGGTGTCCTCAGCCACGCCGTTCTCCACGGCAACGTCGGCCAGGCGGCCGAGCGTGTCCTCGAGGTCGAAGGGCTCGGGCACCACGAGCTCGTCTAGCTCGATCTCGACTTCGTCGTCCTCTTCGGCGTCCGGGTCGACCTCGATCTCCACGGGGCCCACCGGAGCCACGTCGTAGTCGGGGTCGAGCACCCACTCGTCGCCCGGCTCGGGGCCGGTCGCGCCCACGGCCTCGAGCACCGCGTTGTAGGCCCATACGCGGTCCTCGTCGCCGATGAGCTGGTTATCGCACGCGTAGTTCACCAGCGCGCGAATGTCCTCGCTTACAGCCATGCGGCAACGGCCCCCTCGTCAGAGATGTGGTAGTGACGGCAGGAGCCCTCGCCCAGCCACGCGTCCATCTGCTTGATGAAGCTGTCGATTAGCTCGTTCGGCACGAAGCACTGGATGGAGCCGCCGAAGCCGCCGCCGTGGATGCGGATGGCGCCGCGACCGTCCAGGATGTGCTCGGCCATGCCCAGCGCCGCCATAGCGGGCTGGAAGTCGCCGCCCGTGGAGACGTTCTGCAGGAACATGCCCGAGGACGCGCCCGACTCGCGGGTGAGCTTGAGGAAGGTGTCGATGTCGTCGGTCTGGAGCGCATCCCAGCGGTGATCCACCAGGTCGTTCTCGTACCAGTAGTGGATGGCGCGGATGAGCGCGCGGTCGCCCAGCTGCTTGCGGATCTCGGGGAGCTTGGCGTCGAAGTCGGCTTTGTCGACCTCGCACAGGCGGTCGTGGCCGAGCATCTTGGCCACGGCCTGCATCTCCACGGGCACGGCGGCGTAGTCGTCGGTGAAGGGGGCGTGGTCGCAGCCCACGTCAACGAGCACGAGGCCGTAGCCGTGGTCATCGAAGGAGAAGTCGAGCTTGGAGCTCTGCGGAATCTGCGGGTTCTCGAAGTCCATGAAGGCCAGGCCGCCCAGGCACACGGCGAGCTGGTCCATGAGGCCGCAGGGCTTGCCGAAGTAGTCGCGCTCGGCATGCTGGCTCATCTTGGCGAGCTCCACCGGCGAGACGTGCGGACCCTCCCAGAAGGCCTCCATCACGCGGCCGTAGAGGGCCTCGACGGCAGCCGAGGAGGACAGGCCACCGCCGGCGGGGATGTTGCCGATCTTGGCCAGGTCGAAGCCTGCGGGCGTGCGGCCCGTCTCGGCCAGGCAGGCGGCCATGCCGCGGGCCAGGCTGATGGCGGTGACCTTCTCGTCGTCCTTGGGCTCCAGACCCGAGGTGAGGTCGAGCTCGAAGAGCGGGAAGTCGGCGTCGACCACGCGGATGGTGTCGGTGCCGTTGGGCACGGCGATGCCCACGATCGAGACGTCGAGCGCGCCGGCGATGACGTGGCCGCCCTCGTGGTCGGTGTGGTTACCCGCGATCTCGGAGCGCCCCGGTGCGTTGACGACGAGCGCGCGGCGGTCGCCGATCGGCCCGAAGTGCTCCTCGAACAGCGCCTTCACGGCCTCGAGGCGCTCGGGCGCGATGCCCAGAATCGTGTCTGCCATGGATATCCCCTTTCTTTGCGCGGACCCTTCCCCGCGCAACTTGATACCGAGAAACGAAAACGGTGGCGCGCGGGCGCGCTAGACCGTGGTGAACTCGTACTGGATCACGGACTCGAACGGACGCTCCGGCGTGACGATGGTCTGCGGCCACGCGGCGTGGTGGATGGAGTCCGGGTAGAACTCGGGCTCGAGCGCAAAGCCGGAACGCGAAGTGTAGACGGCACCGTCCTTCACGCCCCAGGCATCGTCCAGCCAGTTGCCGGTGTAGAGCTGGATGCCCGGGGCGGAGATGCTCACGTCGAGCGCGCGGCCGCTCGCCGGGTCCTCGGCGTGCACGGCATGGCGCAGGTCGGCGCCCCCGTCCGCGTAGCCGCCCACGCAGAAGCAGTGATCGTAGCCGCGGCCGTTCTCCAGCTGCTCGTCCTCATCGCCGATGTGCTCCCCGATGGCGTGGAGCTGGCGGAAGTCGAAGGGCGTGTCGTTCACGTCGCGCAGCTCGCCCGTTGGGATGGACGTGGCGTCGATGGGCACGAACCGCTCCGCCGAGATCTGGAGCAGCTGCCCTTCCACATTGCCCGCGGCATGCCCCGCCAGGTTGAAATAGGTGTGATTGGTGATGTTCGCGTAGGTGGGAGCGTCCGTCTCCATGCCGTAGGTCAGCGTGAGGACGCCCTGGTTGGAGAGCGCGTAGACGGCCGTGACGCGACGGTTGCCCGGCAGGCCGAACTCGCCGTCCGCGAGCTCGCACGAGAGCCGGAGCTCGGGCCCCGTGGGCGCTTCCTCGGCGGCATCCACCGTCCACAGGCGCTTGTGCAGGCCGTGCACCTTGTCCGTGTGCAGGTTGTTGGTATCGGCGTCGTTTACCGGCAGGTGGTACACCACGCCGTCGATCGGCACCTCGGCACGCGCCGTGCGGTTGGCGACGGGCCCCGCCGTGGCGCCGTAGAACGCGTCGTTCACGCCCAGGTAGCCCGGCACGCCGGCAAAGCCGAGCGCGATATCGGCAACGTTACCCCGGGCGTCGGGCACGTCGATGCCCAGCACGGTGGCTCCCAGATCGCTCACGCGAACCGTGACGCCGCCCGCCTCAAGTGTGTAGACGCTCGCCTCCTTGCCGGTGGCGAACTCCCCGAATACAGTTTGTTTCAGCATCGCAGCCCCATTCTGAGTACGTTCACATCGCATCATGTTAACGTACTCATGCCGCGCTGCGGAACAATCTCACCAACGGTCGCTTCTCGCCGCCAAGCGGTTACGCCGCAGGTTGCACGGGTTGAACGCGCCGCCGCTCTCGCAGGGCGCTCAGGCGAGAGCGCCTATTGACGCGCGCGGCGGCACGCGCCGTACATGGTTTCCGCCGCCCACGCTTCAACCCACCTTCCCCGTGGATTATGGTAGATTATGGTGAACATGCCTACAAAGGAAGGTCTTACCATGAACGCTTCAACGCATCAGATCAATCTTAGCCGCCGCGGCTTCCTCACCCTGCTGGGCACGGGCGCCGTGCTCTCCCCGATAGCGCTTGCAGGCTGCGGCGCCACGCAGCAGACCGGCGGCGGCAGCGCTGCGAGCACCGGCTCCGCCGCGAGCGCGGGCAGCAGCGACCTCTCCGGCGTCAAGCTCACCTTTGTGGGCGACGACGCCTTCGCCCCCTTCCGCTCGCTCGTCACGCAAAAGGACGGCTCGCAGAAGCTCGAGGGCCTGGATATCGACGTCGTTGACGAGATGGCCCGCCGCTTGGGCTTTGAGTACGAGTTCGAGCCGCAGGACTTTGCCGCCACTCTCGCCTCCGTGCAGAGCAGCGACACTTCCTTCACCATGCCGATGAGCGCCAACGACGAGCGTCGCCAGACCTTCGACTTCACCCGCGGCTACTACCAGCCGCTCGTGGGCGCGCTCTCCAAGGGTGGCGAGCCGCTCCAGAGCCTGGACGCGCTCAAGGGCAAGAAGCTCACCTGCACCACGGGCACCGTGCAGAACAAGTTCATCACCGCGGCGCTGCCCGACAACGAGCTGACCACCTTCGACGGCGGCGACCAGTGCCTGCAGGAGGTACTCGCCGGCCGCGTGGACGTCTACATCTGCGACGGCGCCGAGGGCCTGACCATGCAGCAGGCCAACCCCGAGACCGTGCTGGGGCTGCTGCCCGCCAAGGAGACGGACGAGTACGTGAGCGTCTACCGCATCATGGCCAAAAAGGGCGCCAGCTTCATCCCCGCCTTCAACGACTGCGTGGGCGAGATAATCGCCGATGGCACCATGGACACCTATATCGCCAAGTGGACGAACAAGGACTTCGTCTGGGGCGACCGCGCCGCCGAGGCGTCCAAGGCCGAATAGCGGCGTAAAACGTCGGAGCTCCCGTGTCGTTGAACTTCGCCCTCATAGCACCGTATCTGTCGATGTTCGCCAGCGGGCTCGCCGTCACCCTCGAGGTGACGGCCTGCTCGCTGGCGCTCGCCTTTGCCGTGGGCTTTCTCGTTGCCGTGCTGAAGGTGCTCCCCTGCCGACCGCTCCGCCTGCTCCTGGACTTCTACACGTCCATCTTCCGCGGGGTGCCGCTCATCGTCCTGCTGTTCCTAGCCTACTTTGCCACGCCGCAGCTCACGGGATACAAGATCAGCATGTTCGCCGCCGGCGTGCTCACGCTCGGCCTCAACGGCTCGGCCACGGTCTCCGAGACGCTGCGCGGCGGCATCGAGGGCGTGGACCGCGGCCAGAGCGACGCCGCATACTCCCTCGGTATGCGCTATACGCAGGTGATGGTCTCCATCATCATCCCCCAGGCGCTCCGCTCCGTGGTGCCGGCGCTCGTGAACGAGGTCATCACCGTGCTCAAGAGCTCCTCGCTCGTGGCGGTGATCGGCCTCATGGACCTCATGCGCGCCGCCCAGAGCATCCAAGCGATCACCTACCGGGCCTTTGAGCCGTTCTTCATCGCCGCCATCATCTACTACATCATCGTGATGGGACTCACCTGGCTCGGCTCACGCTGGGAGAAGCTCGTTAAACCGTAGCGAACAGCCCGTTGCCCCCGCCCTTCGTGTACTAGAATCACAACGCCGTGGCGAACGAGCGCCGCGCTCAAACGGGTACGGAAAGGACGACAGGCGGATGGTCTCACCCTTCGATGCGCTGGGACAGATGGTGGGGATGCTCGCGATCGTGGCCCTGGGATACGTGGTCGGCAAGCTCGACTACCTGGACGGCCACACCATCAAGCACATCTCACGCCTGATCATCGAAGTCGCCATGCCCTGCTTGGTCGTCGCCTCCGCCACGGGGCTCGACCCGTCCGCCGCGAGCGTCGAGGTCCCGTGGAGCTTCGGCATCGCCGCGTTCCTCTGGTTCTCGCTGTTGGGCACGAGCTGGCTCTGCAACGCGCTGCTCCGCACGCCCAAGGAGAAGCGCGGCCTGTATCTCTTTGCCGGCACCTGCACCAACACCTCCTTTCTGGGCATCCCCATCTGCCTGGCAATCCTGGGCCAGCGCTGCGCCGTGGGCGCGAGCATCATCGACATGCTCACGAGCGTCTTCAACTTCACCATCGGCTTTGCCATCCTGGCGCGCGGCAGCAGCACTGGCAAGCGCAAGTCCGCGCGCGACGTGCTGAAGCAACCCGTGGTCTACTCGTGCTTCATCGCCATCATCATGTTCTTCACCGGCTGGGAGCTGCCGCGGGGCATCCAGACGACGCTCTCCCACGTGGGGCAGATCACCTCGCCGCTCGCCATGCTCGTGGTGGGCGCACTCGTGGCGCAGGAGGATCTGCGCAGCGTCTTCTCCGACTGGCGCTCCTATCCCTTCGCCATCATCCGTCAGCTGGTGGTGACGATCGTGCTCTACCTGCTGCTTCGCGCCATCGTACCCGAGCCCATGCTCGCCGAGCTCTTTGCCATCATGTTCGCCCTGCCCACCGGCGCCATCGTGCCCACTTTTGCCGACATGTGCGGCGCCGACGTTAAGCTTGCCACCAAGAACACCGTGGTGAGCACGCTGCTCTCGTTCCTGATCGTGCCCCTCGTGGTGGCGCTCCTCGGCGTGCTGTAGGCCCGGGGCAGGTCACGGGGCGAGAAGCGCGTCGTCTGCTCCGCCCGCCGCCCACGTTGCGGGGCCCGCGTATCCTGATTCCGCGAAATCGGACGCGTAATCGCTTACCCCTCCTTGATAGGGGAATGACGAATCCATGTCATTCGAGCCATACGCTTGTTTCAGGAGGTATGTCATGGATTCAAACACCCCGTCGCGTCCCCTGCGTTTCCATCCGGACGGCTCATTCAAGCTCCTGCAGGTTACCGACGTGCAGGAAACCACCCGCATGCGCCCGGAGACGCTCACCCTGTTGAACGCCGTGCTCGACCGCGCCCGTCCGGACCTCGTAGTGCTGACCGGGGACCAGGTCAAGGGCTATGACCCGGGGTATCGACACCGCCCCGATGCCGTCCGATGCACGCTTACCGCCATCTGCGAACCCTTTGTGGAGCGCCAGATCCCCTTTGCCGTCACCTTTGGCAACCACGACCCCGAGGTGGGTGTGAGCAACGCCCAGCAGGAAGCATGGCTCGCCGAGCTTCCCGGCTGCGTGAACGCATGGACGCGCGACGCTACCGGCATGCGCGGTTACGGCCCCGGCACGCTCGCCCTGCCGATCTTCGACGCGTCCGGACACACACCGTGCCTTGCCGTCTACCTGGCCGACTCCGGCGCCGGAAACCTGTTGGGCGGCTACGAGGCCTTTGACCAGCGGACAACATCCTGGCTCGTGCAAACCGCTCGCGAACTGGCGGCGGCGGCGGATCGCCCGGTTCCCGGCATCGTCTTCCAGCACCTCCCCGTACCCGAGATGTATTCGTGCCTGCGCTCCGCTCGGCCCGGCGAGGGCGGCGTCCCCGGCCATCGCAGCCACTACCGAGCGGGCGAGCTTCTGGTGCCCCGCGCAGACGCCCTGCAGGGCGGTCGCCTGCGCGAGCCCATCAGCTGCCCAGACGAGAACACGGGCGAAGTCGACGCCCTGGTGGAGGAGGGCAGCTTCTTCGCCCTCTACTGCGGTCACAACCACAAGAACACGCTCATCTGCCGCTATCACGGCATGGACCTTGGCTACGCGCCCACCACGGGCTTCGGCGCCTACGGCCCCGGTCTCGACCGCGCGGCGCGCGCCTTCTCCTTCTCCGCGGACGATCCCGCTGCCTACACCACCCAGCTCCTCACCTACCGCGAGCTCGTGGGTGCGCGGACCTCGCGCCCGATCACCGACTGGGCCACCGAGCGCATGCCAGTCACCGGAGAGGAGCTCCGCGAGCGAGCGCGTGCCCTCATCCCCCACCCCGTCGCGGGCGCGCGAAATGCCGCTGACGAGTCCCTCTCCCCGCACGCCCGACTCGAGAGCAGGTAGCGAGCGGCCAAGAGCGCGGAGAACCGCCTTGCTGCATGGTGCCCCTCACACGTCAAACCTTCACTCGCAGCCACGCCCCGCTCCGTGGAATTCGCGTCTGAGCCACCATCGCGCCGGGTATTCGCGGTACCCTATCCCCTGCCCTGAGGCCCGACGCACTCGGCTCTCGCGGCTCCGACGGTCGCGCTCGCCGCGTCTGTTGCCCGTATCCCGCCCATGCAGCGCCCAGCGGCCACTCATCATCGAATGAAGACGCAAGGGAGACGCATGGCGGCGGAGAAGACAGCACTGGATGAACGGCGCGATTCGAACAGCATCGACATGTTGCACGGCCCACTTCTGGGCAAAATCGTCACCTTTGCTATCCCACTCGCCCTCGCGAGCATTTTGCAGCAGTTCTTCAGCTCCACCGACGCCATGTTCGCCGGCCGGTTCGTGGGATCCACCGCGCTGGCGGCGATTGGTGGCGTGGCGCCCGTCATCGCGCTGCTCGTCGGACTGTTCCTCGGCCTCTCCATGGGCGCGAACGTCACCATCGCCATGCGCATCGGACGCGGCGATATGGTGCGCGTGCGCTCGGCGGTGCACACGGCGGCGGGGGTGGCGCTCGTGTGCTCCGTGGTGCTCACGGCGATGGGCCTCCTTGCCACCGAACCCATTCTCTCCGCCATGTCCATTCCGGGAGACGCACGCGTGGAGGCAGGCCAGTACCTGCGGATCTACTTTGCCGGCATCTCCTTTTTCCAGATCTACGACTTCTCCGCGGCCATCCTGCGCGCTAAGGGCGACACCAAGCGGCCGCTCTACGCGCTGGCGGTGGCCGCTCTGGCGAACGCCGTCATGGACTACATCGCCGTAGCCGTTGGCGCGGGCGTTCCTGGCATCGCGCTCGGCACCGTGGCCGCGAACGGCATCGCCGGCGGCATGCTCGTGTGGTTCCTGCTGCACGAGGAGGGAGCGTTCCGGCTCAACCCGCGCGAGATTTCGCTGGAGCCAGCCGCCGTGAAGAGCATCCTCCACATCGGTATACCCTCGGGTGCCCAGGGCGTGGTGTTCTCGCTCTCCAACGTCATCATCCAGTCCGAGATCAACGGCTTTGGAACGGCCGCCATTGCCGGCTGCGCGGCGGCAAGCAACTTCGAGTACTACTCCTATTACTTCATCAACGCGTTCTCGCAGGCGGCCGTGACCTTTATCGGGCAGAACTACGCGGCGGGCGAGCCCGCGCGCTGCGATCGCATCATGAAGCTGTGCATGGCGGGCGGCGTGCTCGTCTCCGCAGTGTTCTGCTTCACCGTCATCGCGTTCAGCGGCCCCATGCTCGGCATCTTCACCAAGGACGCCGCCGCGCTCGACTTCGCGCATCGACGCTTCATGCTTTCGCTCGCCTTCGACTGGATGATCGCCAGCTATGAGATCACCGCCTCCGGCATGCGCGGCATGGGCTGGCCCGTGCTGCCCACCCTTGTGACGGTCTTTGGCACCTGTGTGCTGCGCCTGGTCTACGTGCTGGGCCTCTTCCCCCTCATCGGCAGCTTCGAGATGCTGACGGCTGTCTATCCCATCTCATGGCTCATGACCGGCGCCATCATGATCGCGCTCTTCTTCTACGTGCGCCGCCAGGCGTTCGCGACGATCCGCACACCGCTCGCCGCGTCGTAGCCTGCCACCGAACCCGCAGGCTAGATCGTCACGATCGATGCCGTGCAGAGCGATCAGCCCGATGAGGTTGATGCCCTGCTTGCGCGAGGTATCCGCTGCCATGGTATTCCCCTTGGCCCGTTGGCGGCACCCCTGATGATACGTGCCCGTTCCCGGCACGCACCCTCGTCCACGCAAAAGCCGCGCAAAAAGGGGCCAGCCTCGCGGCCAGCCCCTTCGGCTCGTCTATATCGGCGCTTAGTAGCGGTTGTTGCGACCGCCACGATCGCCGTAGCCACCGCCGCGGTTGCCGCCGCGGTCCCGGTCGCCGTAGCCGCCACGACCACCACGGTCGCCACCGCCGTAACCACCGCGGCCGCCGCGATCGCCGCCACCGAAGCCGCCGCGACCGCCACGGTCACCGCCGAAGCCGCCGCGACCGCCACGGTCACCGCCGCCGAAGCCACCACGGCCGCCGCGATCGCCGCCACCGAAGCCACCACGGCTGCCACGGTCACCGCCGAAGCCGCCACGGTCGGAATGACCGCCGCGGCTACCGCCGAAGCCCATGCGCGGAGCGCCGAACTTGCCATGGCTGCGGTCGCCGCCGTCGCGACGGTCGAACCCGCCGCGTCCGCCGCGGTCGCCACCACGGCCACCGCGATCGTCGCGGCCGCCGCGCGGACCGCGGTCCTCGTCCAGGCCCATGGCCACGAGCGGATCGATCACCTTGTCGAGCTGGGCGAACAGGGCCTCGATCTCCTCGTTGGAGAGCTCGGGCACGAGCGGCTGGCCTTTCTTGACGATGTCGCCCACATGATCCAGGGCGTCTTCGTCGGCGAAGACCTGCACCTTGCGCATGTCCACATTGCCCGTCTCGGGGTCGGTGACCTCTACACGGCCCACCAGGTTGGCCTTCTCGGCCTCGGCCAGCAGGGCGTCCAGCTCGCGCAGGCGCATACCCAGCAGGTCGGCCATCTCCTTCTGCTCCATGCGGGGCTTGAGGTCCAGGAGCTTGATGGCGCGCGCCAGCTCGTTCACCTGGCTCGCCTTCTCCTCAGCCTCGCGCTCGAGGGCCTTGCTGCGACGGAACAGCAGGTTCTCGGCGCGCTTGACCTTCTCGATCAGCTTCTCATTCTGAGCCGTCACGATCTCGGCGTTGATGTGGCTCTGGTCGAGCTCGTCGGCGTCGTCCTCGACACCCTCAACCTCGGCCACAGCCTCCGGCTCGGACACCTCGGCCTCAACAGCGACCTCGGCAGCAGCCTCGGGAGCCTCGACCTCCACGGCCTCTTCCATCGTCTCGTTGTTGTTCTCGTTCTCGGACATATCGTCCTCCTTTCGCGCCCCTCGGCGCGCCCCAGGCGCTTTCGCGCCGTTTTGCCGGGATTCCTACTCTGATCATCTTTGTCGTTCGTATCAGCCCCTTTCGGGGCCTCCCGGCCGCAGGTAAGTGTACCCGAGTGTCTTTTGCTGCGCGCCACGCTCGCACCTGCGGCTCTAAAACCACACGAGCGCGAGCGGATTGTGCCCCGAGATTTCGCCCCTAGTTCTGGTGATACGTGGACAGGAATTCCGCAAGGTCCTGCATGCACTCGCGCAGCACGCCCATACGCGGCAGGTACACGATGCGGAAGTGGTCCGGTTTGTCCCAATTAAAGCCACCTCCGCGCGTGATGAGCACCTTCTTCTCGTGCAGCAGGTCGAGCGCGAACTGCTCGTCGTCCGTAATGTTGAACTTCTTGACGTCGAGCTTGGGGAAGATATAGAACGCCGCCTTGGGCTTGACCGCCGTCACGCCGTCGATCGCGTTCAGCGCCTCGTACACATAATCGCGCTGCTCGCGCACGCGCCCGCCCGGCGCGATGTAACCCTTGACGCTCTGGTGGCCGCCGAGTGCGGTCTGCACGATGGACTGCGCCGGCACGTTGGAACACAGGCGCATGTTGGAGAGCATGTTCACGCCCTTGATGAAGTCGCGCATGCAGCGCTTGTTGCCCGAGAGCACCATCCAGCCAATGCGGTAGCCGGCGATCATGTGGCTCTTGGACAGGCCCGAGAACGTCACGCACGGCAGGTCGGGCGCCAGGCTCGCGATGGAGATGTGCTCGTACCCATCCATGACCAGGCGATCGTAGATCTCATCGGAGAAGATCATGAGCTGGTGCCTGCGCGCGATCTCGACGATGCCCTCCAAGATCTCCTGGGAGTACAGCGCGCCCGTGGGGTTGTTGGGGTTGATGATGACGATTGCCTTGGTGCGCTCGGTTACCTTGGACTCCATGTCGTCCAGATCGGGGTTCCACTCGTTCTGCTCGTCGCAGATGTAGTGAACGGGCGTACCGCCGGCAAGCGTGGCGCAGGCCGTCCACAGCGGATAATCCGGGCTGGGAATCAGTACCTCGTCGCCTGTGTCCAGAAGCGCGTTCAGGGAGAGCTGGATGAGCTCGGACACACCGTTGCCGGTGAAGATGGTGTCCATATCCAGGTTGGGGATGTTCTTCAGCTGCGCATACTGCATGATCGCCTTGCGCGCCGAGAAGAGCCCCTTGGAGTCGGAGTAGCCCTCGCACTCGGTGAGCTGCTGGCGCATGTCGAGCACGACCTCGTCAGGCGTGCGGAAGCCGAAGGGCGCCGGGTTGCCGATGTTCAGCTTAAGGATGCGCTGGCCCTCCGCCTCCATGCGGTTGGCCTCATCGAGCACGGGGCCACGTACATCGTAGAGGACGTTCTCGAGCTTGGATGATTTTTTGAACTCGCGCATGATGGTGCTCCTTATGGTGGTTTTCGTCTTGGCGGTGGAGGTGGCGGTCGCAGGCCGCGCGGAAGCTCGCGCCGGCTCTGGACTCCGAGCACGCGTGCCTAAAGGCGCGGCAACCGGGGCGGCTGCGGCATCGGCCCGCCCCTCGGCAAGCCAGCCGGCATCCACGCCCAGCAGCTCCGCAAGCAGTGACAGCACGTCCGCACGCGGCATGGTCTTACCAGAGACGTATTGGCTGAGCTGGCTCTTTCCCAGTTTGCGACCCTGCTCGGCTGCCGCACGCAGCAAATCGGCCTGCCGGATGCCGCGGTCGTCCATCACGTTGCGAAGCCGCTTTGAGAAGCCGACGCGCCCCATTCCGCCTCCTCCGGTTCAGAATTGGTTCAAAGTTCAATCTTGACCAAGATAACACGCTCGATATTGAACTCGCTTTGAACTTTTGCAGACGGCGGATTATCGCGTCTTCGCTCCATGACCCCACGAAGAAGGGCGCCCCTCCGAGCCACACCACCCGCTTGGTGGTTCAGCTCAAAGAGACGCCCGTGGCTTGGCGCGTTGTTCCAGCCTTACAGCTCGGTGATCTTCACCCCGCCGTAGACCTCGTCCCAGCGGTCCATCACCAGATGCCCGGTTTGCGGATCCATGGCATTCAGCTTGCCGCAGGTGTTGCCGCAGCGCAGCACCGTGTCGTCGTCCGCGTCCGCCGCGATGGCGTGGGCAAAGCCGGCGATGGTGGAGTCGCCGGAACCCGTGGCGTTCACCGCGGGAATGCTCGGCATGACGACGCGGTACCCGCGCCCTTCGTGGAACGCGACGGCGCCGGCGCCGCCCATGGTCACCACGACCCAGGGAATCCCCGCAAAGCGGGCGTCCCCGGCCAGCTCTACCTGAAGCGCCGGCAGGTCATCCGGCGTATAGCTCGTACCCAGCAGGCCGTTGATCTCGGTCAGGTTGGGCTTGATGAGCGTCGGCTTGGTGTCCGCTGCCAGGGCAGCGTCGAGTGCCGCGCCCGAGGTGTCCAGCAGCACCGGTTTACCCGCGGCAACGACCACGGCCACCATCTTGGCGTAGGTATCCGCCGGCACGCCCTTGGGCAGGGAGCCCGAGATGGTCACGCAGTCGCAATCCTCACGCGCCACGAGCTCGGCAAAGTGCTCCTGGAACGCGGCGAGCTCCTCCGCAGAAACCGCCGGGCCGCTCTCCAGGAACTCCGTCTGATTGCCATCGTGCAGCACCGCGATGCACACGCGGCTCTCCCCCGCGATGGGCGTGAAGCTGTGCGGAATCTTGTCGTCGTCCATGCGATCGGCCAAGAACTCGCCCATATGGCCGCCAAGCAGACCCGTAGCGAGCACATCGTCGCCCAGCTGCACGAGCACGCGGGAGACGTTGAGGCCCTTGCCACCCGCCGTCTTGGTCGGCACCACCCGGTTGACGTCATCAACCACCAAATGATCGATCTGATACGACGTATCAATGGACGGATTCATAGTAACAGTGAGAATCATCTCTCATTCCCTTCAGTCAGGAACGCGGCGACGTGGCGAAACTGAGGGGCGATCGGGTGAATCCGGAGCGACACTCAGCAGCGAACTGCGAAACCGGCTTCGCCGTTTTCCAGTCTCGCGAGGACTGAGCGTAGGATTCACCCGATCGCCCGACCAGGTTACGCCTGCGGCACCAGCGTACCGCCCACGTACGTATCGACCAGATTGAGCTCGCTATCGAGCACGATGAAGTCTGCCAGGCGACCCGGCTTGATGAAACCGCAGCGATCGTCGATGCGCACCGAGCGTGCCGGGATCTCAGAGCCCATACGGAGCGCCTGCTCGGCCGTCACGATGCCCCAGTCCACCATGTTCTTCACACCACGAACGAGCGTGAGCACGGAGCCGGCAATGCTCGACATATCCGCCAGCCAACAGAGGTTGTCCTTGAGCACCACGGGCAGACCGCCGCTCATGTACTTGCCCTCGGGCATGCCGCCGCAGCCCAGGCAGTCGGTGATGAGCACGGTGTGCTGCCAACCCTTGGCCTCCACGAGTGCCTTGATGGCGGCGGGCACCACGTGCTTGCCGTCGCAAATGATCTCGGCAAAGGTGTTGGGCGTCGTCATGGCGCAGCCCAGCACGCCCGGCTCGCGGTGGTGCAGGCCGCGCTGACCGTTATAGGTGTGCACGAAGCAGGTGGCGCCGGCGTTCACCGCGGCGAGCGACTCGTCGTAGGTGGCGTCGGAGTGGCCGATGGCCGTCACCACGCCCTCAGCGTCCAACTGGGCGATGTAGCGGCAGGCACCCGGCTTCTCAGCGGCAAGCGCGCTCTTGATGATGCGACCGCCCGCCTGCTCCTGCCACTCATGGAACACCTCAACAGAAGGGTCGATCAGGAACTTGGGGTTCTGCGCGCCCACGTGCTTGGTGGTGAAGAACGGCCCCTCCAGGTAGATGCCCTGGATACGCGCGCCCACGAACTCGGGACCACGCGCGGCGGCGGCGTCGGCGATGGCCTTGCAGGAGCGGCCGAGATCCTCCACGCCCTGCGTGAAGGTCGTCGGCAGCCATGAGGTGGTGCCGTGACGCGCCAGCTCGGCCGACGAGATGTCGATGCCCTCGGGGTCGTTATCCGTGGTCGCGTGGTTATAGAAGCCGTGGATGTGCGTATCCACCAGACCCGGGGCAACCCACTTGCCGGAGACGTCCACCACCGGGGCATCACCCTCGGGCGCCTCCGCGCTCCACGCGCCAAAGCGGCCGTTCACCACGGGTAGATAGCCACCGTTCATCACCGCACCGGGCAACACGAACCGACCACCGGCCAAAACGAAATCAGACATACAAGCGCTCCTCTCGGCGTGCATCGTGGTACAGGGGCGTTTCCGCTGCACCAAAACAATGCCCGCCCCGTCCGAAGACTGCGGGCGGGCAACTCATTGGCGGTTATACCCGTTTTCTACGCTTCGAAGGGGTGAATCGTGACGCCCTTCACCACGCGGTTCACCGTGCCGGTGGGGCTCGGCGTATCCGGCGTATTGCCCACGCGCACGGAGTTCAGCAGCGAGACCGTTTGACCAACCATGATGAACGGCAGCGCTAGGTACGCCTCGGGCAGCTCGTCGAAGCCCTTGAAGGTAAAGGTCTCGTGCTCGAAGTTCGTCTCGCCCTCCTGCTGAACCGCCACGATCTTCTTGGCGATGTGGTCGCCGTAGATCTCCTCGAGGATATCGAGGTCGTACTGGCGGGTGTAGACGTCGTTGTTCACGAACACGAAGACGAGCGTCTTGTCGTCCACGAAGGACTTGGGCCCGTGGCGATAGCCCATGCTCGTGTCGTAGGACGTGGCGACGAGGCCGTGGGCGAGCTCGAGGATCTTGAGCTGGGCCTCCTGGGCCAGTCCGCCGAAGGAACCGGAACCCAGGTAGGTAACACGGTCAAAGTCGGTCAGCAGGAACTGCATAACCTCGCCCTCGCGGGCCACGACGTCCTCGCCCATCTTGGCGGCCGTCTCGACCCACGCCTGCTTCTGCTCGTCAGACGCGGTGTCGAAGATCAGGGTGGAGAGCAGCTCCATGCAGGTGTAGCTGCCGGTCATGGCAAAGCCGCCGTCGTTCGCGCGCGGGATGAGCAGCGTGAGCGCATCCGGGTCGTCCTTGCTCTCAACGGCGAGCTTGCCCTCGGGGGCGCAGGTGATGTTCAGAAACTTGACGTTCTTCACGAGTTCCTTGGCCACGCGCACGGCAGCCAGGCTCTCGGGGCTGTTGCCGGAACGGGCGAAGGACACCACGAGCGTGGGCTCGTCGGGGTTCAGGAAGTCGCGCGGCGCGGACACGATGTCGGTGGTGGCGATGGGCTTGAAGTCGTAGAGCGCGCGATCGCCGGCATGACGCAGGTAGGGAGCGGCGGTGTCGCCCACGTAGTCGGAGGTACCGGCACCCGTGAACACGACGGTCAGACGGCCCTCGCCCATGGCGCGCGCCTCGGCCAGAAAGCTCTCGATAGCGGCCTTGTTGGCCTGGTAGATGTTGAAGGTGTCGCGCCACAGCTCGGGCTGCTGCTTAATCTCGCGGGTGGTGATGTGGGCACCCAGGCGCTCAAGCTCTTCGACTGACTTCTCGAACATGTTGATACCTTTCCTTAGAGGTTAGCCTTCTACCTTGCAGTATAGTCATTCATTGGTAATCTGGTAGTAACCAGTTTGGCACTCTTCAAAAACTCTGCCAAACGGTCGGGTCTTTCGGCTGAACGGTCGGGCGCGCATATGCGTGGACAGGCGGAGGCGCCGTCTAGATACGCGGAGACGCATCTAATCGCGGCGGTGAATCACCTTGTACTTGAACTGGTCGGCACGAGCCACCGAAAGGGTGTACTCAACGATCTCGTTCTTGATGTTGTACGTGGTGCGAATCAGATCGAGCACCGGCGCCCCTTCGGAGATATCGAGCAGGTGCGCGTCGGTCGGGCGCGCGATGCTCGCGTAGAACTCCTCCTCCGCCAGACGAATGCGCTCGTGGTAGTCGTTCTCGATCACGTCGTAGAGCGACTTGTGCTCAAGGTGCGGACGCTTGAGCGTGAGGAAATTCCGTACCGGCAGGTACGTCCGCTCCACCATAAGGGGCATGCCGTCGGCGGAACGCAGGCGCTTGAGCTTGAAGATGCGCTCGCCGATGTGGACGCCCATGTTCTCGGCCATGTTCTTGTCGGCCTCGATCTCGCTGAAATCAAGCACCGTGGTCTCAGGCACGCGTCCGAGCGACTTCATCTGCTCGGTGAAGCTGTAGTTCTGCGCGAGGTTCGTTGTCTGAGCGGAGCGATCGGCCACAAAGGTGCCACGGCCGTGCTGGCGAACCACCAGGCCCAGGCGCTCAAGCTCCTGAAGCGCCAAGCGCACCGTGGTACGGGAGAGCCCGTAGCGCTCGGAAAGCTCGCGCTCGCTCGGCATGAGCGAGCCCGGACGGTACTCATGCTCGATCTTCTCGGTGAGGATATCAACCAGCTGATCGTACAGCGGCTGCCTTCTCGCACCCAGGGCCATAGCTTCCACTCCTTCCGCGCCGTACTCTATACCCTCAGGACCGGGCGCGCGATCGGTCATGTGGAGAGAAAAGAGGGGCCGCGCGCTGGAATATCCCAGCGTCGCGGCCCCTCTTGCCGTGCAAGCGTGCGGTTTGCGCGACCGCGCGGTGCGCAAGCCCGAACTCAGGCGAGTCTTACCACAGACCCGTCCACCAGCTGATACCGAACCACTCGTTCAGCGGGAAGGCACCCACGATGCCGATGATCAGAACGAGCACGATGCCCATCATCGGGGTGAAGTTCTTCTTGGAGAACAGGAAGTAGAGCAGCAGGACGAGGCAGAGCGGCACGAGCTTCGGCATGACCGTGTTCAGCGTGTCGGCCACCTTGAAGGTGACGGGAGACTCGGTCACGGTACCGTAGGTGACGGAGGACAGGCCATTGCCCAGGTCCTTCACACCGGTCTCGACGGCGTTGCCATCGGCGTCGGCGGCGGTCAGCGGCTTGCCGTCCTTGTCGGCGATGGCGATGGTGCCAGCGTCGGCCTTCTCGGTGTCGATGCCCTCGAGGTCCTCGTAGCTCTTGGCCTCCTTGTTGCTCACCACGACGGTGGTGGCGGCGATGGAGCGGCTGGAGCCGTTGGGGATCTCAAGGTTGATCTGCGTACCACCCATGGCAACCGTCAGGCAGCCCACGACGAAGCAGCCCATGATGGCGGCGGCGCGGGTGAAGGCCTGCATGTTGGCCGTCAGAGCGTCGATGGCGCTGGTGCCGAGCTTGTAAGCCCAGCCCATGAGGCCAAAGCGGCACGCGAACAGCGCAGCGTGGAACACGATCAGGAAGATGAACGGCGCCAGGATGTTGCCGTCGATCGCCATGTTGGAGGTGATGCCGGCCGTGATGGGCACGAGCGTCAGCCAGAACAGGGCGTCACCGATGCCGCCCAGGGGCGACGCGGCGGAAATACGCACGGAGCGGATGGTCTGCGTGTCGAACTTGTTCTGCTCGAGGGAGAGAACGATGCCCATGACGAACGTGACCAGGAAGGGGTGCGTGTTGATGAAGTCCAGGTTGTGGTACATGGACGCGGCAAGGTCCTTCTTGTTGGTGTGGACCTTCTCCAGGCCAGGGACCATAGCGAACAGCCAGCCACCGGACTGCATCGTCTCGTAGTTGAACGAAGACTGGAGCCAGTAAGAGCGCCACACCATGCGGTTGAGCGTCTTCTTATCGACCTGCGGAGCGGGAGTCAGATCCTCGTACTGCTCCGGTACGACAAACTCATTAGATGCCATCGCTCATGTCACCTCCATCAGCAATTGCGCCCTTGAGCTCGGTCTGCTGCTGGAAGTCCCAGAAGGCGATACCAAAGCCGATGAGGGCCATGATCAGAAGCGTGGGGCTCGACAGATCGGGGATCGCGGCCACGATGTTCGTGAGAGCGAAGCCGAGCAGGAAGAAGGCCCACATGTCGCGGTTCATCATGATCTTCAGCAGGATAGCGAAGCCGACGAAGCGCATCATGCCACCAGCAGCGGACAGGCCGGTGTTGAGCCACGCGGGGATGGCGTCGACGACAGCCTGGCCAACGCCCTGGCCAGCAACGAAGAACAGGGTCACGATCACGGCGAAGATCAGGCCGAGGATGACCTCGGAGATGATCGTCAGCACGGTGATGCGCTTGGTATCAGCCTTGATGGCCGCGTCGCGGAAGGACTCCATGAGCGGGGCACGAAGGGTGAAGAACAGGGTGACGCCGTACTGGCCCAGCAGGGCGAACGGGATGGCGGCAGCCGTGGCGGCCGTCGGCTCCATGCCGAGCGAGCACGCGAAGACGGCGGCGAGAATGCCACCGATGACCGCGTTAGGCGGCTGAGCGCCACCAATCGGCATGTTACCGATCGTCATGAGCTGGTAGGTACCACCGACCACGAGGCCGGTGTTCATGTCGCCGAGGATGGCGCCGATGATCGGACCGGTTACGATGGGCTGATACAGGGACTCCGTGAAGTCGAACTGGTCGATAGCCGCGATAAACGTGACGATGAAGACCAGGATGACCTGTACAAAATTGAATTCCATCGTTGCTCCTCCTTTCAAATGTTGTACGTAAGACAACGTGTAGATACGTGCGCGCGTCTCGGAACCGCGCGCAACAGAGGACCGCTCTTAGGCAAAGAGCTTGTTAATGTCCTCCACCGGCGTGCTCGGAACACGCCTAATCTCCAGCTCCACCCCCATTTCCTGCAGCTCGCGGAAAGCGGCGACATCGGCGTCGTCCACGGCCACCGAGGTGGCCACCTGCCGCTTCCCTTCGGACATATGCATATTGCCGATGTTGACCTTTTTAATGGGCACACCGCCCTTGGCGAGTGTCAGCACATCTTCGGGGCAGTCGCACACGATGAAAATCTTCTGCTTCGGCGAAGCCTTGCCGATGATGTCGATGGTCTTCTGCAGCGAGAAGAAGCGCGTGGCCACGCCCGCGGGGGCGGCCATCTTCATGAGGTTCTGACGCATGGTGTTGTTGGCTACGTCGTCATTCGCCACGAGGATGAGGTTGGAACCCAGGGTGGAGTTCCACTGGGTGGCAACCTGGCCGTGGATCAGACGGGCGTCGATACGCGTGAGGAGGATGTTGGGCTCTGCCATTTCAACCATTCCTTTCAGATGCTGCACTGCCGATATCGCTTGAGGGGCTGCATCGCGCATCCCCGTAGTGCCTTTCGTGCGTCGGGAGAGGGACTACTTGATCTCTTGGATCGCGTAGCGCGAGACGTCCATGACCGCACCGGAGCGGACCTTCACCTGGACGACGTCACCATCGACGCTCTTGACCGTGCCGAAGATCCCGCCGCCGAACATGACCTCGTGTCCGGGTGCCAGTTCGGTGTGAATCTTCTCGAAGTAGCTGGCCTTCTTCTTCATGCCGCTCCGCGTGTAGAGGAGGTACACGACGCCCATGATGGCGAAGAGGATGAGCAGCGCCACCGAGGAAGCGAGCACATTGCCCCAGAAGCCGCTCATTAGATGCCGTCCTCATCGTCGTCGGCAGCCTGCGCGACGCCGATGGAGGCGATGGACTTGTGCACGATGCCGGTCTGGCCCACGGCCACGGCCTGGGCGGCCAGGTCCTCGAGGCCGGCGGCGCCGCTGCGGGTAAGCAGCAGCTCGATGAGCATCGGCAGGTTGGTGCCGGTGACGACCTCGACGTTCTCGATGTCGTTGGCGATCATCATGGCCTGGTTGAACGGCGTGCCGCCCAGCAGGTCAACGAACACGAGCACGCCATCGCACTCGGTGCGCATGGCGGAGATGGCATCGCGAAGGGTATCGCCGTAGGTTGCGGCCTGACTGCCCTCGAAGGGAACGATCTCGAACTCCGGCTGGTCTCCCGCGACCATATCGATGGCGCTCTTGAGGCCCACCGAGAAGTCACCGTGACCTGTAAGAATGAATCCGATCATCGCTGCTCCCCTTTCGGTTGCGACCACTTCGCAACTGGTAGTAACCACGTGATAAGCTGTGAACATGGTATCAGCTTTCCCGATGGGGTCAATTTGACGGCGTATGGAAATCGATTTCTTACCGTTCAAGGTGAAATACCTACCGTTCAACATCATCCTTGACTTTTACCTGTATATTTCTCTTTTCTATGCGTTTGTCACCTCGGAAGGCCCCTTTTCATCCATTTGGCCGACCGCACTCGAATGGCCCGGTTTTCCGTTCGGTTTCGAGCTTGATAATTTGTGTTGAATGTCGAGGTGGTATCAATTCTGATAGATTTCCGATCCGTTTCCGGAACCTACGTGCCAGACACTCGCCGCTCAGGCGGCACGCGGTAGAGGGTGCACGGGTCCGTTGCGGTCAAAAAAAAGAACCAGAGACTGTGTGCCTCTGGTTCCTCTGATGCAATGGAGCCAGTTATCAGACTTGAACTGATGACCCCCGCTTTACGAGAGCGGTGCTCTACCAACTGAGCTAAACTGGCGCTCCTGGTCGACTCGCATCGACGGCTGTTAATAGTACGTGGAAACCGCCGTCTGCGCAAGTCCGTTTTTTAGCCTACGTACAGGCCCCAGATCTGCAGGTTGGCCTTGCCGTAGAGCCCGTTGGCAAAATCGCTCCACTTGGACTGGACGGACTGGGCGGACTTGGAGTACTGCTGGTAGGCCACGTAGTAGGCCATCTGCGCCTGGGCGTACGTGGCGGAATCGGCCGTGAAGCTCTGGTCCTTCAACGCCTGGGCGTAGGGGCCATCCTCGGAAGCCCAGGTGCCCTTGGAGCTGTCCCACTCATCCCCTGCAAGGTTGATGATGTAGTCCGCATACTCCTTGGAAGCCGTCTCGGTGTTGCCATCCGCGGGCTGCGTGGGCGCCGTGGGAGCGGTGGGTGCGTCCTCGCCCACCACCTGCTGGTAGAGCTTGCTGACGATTGCGTTCTCCTTGACGATCTGCTTGGCCTGGTCCTCGGTCACACCGTAGCTGCTGGCCATCTCGGAGTAGTCGTCGGTGCCGATGGAGTTCTTGGCGTACGCCTTACGCTCCTTGCTCGAGACGCTGATGCCGCGCCCCTCGGCCTCCTTCAGCAGCAGCTGGTTGCGCACGTACGAGATGACGGTCTCGGACGAGGGCACCGCGTACTTGCCGTCGCTGTTCTTGGCTTTGTCCAAGCTGTACTGCGCCTCGATGACCTCACGCGCCGTCACATCGTAGGTCTTTCCGTTGTAGGCATAGCTGGCGATAGGCGTATCCAGCTGGTCCTCGGAGATCGTGGCGGAACCGGTGCCCTTCGCGCCGAAGCCGCCGTGCCCGAAGAAGTACCCGGCGATGCCTGCGATCACCACGCAGGCGATCGCGGCGATGATATAGAGCGCGTGCCGGCGCGGAAGCTTTGCGTTGGCCACGGGACCCTCCTCCTCTTGGTCGCTTTCTTCCTCGATGTCGTCCTCGTCATCTTCGTCGGCGTCCTCGATGCCCTCCTTCAGGGCCTCGTCGTCGGCGTCGGCGACCATGCGAGCCTGTTCCTCGGCCTCTGCTTGGGCAGCCGTTGTACCTGCAGCGATATGCTCGGCGGACTCGCCAGCAACGAGCTCCACGGAATTCTCCTCCACCCCGTCAGGCCCCTCGCCGCGGCCGATGACCTGAATACCGTCTATCTCGTCCTTCTTATCCTTCTTCTGGATAAAACCCATGGGGAACCTTTCTCTTTGTATCCATAGCCGGTCTAGCATACCCCCGGCAAACGAATGACTGCACTTAAACCTTTCTTGCGCCGTCCGCCCGGCCTCATGAACCGTGACGGCAGGGCCAAGAGGGCAAAACCGGCGGATACCGTAAGGCTTTACGGCTTTGCGCTCAAACCAACGCGATGCTGTAGGGGTTTTCGCTGGCCTCCTCAGGAGCGGACGCCCTCGCGGTACCAAAACCGCAGGTCGGCGATATTGCCATATGCTCACTACTTCGTCGGCAGCGAAAAAGCCCTACGGTATCGGCAGGTTTTCCTCGGCCCAAACGAAACCCCTACGCTATCCCCCTGATTTACGCCCCGTTCCCCAAGGCGGCGATCACGGCGTCGGCAAAGGTGCGCGTTCCGACGGCGCCCTCCGTGCTGCCGGTCTGGGCGCGGCGCACGTCGACCGTCACGGACTCGCCTGCAGCCAATGTGGCGCGCACGGCCGCGCGGATGCGCTCGGCCGCCGCGTGCTCGCCCAGATGGTCGAGCATCATGCACGCGGAGAGGATCTCGGCGGTCGGGTTGGCAATATCCTTGCCAGCAATGTCCGGCGCAGAGCCGTGCGTGGCCTCGAAGATCGCCACGTCATGCCCGATGTTGGCACCCGGCGCCATGCCGAGGCCGCCCACCAAGCCGGCACCCAGGTCGGAGACGATATCGCCGTACAGATTGGGCAGCACGAGCACGTCGAACTGGTAGGGGTCTTGCACGAGCCCCATGCAGGTGGCGTCCACGATCTTGTCGTTGAACTCGATGTCGGGGTAGCGCTCGGCCACCTCGCGCGCCACGCGCAGGAAGAGGCCGTCGGTCTCCTTCATGATGTTCGCCTTGTGCACCGCGGTCACCCGCTTGCGACCGCAGCGGCGGGCGTACTCGAACGCGTACTCCACGATGCGGCGAGAGCCGGAGATGCTGATGGGCTTGACGCTGATGGCGGAGTCCGCGCGGAACGGCTTCTGGCCGGAGCGCTCCACCAGCTGAGCCAGCTCGGAGACCTCGGGCGCGCCCTCGGCGAACTCGATGCCGGCGTACAGGTCCTCGGTGTTCTCGCGCACGATCACGAGGTCGATGTCGCGGTAGCGCGAACCGTCGCCCGGCATGGAGAGGCACGGGCGCACGCAGGCATACAGGTCGAAGTGCTTGCGAAGCGCCACGTTGACGCTGCGGAAACCGGTACCAACCGGCGTGGTGATGGGACCCTTGATGGCGACCTTGGTCTTTGCCACGGCATCGAGCACATGCTCGGGCAGCGGCGTGCCATACTCGTCCATCACGCCCGCGCCGGCATCCACCACCTGCCAGGCGATCTCCACGCCCGTGGCCTCCACCACGCGGCGCATGGCATCCGTGATCTCGGGTCCAATGCCATCACCCGGAATGAGTACGACCTCGTGTGCCATAATCGGCCCCCTACTCCTCGTCGTTGGTATCGTCGTCTTCCTTGGTCACGCGTGCGCGCGGCTTGGGCTTCTCGAGCTTGAAGCGCTTGACGAGCATCTCGTAGATCTCGGACGAGCGCGCACGGATATAGGCGCCCTTACCGCTCTCGGCGTCGAACGCCAGGCGTCCGGCCAACTCGGCGGCCACCTTGCCATCGATCTTGCCCGCGGCGAACTCGTACAGGTAGCCGAGCATATCGCGATACTCAAGGTCGCCGTGATAGCAGCGGATGGCTTCCTCGAGAATCGGCCACACCTTCTCGGAGCGACGGCGCTCGGTGCCGCCCCACACGGCCAGCAGGCGGAACGCCGCCAAGCGCAGCGTTGCGGAATCCTCGTCGAAGAGCGCGTCCTCGGCGTCCTCGTAGACGGAGCCGATCTCCTTAGCATGCGTGGAAACGAGCATCGCGAGCGCGTTCAGGATCTCCCAGCGCGTCTGCGCCTCGGGCCGGGCGAGCGCATCCAGCAGCTCGGGCACGTGGGCGTCGAGCGCCTCGGGCCGATACTCCGCCACGATGGCGACCACGTGCGCCGCCGTCTGACGCTTGCGGCGGCTCGCGCCCGAAAGGTCCCCGACGATACCAGCCAGCATCTCGGGATTACCGGTAACCAGCTCCAGCTGCTGACGCTCCTCGTCCGTGAGCTCGTGCTCGTTCATCTCTGCCATATCTACCTCACGTTCTCATCCGCATCGTTCGCGTCGCCCACCGTTGAGATGAGCTCGGGGGCGTCCTTGCCCGCGCGCTTGGCGGCACGGCGACGCTCCCCCGCCCCCTCCTCTGCGGCACGACGATGCTCCTTGTTGACATTGAAAAACTCGTCGTGGGCCTTCCACGGACCCACGGACTCTCCGAACGACATCTTCATTCCCGCGATCGCGCCCGCGAGCATGCCGATGATGGCGGCCCACAGAAGCGGCATACTCGAACACACCAGCGTGAGCAGCACCGCCGCGACGATCGCCCCGGCGTTCATCTTCCAGTAATCCGCCGTGGTCTGGGCGCGCTCGCCCAAGGGCGTTCCCACCTGAAAGCCGACGAACGTGCTGAAGGCAAAGAGCAGGATGAAGAGAATGATGAAGGCCATGGCGCTTACGCCTCCGGCCGCTCGGGCGCCGAAGCGGCGGTGACGCCGTCTGCGTCGTCCCCGCCCGGGTGGACGCGCGACCAGTCAAGCCCCTGCGCTGCGGCCGTGGCCTCGTCGGCGTACAGCAGCGTGATGGCCTGCGTGCCCATCCGGCCGCCGCCGATGGCACCGAGCGTCTCGTAGAGCGAGAGCGCCGTGTCGGCGCCGGGCAGGGCAAGGCCGCCCTCCTCCTCGGCGAGCGAGAGCGCCAGGCGAATGTCCTTCAGGAAGTGCTCCACCATAAAAGCCGGCTGGTAGTCCCCGGCGAGCGCCTTGGGCGCCAGCGACTCGAGCGCCCCCGTGCGGCCGGTGCCGTCCTGGATCATCTTGAGCGTGAGGTCCACATCCAAGCCGCTCTGCTCTGCAAGCGCCAGCGTGTCGGCCATGCCGACCATGGACGAGGCAAGCGCCACCTGGTTGCAGAGCTTGGCCGCCTGCCCCCGGCCGGCCTCTCCAAAGCAGAAGATCTGCGCGCCGAAGGTCTCGAGCAGCGGTCGCAGAGGCTCCACCTGCTCCTCGGTGGCGCCGCAGATCAGCGTAAGGGTTCCCGCCACCGCGCCGGGCTCGCCGCCCGTGACCGGGCAGTCGAAGGCATGGCGCTCGGAGACCTCGGCGAGCTTGGAGATATCACGGGCGAGGTCCGGCGAGCTGGTCGTGAGGTCGATGAGCGTTGCCCCGGGCTTTGAGGAAGCGAGCAGGCCGTCCTTTGCCAGGTAGAGCTCCTCCACGTCCTCGGGGTACCCCACCATGGTGAAGACCACGTCCGCGCCGGCCGCGGCCTCGGCGGGAGACGCCGCCCACGCGGCCCCGCGGGCAACCAGGTCGTCTGCCTTGGCCTTGGTACGGTTGTACACCGTGAGCGGATAGCCAGCGTCCAGGATATGACCGGCTATGGGCGCGCCCATGATGCCGGTGCCGATGAACGCTACGGACGGTTTCGAATCTGTCATCTCAACTCCTCGCCCCGGGCAACGCGCCGGGAACACGCTATGCGGCCCTAGGCCCCTAGACGCCGCGAACCTTCTTGGCGATACGGTCGGACAGGCTGATCTTCTCGGCGCGGTTGCGGCCCCAGAAGATCACCGCCACCATGCCGGCGCCCACGTGCGCGCCGATCGTGGGCCCCACGGACCCGCGCAGGATGGTGAGCTCGCCGCAGCCCTCCTCCTTGCGAATGGTGCCCTCCAGCCAATCGGCGTCCTTTTCGGCATCCGACGAGACGACGGCAATGGGCATGCTCGGATCGAGCACGTAGTTGTCGTGGAACGACTTCACGAGCGACTTCAGCGCCTTCTTGCGGCCCCGGTTCACGCCCGTGAGCGTGAGCGAGCCGGCCAGGTCGAAGGAGAGCGAGGGCTTGACGTCGAGCTTTGCCGAGAGCTGGGCCGCCGCCGGGGGAATGCGCCCACCCGCCGCCAGGGCGTCCAGGCTGTCCAGGGTGAAGTAGCCGTGCACGTAGTACTTGGCCTCGTTGGCCCACTCCGCGAGCTGCGCCGCCGTGAGGCCCGCTGCGCGCTGGCGCACGGCCTCCATGGCCAGCAGCTCGCCGCACGAGCAGGGCAGGGCGTTGTCCACCACGTAAAGCTCGAAGTCGGGATGCGTGCGGCGCACCTCCTCGGCCGCCGAGCACGCAGCGTCGTAACTGCTGGAAAGCGCGCTCGTAAAGCAGAGGTACACCGTGGGCGTACCCTCCTCGGCGCACTGGGTGAAGAACTCCAGATAACGGCCGAGCGAGACCGCCGAGGTCGAGGCCTTGGAACCGGCCCGCAGTTTGTCGTAGAACTCCTTGGGCGTGATGGACGTCCAGATGTCGTCCGTGTACTCCCGGCCGTCCAGAATGTAGGGGAAACCCAGGATGTCCACGTCGAGCGTGGCGGCAATCTCGGGGGTGAGGTCGGCGCAGGTATCGATCACGATGCGGCAACGGTCCCCATGGCCGGTGGACGTGTTCTTCACGCTCATGAAAACCCTCTCAACCAAAAAGGCGGCCGTCCCGCACGGGATGGCCGCCATCCAAGTCATGCTGATGGTCCAGTTTACCCTTCCAGATCCTCTATCTTGGGCTTGATGATGCCGTATCCACCATTCTTACGGTGATACACCACATTGATGAGACCGGTCGTGCTGTTCTCGAACACATAGAAGTCGTGGCCCAGCAGATCGGTCTGCACGAGTGCCTGCTCCTCGGTCATCGGGGTGATGTCGATGACCTTCTCGCGCACGAGCAGATCGTCTTCCTCATCCTCGGGAATAAGCAGGTCGGCCAGGTCGTCCACGCGCTCCACCGGCACCACGTCCGCGGCGCTGGCACCCTGCTGACGGTTGTCGACCACCTTGGTCTTGAACTTGCGCAGCTGACGCGTGACCTTCTCGGCCGCGGCGTCAATGGCGGCGTACATATCGGCCCCGTGCTCGGCCACGCGAATCACCGAGCCGCGGGCGCGCACCGTGGCCTCCACGATGGCGGGCGTCGGGTTGGAGGGGTTCTTCTCGTAGCGAAGCACCACATCAACGGTCATCGGCTCGATATCGAAGACAGTGCAAGCGTTCCCAATCTTCTCGTCTACGTGGTTGCGCAGGGCGTCGGTAACGGTTGTCTTGCGTCCAGAGACCTTGATATCCATGAGGCCGCTCCTTACTCTCCGGGTACATTCCCTCGACCGCTCGTCAACGGGCGGCCGGTATCCGTGTTGTACCCAAATACGCGAACGGGCGACCCCATTCGTGGAATCGCCCGCTTACCGATTGCGCCTTGACAATCGATCCGTCGAATTATGCGCCCCGCGGCTACGCGGCGGCATCCGTGGTGGATGCGGAGGAATCCGTGCTCGACGTGGAGGTACCGTCCGCAGACGCACCGTCCGAGGAGGCCCCCGCAGCGTCGGTGGCGGTCTGCGGCTTGGCCGCTTCCTCCGCCTGCTTGCGCTCGGCCGACGTGGTGATACCCGAGACGGTCGCATCGGAGAGGCTCATGGGGAGCGAGCCGTACCAGGCCTGGTGGATGGCGTCCAGCGTGCCGTCCACCGTCATCTGGCTGAGCGCGTCGCCGATGGCCTTCACGAGCTCGGCGTTCGTGGTCTTCATCGCGAGGCCGTAGGTGGTGGTGGAATCGAAGGCCCCCGCAAAGACGATGTCGGCGTGCGCGCGGGCCAGGTAGGCACCAGCCGTGGCGTCGCAGGCGGCGTACTGGACCTCGCCCTTGGCGAGAGCGTCCAGGCAGGAGTTCACGTCGGAGTAGGTCTTCTGCTGGGCGCTGATGCCGCACTTGGCAAGCACGTCCTGCGTCTGAGATTTATCCTGCACGGCGATGGTCGCGCTCGAAAGGTCCTGGACGCTCAGGCTGCCCGGCGCGGATCCGTCGGCAGAGGCCTTGGTGAAGAGCGCCGGGGCGTCTTCCAGGTAGTTGCCCGCCACCGAGACGGTGCCCGAGGAGTCGTCCGTCGTGGCACCCAGCATAAGGTCGACCTCAGAGAGGTCGTCGGCACTCGCACCGCTCACGAACGTGACGCTCAAGCCCTGGCTCTTGGCGATGGCACGGGCCACGTCCACGGCATAGCCGGTGAGGTTACCGTTCGCATCGGTGCAGACCTGCGGCGCGTCCTCGTTGGTGTAGCCCACCGTAAGCACGCCCTTGGTCTTGATGGTCGGCGTGGTGAGCTTGACGAGGGTTTGCTCGGGGGAAACGTCCGCGCGGGACGGCGTGAGCAGCGAGCAGCCGCTCAGCGAAACGGCCAGCAACAGCGCGACCGCAAGCGCCCGGAGGCGGGCGGATGCGGAGATTGCCTTCTTCATGGTTGATCCTACCTTCCCCGGCCGGTTCTTCTCCACCGGTTTGTTCCCCCAGCTGACCTGGTCTTTGACCCCACACTTGCGCACCGGGACGTTTGCTTCTGCCGCTGCGGCGGCACCACGACTAGCCCGCTCGTCCGCAGGGGCCCTGTGCCCCCGAAGGTGTCGGACGGTGCGACTGACTTCTAGGACGCGCCATGATCGCGACGGCGCGCACGCCACCGCTTACGTGGATCCCTTTGACCGCGTCTGTCCTGGACTTGGACGAGAGCCCGCTCACGCAAGGCACGCCGTCCGCAACCACAGCCTGGAAGGAACACGGGACAGTATATAACAGCTTGAAGCTCTAGTTGAAGGTTAATGTATAGATGGGTGAATTCACTCGAAGTGCACGAATGCGCAGGTTTTGCCGGAGAACGTGCCCAGGGGTTGGTATCAGCTGCCCCAGACCCGCGCCAGGGCAAGGGCATCCACCCGCGCGGCGCCGGCAGCGAGCAGCGCGGATGCCGCGGCGTTCATCGTGGCGCCGGTGGTGATCACGTCGTCGAGCAGGAGCAGATGCTTGCCGCCCACCTCCGCCGCCACCTCGTAGCCATCGCGCCCCGCCGCCATGCGCCCTGCACGGCCAAGGGCGCGCTGATCGGCCCGACCATGCTTGATCAATGCATCTACCAGGGGTGTTCCCGAGCGCCCTGAAAACGCGCGGGCCACGTCCTCCATATGGTCGAAGCCGCGGCGGCGGAAGGCCTCGGCCGTGACGGGCACGAACGTTATGGCGTCCGCCGCCGAGAGGATGCCGCCGTACCGTTCCGGGGCCACGCGCTCGGCATGCTCGGCGGTATCGAGCAGCAGGTCGGCGATGAGCGGGGCCAGGCGGCGCTCGCCGCCGTCTTTGTACGCACGGACGATGCGCGGCACCGGGTCTTCGAAGGAAGCCGCCGCGAGTACCCGCTCGCACGCGCCGTGCTCGCCTTGGCACTCCGTGCAGAGCAGGGAGCCAAAAGGGGCGCCGCACCGCGTGCAGGATAGCCGCGGGTCGATGAGCTGGAACCGGGAGAGACAGCGATCGCAGATGAGCGCTCCCGGGCGCTCGCAGCCCGCGCAGCGCGTGGGGGACAGGGTCTCGAGGGCGAACTCCAGGGCGCCTCCCAGCACACCGTCCGCCATGTCACCCTCCCCTTCCGCAGTCCCGGCAAACAACAGGGGGCAATCCGCGCTCGGCGAATTGCCCCATCTGCGTTACGACTCGCTGCTCTCTTGGCTACCGCCGCTCTCCTGACCGCCGGCGCCCTCCTGGCCACGCTTGCGCGGGCGGCGACGGCGACGCTTCTTGGGAGCGGCGCCCTCCGCGGGCGCGCCCTCGGAAGTCGGGGCGGCTCCATTCTGGGCACCGCCGCCGTCACCGGGCCGGCGGCGCGTTACGCGCACCTCGCCCTCGGCAACCTGGTCTGCCACGGACGGCACCTCGGGCTTCTGCGACGCGCTGCGATGGCGGCGGCGGCCGCCCGTCGGCGCGGAACCGGCATCCTCGCGACCCTGCTCGCCGGCGGGAGCGCTCTTCCCCGCCTCGCGCGCCGCGGCGGCGCGGAAGGCGTCATCGCGTTCCTCGCTTGAGAGGTGACGACGGCGACGGCGCGGCTGCTGGCCCTGACCCTCACCCTCGCGCGCGGGACCCGGACGCTGCTGGCGATCGGCCACCTGCTGCTGGCCGCGCTGGGCATCCCCCGAGCCGTCCCCACCGCTCCGGCGGCGACGCTTGCGGCCCTGGCCCTCGGCAGGCGCGGCGGTGTCTTCCGGGGAAACCTTGCGCGCGCGACCGTGATTCTCGCCGCCGGCGGGCTTGCCGGCACCTGCAGCCTCCTCGCGGTTGCGCCGACGGCGCGCGCCGGGCGTGGGGCCACTCGCGGCGATGCGATCGGATTTATCGAGGCCATCGCCCACGTCCACGCCATTTTTGCGATCGAGCTCGAGCAGTGCGAGCTTGATCTCGGGCGACTCGATCTTCTCCATGATGTCGCGCGTCACGCAGTCGGGGCGGCAGTTGCAGCCCTGCTCGGAAGCGTGCTTCTTGCAATCGTCCGAGCAGCTCATATCCGCGAGGTTCACGCGGAACACCTTGCCGCCCTCCAGACGCAGCACCAGTTGCTCGCGCGGGGTGTTGTACTCCACGATGCGCGCCTTGCCAAGCGGGGTGTCGATGAGCGTCTTCTTCTTGGGCGCACGGCTCTTGAAGTCTTTGTACGCCTCGAACTCGTAGCGCAGGCAGCACATCAGGCGCCCGCACACGCCCGAGATCTTGGAGGAGTTGAGCGGCAGGTCCTGCTCCTTGGCCATGCGGATGGACACCGGCTCGAACTGGCCGCCAAAGCGCGCGCAGCACAGCTCCTGGCCGCAGGTGGCGTAGCCGCCGACCAGCCGCGTCTCGTCGCGCACGCCGATCTGGCGCATGTCCACGCGCACGTGGAAACGGTTGGAGAGGTCGCGCACGAGCTGGCGGAAGTCCACGCGCTCCTCAGCGGCAAAGTAGAAGACGGCCTTCTCGCCCCCAAAGAGGAACTCCACCCCCACGGGCTTCATCTCCAGGCCGTTCTCCTTGACCAGGCGGCGGAAATCGCTCATGGCGTCCTCGCCCTTGCGCGCCAGCTCGTCGGCGCGGTCGAGGTCGGCGTCGTCGGCGATGCGGATCACGGATTTGAGGGGGGCGGCCAAGCGGGACGCGGGAACCTCGAAGGGATCCTCGGTCACCAGCCCGATCTCGGTGCCGCGCTCGGTGTACACCACGGCGTAGTCCGCCTGCGCGATGTCGAGGCCCTCGGGGTCGAACCACAGGTCCTTGGAGGCATAGGGAAACTTGACGGGGACAACTACAGGCATAGGAGCGCCTTCCTGATATCGAGCAGCATGACCTCCAGGGCCAGCTGAGGTGTAACGTTGCGGCGAATCTGCGCCTCGGCGCGGTCAACTGCCTCGAGCGCGCGCATAGCGCCTGCGGGCGCCGTGCGAGCGGCGAGGCGATCGATGACCTCGGGAACGTCCGCGTTGGCGACGTCTTCCGACACGCCTTCCAGGCGGCACAGCACGTCGCGCAGAAGCGAACGGGCGCTCGCCAGCACTTCCATGATACCCGAACGCCTGCGCGCCGTTAGCTCGCGCTTGTTGCGATCTTCCAGCTGCTTTTTGGCATTGGCGGTGAAGTAATCGGCGTTCTGCTCGAGCACCGCCTTCTGCGCGGACTCCACGTCGGCGAGCGGGGCATCGCAGGCGATGGTGATCTCCTTGGCACGAGCGAGCACGTCCGCCTCGTCCGCCTGGGGCAGCGCGTCGATGGCACGGACCATGGCGCGGCGCGCGTCCTGGCGCAGCGGCGACTTGAGGAACTCAACAGCGCGAGCGGGACTCCCCGCCACGGCGACCCCCATGCGGCAGCGCTCGATCGGCAGGCCGGTGGCGCGTTGCGCGGACTCGGCCGCCTGCGCGGGCGGGATCATGCGGAACGGCACGCACTGGCACCGCGAGACGATGGTGGGGAGGATGGCCTCGGACGAGGTGCCGAGCAGGATGAAGGTCACGCCCCCAGGGGGCTCCTCGAGCGTCTTCAGCAGCGCGTTCGCCGTATTGGCGCGCATCCGTTCGGCCGATTCGATGATATAGACCTTGCCGCGCCCGCGAATGGGGGCGAGCGCCACGTCCGAGAGCAGCTCGCGCGTCTGCGAGATCAGGTAGCCCGTGGCCGATTCCGGCGCGTAGCAGTGAACGTCAGGGTGCGTATGGCGCGCCACGCGGATGCACGCGTCGCAGGCGCCGCAGCCGTGCACCGGCGGCTCGTCATCGCCATGGTCGCAGAGCAGCGCCTGCGCGAGCGCCCAGGCGGCGTCGAGCTTGCCGAAGCCGGGAGCGCCTAGGAAGAGATAGGCATGGCTCGTGCGACCCTGGGCGACGGCGCGGGCGAGGAAGTCGCGCACCCGCGGCTGGGTATCCAGCTGTTCCAGCAAAGAAGCCATGGCTACTCCCCCACGGTACCGGCGGGCAGGCCCGCCGCGCGCAGCACGGTGAGCACGCGGGCAAAGACCTCATCCGGGGTACCCGCGGCATCGATCAGGCGCACGCGCCCTGGTTCCGCGGCGGCGATGGTGCGAAAGCCCTCGGCCACGCGTCGCTGGTAGGCAAGCCCCTTGGCCTCCACGCGATCGGGGGAGCCGTTCCGCACGGCCGCGCGGCGAGCCGCCTCCTCAACCGGGAGCTCGAACACGAGCGTGAGGTCCGGATGGCAGCCATCGACCGCCAGCTCGTTGGCCGCGCCCACACGGGCCGGGTCGAGTCCCGCGGCATACGCCTGGTAGGCGGTGGTCGAATCGTAGAAGCGGTCGCAGACCACGGTACGGCCCGCGGCGAGCGCCGGCGCGATCACCTGATGCACCAGCTGGGCACGGGCGGCCTCATAGAGGAGCAGCTCACAGGTGTCGCCCATCTCGGCGTTGGCCGGGTCGAGCAGGATGGCGCGGATCTTCTCGGAGATGGCGACGCCGCCCGGTTCGCGGAGCGAGAGCACGTCCACGCCCGCGCGGGAGAGGGCATCGGCCAGGAGCGCCGCCTGCGTGGTCTTGCCGCAGCCGTCGATGCCTTCGAGCGTTATGAACAGAGAGGTCATGCCAAGCTCCCGGGGTCGTTTGAGTCTATCCATCATACCCCGCAGTACCCCGGCGCCCCAGAGGCACCCCGGAATTACGTAAAAGGCGGCGCACCGAAGTCATGGCCGCAGCAGCCGAGTTATGCGATAAAGGCGCGGCACTGGGACCCGACCCTCGCAGGCGGTAGAATGAGCGCATCTGAACATCGCGGAACAGGAGCCTCCCATGTCGATCACACCGCAGGAAATCGCCGAGACCCGGGGCATGGTCTCCGAGCACAACCTAGACATCCGCACCATCACCATGGGTATCTCGCTCATGGGCTGCGCGGACGAGAACCTGGACCGCATGTGTACCAAGGTGTACGACCACGTGACCAAGACCGCCGAGCACCTGGTCTCCACCGCGCAGGACCTCGAGCGCGAATACGGCATTCCCATCGTGAACAAGCGCGTGTCGGTAACGCCCGTAGCGCAGATCGCCGCCGCGTGTCCGGACGCCGACCTGGTGCCGCTCGCACACGCGCTCGACCGCGCGGCCGAGACGCTCGGCATCGATTACCTTGGCGGCTATTCCGCGCTCGTCCACAAGGGCATCGGCGACGCCGACCGCCGGCTCATGGCCTGCATCCCCGAGGCCCTGGCGACCACCAGCCGCGTGTGCTCGAGCGTGAACGTGGCGAGCCTGCGTGCCGGCATCAACATGGACGCCGTGCTGCTCACGGCCCAGCTCATCCGCCGCGCCTCAGAGCTCACGGCCGACCGCGAGTGCGTGGGAGCGAGCAAGTTCGTGGTCTTTGCCAACATGGTGGAGGACTCGCCCTTCATGGCGGGCGCCACGCACGGCTCCGGCGAGGCGGACGCCGTCATCAACGTGGGCGTTTCCGGCCCCGGTGTGATGGCCGCGGCCCTTGAGGAGCTACCCGAGGCCGCCGACATGATGGAAGTTGCCGAGCGCATCAAGCAGACCGCGTTCAAGATCACGCGCGCCGGCGAGCTCATGAGCCGCGAGGCCGCCAAGCGCTTGGGCGTGGAGAAGGGCATCGTGGACCTCTCGCTCGCCCCCACCCCGGCCGTGGGCGACTCCGTGGCGAAGATCCTCGAGATCATCGGCGTGGGCCAGTGCGGCGGCCCCGGCACCACCGCGGCGCTCGCGCTGCTGAACGACTGCGTCAAGAAGGGCGGCGTCATGGCGAGCTCCTCGGTGGGCGGGCTTTCCGGCGCGTTCATCCCCGTGTCCGAGGACGCCGGCATGATCGAGGCCGCCGAGGCGGGCGCGCTCTCCATCGAGAAGCTCGAGGCCATGACCTGCGTGTGCTCCGTGGGCCTGGACATGATCGCCGTTCCGGGCGACACCTCCGTGGAGGCCATCGCCGGCATCATCGCCGACGAGATGGCCATCGGCGTCATCAACAACAAGACCACGGCCGTGCGCATCATTCCGGCCATCGGTCGCGGCGAGGGCGATGCCGTGGAGTGGGGCGGCCTCTTTGGCAAAGCCCCCGTCATGCGGGTGAACCCCCACGCCGGCACGGTGTTCGCGCACCGCGGCGGCCGCTTCCCCGCGCCGCTCAACAGCCTGAAGAACTAGCGTACCGGGCCGGAGGGCCGGGGTATATAGTCCCGTGCTCAAACAGCTTCGCTTCGCTGCAGAACTGCGCGCGTGACTATATACCCCGGCCCTCCGGCCAAAACGTTAACTTCGCTGGCTGCGGCGCGGGGCGCGGCCGTGGCGGCGTGGTGGTTTGGAAGGAAAGGTTGAGCGCGTGGGTGACTGTGGCTGCACGGGTGACGGGCCTGTTCGGGCCACGTTGCTCGAGACGGACTGGAACGATGAGTGGAAGAAGTTGCAGCGGGCGCGGAGGTCGCCGGATTCGCCGGACTTCTGGAATGCGCGGGCTCGACATTTTCGTCCTCGTGAGACGCAGCCGTATGCGCGGGATTTCCTTAAGCTGGCGGACGTTCGGCCTGGTGAGAGCGTGCTCGACATGGGGTGCGGGGCCGGGTCGCTTGCGGTGCCGCTTACGCGGTCAGGGCATCGGGTGGTGGCAGCTGATTTCTCACAGGCGATGCTCGATGCGCTGGATGAGGCGGCTGCGTACTACGACGTTGCCGATCTGATTGAACCTGAATTGCTTGCCTGGGACGATGACTGGTTGGCGGCAGGCCTTGCTGATAAATCCGTAGATGTGGCCTTTGCAAGCCGGTCCATCGCAACCGCGGATCTGGGCGCAGCGCTTGCCAAGCTTGATCATGTTGCCCGGCGCCGCTGCTGCGTCACGCTCGTCTTCAACGCCAGCCCTCGCTACGACATGCACATCATGGACGCCATCGGGGCATCCGTCACCCAGAGCCGCGACTTCGTCTACGCCTTCAACATCTTGGTTGGCATGGGCGCCGCGCCCGAGGTTTCCTATATCGAGAGCCCCCGGCACGACACGTTCGATTCGCTCGAAGCGACCGTGGCCGACTTTGCCCGCATGCTCGAGAACGGCAACGAGCACCGCCTGCCCGAACTGCGCGCGTACCTAGCGGCCCACATGGTGGCAAACCCGCATGCCGGCGAACCCGGTCCCAAAGGCAAACCGCAGGGCCGCTACATGCTCGACCACACCCGCATCGTACGCTGGGCATTCATCGCCTGGAAGCCCGTCTAGCGGGGTCGCATGCCCTTCGCCCAGCCCTCGCGAGACTGGAAAACGGCTTTGCCGTTTTCGCAGTTCGCTGCGGAGTGCCGCTTCGGGCATACGACCCCGCAGGGAAAGACACAGTTGTTACTCGCGTAACCAGGCCATCAGTGGACGATTGAAATGGCTGAACATCACCGGAAAGATGGAGCCGAAGCCCGAACATCTTGGTAATGCTGCCCTCCGGACGTGGTGCCGATGCGGACCCCCATACCCGAAGCGACACTCCGCAGCGAACTGAGCGAACGGCGAAGCCGTTCGCCAGTCTCGCGAGGACTGAGCGTAGGGTATGGGTGTCCGCTCAGGAACGGCACCTACTCCGGCAGCACGATCGTGAAGACGGTGTGCTCCGGGGTGCTCGTGCAGCTGATTTGACCGCCGTGGGCGGCGACGATTTCCTTGGCGATGGCAAGCCCCAGGCCGGCACCGCCGTGATTGGTGGCGCGTGCGGCGTCCAGACGGTAGAACTTCTCGAAGATGAGCTTGAGCTTGGGCGCCGGAATAGGGTCGCCCTCGTTCTCGAAGCGAATCCGCACCGCGCCCGTGCCACCGTCCTCGCCGGGCACGCGCGCGGCGGACACGTTGATGGTGGAGCCCTCGTAGCTGTAGGCGATGGCGTTCTTCATCACGTTGTTGAAGACACGGGCCATCTTGTCGCCGTCCACCAGCACGCGGAGACCCGGCGCCACATCCAGATTGGCATGCTTGCCCTGCGCCGAGAGCTGCGGGTAGAACTCGTCAATCACCTGGGCGAGCATGAGGTCGAGGTCCACGTAGCCGCGCGTGAGCACGATGTCGTGGAAGTCGAAGCGCGTGATGTCAAAGAACTCCTCGATGAGCGCGTCCAGACGGTGCGCTTTGTCGAGCGCCACGCCGGTAAAGCGCACGCGCTGCTCCTCGGGCAGGTCGGGCGCTTCCTGCAGCAACGAGAGATAGCCCACCACACTGGCGAGCGGCGTCTTGAGATCGTGAGCGAGATAGGTGACCAGGTCGTCCTTGCGCCGAGCTTCGTCGCGCAGGGCCTGGGCGCTCGCGCGCTCGCGGTCGCGCACCCGGCCGAGTGCCGCCTCAACCTCAAGGTAATCGCCGTCGAGGTTGCTCCAATCGTCCGGATGATCGACCAAACGGTCCACCACGTGTCGGGCGATACGGCGGTCGGCGTCGGCCTGACCGCGGCCGTAGCCGTAGTAATACATGCTGCGACCGGCAAAGAAGGCGCCGCACACGGCGAGCGCGAGCAGGAAGCCGCAGAACATGAAGAGGTAGTCCACCGTGAGCGGGAACCGACCCAGCTGGGCCATGAGCACGTTGCCCACGAGCAGCACGATGAGCCAGGCGATGCCGCCCAGCGTGATGCAGCGGCGCACCGACACGAATCGGTCAAGCAGCAGGTAGCCAACAAAGAGCAGAATCGCGAGCATGGGCAGGTTGCGGAACCCGATCATCAGCAGGAGGAGGAGCACCAGCACCGTGGTCGAAACGATGCGGGAGTCGAGAATCGTGCGCGCGTGCTCGAGTGTAATGGCCAGATCCTCATCCGATTCGCTGAGCGGCGGCACGTAGGCGGGATGAGCGGCGGCATCGTGCGCCTCCGCCGCCTTCTTCTCATTCGGTGCGGCCGCGTGCGCCGTCCCATCGTTCGGCTGCCCGGTAATCGGGTTCACCGGCGTCCGGTGACCAGCCTTGGGTGCTTGTTCGTCGTTTGCCTGCGTCATGAAATGCCAGCTTTCTCTCTGTTTGCTGCCACGAGTATAGAAATCGGGCGAGGGTACTTCTACGAAAGAGTTACTTAGGATTGGGCCCGATGCCACTATGGCTCGTTGTTTTAGCAGCTCATAGGCATCAAACTGCGTGCTTACATACCGTACGGGCAATGATTGCGAAACCGCGGGGTCGGGTGACCTGCCCATGCAGGTGAGCACCTTTATCGACCGCTGCGGTTACCACGATGCAAACGACTGGATCGGTGGAGGCACGGGCGCAGACCTCGTGCGTATGATGGCCGCGTTCCTCGTGAACCAAGACGATGCCGAGAGAGGCGCTACGCTATGCCTCAATCGTGTAGCCGACGCCCCAGATGTTCTTGATGAAGCGAGGGTTCTGGGCGTCGTCACCGATCTTCTCGCGCAGGTGGCGGATATGCACCATGACGGTATTGTTGGAACCCGGCATGAACTCCTCGTCCCACACGGCGGAGAAGAGCTCGTCCACCGGAACGACGTGACCGCGATGCTCGGCCAGGTAGAGCAGGATGGCGTACTCGAGCGGCGTGAGGCGCACGGGGCGCTCGTCCACGGTGACGCTGCGGGCATCCCGGTTGACAACCAGGCCATCGAAGCTGATGATCGCGGCATCCTGCTCGGCCTGCTCGCGCGTGCCGTAGCTCGTATAGCGCCTGAGCTGCGCCTTTACCCGCGCCACCAGCTCGAGCGGCCGGAAGGGCTTGACCACGTAGTCGTCGGCGCCAAGTGAGAGTCCCTCGATCTTGTCACCCTGGGAATCACGCGCTGTGAGCATGATGACCGGGTAGGTATGGTCGGCGCGGATGGTGCGCAGCAGCTCGAAGCCGTCGATATCCGGGAGCATGATGTCCAGCACCGCGAGGTCGTAGTCGTTAGCGATGATCTCCTTCGCCGCCTCAGCGCCGGTGTAGCACAGCGTGACCTCAAAGCCCTCGTTGCGAAGATAGATACCCACCAGGTCAGTGATGGTCTTCTCGTCATCCACGACGAGGATATGCGGCGCGTCCATGCCCACTCCTTCCGACGCCCCCATTATGCCGGAGCACCTTGGGAGCCGCAGCAAGTTCACGTTCCATTAAGGCACATTTAAGGGGCTGGAGGGACCGGGCGGGGCGGCGAACCACCGTTCGGCCACGGCAGGCACCTTAGGCAGCAGCATCCAAGCCCGTGGCATCGGGCGTGGTGTAGAACGCCTGCACCTGGTCCTCCTCGGGTTCGCCCATCACCGCGCGCACCAAGCGGTCCACATGTACCATGAACCACTCGAACGGACTCGGCGCGGCCTGATCCTCGGCGGCAACCAGCTTGGCCGTCGCAACCCTCTTCTTGCCCTGGTACACCTTGAGCGTACCGACCTCCTGGCCCTTCGTCACGGCACCGGCAACCGCCTTGAGGTCGTCTTTCTCGCTCACCTTGCCCGCAAGGCTGAAGAGCTCCACCGTCTGGGACGAATCCCCCACCGTGACGTCGAGCTTCTTATCCGACCAATCGGAGAGCACCACGCGTGCCATGAGCGGCTCGCCCTCGGCCGTGGTACGCGCGGAGGTGGCGACGGGGTAGGCGACCACATGGTCGTAATACCAGTTCGCAAGCGCCAAGGCGTCGCTCCATCGGGCATCGTTGCTCGTGCTGCCCAGGTTGACCGCGTAGATCTCTCCGCCCTGGTCGCGCGTGTAAGCGCCGACGAAGCACTCGCCCGCTGTATCGGTGCTGCCCGTCTTGCCGCCGATGTTGCCGTTCTTCCCCAGCGTCTTGTTCGTGCGGTGCAGCTCGATCTGACGCTGCGCGCCGTCGGCGCCCGTTACGCTGATGACGTCGTTCGTATCCTCCTCGATCGCGCGGAAATCCTTGTTCTTCATGGCATACGCGAAGAGCGTTGCCACGTCGCGCGCGGTGGAGTGCAGCTCCCCGGCCCACTGGCCGTCGTCAAGCCCGTGTGGGTTGGAGTACACGGTATGCGAGAGCCCCAGCTCGGATGCCTTCTTGTTCATGGCGTCCACGAAGGTCTGGTACGGGTTAGTGCTCGAGGGGTCGATGAGCGCGCCCACGCTGGTAGCGATGGCGATGGCGGCATCGTTACCCGAGGGGACCATGAGACCCTTGAGCGCCTCGGAGAGCGGCATGGTGTCGCCCTCGGCGAGGTTCGCCGAGGACTCGCCCACCGTCGCCGCCACATGGTCAACGGTGACGGTATCCGTGAGCTTGGCGTTCTCGAGCGCCACCACGGCGGTCATGACCTTGGTGATCGAGGCGATCTTGACCTCGGCATCCGCATCGCGCTCAAAGTAGACGGTGCCATCCTGGCCGACCACGATGGCGTGGCTGCAGGTCAGGTCGGGAGCGTCAGACTCCGCGATGCCCGAATCCGAAACCGCCTGACCGCAGATGACATCCGTGCCCAGCCGCTCCGCGAGCGCCGGCGCAGGCACGGCAAGCGCCAGGGCGATTGCCGCGGCAAGGGAGACGAAGAAGCGATGCAAACGCGATGTCAACATAGACCATCCTTTGAAAGAGGGCGAAACGAAGGTGATTATAGCCGCGCGCGAAGACGCCTCCGACGGCCCGCACGGGCTCAAACAAAAGCGCAACGACGGCGCTACCCGAACATTTGAGACGCGTTCTCCCACGCCGCACGCTGGATGGCAGCCGGGTCCTCCCCAGTGCGCAGCGCGCGATCGGCCGCGAGGGCGCTCGCCGTGAAGGCAATCAGGGCAGGCTCGCACTCAATACCCCGCAGCGGCATGGGCGCCATGTAGGGGCAATCCGTCTCGAAGAGGATGCGATCGAGCGGCGTGGCGGCGAAGGCCTCACGCACGGGCTCGTTGCGGCTGAACGTCGCCGCGCCGCCGTAGGCGATGTAGCAACCCAGTTCTACGAAGCGCTCCATCGTGGGACGATTCTCGCCAAAGCAGTGGAGGACGCAGCCCGCGGCGGGCGCGCCTACGCGTCGCAGCACGTCGTAGGCGTCCGCATGCGCCGTGCGGCCATCGTCGTCTGGGTCGTTCCGCAGATGAAGTTCCACGGGCAGGTTGCGCTCCAGCGCCAGGGTGAGCTGCCGCTCCATGCAGGCGATCTGAACCTCGCGCGGGGCGGGCGCAACGTCGTCGTCCGTATCGAAATGGTAGTCGAGGCCGATCTCTCCCACGCCCGAGCAGAGCGGATCATCGAGCGCGGCAACAACCTGGGCGTGCACGGCATCCGTGTACTCCGGAGCGCCGTAAGGGTGAACGCCCGCGAGAAAGCGCAGGTTATCGAGCATTTCCTCGGGAGCGGGAGCGTCGGTGCCCAGGTCTGCGTAGGCACTGGCGGGAGCGCCCGCCAGCAGCTCGCGAGCACCCGCGATCCAGTCATCCAACTGGGCGCGGAACGTTGCCAGATCGCGTTTGTCGCCCAGCGGGTCCCACAAGGTGGTGAGCCGCCGCACGCCCACGAGCGCGGCACGGGCCAGACATGCCGCGGGATCCTTCTCCCAGAAGCACGTGAGATGCGCGTGGGTGTCGGCCAGGGGCGCCAAGGGAACGGGCGCCTCATAGCTGCGCACCTTCTTCTTGACGCGCTTCTCAAACGTCAACGACAGGGACTCGCCGTCCATACGCCTCCTTTTGCGTGACCTATCCCAGCGCCTCTGCCAGGCGCACGAAGTCCGCGGGAGCGAGTGCCTCGCCGCGCGCCGTGGGCGCGATGCCCGCTGCGGCAAAGGCCGCGTCCAGCGTCGCCTTGTCGAAGCCCGAAGCCCCCATGGAGTTGCGAATGGTCTTCCTGCGCTGGGCAAACGCCGCATCGATGACGGGGGCCACGTCCGCGGGCGCAAGCGCGCTCCCCGCCAGCGGGCCCTCGCCCGCTGCGTGCCGATCGATGCGCACCACCGCGGAATCCACGTGCGGGGCGGGCTGGAAGCACCGGGGCGGCACCTCAAAGCGACCCGTCACCTTGCCGTACAGCGCCAGCTTGGCAGTGTAGCCGCCGTACGCCTTGGTGCCGAGCACAGCCGCGATACGGTCCGCTACCTCCTTCTGCACCATCACCACCGCGGCCCGCAGGCTCGGATAGCGCTGGAAGAAGTCGAGGATGATGGTCGCCGCCACGTTGTAGGGCAGGTTGGCCACCAGCATGTCCGGCTCGTCGCCCAGGGCGTCTGCCACTCGGGCAGGCTCCACCTTGAGCGCGTCGCCCATGATGAACGAGAAGGTATCGTGGGCGAGCTCGTGCGCCCGGAGCACTGGCTCCAGCGTGGCATCCATCTCGATCGAGGCCACGCGACCCGCCTCCTGCAGAAGGGCCAGGGTGAGCGTGCCGATACCCGGCCCGACCTCGAGCACGCGGTCCTCGGGCGCAAGCGCCGCCAGCGCCATGATGCGCTCGATCACGTGGTTGTCGATCAGGAAGTTCTGGCCCAGGCGATGCTTGGTGGCGAGCCCATAGGTCTCCAGCAGGGCACGCGTGGCGGTGGGGCTTGCGAGCGGCGAGATGGTCATGCGGGCGTCCTAGCGATCCCCGGCGAGCAGCGCCTGCTCCCAGGCCTCGGGCTTGAAGCCCACGAGCACAAAGTCGTCGCCCACGATGAGCGGGCGCTTGACCAACATACCGTTCTCGGCGAGAAGCGCGCAGGCGTCTGCGTCGGACATGCCGGCGTCAAGCTGCGCCTTGATGTTGCGCTCGCGGTAGAGCATGCCGCTCGTGTTGAAGAAGCGCCTGATGGGAAGACCGCTCAGCTCATGCCAGGCAGCGAGTTCCTCGGCGGTGGGGTTCTCCTCCACGATGTGCCGGTCGGTGTAGGAAACGCCGTGCTCGTCCAGCCACGCCTTCGCGCGGCGGCAGGTGGTGCACTTGGGATATTCCAGGAATAGAACGGGTTGCATGGGAGCTCCTCTTTCTGCGCGATGGTCGGGATTGGATGCGTTGCAGCGGGCTTACGCCAACAGCCCCGCCACGCCCGCGAGCCACGCGGCGCGCTCCTCGGGCGTGGAGGCGTCCATGCCGCCGAAGTTCGCCCAGTGGCGCTCGGGAACGCCCAGCTGGGCAAAGGTACCGTCCATGAGCACGGCATCGATGGCGGGCTCCAGGTGCTCCGTGGGCTCCGCGGACGTGGTGATCACATCGACGCGCTTGATGAAGCGGTCGAGCGTGCCAGCGAGGCCCGCACCCGTGGCGTTCCAGCTGAATCCCACGAGCATGACCTTGTCGATCCAGCCCTTGAGCAGCGCGGGGATGTCGTTCCACCAGATGGGCGTCACCAGCACCAGGCGGTCGGCGCACTCGATCATGTCCTGGTAGCGCTCCACCAGCGGATCGGTGTACCCGCCCTCGTTGTAGAGCTTGAGGTCCGGGGCGTGGAGCACCGGGTCGAAGCCGTCCGCCTCGAGGTCGATGAGCTCCCAGGAAGCGCCGGCCGCGTCGAGCGCGCGGCACGCCTCCTGCAGCACGGCGTGGTTGAAGCTTCCCTCGTAGGGATGGCAGTAGACGATGAGCACGTTCTTCGAATCCGGCATGGGGGCTCCTCTCGGGGTTAGCACGCGGGCGCGGGGCAATTCGCCCTACGCGTCCGGACGCTGACGAAACCGCTTGATCTCGGAGCGGAAGCGCTTATCGCGCATCCGGCGCTCACGCTGCGCGCGGGACACCTTGGTCTTACGGCGCTTCTTAGGAGGTCGCGACCTGCGGGCCAACACCTCGTGCAGTTTGCGCAGGCAAACCTGACGGTTCTGCCACTGGCTGCGGGACTCCCGCGCGGTTACCACGATGCCCGTTGCCCGGTGCACCATGCGCACCGCGGAGTCCGTGGTGTTCACGCCCTGGCCTCCCGGCCCGGTGGCGCGAAACGCCTGAACGTCGCAGCCGCGCGCCAGCTCATCGAGCGGCAGCGCGGCATATGCGGCAAAGTCACGGTATGTCAGCTTCTCATTCTCCATGCCGACCATCGTAGCATGCGACGCGGACACGGCGATCGAACGAGAGCCCGCAGCGCTGATAGTCGGCTACTCCTCCTGCAGGCGCGGGAAGAGCGCGTCGCCCTTCTCCACCGGCTGGCCACCGGCGAGCCCGCCCCACGCGCACGCGGCGGCAAGGTCGTCCGTCCCGGCCTCGGCCTCGCAGGAGATGCGGCGCAGGGCCTCGGTGCTCGTCTGAGGCATGAACGGCATGAGCAGGTGCGCGGCGATACGGATGGCCTCGAGCAGGTTGTAGATCACGAAGGCAAGTTCATCGGCCTTGGCAGGATCCTTGGCGAGCGCCCAGGGCTCGGCGTCCTCGATGTAGTGGTTCGCGGCATGCACGAGCTCCATGACCTCGGCCGCGGCCTCGCCGTAGGCAAAGGCCCCCATCTTGGCGGCATAGCGGCCCACGATACCCTCGGCCACCTGGGCGAGCGGGTTCTCGAACGCATCGGCCGCGGCGGGCTTTGCCGGCGCGCAGCCATCGAAGTACTTGGCGCTCATGTTGAGCGAGCGGGAGATGAGGTTACCCCAGCTGTTAGCCAGGTCGGCGTTGTACACCTGATGCATGCGGCCGAAGGAGATGGCGCCATCGGTACCGGGCACCACGTCCGTCATGAAGTAGTAGCGGTAGCCCTCCACGCCCAGCAGGTCCATAACCTCGCGCGGCGCGATGGCGTTGCCGCGGCTCTTGGACATCTTCTCGCCCTTGCCGGTCTCCTCGTTCTTCACCATGAGGAAGCCGTGCGCGAAGACCTGGCCGGGCACGTCCAAGCCGGCGGCCATGAGCATGGCGGGCCAGATCACGCAGTGGAAGCGGATGATGTCCTTGCCCACGATGTGCGCCTGCGCGGGCCAGCGGCGGGCGAGCTCGGCGGCAGCCTCCTCGCCCGGCTGGCCGTAGCCCACCGCAGTGAGGTAGTTGATCAGCGCGTCGAACCACACGTAGGTGACGTGCTTCTCGTCAAACGGCAGGGGGATACCCCAGTTAAAGCTCGTGCGCGAGATGGACAGGTCCTTGAGGCCGCCCTCCACAAAGGAGATGACCTCGTTGCGGCGGATCTCCGGCTCCACGAACTCGGGATGCTCGCGGTAGAGCTTGAGCAGCGGTTCCTGGAACGCGGAGAGCTTGAAGAACCAGCTCTCCTCCTGCACGCGCTCGAGCGGACGGCCACAGTCGGGGCAGAGGTGCTGGCCCTCGGTGTGGCGCTCCTCGTCGGCGTGGTGCACCTGGGTCTCGGTGAAGTAGGTCTCCTCGGGCACGCAGTACCAGCCGTCGTAGCTGCCCTTGTAGATGTAACCGCGGTCGCGCAGGACCTCCCACAGGTGCTGGACGGCACGGGTCTGGCGCTCCTGCGTGGTGCGGATGAAGTCGTCGTTGGTGATCTCGAGCTCCGCCCAGAGGTCCTTGAAGGCGGGCACGAGGGAGTCGCACCAGGCCTGCGGCGTCATATCGTGCTGCTCGGCGGACTGAGCCACCTTCTCGCCGTGCTCGTCCAAGCCGGTGAGGAACTTGACGTCGTAGCCCATGCTGCGGCGGAAGCGCGCCTGCACGTCGGCGAGGATGGTGGAGTACGCGGTGCCCAGATGCGGCGCGGCGTTCACGTAGTAGATGGGGGTGGTGATGTAGTAGGACGGCTTGTCTGCCATGCGCGGGTCCCTCCCTGATGACGGGTATGCTCGGACAGTCCGGTATTCTAGCGCATGACGGGCAGGCTGCGGCAAGGCAACGTGGGCTGTTGCCGCGGCTTTAGGACTCCTGCAGCTCCAAGGCGAGCTCGTAGACGGTACGCTTCTTGAGGGAGTGCTTCTGCGAGAGGCGCTTGGCGATGGCCGAGACGGACTCGCCGGCGGCCAGCGCCTCGCGGATGTCCGTGCGCAGGGCCGCGTCGCGGTCTTCGGCCGAGGCAGGGGCGCCGATAGCGGCTCCGGATCCCGCGCGCCAAGCGGCCAGCTCCTCCGCAGAGGGCGGCGCCACCACGATCACGCATTCGCCGCGCAGCTCCTCGCGCGCTTGCACCTCGTCCAGCAGCGCGGGCGCGGACGCGCGCAGCACCTCCTCGTGGAGCTTCGTCAGCTCCCGGCAGAGCGCCACGTCGCGCCCAGGGAACACCTCGGCGACGGCGGCCAGCGAATCCGCGGCGCGGCGCGGGCTCTCGTAGAAGAGGAGCGCGCCGGGCACGAATGCGAGCTCGCGCAGCCGCCGCACGCGCTCACCGTGTTTGCGGGGCAGAAAACCCTCGAAGAAGAAGTGCTCGCAGGGAATGCCGCTTGCAACCAGCGCGGTCACGCACGCCACGGGGCCGGGAACCACCTCCACGGCGATCCCGGCGTCGCGTGCGGCGTCGACCAGCACCTGACCCGGATCCGAGACGCCGGGCATGCCCGCATCGGAAGCGAAGGCGAAGACCTCACCCGTCGCCATGCGGTCGACCAGCGCGCCCGCGCGGGCCGCGATCACGTTCTCGTCGCAGCGGACGAGCGGTTTGGAGATGCCCAAATGCGCGAGAAGCTTGCCCGTCACCCGCGTGTCCTCGCAAAGCACGGAATCCGCCGCGCGGAACGCCTCCGCCGCGCGCGGCGAGAGGTCGCCTAAGTTGCCGATGGGCGTGCCGACCACGTAGAGACGCCCTGCCCCTGCGGAACCGGACTGAGCCTGCACGGCGGCCTCCTTGTCTTCCCTGCTAGTCATGCGCTACGAGAGCATCGCGCGCTCGAGCGTGCCGAGCGCGGCGCGGGCATCCCACGCGGGAATGCGCTTCTCGGTCTTCCACGTCTGGAAATACCAACCGTCCACCGCGTCGAACGTGGCGAGTTGGTTCGCCACGAACACGCGCTCGTAGGCGGCGCGGCCCTCAGGCGTTACCGAGGCCCCCGCCATGACGGCGGCGCCCGACCACTCACCCACGATGACGGGGAATCCCGCGCGCTTGGCCTCCTCGATCATGCGCTTGTTGCGCATGACGGCGCTCGAGATGCCGCGAGGCGAGGTGATATCCTGCGCGGTGTCGTCGCGGTAATGGTAGAGGTGGATGTCCATGTAGACGTTCCGGTACTCGTCACCACGCATGAAGTGGCTCCACATGTCGGGATGTCCCGACGCCGAGAATACCACGGCCTTGCTCTCCGGCATGTGGGTGTGCACGAGAGCATAGGCATCGCGATAGAAGTTGCGCAGGTAGTGGGCTGGAATGCCCTCCGTGACCGTAAAGAGCCCGGTTCGATGGCGCACGATCGGGGAGTCCAACAGCTCGATACCGAAGAGGCTGTCCGCGGAACCGTAGCGCTCGGCCAGCCGTTCGAGCACGTCGAGCGCCACGCTCCGCCCGTTCGTGGAGGAGTGCCACTCCGCCGTGGACTCGGGCGTGGTGGGCGAGTCGTTGGAATCGCCCTGACTGCCCGGCACCGTGGCCAAGTTGAGCAGCACACTCATGCCGTACTTCTCGCCCCACTCCATAGCGCGGTCGATGTAGTCGATGACGGGGATGCGCGTGCCACAGTCCCCCTGGGAGCCGAATGCCCACCACGGCACCGGTACACGCACGGAATTGAGGCCAATTGAGGACATGCGACGAAAGTCGTCCTCAGTGATGAACGTCTCGTAATGCTGGCGAACGCGCTCGGTATATGCAGCGCACCCGAGCGCCGCCTGCAGCTCAGCCTCGTTGAGAGCGCCGGTAGCCGAGAAGAGCGACGGGGTCACCCAGGGCTCGGGGATGAACCAGCCGGAAAGATTGACGCCGCGGATGCGCTCGGCAGCGGGTCGCTCGGCCCGCCCCTTCTTTCCGCTCGCGCGACGGTTGCCCTTGCCAACGATCTGAGCCATGGGAGGGACCCCTTACCTCGAATGCAAAAAGCGCCCAGCGAAACCGCCGGGCGCTTACCTTGCGAAGGGTGGCCAGAAAGGGAGTCGAACCCCTGACACGAGGATTTTCAGTCCTCTGCTCTACCAACTGAGCTATCTGGCCACGTCTGTCGCGAACGACAGCTCGATAACTATAACAAACATCCGTGTGTCGTCAAGGGAGATCTTTTGAAAGTCGCTCGGAGGGGTCACGGCACCAGCTCCCATCCGCTTGCGGCTCGCGGGGGGCGGCCCGCGGACTCGGGAGAGGCTACGGCAACCCGTTCCAGCACGAGCTGAGCGTCCGGGCAAGAAAGGAAGCGCCAGGGAACCACGTGCTCGTAATGAGCGAGAACCCGGCCCTGCCCACCCACGAAGGCGATATCGAGTGCGCGTCCCATGAAGCAGGTGTGCACGGCATGACAGCGGGGAAACACCAGCACGTAGCCGTTGCCATCCGGCGCTCGCGCGGGAATCGCGCCCATGCCGACCAGCCGGGCCGCGAACCCCTCCGCCACGATGATGCGCGCCGGCCCCCAGCCCAGCGCGGTCATCGCGGTACGGGCCGCGGCGTACGCTTTCCACCCGTTCATAGCACCACCCCCGGCCTCCACGGGTCGATCGTCACCGCGCGCTCGTGCCGAAGACGCGCCGGTGCGCCCATCTCTACGCCCGCTACTGAAAAGCCGGAGGGCCAGGGCCGGTAGCTCATGGTGCAGGTGTAGGTCCTGAGCGCGCCCGCCAACGCGAGCAGGCTGTCATCGTTTGCGCCGCCCTCGCCCTCCGATACGCCAACCTCGATTTCGAGCTCGTAGCCGGCCATCGCCTCCTCGAGCCGTTCGCGCACCTCGGCCGCGTCACCGGCGCTGCCTTCTTCCCCCTCGCCCGATGGCGCCACGCCGCAGGCGAGAACGATATCGGGAGCCGCACGGTCGAAGCGCGCGGTCGCCGCCACGAAGACCATGAGGTTGTAGACGATGAGCGCGAGCACGATGAGCACCGGCGCCACGACAGCCATCTCGACCGTGGCCTGGGCGCGCTCATCGCGGCACGCCGCAGCAATCTGGCGGCATGCAGGCCCGCCTGACATCCGGCGCATTATGAGCCCCCTTCTCGCGCTCCTACGAGGTCGCGCAGGCGCACCTTGAGCGGAATCGACCCTCCACCGGGAAGCGGAATCTCCGCGATGGTGAACTCCGTTTCTGCTAAGCGCTCCCCCACCTCGTAGCCGAGAGCCTGTAGCAGCGCCTCAGGATCCATGGTCTCGACCGACAGGCTGCGCAACGCCCCCTGCGCATCCGCAAGAACGGTCATACCAGCGGCGGAAATCACGTTACTGCTATCCGTGAGCACCGGTTTTCTGCTGCTCAGATCCACCGGCTCGAACCCCACGGCCGCAAGGGAGCCGCGCACCCGCTCGCCCAGCCAGGTTGCCACGGGCCCGGCCCCAAGGGAGGTCAGCCCTCCGAGCAATCCGTCCATGACCTCATCGAGCCGGGATGCCACGTCTCCGTATCCCATGAGCAGGTCACCCCAGAGATCCATGGCATTGCCGACGATGCCCACCACCGTGGAGTCGCCCGTGCGCTCCTTCAGCCCCGAGAAGAAACGCGACAGCACGTTGTTCTCCCGCGTGGCGGCATCCGACGCGAGGGTCGCGGCCGAGATGGCGCCACGCCGATCCAGCTTCACGCCCGCGCTGAAACTGTTCTCGAGCTCTTCCGGCGTGGATGCCTCACCGGAGACGACGAGCGCCACGCACCCGTAGCGACCGGGCGGGGCGATGCGCGGCCGCTTGGCCGCGAGCACCGACAGCGCTTCCTCGAAGGCGTCACCCGCACGCTCCGCCCCTCCCCGAGCCTGACGCTCCAGCTCAAGTTCGCGGTTTCGCGCGGATTCGTAATCCTTCAACGCCTCCGTGAACTCGCGCAGATGGTATTCGAATCCGTTGTCGATACTCGTGGAGGCGGCGGGGACCTTCCCCACATCGCCCACGCCGAAGCGGCACACCGAGCACTCGCGCACAGAGCCGGCGTCGAGTGCGGAAAGCGAGACGATGGGCCCCGCCGCCCCCGTGGCACCGGGACAAGAGGCGTCAAAATGCAGCGTAATCCCCTCAGACTCCGTGCTCGTAGGCCACGCGACCTCGGTATAGAGCTCCGTCCCCTTCACCTCTCCGGTGTTTTTAGGGAGCAAGGGCACCTTGCACACGAGCATGCCATCGCGCTCCACCACGCTCGCGCTCTCGAGCGTTCGCGTGGCGTACCGATAGAAGGCATGGCGCGCCGCCGCATCCGCCCGCGCCTCCACGCCGGCGCCTTCCGTCCGATCGTTATCGCGCCGCCAGCGGTAGTACGCGCAAGCCCGATCAAGCGCTACCTGGGGCTCCCAGGTCAGGCTCGAGGCGTAATCAGGATTCTCAACCGCCGAGATGCCCGAGAGCCGCGCGGCACGCTCCTGCATGTTCATGCCGGCGCGTCCGCAATCGGCCAACCAGGCGCGCTCCTTGACTGCCGCCGTCTCCTCGCGCGCCCGTGCAAGATCTGCAGCCACCTCCCCAAGCTCGTCCGCTCGCCGCTCCAACCCCTCCGTGGGCACGGCGGGTCCGTCGATGGCGGGGAATTCCGACGCCGACTCCCAGGGGGCGGCGATGGCCGTGCCCGTGTACGAGACCATCCCCGCGCCCTGTGCCGCGCAGGTGCGCGACGCGTTGGCGGCGATGAGGTAGGGCAGGGACTCCTCGAGTCGCTTAAGCCCGCGTGATGCGGAGGCGGCGAACTTGTTCCGCGTCTCCAGAATCCGAAGGCCCGCATCCACCGCCTCCGCAGCCGCGGCGCTCGCACCGGGCACCAGCAAGCCGACCAAGCCCGCCCCCGTCACGGTGAACCCCGTGAGCCCGAGGCTGAGAATCCCCGCATCCACCACCGTTGCCGCGGTGTGGTACGAGGAGACCACGTTGGCGCCCGCAAGCGATGTGGCATCCGCCGCCACCTGTGCGTCACCCGCCCGCGCCATGGTCCATGCGGCGGTGGTCGCCGAGAAGGCGAGCGCCAGGACCACGAGCATGGACACGGCGGAAGCGAGCGAGGTGTAGGCCCCGTCTTCCCGAAACAGGTCCAAGGCGCAACGGGCCCTTGGCACCCTGTTGTGCCTTTCAACCATCCCAGGCGGCGATCCAGGCATCGTAGCCTCCTTCCAGCCAGTCGGGTCGGGCGCGGTACGACACATCAACCGAAAGCTCCACGTCACCTTGGGCATTCGTCGCCCCGAACACAGGGGCGAACGCCCCCAGCACGGGCAAGGGGCGGACGTATCCCCGCACGGAAACGCGAACCGCTCCCGCCGCATCCCCCTCGCCCGCACGCGTGAACTCGACATCCCAGGACAGCGGGCCCCCGGCGTGGAAGATGGCGACGTTCGGCACCGCAGCGAGCTGGCGCACCACGAACGCCCGACACGACTCGTCCGAGACGTTCTCGCCCGTGACCATGAGCCGCGCCCCGCTCGCCGCCGCGGCCTCCATGATCGCGCGCGTGTAGAGCAGACACACGGGCTGGAGCGCGAGCAGGAGCAGCACAAGCAAGCAGGGAAGCAGCAACGCGGCCTCCACCGTGGACTGCGCTCGCTGCTCGGCCCAGAGCCGTTGAGGTCCGCAACCGGCTCTAGAACAGAGCGAAGTCCAGCGGACCCGTGCCGCCGAGCGATCGCGGCGCCGCCCGTTCCGCCAGGGCGCCGAGGGTCCCGACCTCTCCTGCATGCCACAGGGCGCCAAGCGCGAGCACCATCGCCAGAAACGCCGAAAACACGAGCGCGTACTCGAGCGTCCCCTGCGCCCGCTCTTCGCGAACCAGCTTCTCCATTCCATGTAGAACCCCGCTTCCGCTCATCCGTCCTCCCCTCCGGCCCTCATCCGCGCCACGCGCACCTCGCTGCAGGCGTCGTCCACTTGGGCGGACACCGTCACCACGTCCACCCAGGAGGCGTTGTCGGAGAGGAGCGCGCCCCAGGCGTTTCCATGTAGGTCCAGGTAGCCGGCTGCCTCGAGCGATACTCCCGGCACGTCGCGATAGCGCTCGAGCACGCCCGTAGCGGCGTCTACCAGGCCGGATTGCTCCGTCCACGTCACGGCGTCCACCGAGCTCGCACCTCCATGCCGCGCGTCCTCGTCGAGGTCTTCTAGAAACGAAGAGCAGCTCGATGACCGTGCCTCCGCTTCCCGCGCGTCGCGCGCAGCCTCAGCTACCCGATCGTCGGCCCCGACCTCGCTCAAACCCCACTCTTGCGCGGCATCGGGGGCCGAAACGACACCGCTTCCCTCCGATACCCGTTCCCCCAGCTGCGATTGACTGATATAATCAACCATCCATAGTAGGACTACGAGCGCTATCATGAAGAGCACGACTGGTACGCCGCAGAGAACTATTCGCCTCAAACGACCCATCTCTACAGGCTATTAATGCCGTTAGCGATATCGTTCCAGAGCGAGCTCACACGATCACGGAAGGCCACAATGGCTACGATAGCCAAAACTACTAGCACCCCAACTAAGATTGCATACTCTGTCGTTCCCTGCGCCTGCTCCTCGCGCAGCAGCCCGCGCGCCCCGCGCATGGACTCCAGAACCTGGTTCCGCAGCTTCTCCGTCATGTCTACCTCCTAGATCATGCCGCCCGCCACCAGCAGCGGGCCGACGATGGACAGCAAGAGCGCCGGCAAGATGAGCGTGGCCGTGGGAACGAGCAGTTTGACGGGTGCCCGTTCGATCTGGCGCTCCACCTCGGCCCGATGGGCGGCGCGGCATTCCCTCCCCTGCGCGGCGAGCGTGTCGGACAGTGGGGCGCCGAGGGCCAGGGCCCGGCCAACCGCCATGGCGAAGGACTCCAGTGCTCGAACGCCCAGATCCTCGGCAGCAGCGAGCAGCTCGTCCTCGCGGCTGCCCACTCCCATCTGCCACGACAGGCGCGCGCGGGCCATGCGGCTTGCAAGGGCCGTGTCGCGGTTCTCGCAATAGATCGCAAGCGACGCATCGAACGAGAGTCCGGCCGAGAGACCGAGACGAACCACGTCGATCATCTCGGACACGTCGCCGAGACCAACATCCGGCTCGGCAGATCCGCCAAACCAGCTGCGCGCCGCCCGAGGCGGCAACGCCATCAGACCGCTCACGCGCCGCGCCCACGCCCCTGCGAAAGCCGTAGCGCGCTTGACGTCGCTGCCCAGAACGAGCCACGCCCAAAGCGCCCAAGCCCCTGCGAGCGCCAGCGGCCAAACCGCACCGGCACCTACCCCGCCAAGCGCCACCCGCGCGACCATCACAACCTCACCTTCATGATCTTGCCGATGATCCCCCACGCCAGGGCATTCAACGCAAGTGCCAGGATGAGGAACGCCGCGCCTGCGGGCTGAAGCATCCCGCGACGGTAGTCCTCCGAAAGCAGCGCCAGCAGCACCGACATGCCCACGGGCATGGCCGCGACCATGCGGGCCGACATGCGCGCCTGCGCGGTCTTGACATCCAGCAAGCGCTTGAGCTCGATGCGCTTGCCCACGAGCTCGGACGCCTCGGCGAGCAGCTCGCCGAGCGGCGCGCCCGTGCGCTGCGACACCTTGAGCGCGAGCGCCACCAGCTCGAGTCCCGGGGCGGCAAGGCGCTCCAGCATGGTATCGAGCGCCTCGGCAGCCGGAATGCCGCACGTGATGGAAAACGAGACGCGCGTGAACTCCGAGCGAACTGGCTCGCGGGCATGGGCCCCCACGAACTGCATGGCCTGCGCGAGCGAGTGCCCCGAGCCGAGCGAGATAGCGAGCGCACCAAAGGCCTCGGGCATCGCCTCTTCCAGATTTCGCGCCGTGCGACGCGCCCGCTGCGCCCCCAACGCATCCAGGGCCACAACGGGAGCCACCAGTCCCAAGCACGCGCCGACGGGAGAGAGGGAGACGACGCCCCCAAGCACCGCGGACACAAGGCAGAGCAGCGCGAGCAGTCCCGTCGCACCCCGCTCGTCGCAGCCATCGGCATACACCAGCGTTGTCATCCGCTCTTCCCGAAGCTCTCGCATAGCGGCCCGAAGCGGCAGGATGCGCAGCACGTGCTCCCGCAGCGGCCCGCCGACCGCCCGGCACGTGCTCGCCAGCCAGCCCCACGCAGCGTGGCCGCCGCCGGGCTTGCTGCTCGACTTCGCACCGGCATCCTCGCCCGACAGCAGCAGCCCCGTGCTCCCCGCGGCGAGAACGCCCGTCGTCAGCGCGACGATACCGGGCATGAACGCCTCCATAGCTCAACCTCCCGCTCCTCAAGGGCGCCTGTGCGCACCGCTTCCTCTACGAACGACGGCTCGCGTACGAGCCGCCAGCTCGCCGCGCCCGCATCGAACGCCACGAGCTCCTCCAGCCGCACGCCGCCACCGGGCGCCCGCGAAACACCCGTGTAGCCCGCCACGAAGCGCTTTCCGTCTGGCCGGCGCACCGACATCACGATGCCGTCCAAGGCCATCGCGACCTGTTCCTCGATGAGCGCGCTCGGCAGATCGATCCCATAGCGCGCGAGCAGGGTCAGGCGCACCACCACCTCCTCGGCACTTCCTCCGTGCACGGAGGTAAGGCTTCCGTCATGACCAGTGTTCATTGCCTGGAGCATGTCGATGCACTCGCCCCCGCGGACCTCGCCCACCACGATACGGTCTGGTCGCTGGCGCAGGGCGTTTTTCACCAAGTCGCGAATGGTCACAGCGCCCTCGCCCTCTATGGACGCCTCGCGCGCCTCCATGCGCACCACATGGGGATGTCGGGAGAACTTGAGCTCCGCTGAGTCCTCGATCGTGATGATTCGCTCCTGCGGCGATATCTCGCAGGACAACGAATTAAGCAAAGTTGTCTTGCCCGAACCAGTCCCTCCGGCTACGGCCAAGTCTTGCCTGAGCGCCACGGCGAATGAGAGCAGCCGGGCATACCAAGCCGGTAGCGCACCGAGCTCTACCAGCTGCTCAAGCGAGCTGATGCGGTCCGAGAACTTGCGAATCGTGAGCAGGGGGCCGTCGATGGCCACGGGCGGTATAACCGCATTGACGCGCTGGCCACCGCGTAGACGGGCGTCGACCAACGGGCGCCGCTCGTCGATGCGTCTCCCGAGCGGCGAGATGATGCGGTCGATGATCACGCGCACCTGTTCATCGCTCTCGAAGAGCGCGCCGAGGGGCTGGATCACCCCCTCCCGCTCGCAGAAGCACGAGCGGTGGCCGTTGACCATGATCTCCGTCACCGAGTCGTCCTCGAGAAGCGGCTGCAGCGGACCCAGGCCCACCACATCGTCGATGATCTCGGCGGCAAGGGCGGCTCGCTCCCGCTGGCCCACATCGTCGAAGTCCGCGTTCAACACGGCCTCCACCACCGGCCGCAGCTCGTCGCGAGCACGGTCCGGGGCTTCCGCGGCGGCGATGCGCGCCACCTCCTCAAAGCCCACGCGCTCGAGCACGGCGCGCTTCGCCCGTACCTTCACGATACCCCGACGGCCCTGGCGCTCGTCGGCACCGATGGCCTCGGTCCGCGTCTGCGCCGCACGGATGCGCTCTCTCAACGTCATCGCACATCACCAGCCCGCGTGCCGGCCCTCCTGCCCCACGGCAACCGCAGGCGCGGCCGTACCGCGGTATCCTCGCTCCCGGCGGCATCCGCCCCGACGGGACAGCCGAGCTCGCGCAACATCCCGCTCGCCAAGGCGCGCACATCGCGGGCGAACGCTCCTTCTCCCGCGATCAGGTCGTCCATCTGGCCGAAGGAGAGCATGCTCGCCACCTCGTCGCCACCGTCCGCCACGCGGGCGCGCATGCCCAACGAGAGCGCGAGTTCCTGGCGAAGCGCGACCTCCTCGCTCACCCCGTGGCCGCCCAATCGGTTGACCACGCCCATCATCCGCGTGCGCGGCACGCCCAGCCGCGTCGCCAGCTCCGCCACATGCGAGGCCGAGGGGCACGACGTCGCCCCGAGCGAGGAGACCACCAGGCACCGGTCGCACACGGCGACCGCAGCGGCCGCGGCATCTCCCCACGAAACCGGCGTGTCGATGAAGATCACGTCCGCAAGCCCGCGAAGCACCTCGATCAGCTGCTCGCAGGGACGCCCTAGCAGCTCCACGCACTCCGGCGCGGCCGCCGGCCCCCACAGGGTGAGTCCGGGTCCCACGCGCATCGCGCTCTCCTCCACCAGGGCATCGGACAGCACCCCGCCCCCTTCGCCACCGGCGAGCATGCCCAGGTCGCGCGGCTCCTCCACGCCCAGCAGCCGATGCAGGTCGCCGAACATGAGGTCAAGGTCCAAGACCGCCGTGCGCAAGCCGCATCGCGCCGCAAAGCACGCCATCGCCGCCACGAGCGTGGTCCTCCCCACCCCGCCCCGACCGGATACCACGGTCACCACGGGAGCCCGGTGCGCCCCCTCACCTGCAGGCACCTCTGGCAAACGTTGGGGAGGCTCGTCCGGCACGCGATCGTGCTCGGAAGGCGCCTCACGCCCGGTACCCTCGCCCGGCTCATCCAGATCGGCCCACTGCGCCGTGCGCACCTCGTAGCGCAGCCGCGCGTCAAGCTCCTCCTCATCCTCATAGCGATCGCAACGGGTGTCATCACGGTGGGGGACAGACCCGCCGTCACCCCGCGACGGATCCCCCTCCATGCGCACGGCTGGCTTCGGGGCGTTGCCGCCCATCTCCCCCACCGTGATGACCTCTGACGCGCCCTCGTACAGCAGGCGAGATACCAACCCCGGTTTCGCAGCATCCGCAAACGCGACGATACGCGGGGGCTCCGCAAAGCTTCGCCACGTCGCGATCTTCTCTTCGAGCCCGACCTCATCCGCGTCCGACACGGCAACCGCCAAGACGACCTCCTCGTCATGCAGCTCGCGAGCGAGCTCCCATGCCTCGGCCACGCCCGGCACGCACACCAGCCGAGCACCGGCATCCAGAGCACGCACCTCGCGCGCGATAGCCGGATACCCCTCGGACGCGCACGCCACCATCCAGATCGCACCCATCACGCATCATCCCCTCCCCGGCCCGCCGCAGGGGCGGGCACGGTTATCGTCACGGCACCCCGCGTCACAGCCGAGAGCAGCTCCTTGACCGATTCCGGCCGGACCGCGAGCGTCACCCAGGACAAGTCCCCGCCACCCGCCGCTAGCACGCTCGAATCCACCACGCGAGCGGCGCACAGGCGATCCGCCACGCCATCCGCCGAGACGTACACGTCCACCGCGTCGCCCGCGGCGAGGGAGCCGCCCATTGCATGCGCCGCGTCGGCGGAAACCGACACCGCGACCATGCCCTTTGGCACGTCGACGGCGTTCTCACTTGCCTTGAAATACGTTGGGCAGAACACCGCCCGCTTGGGAATTCGAGAAGTCGGGACCTTGCCCACCACGTCGGAGCGCGAGGTTGCAGCGTCTTCCGGAAGCAGGCTCGACGCCCATTCCTCGATGACGATATCGCCTTCGCCCACGGTCTCCCCTGCATCGATCGAGCGCCGGGCCACGCACACCTCGACGGTCTCGCCGCCGTAGCGCGACAACGCCTCGTCATGGGCGGCCTCCGCCTGGGCGCGAACATCCGCCGCATACGCAAGCGAGACCACCGCGGCCGCAATGCCCACGACCATGCTCAGGACAATCCTCATGCCGCGCTTCATGTCCCCTCCCCCGACGAGCCTTACCGTCCCCTCATTCTTGAGGGGCGGCAAGGCCGCGCCGACGGGAAAAGAAGAAAGTGAACCGGCGTATGCGCTGTTCGCTCCTCCCAATCTGACAGCGATTTGAGATGAGGAGGAGTTCTGGCTGAATCCGCGCACAGATTTCTGCCAGAAAAAGACCCCTCACCCCCGCGTTACCGCGCAGGCAAGGGGCCGAACGATCAGCGTCGCATGCCGCTTTTACAGGTGAATATCTGGATCAAGGCTCTGAGCGCTCACGCGCATCTCACGGGCGAGGGCCAAAAACGCATCCGCGCGCGAAGCTGCGATGCGGCCCGACTCCACGGCCTCGCGCACGCCGCAACCGGGCTCGTGCGTGTGCGTGCAATCGCCGAAACGGCATGAGTGCGCTGCCTCGATCACATCAGGGAACACCCGCGCGAGCCTCTGCTCGTGCCCGATGAGCGGCAGGCTCCGCAGTCCCGGCGCATCGCACACCACGCCGGCGTCGCCGGGGAGCTTGACCATCACGCGCGCCACCGTGGTGTGCCTGCCGGCGTCGTCGCGCGCCCGAACCGCGCCCGTGGCGAGCGCCTCATGCCCGAGCAGCGCATTCAGGAGCGTGGACTTACCAGCGCCGCTCTCGCCCAAGATCATGGCGCACGTCCCCGCCGGTACGAGCGCACGCACCTCGTCGATGCCGAGCCCCTCGGCAGAAGACGTCACAACCACGCGCACGTCCGGGCCGGTCAGCGACGCCACCCTGGCGAGCACCTCGGAGAGCTCGCCCTCCGCGCAGCGGTCGGCCTTGGTGAGCACCACCGCGGGCGCGGCCCCGCAATCGGCGGCGAGCACGAGCGAGCGCGCGATGCGGTCGAGCAGCACGTGGTCGTCGCGGCCTGACCCCAGGGCCTGCACCACCAGCACGGCATCGATATTCGCGGCGAGCACCTGACGCTCGCCGCGCGCCCGACCGCGCCAGCGCTCGAACGTCGTGCGCCGGGGCAGCACCTCTTCGATGATGCCCATGTCGTGCGCCTCGTCGCGACGCACGGCCACGCGGTCGCCCACGGCCGGCAGCACGGGCGTTTCGGAATCAGCCCCGCGCCGCTTGGCGAACGCCACGGCATGCTCGGCGCGAAACGTCCCCGTCTCCGTGACCACCAGCGGGAATCCGCGATCCAACCGCACCACGCAGCCCAGACGCAGCTCATCGGGGCGCTCCGCCGCCACAGCAAAGGCATCGAACGCGGAGCGCTGGCCATCATCCACGGGCAGGTCCGCAAAGGCCGGGATATCGCGCAGCGCGTCCACGGCGGGCAGCGCGTCGTCGGAAAGTAGCGTCCCGTCACGATCCACGCGCTTTGAACCATGCTTCTTGTCGCGTCGTTTGCCCACGTAGACTCCCTTGCGCCATCGCTTGCACCAGCTGCCAGTATACGCAAAACCCCGGCGCACCGCTCCATGCGGGGCGATGCGCCGGGGTCGTCAAGCACGTGAACGGATAGCCGCGGCTCCCGCTACTCCTGCTCGATCGAACGCATAATGGCCTTGTAGACCTCGATCAGCGGAATAATCAGGAACGCGATGCCGAGCGCGACCATCATGCCCTCGAACTCCAGCTGGTGCACGCCGAAGAACATCATGGCCAGCGGGTCGACCTCCACCACGATGAGCGTGAGGATGAGCGCGAGCGCCGCGGCGCCCCACAGCCACTTGTTCTGCTTGGGCATCTGGAACAGCGACAGACGGCGACTGCGCATATTGAAGCAGTGGAAGATCTCGACCATGTTGAGCGTGATGAACGCCATCATGACGCCCTTCTCGTCCACATCGGAGACCTTGTCGGCGGCGAGCGCCGCGAAGTCGATCGTGCCCGTGAACAAGTAGATACCGGCGAAGAAGCTCGCGAGCACCAGCACCGTGATGATGAGGCCCTGGACCACGCAGTCGAGGCCCATGTGGCCGGCGAACACGCCGTCGGAGGCGTTACGCGGCTTGCGCTGCATAACGTTGCCCTCGGCCTCCTCCATGCCGAGCGCGAGCGCCGGGAAGCAGTCGGTCACGAGGTTCACCCACAGCAGCTGCACCGGCTGGAAGATGGTGAAGCCGATGATGGTGGCAATGAACACCGAGAACACCTCGGCGAGGTTCGCGGAGAGCAGGAACTGGATGACCTTGCGGATGTTGTCGTAGATGCGACGACCTTCTTCAACAGCGCCGATGATGGTGGCGAAGTTGTCGTCGGCGAGCACCATGTCGGCGACGTTCTTGGTGACGTCCGTGCCGGTGATGCCCATGCCCACGCCGATGTCGGCGCGCTTGATGGACGGGGCGTCGTTCACGCCGTCACCCGTCATGGCAACGATCTTGCCCTTGGACTTCCAAGCCTCGACGATGCGGGTCTTGTGCTCCGGCTGCACGCGTGCGTACACACCGTACTTCTCCACGGCGGCGTCCAGCTCCTCGTCGGACATCTTATCCAGCTCGGCACCGGTGATGGCCTGCTCGCGACCCTCGACGATGCCGAGGTTCTTGGCAATGGCCACGGCGGTGTCGATGTGGTCGCCCGTGATCATAACGGTGCGGATGCCGGCGTCGTGCGCTTCCTTGATGGCCGGGGCCACCTCGGGGCGCTCGGGGTCGATCATGCCGGAGAGGCCGCAGAACACGAGGTCGTGTTCGAGGGCCTCAGCGGAGAAATCCGTCGGCTTGGTCTCGTGGCTGCGGCTCGCGAGCGCCAGTACGCGGAGTGCCTGGTCGGCCATGTGCTTGTTCTCGAGCACGAGCTCGTTGCGACGCTCGTCGGTGAGATCGACGACCTTACCGTCCTCGTAGATCTTGGTGCAGAGGCCGAGCACCACGTCGGGGGCGCCCTTGGTGTACTGCTCAAAGTCGCCGTCGAGCGTCTCCACCACCACAGACATCATCTTGCGGCCGGAGTCGAACGGAGCCTCGCCTACGCGCGGATGCTCCTCGGGCAGGCCGGTCATACCCGCCGCCGCGGCATCGTTCACCAGCGCGCACTCGGTGGGCTCACCCACGGCCTCGCCCGCGTCGGCGTCCCAGGTGGCGTCTGAGCACAGTGCCATGCCGGCAAGCAGGACCTCCTCGGGAGCGGCGAGCACGTGATTCACCACGGTCATCTTGTTCTGGGTGAGGGTGCCGGTCTTATCCGAGCAGATCACCTGCGTGCAGCCGAGGGTCTCCACGGCGGAGAGCTTGCGGACGATCGCCTGGCGGCGGCTCATCTTGGTCACGCCCAGCGAGAGCACGATGGTCACCACGGCCACCAAGCCCTCGGGGATGGCGGCGACGGCGAGCGACACGGCCACCATGAAGGTGTCGAGCAGATAGGCCGGCTCAGCGGCAACGTTGGCAAAGCCATGGCGCAGGACGTCCACGGCAAAGACCACCACGCAGATCACGATGACGAGCTTGGTGAGGATGTTCGAGAGCTCGGCGAGCTTTACCTGCAGCGGCGTCAGCTCCTCCTTGGCCTCGTTCAGCGCGCCGGCGATCTTGCCCATCTCGGTGCTCATACCCGTGCCCACCACGACGGCGCGACCGCGGCCGTAGACCACGGTGGAGCCCATGTAGCACATGTTCTTGCGGTCGCCGAGCGCCACGTCGTCGGCACCGTCGGCGAGCACGATGGCATCCGCGTGCTTCTCCACCGGCACGGACTCGCCGGTCAGCGCGGCCTCCTCGATCTTCATGGAAGCGCTCTCGAGGACACGGCAGTCCGCGGGCACGGAGTCGCCGGCCTCGAGCAGGATCACGTCACCGGGGACAAGCTCGGAGCTGTGCATCATGACGAGCTTACCGTCGCGGATGACCTTGGACTGGGCGGCGCTCATCTCCTGCAGGGCGGCCAGGGCCTCCTCGCTCTTTGCCTCCTGGATGACGCCCAGGGCCGAGTTGATGATGACGACGGCCATGATGATGATCACGTCGGCAAAGTCGGGCTCACCCTGGATGAAGCCGGTGATGGCGGAGATGGCGGCGGCCACGATCAGCATGATGACCATCGGGTCGGCCATCTGCTGGAAGAACCGGATCCACATGGGCGTGGGCTCTTCCTCATCCAGCTTGTTGGGGCCGTACTTGGCCAGGCGCTCGGCAGCAGTGGCGGCGGTGAGACCGGCCTGCTCGCTCGAACCGAGCCCCTCGAGCACGCGCGCACTGGATTCTAGGTATTCCTTCACAGGCAATACTCCTCTGGGTCGGTGCCCAGCAGAATTGATGCCCGATCATAACTCCCCGGCGCGACGACGACGCGGTGGGGCAAGGGCTCACCAAGGCTGCCACGGGCAGTACTACGGTATACAGCGTTCCATTGTACCCTAGCCATCCGGCGGGTCGCCGAGAAGGTTGGGGACGGCGGTGCAGGCGATGCGGACGGTCGTCGACGCAGAAAGGGGCCGGAGCGCGAAGCTCCGACCCCTTTTTGCGTTCACTCAGCGGCGGAAGGCCCGTGGAACGGATCCACCCGCCTTTGTGCGGCTTAGCGCACCTGTGCCACGTACGCCACGTTGGTGGAGGACACCTTGTCCTCCAGCTGGACGCTCATGCGCGGATCGCCGGCGGTGGCAACCGTCAGGTCGCCCTTCTCGACGTAACCGAGCTCCTTGGCGGTCTCGATCGCCTTGACGATCGTGCCGTTGACGGTGCCCTGGGTGATGGCGGCCAGGTGCGGCTGCACGCCCCAGTACATGATCATCTGCTGCACGGCCCACTCGTGACGGGAGAAGGCGCAGATCGGCATGCTCGGACGGAAGTGCGAGATCAGGCGAGCGGTGCGGCCCGTCGTGGTCGGCACGGTGATGCACTTAGCGCCGACCGTGGTGGCCATGTTCACCGCGGAGAGGCCCACGACGTTGTTGACCACGCGGGTGCCGTGCGCATTGGCCGGGATCACCAGCGGCGCGTGCGCCGGCAGATACTTCTCGGTCTCCATGGCGATGGCGGCCTGCATCTTCACGGCCTCCACGGGGTACAGACCGGCTGCGGACTCACCGGAGAGCATCACGGCGTCGGTGCCGTCGTAGATGGCGTTGGCGACGTCGGTCACCTCGGCGCGCGTCGGGCGCGGGTTGTGCTGCATGGAGTCGAGCATCTGGGTGGCGGTGATAACGGGCTTGTAGGCCGCGTTGCACTTCTTGATGATCTCCTTCTGGATGTGCGGCACAAGCTCGGGCGCGATCTCGATACCCAGATCGCCGCGGGCGACCATGATGCCGTCGGAGTGCTCGAGAATATCGTCGAAGTTCTCCACGCCCAGCGCGCACTCGATCTTCGGGAAGATGGTGACGTGCTCGCCGCCGTTCTCGCGGCAAAGCGTGCGGATGCCCTCGACGGACTCGCCGTCGCGGATGAAGGATGCGGCGATGTAGTCGATGTTCTGCGTGAGGCCGAACAGGATGTCCTGACGGTCGCGCTCGGTGATGGCCGGCAGCGAGATGTTGACGTTGGGCATGTTGACGCCCTTGCGCTCGCCGATCAGGCCGTCGTTGTTCACGGTGCAGTGGATGTCGTTGCCCTCGACGAAGTCGACGGTCATGCCAACCAGACCGTCATCGATCAGGATGATGGAGCCCTTGGTGACCTCCTCGGGGAGCTTGAGGTAGTCGAGCGAGATGTGCTCGGCGGTGCCGAGGAAATCCTCGGAGGTGGGCTGGGCGGTGACAACGATCTTGTCGCCGGTGTGGACCTCGACCTTCTCGTGGTCCTTCAGCAGACCGGTGCGGACCTCGGGGCCCTTGGTGTCGAGCAGGATGCCCACGGGCAGGCCGAGCTCCTTGGAGATGCGGCGGACGCGGTCGATGCGGCCCTTGTGCTCCTCGTAGGAACCGTGGGAGAAGTTGAAGCGGGCAACGTTCATGCCAGCCTTGATCATCTCGCGGATCTTGTCGTCGCTGTCGCACGCGGGACCCATGGTGCAGACGATCTTGGTGCGCTTGTACATTCACTACCTCCGGTAATCGATGTCTTACCTTTTTCGCCTATTAATATCTGCGCCATTATACGCACTATGGCGCAAGGCGCACGCAACCGATAGAAAACCGTTTGAAGAAATGACAAAGATAATCGTTCCGTAAGGTATCTGGCCTCTTGTACGACGCCCTACCTGCGCGTTTCAGATTTGTGTGAGATTTAGCGTAATCCCATTAAGATTATTGTCAGACCGCTTACCGATAACTTTGAGCTTTTCCCTGCTCAGCGGCTATGTATGCCAAGAATTGCGTACCGTATTCCCATGGATACTTTAACGCTCTGCGGCTGGTCCGCCTTCCAATGGCATCGCATTCCGCCCCTCGTGAGAATGCTCCACCTCTCCGGCATCGAGGAGGGTGCATCCGCCCTGCCGGATGACCCCTCCCTGCCGCTCTTGGGCGGCATCGACCGCCCCTTGCACGTGCTGGCCGCAGACGACGCGCACAGGCCACGAGCGGCAGGTATCAAACCGCTCGTGCACTCCCTACTGCCCCCGAAGACCTCGCTCATTCCCATTTGCGACGGCCTCTTTGTTACCAATGTGGCGTACACAGCACTTACGCTTGCCCGCTCACTCAGCACGGCGCGTCTGGCACTCGCCATCTCGGAACTCCTCGGGTCGTTCGCCGTCTTCAAGCCGCCCTTCGAACTGCAGATTGTCCTCGACCAAATTGCAGCCGGCAACGTATCCGAGTTCGGCGACTTGAGTGGAGACCTGCTCTTTGAATCACTCCGCGGCTGGCAGCAGGCTCGCAATCTCAAAGGACAACCCACCGACCTGTGGCAGCGCCCGGCTTTGACATCCCTCGAACAGCTTAGGCAGTTCGCGTACGACCTTCCCCACCGCACCCGCGGTGCCCAAAGGCTGAAGGATGCACTCGCGATCGCCGTGGAGGCAGCAGCTTCTCCACTTGAAGTCGAAGCCGCGCTGCTGCTCGGACTCCCGCGACGGAAAGGCGGTGAAGGCCTCGGTGCGGCAACCTGTAACAAAATGATCACGCTTTCGCCCGAAGCAAAGCGAATAGCAGGTAAGAGCGTATGCTATGCCGACTTATTCTTTACAGCCCCAAGGAAGCAAACTCGTGCCCGCGCTCTGGATATTGAGTGCCAAAGCGTTGCATGGCACGACGGCACAGAAAAGACGCTCGATGACAACGCGCGGGCAACGGCGCTCCAGTGCATGGGGCTGAACGTCATGTTCCTCACGAAGAGACAACTTGAGGACGATGAGCTGGCGGCTGAAATCGCTCGCGAAGCACGAAGCCGCCTCAAGGTGAACGCACCTGAACCAGGAGCCGCGCTCCTCGAACAGCGCGCAAAACTCCGTCGCGAAGTGATTGTCGACTGGAAGACGTTCGGAATGGGCTAAAGATGTCAGTTAAGCCCCGAAATCGGTATTTTCACGATTTCGAGGCTTAACTGACATCTTGCTATTTTAGCAATTGACCAGTTAAGCCCCGAAATTGCAAAAAGCGCGTTTTCGAGGCTTAACTGACATATCAACCCCCTGCTCCGGAGGTGGATCTGGGGTCAGGCACCCTCGCCAAGGCCCGCCGGCTCAGCCCAGGCGCTCCGAAATGGCGTCTTCAGTCGCCTCCAGGACCTCGTCGAAGGTCTCGTTGAAGAACTCATCGGTCAAAAGCTGGTAGGGCACGTGCTCAGAGGCGCCGCCGTTGGTGCGAACGGTCTCGTGGATGACGCCGATGCTCGCGTATACGTACGGCGCCGGAATGGCGTACTGCGGAAACCGCTCGCAGGCCGCGAGCAAGCGCGGCGTCCCCTGCGGCACCGCCGTCAGATGGTGCAGGCGCCCAAAATGGTCGAAGTCGCTCTGCTTCTTGATGCGGAACTCCTCGCTCGGCTTACCGCCATGTGCATCCAGGTACTCGTTGACGCGCGTGTTCCACAGGTTGTCGGCCAGCAGGTGCGCCCAGGCCCCAAGCACCAGGTCAAGCACGCTGCGCTGAACCGCGCGTGAATCCGGCTCCGCCGCAACACCGCGTGCGACCAGCAAGTCCTCGGGCATGGCGTCCGTTCCCTCGTAGCGTGCGGGGTAGTGCGTGCGGTTCAGAAACTCGCGCTCCGCGCTAAGGGTGACAAGCGGCACATCCCCCTCGCCCGTAGCCGAGATATGCTCCGCCAGCGGTGCCACGTACGTGCTCCAGAACTCGCGCTCGCGGGGCTTGGGGATAGGTTCCTGCTTGGCAAAGTGGGTGATGCGATATGGAATGGGATCCATCACGCCGGGAACCATGTAACCCACGAAGATGTCGGGAACCACGTTGCCGAACAGGAACGCGTTTCGGTCGCGAACGAGGCTCGCAACCGCGCCGTCCCGCGCGAGCAGGCGCTCGGTTTGCGCTATATGGATATTCCAGCTCGGCATCGGGTCTCCATCTACCAGCATACTAGCCGCGCCGGAGGCACCCCGGCCCCCGGCGCAACGCAACCAGACTTGCTACGAACGGACCTCGCCGCCGGTGGCCTTGCACACCTTGGCCACGACCTTCTCATGCGCGCGCTCCACCTCATCGCTCGTGAGCGTATGGTCTTCGGAGCGGTACGTGAGCGCGAAGGCCATGGACTTCCGGCCGAGCCCCACGCGCACCGGATCGCGGTACACGTCGAAGAGGCGCACGTCGGCGAGCAGCTTGCCGCCCGCGCTCACGATGCGGCGCTCCAGATCCTCGCAGGTCACGTCCTCGGGAACGACGATGGCCAGGTCGTGCTCCACCGCCGGGAACTGCGAGAACTCATGATAGTTCTCCTGATTGTGGGCGTTCTTCAGCAGCTGCTCCAGGTTGAGCTCGAAAGCCACCACGGGCAGCGAGATCTCACAGGCAGCGAGCGCGTTGGGGTGCACCTCGCCCACCCAGCCGAGCACGGTGCCGCCCGAGAGCACCTCGGCCGCGCGGCCCGGCTGCAAGAAGCCGTAGCCCTCGCCCTCGGCCACGCGGAAGCGCACCTTGGGCATGCGCAGCTGGGCGAGCAGCTCCTCCACCACGCCCTTGCCGTCGAAGAACCGCAACGACGCGTACTTCTGGTTCCAGGTGTCCTCGCCCCAGGCACCGGAGAGTACGCCCGCGAGCGAGCGCACCTCCTTGGGCAGGCTCGCGTTCTCGCGACCATGGAAGAGCGAGCCCATCTCGTAGAGCTGCACGTTGGGGGTGCCGTGTGCCTCGTTGTAGGCAACGGAGGAGAGCAGCCCCGGCAGCAGCGAGCGGCGCATCTCGGTCTGCTCGGCCACCAGCGGGTTCATGACCACCACGGGGCAGCCGCGACCCTCGGCGCTCATGCCGATCTTCTCCAGATCGCCCGGCGCGGCGAACCCGAAGGTCGTGGTCTCGTTGAGGCCGCAGCTCCGCATGATCTGGCCGATGCGGCGTACCAGGCGCTGCTCGCGCGTGAGGCCGCCGATGTGGTTCTTGGCAGCGGGGATGGTGGCCTTGACGCGGCCCATGCCCCACAGGCGCAGAACCTCCTCCACCAGGTCGATCTCGCGCGGCAGGTCCGGGCGGAAGCTCGGCACCTCCACGGTGAAGATCGTGCCCTCGCCTTCGCCCTCGCGGGTCACCTTGCAGCCCAGGCGCGTGAGCGCGGTCTCGCAGAAGTCGGCCTCGATGGGAGCGCCGCAGAGCGCGTGCACGCGCGCCAGGCGGAGCGAGACCACCGGCTGCTCCTTGGGCGCGGGATACAGGTCCACGTAGCCGGGCGCTACCTCGCCGCCGGCCAGCTCCTCGATGAGCGCGCACGTGATGTTGGCCACGTCCAGGCAGCCCGTCTCGTCGACCTGGCGCTCGAAGCGGATGCTCGCGTCCGAGATGAGCGAAAGGTCGCGGCTCGTGTGGCTCGTGCGGCCGGCGTTGAAGCAGGCGCTCTCGACCATCACGTCCGTCGTGTCGTCCTCGATCTCGGAGTCCATGCCGCCCATCACGCCCGCCAGCGCCACGGGGCGCTCGCCGTCGGTGATGAGGCCCATGCCTGCCGCGAGCTCGCGCTCCACGCCGTCGAGCGTCTGGAACACCTCGCCCTCGCGCGCGGCGCGCACCACCACGGAGCGCTTGCCGTCGCGCTCGGCGAAGGCGGAGAGGTCGAAAGCGTGCAGCGGCTGGCCGGTGAGCATCATCACGTAGTTGGTGATATCGACGATGTTGTTATGCGGGCGAATGCCAAGCGCGTTCAGGCGCTGGACCATCCAGTCGGGCGAAGGACCCACCTTCACGTTGCGCACGATGCGCGCCACGTAGCGGTCGCAGAGCTCCTCGTCCGCAAAGGCCACGGAGAGCTCGTCGTCGCAGGGGCGGCCCACCTCGGCCTTGATGGCCGGGTATTCAACGTGGAAGTCGCGGTCGAGCACCGCACCTGTCTCGCGCGCCATGCCCACCATCGAGAGGCAGTCCGGGCGGTTGGGCGTGATCTCGCAGTCGAGCACCGTGTCGGCCGTGCCCTGATAGTCGGCGAAGGGCACGCCCACGGGCGCGTCCTCCGGCAGGATCATGATGCCGGAGTGGTCGCTCGAAAGCCCCAGCTCGCGGGCGGAGCAGTTCATGCCGTAGGACACCACGCCGCGCAGCTTGCTCTTCTTGATCTTGACGTCGCCGGGCAGCTCGGCGCCGATCAGCGCGGTGACGATGTGGTCGCCCGCCTTGAAGTTCTGCGCGCCGCAGACGATCTGCAGCGGTTCGGACTCGCCGGCATCGTTCAGGTTGAAGCGGCCCACGTCCACCTGACAGACGTACATGTGGTCGGAATCCGGATGCGGCTCCTTGGTGAGCACCTGCGCGGTGACCACGTGGTCGAAGGCCTCGCCCACAGTCTCCACGGCCTCCACCTCGGTGCCCGTGCGAATGTACTCGGCTGCCAGCTCACGGGGATCCTCGGGCAGCTCGATCATGGTCTTCAGCCAGTCGTATGAAACTCGCATGTTCTCTCTCCCTTAGAACTGGTTCAGGAAGCGCATGTCACCGGTCATGAGCGTGCGCAGGTCGGGCAGGTCGTAGCGCAGCGCGGCCACGCGCTCGGCGCCAATGCCGAAGGCGAAGCCGGAATAGCGCTCGGGGTCGATGCCGCAGTTCACCAGCACGTTGGGGTCGACCATGCCGCAACCAAGAATCTCGATCCAGCCGGAGTGCTTGCAGAAGGGACAGCCCTTGCCGCCGCAGATATGGCACGAGACGTCCACCTCGCAGGAGGGCTCGGTAAAGGGGAAGAAGTGCGGACGGTAGCGGGTCTTGCGCTCCTCGCCAAACATCTGCTTCACGAAGTAATCGAGCGTGCCCTTGAGGTCGCCGAAGGTGATGCCCTCGTCCACGACCAGGCCCTCGATCTGGTTGAACTGCGGCAGGTGGCAGGCGTCCGCCGTGTCGGGGCGGTACACGGAGCCCGGGCAGATCATGTAGATGGGCGGCTTCTGGCGCTCCATCACGTGGACCTGCACGCCGGAGGTCTGGGTGCGCAGAATCACGTCGGACTCGCCGTGGGCGTGCGCCTCGGGATGCGAGACGCCGCCGGGGTTGTTGTCCACCACGTAGAAGGTGTCGCGCGCGGAGCGGCTGGGGTGGTCCATCGGCGCGTTCAGCGCGGTGAAGTTGTAGTAGGTGGTCTCCACCTGCGGACCGCTCTCCACCGTGTAGCCGATGCCGGTGAAGATGTCCTCGGCCTCCTCGATGATCTGGTGGATGAGGTGCTGGTGGCCGATGGCCGGACGCGCGCCCGGAAGCGTGACGTCCACAGCCTCGGCGGCCAGACGGGCGCGGGTGGCCTCCTGCTTCATCTCGGCAATGCGGCTCTCGAGCAGGCCCTCCACGGCGGCACGCACCTCGTTGGCGCGCTTGCCCACCACGGGACGCTCCGCCTGGTCGAGCTTGCCCATCATGCGCATGAGGCCCGTGAGCTCGCCCTTGCGGCCGAGCAGCGCCACGCGGGCGGCCTCCAGCTTCTCCTGCGTGGAGGCCTCGGCGATGCGCTCCTTCGCCTGTGTCTCCAACGCCTCCAGATCGTCGATCAGACTCATAAACGTTCCTTTCCAACAAAAAACCGCCCGTGCCGCACGAGGGAACCCGGTTCGATCGTGCGGCAAGGGCGGATGTGTCCGCGGTACCACCTTGCTTGGCTGCCGGATGTTGTGCCCGGCATGCCCACTTTGGCCCTCCTCTCGCGCGGGGCGCGCGGCTCCCCTACTCAGCATGAAGGAATGAACCGGATTCACTCTTTCAGGCCGTTCAGGTCGCAGCTCGGGAGTGAACGTTTGGTCCTTGCCCTGGCAGGAAGGCTTGCAGCCCACGACCTTCCCTCTCTCGTGCCAGCGCGCGGCGGGCCAAACCCTCTCCGTCAACGCATTGGTCGCCATGATAGCACACGCACGTCAAGGTATCGGGTTCGATTACGCCCGCACGTCGCGAATATGCTCGACGCCCTCCTGCTTGCAGAGCGCGTTCAGCCACTTGTCCGTCGTATAGAGCACGGCCCCGTTGCGGCGCGCCAACACCAGGTAGAACATATCGTAGATGGGCTGGTGCAGGCGCATGGACTCCGCAAGCGCCTCCTCGTACAGCTCGGACATCGGCACGAACTCATCGACGAGGTCCAGCGTTGCCGCCGTGCCCTCGAGAGCGCGCGCCTTGTCCATCAGACCTGCTTTGTGATATTTCCAGAACGCGTTGCCGGCCTCGGCGTACAGGAGGCTTGGCGCCAGGACGGCCGCGTCCGCCTGGCAGAGCAGCCAGCGAAAAACCTCCCCGGTCTCGGTCCGCTCCCACTCGCTCTCCCGGTACCTCCGGTACCCGGGCTCCCAGGGCTTGGGCGGGAGCGGCATGGCAACGTCGAGCATGCGCTCAACCTCCTTCTTGCGCTCACGATACTCCAGATACCCCTCGATGGCGACGATGAGCTCCTGCGAGATGCTCCGGTGATCCTCCTGAGCGCACTGGGAGAGCCGGTCGTAGAGCTCCTGCGGGCAGTCCCGCGACTGAATGGCGGGCATGGCGGATCCTCCTCGCACATTGCATGCGTTCTGCATGCATACATCATACGGAACCGCCAACACCCCAATCAACGCGTGCAAAATCGAACCAGAGACGTTCTTTCAGCACGAGCCGCCGTGCGTAGCGGCTCGGTGAAAGATCGGCTCTGGTTCCATCGTTCAGGTGCGTTAGTCGACCAGGCCGAGGAAGACGCCGATTAACGAAAGGACCACGGAGATGAAGAAGGCCAGGCCGCAGAAGAGGCCCTGGCGCACGTGGGAGAGGCCGACGCTCTGGATGAGCGAGCTTACCGCATCCGCGCGCGGCGAGCCGACCGACCCCGGTTCCCACAGCGGCCGCGCGTGGACACCCGGTGTGTTGCCCACGCGGGTCAGCAGGGCAGCCACGTCTTCGGGGAGGTCCGGGCCGCCCGCGCCGGCTCCCTCCTCCTTATGCGCCGCCTGCAGCGCCTTGATCTGCGGGTCGAACGCCAGCTTGGCTACCGCGACCTCGATGCCGCCGACCGCAATCACGCAGCAAAACAGTGCGCCCCAGAACACCTCGTTGCCCAAGGCGAGCGGGTTCACGACCATGCGAATCACCTCGTGTAGGTTCGCGCCGAAAGTGATGTCGTCAAAATCGCCCTGCGAGAGACCGGAGGCCTTGAGGTCGCGCTCGTAGGCGCCCGCGCCGTATCGTTCGTCGTAGTCGCGCCGGTTCTCATCCAACTGTTGGAAGGCTTCGATGGCGCTCTGCCCATAGCCGTCCATGTGGCCAAGAGCGGTGGGGACGGCGAACGAGAACGCGATGAGGACGCAAAGCCCCAGGCCGATCCAGCGTGTGCGACGCACCCGGCCGACCTGGGTGCGGAAGGCGCCGTCATCCGTCAGATCAGCCTCCAGGGCGCACTGCCCGCGATGGACGAAGAGCACCGCGTAGGGAATCGTGCACGCGATGGAGACAAACGGCGCCAGTACCAGCGGGCCCAGATCGTCGCCGATGTCCGCGAAGACCCCGCCGGCAAGAAACATGATCAGGGCGACGATGACGGCGGCGACGGCAGCGCCGATGAGCATGCCCGTCGCGTTGCCCCTCATCGCAGATCCTCCGAGCGCGCAAGGAGGACGTCGGGCACGACGGCGCTCTTCACGCTCCGGGCATCGGCAGTCTGCTCGGAAGCCGGCTCGGAGCGATTAGCACCGAACAGCGTCTTCATCCCCATGAACTGGAACGCCACTGCCGCGCCACCCGTCAACAGCAGATAGACCATCGAGATGATCAGCACCCACTTCGTTCCCCTGGCAGCATAGTGCTTCCACCCGGTATCCTCGCCATAGTTCCTAAACACCCCGCGCCGGGAGAGTGCTATATAGACCGCGAGCACCAGCACGAGCATGATGACCGCCCAGACCACATAGATCCAGAGCGCGATGGGAAGGACCACCATTGCGAAGCCGACGCCCATGAGGAGTGGCAGCAACAGGATAATAGAGCAGCCACCCACGAAATACCTCCTGACGAAGTCTCATATCCGGGCAAGTATAGCATCGAATGCGCCAAGGTATCGGGCTCAATGAAGCGTGGGTACACTGAGCCTGAAGACCAGACGAACCGCAAGTGAAAGGGAACCGTCATGACCACCAAACCCAAGCAGATGAAGCCGAAGAAGCTGACCGCCAAGTTCCGCAAGCTGGAGCGAAAGCTCTGGAACCTGGAGTACGCGCAGAAGATCATCGAGTTCGACGGTGCCACGGTGGCACCGGAGAAGGGCGCTGCCGCCCGCGGCGAGGCCATGGGCAACCTGGCGGGCGCGCACCACAAGCTGCTCACCAGCAAGAAATCGCAAAACCTGGTAGCCGGAACGCTCGCCGCCGCGCAGGCGGGCAGAATCGCGGACCCGCAAATCGCCACCGAGGCCCGCGTGCTCGCCCGCGATCAGCGCGAGGCCACGGCGATCCCCCAGGATGAGGCCGTGGCGTGGACGCGCCTGGTGTGCGAGGCCGACGCCGTGTGGCACAAGGCCAAGCTCGCGAACGACTGGGCGAGCCTCGCCCCCTACATCGACCGCATCATCGCATCGCTGCGCCGTCAGGCGGCCCACCTCGACGATACCCGCGACCCCTACGACGTGTGGCTCGACCAATACGAGCGCGGCCTGACCGCCGAGGCCTGCGACGCGTTTTTCGCGCAGGTGCGCCAGACCGTGGTGCCGCTCGTGGCTGCCATTCGCGAGCAACCCCAACCCGAAGCCGCCTTCCTGAGCGCGCACGTGCCCGAAGCCGTGCAGCGCGAGCTGTCCTTCGACCTCATGCGCCTGGTAGGCCTGGACATGGACGCCGCCGCGCTCGCCTTTACCGAGCATCCGTTCTCCGAGGGCTTTGCCGCCGGTGACGCGCGCGTGGCCACGCACATCTACGAAGACAACCTCATGAGCAACGCGTACTCCATGATTCATGAGAGCGGGCACGCCATCTACGAGCAGAACGTGGACGCGGCCTACGCCTACACCTGCCTGGAGGGTGGCACCTCCATGGGCATCCACGAGAGTCAGAGCCGCTTCTTCGAGAACACCGTGGGACGCAGCCGCGCGTTCATGGCTCCCCTGCTCAAGCTTCTGCGCCAGTACGTGCCAGACGTGTACGGCGGCGTTTCCGAGGACGAGCTCTACCGCGCGGTGAACATCGCCACGCCCTCGCTCATCCGCACCGAGGCCGACGAGCTCACCTATCCGCTGCACATCATGATCCGCTACGAGATCGAACGCGCGCTCTTTGCCGGCGATGCGACGGCGGCCGACGTACCGGGGCTGTGGGCGGACCTCACCGCCAAGTACCTGGGGCTGGAAGTGCCGAGCGATACGGAGGGCTGCCTGCAGGACACGCATTGGAGCGGCGGCAGCTTTGGCTACTTCCCCACCTATGCACTCGGCAGCGCCTACGACGCGCAGTTCGTACCGGCCATGTCCGCCGACGGCGTGGACCTGGAAAGCGCCTGCGAGAGCGGCGACCTGGAGCCCGTGCGCAACTGGCTGCGGAGCCGCATCTGGCGCTGGGGCCGCGGCAAGGATGCCCCCGAGTTGATCGAGGGCGCCTGCGGCGCACCGTTCGACGCCACGTATTACTGCGACTACCTGCAGGGCAAGTTCAGCGCGCTGTACGGGCTGTAAGGGTGTAACGGGCGGCGGGCGGTACCATTAGCCGCCTGTCGCCCGCACGTCGCGCCCCTTCGCCGGCCCTGGCCTTAGAACTCGTACCTGATGCTCTCGCGGTACTCGTCCACAAGCTTCCGGTTCAGCTCGTCGCCACCATCCAGGTTAGCGCTGTAGAACACGGGCGGGTGCGCCATGCCGGCGTCAACCAGGCGCTGCACGAGCGCAGCCACGATGGCGTTCAGCATGGTCGCCCCCACCACGGTCGACGTCGGCGATACCTTCTGGTCCAGCCCTTCGATCGTGACGGCGGCGTCGCCCACCTCGCCGTGGTTGTCGAGCACGATATCCGCCAGGTCGCACAGCCGCTTGCCAGACGGATGACGAGAAGTCACGCTCCGAGAATACGTCAAGTTGGTGACAGCAATCACCTTCGTCCCCGCTTCTTTCGCAGCCATGGCGATCTCGACCGTCACGGGATTTCGCCCGGACACAGAGTGCGCAATCAACACGTCACCAGGCTTGAAATCCGCCTCGTCACGCGCCAGCTCCGTGCCGTAGCCCACCAGACGCTCCATATGGCTCGTATGGGTGATGGGCTTCGTGTCCAGCATAATCTCTCGCCCAAAGATGGGGTTCATGAGCATGAGCCCGCCCGCGCGGTAGTACAGCTCCTCGGAAAGGATGCCCGCGTGGCTCGCGCCGAAAGTGTAGATGGCATGCTTGCCGACCACGCAGTCGTACAGCGCGTCCACAGCCTCTTCCATGTGGCCCCGCTCCTCGCGCTCGATCGTATCCAGCAGGCCGCGAATGATGTTCAAATACTTGAATTCCATGTACTCAATCCTCCAAAAGAAAAGGGCGGGCGCACCGTATCCGAGTTCGGCGCGCCCGCGAGAGTGGAGATCGTTCAGATGGCGGCGGAGCAATCAGGCAAACCGAGGCAGCCCGCACCGCCCAGCCTCCGCGCTACGCGATCAGGCGTGCAATCGCACCCACGACCATGCCCCACAGGTCGAAGTCCTGGCCGCCGTAGACGAGCATCCACTGCTGGATGGTGTTGTTGAAGAAGTACGCACCAAAACCAACCAGGAACACGGCGATGATGCCGGAGAGTGCAGCACCCACCACGGCGCCGCGCACACCGCCGGTCGCGTTGCCCACAATGGACGCGCAGCCGATTTCGAAGAAGCACGTGGAGATCAGCGGGATGACCACGGTGGGGAAGATGCCCAGCGAGCCGGTGATGAGAATCGTCACGATCGAGGTAACCATGGCGACGAGGAAGCCGATCAGCAGCGCGTTCGGCGCGTACGGGAAAATCACGGGCACGTCGAGGGCCGGGATGGAGTCGGGCACGATCTTCTCAGCGATGCCCTTGAACGCCGGCACGATCTCGGCGATGAGCATGCGAACGCCCTGAAGCATGACCGTGATGCCGACGCCGAAGTACACCGCGTGCGTGAAGATGTAGGTGAAGATACCGGTATTACCCTCCGCGTAGCCCCAGACCTGCGCCGGGTCCTGGCCGTTGGCGACCAGGATGCCGTACATCACGATGTAGGTGATGGCGATGGCGAACGAGCCGGTAATGGCGATCTCGCGCAGGAAGCCGAGGGACTTGGGGAAGTTGAGGTCCTCGGTGGAGTGGCTCTTATCGCCGATCGCGCGGCCCAGCAGGCCGGAGATCACGGACAGGCACGTGGTGGGGTGGCCGATGGTGAAGGAGTCGTCACCGGTGACCTCCTTCACGAACGGCCGCATGAGGTTGGGGGACACCACCATGTAGAGGGCGGTGAAGATGCCCGCGAGCACGATCAGCTTGACGCCCGAGAGGCCGGCGTCCACGCCCGCCGCGATGAACACGAACGGGAACCAGTACAGCATGTGGCCCGTGAGGAAGATGGTCTTGAACTTGGTGAAGCGCGCCACGAGCACGTTGATGGCGAAGCCGATCAGCATGACGATGCCGATCTCGGTGCCGTACTCGGCGCTGATGTCCACGGTCTTAGACGCCACCGCCTGCGGCATAACCGCGTTAAACGCCGTGGAAATGCCGTCGATGGAGTTGCCCGTAATGAGTCCGGTACCGGTGGACAGCACGAAGAACCCTACGGCCGTCATGATGGTGCCGCGCACGACCTCCGAGAAGGGCTTCTTCTGGAGGATCAGGCCGATGCAGGCGATGAGTGCCAGGAAGATGGCGCCTTGCCCAAAGATCTCGTTAATAATGAAGTTGAGCACAGCCATGGTGGTTCGCCCCTTTCTCTACGTTCCTATTGAACCGACTCGAGGTAATCCAAGGTCTTTTTCTCGACCTCGGCCTTGTCCATAAAGTTGTCGAGCTCGATCACCGGAACCTTTGCACGGTCCTTGATGCGGTCTCCCAGCTCCTTGGAGATAAAGATCGCGTCGCAGTCGTTGGCGCAACACGAGGCCACGTCGCCGCAAAACGCCTCCACCTGCAGATTGTGCTCGCGCGCAATCTTCTCGATGTTCATGCGCAGCATGAGCGACGAGCCACAGCCAAAGCCGCAAACCGTCTGAATCCTGGGCACTGCCATCTCGCGTACCTTCCCTTCCTCTTCATTTCGAACCGACGCTGAAAAACGACGCTCGCCGCTCAGCAATCGGCCCGTCCTACCCATTGATGAGCTCGTACAGCCCGGTCGTCGTAGTGCAGGCCAACATTCGACCTAAGAACGAATCGTCCATGAGCTTCTCGGCGATACGCGATAGGCGCGCGATATGCGCCTCGCGGTCCTTGCAGGCCAGACACATCACGATTTCCACTGGACCTTTGTCGCTACCAAAATCAACAGGCCGGTCGAACTTTGCGAGTGAGAGATCGCTCACCAGCACGTCCGAACCCGGCGCCGCATGCGCCATGGCCAGGCCCGGCATCATGACGATGTAGGGTCCAAGCGTGTTGACGGCATCAATCATCCGCTGGACATACGACGGCTCGATAGAGTCGCGCGCACGCAACGGCTGAGCAGCGATACGAATGGCCTCTTCCCAGGAATCGGCCGTACACCCAACCTGAATGCCATCCTCTGCAATGATTTCTTCCATACATCCTCCTCTCAGGTGTGAAGTTCCAACACGTCATCCACGTTCAGTCCGCCGTCTTCAAGCGCGGCAATCGTCTCGGGGCGCTCGAAGATGGGGGCGAGGTTCAGCAAATCGCTGCGGTTCTTGTCGTGCATGCCCAGCACGATGATCGTGCGGATACGCTTTTCGTTGGCGGGGCCAAGGGGTATTTCGCGCGCGAGCACGCAAATGGCAACGCAGTTGGCAAACGTGCCGTCGTTCACGCCGGCATGCACGTAGGCAGTGCCCGGAGTCAGCACCATGTAGGGGCCGAAATCCTCCACGGCGCCGATCATGCGGTCTACGTATCGCTGCTCGATAAGCTCTTGTTTCAGCAGCGGTGCCGAAGCGATGCGGATGGCTTCTCGCCAGTCGTCGCAGGCCACACCAACCTGGATGTTCTGAGGATCGACGTACTCGCGCACCGTATGCCGAGCACCCTGAGGTTCAGCGGTGCTGGTATAAGCATGGAGGAACTGCGCGCACATCTTGGAATAAGAGGACTGCATAAGGCGGTTTTTCACCTTGTCCAGCTCGGCGTTGCTCAACAGCGGATCCACGGTCAGTACCGCCGTTGTGCCCAGGCTCACGTCATTGGTCGAGATAACCAGGTCTACATCGTGATCTGCCAGATAGGAGCGCGCCTCATCGATGGTAACGGGCCCTGCCACCTCGCACTCGCCAAGGGCATGAGCCAGACGCATCATGAGAATGGAACTTGACGCCAGGCCAAACGAGCACACGAAGAGGACCTTCAGGCGCACGATGCTCCGCATACTCGTCTCGTAGATGGTATCGAGGTACATGGCGATATAGGCCACTTCGCTCTCGTTCAGGCTGATGCCGTACCTCTCCTCCATGAGGCCCATCTGACGCCGCGCGAAGTCGAACAGCAATGGGATAGAGGACATAACCTGAATGGGCACACGGCTTTTGATCTGAATTCCGTTGCGCGAGCGCCATATGGCGGCACGCAGATGCGTCGTCAAGCCATCGATGAGATGCTGAAGCGGCTCATCGCACCTCACGTGGAGCTCCGATAGGGCATTGATAAGGTCGCGTGAGATGCGAAACGCCACATCCTCTTGGTCGTCCTCCCGCGCGAGCGTGTCCTCCGCCACACGCGTCGTGCGCTGGGCGAGGAACACGGAAGCCAGGAAGAGACGCTCGAACTCAAAGGGAACGTCTGCAACAAGGGCGTCGGCGAGGGCGCGCATACTCGCATCGTCCGTTCCGCGCAGGACGCGAAGAGCGCCAGTGGCAGACTCGTCGTTCGCTCCGCCGCCGGTGGCGTTGCGCGCGATCCGGTCCAGAATGAAGGCGACGATCGCACAAAGCTGCGCCGGATCCGCGAATGAGACGCCCTTGAGCTTCTCAACACGGGCGATGATTCGGTCGGCCGCCGCTATGTGAACCTCGCCCAGACAGTCGAAGGCGACGCTTTGGGCGAGCTGACCATACTGAGCGCTCGAAATCAGGCTCATGAAGCACCGGCGGATAGCCATCTCGTTCCCAGAAACGCGAGACCCCACGCCTGAGTCGCTCTGTACCTCAACGCCGCTCCGAGCGAAGAAGTCGACGACATCGCCAAAGTGGGCGACCACGGTCTGACGGCTCACGCGGCAGTAGTCTGCGATGTCTTGGAAACGAACGACGGGGTTGACGATGAGCATCATCTGCGCCACGACGACACGCTCGTCTACGCTGTAGGCATGACCTTCGGCGGTCTCGATGGCGGCAAGCAGCGCCGCGCGATCCCCTTGGTCGGGGGCGATGCGAACACCGCTGCCCGGCACGCGCTCGAGCGCGCAGCCGTGCTCGCGCGCAAAGGCGTCCACGACATTCAGCTCTGTGCGCACGGTGCGAGCAGAGACGGAAAGATGCCGTGCTATCTCATCCGTCGTGGCAAAGGCCTCGCGACGACAGAGAAACTGCAGGCATTGCCGTTGTCTTCTCGTCAACTCGATCACATCGCACCTCCTATTCCATATCTTGCGAGGAGCGCTCCACACCCTCAACACAAGAACGGGGTTCTAGTCCCGGCAAGAAATTGACTAGGTTGTTTCCAATGAATTGACGCCGGCCCACAGACGACGGCGGGCATATCGAAGTCCGCACGCCCTGCCAATTGAACTGGAGCCGTCGTAAAGCCAAAGCTCATGACTGGCACCGCAAGGGGGAGTGAAAGGGGGTTAGCAAGCCCCTCCACGGCAGCGTGTCAATACCAAAAAACAAGAGACGCGCCTGGACGGCCAGTGCTCTCGCCGTCCAGACGCGTCGGCCTGCACATATGAAAAGGGAGAAGGCGCCGTCATGCGACGCCAGCTCGCCCAGCCCCGCTAACCCAGCAGGTCCACCACGTTCAGATCGAGCTGGCTCGCCTCGATGACGCTGCGGCCGCCGAACACGCAAAGCGGCGCCTCCGCGGCGACGCGGGTGACCTCGGGCGCCAGGGCGCGCAGACCCTTGGGCGTTGCCGCGAGTACCTGGCTGCGCAGCTCTTCGCGCCAGCCCGCCGGGCGGCGCGCGAAGAACTCGCCGTCCTGACGCTTCATGAGCGCGTAGGGCTTGAGCGGCGCGTCGAAGCCCGCGGTGCAGCTCACGATGAAGCCCTCGAACGCATCCTGATCGGGGTCGAAATCGGCGAGCCACTCGCCCGCCCGCGCGATCCGCTCCTGCGAGGGATCGATCGCCGGGTCGCGATACGTGTAGAACGCGAGCTGGCGGTCCGCCTGCGCGCGGAACCCGCAGCCGTAGGCACCGCCCTTCACACGCACCTCGTTCCACAGGTAATCGTATGAGAGTACCTGGCTCGCCACGCTCCACGTGCCGTTGGCGGGAACGCCCAGCACGCGCGGATCGGTCGCGCGGGCGGCAAAGCACACGTCGCTCGGAATCACGAATGCCTCGCTCTTGGACTCGGGCCAGGGCACCATGAGCTCCTTGGCGGGCGCCGTGCGCGGCGCGAGGCCAAAATCGCCGCCCAGCTGCCAGAAGCGCGCGTAATCCTCATCCGTGCCGGTAAAGCTCACGGTCAGGCCGCTCGAGGTGAAGATGCGCGCCTGCAGGTCGCGCAGGCGAGCCGCCAGATCGTCCCAGCGCTCGTCGAAGTGCTCGAGCATATCGCGCAGGAAGCGGTAGTAGTCCACGCCGCCCAGCTGCTGACTCACCACCGCCGCAGGCGAGACGTAGCTCATGGCGCGACTGAGCGCCGCCTGGTGACCGGCGTTCAGGAACGCCTGCTCCAAGCCGATCTTCTGCTGCGCGAGCACGTCGCGGACGCGCGCCTCGTCGTCAAAGAGCGTCTCGGCCCACACCTCGCGCGGAATGTCCACCAGACGGTCCAGCTTCTCGGACAGCGCGCCGGCAGCAACCTGCAGCTTCGGCCGGGCCAAGCGCCAATCAGGCTGGGGGAAGACCGTGGCGCTGAACGAGAGGAAGCCCAGGTTCGCGGTGATATAGCTGTCGAGTTCCGCGGCGCTGCGGCGCTCGGTGGCCAGCTGCTGCATAAGACCTGCGAGCACCGAGACGTAGGGCAGCTCGGCAAAGCTCACGTGCGCAAGGTCGAAGTACCACACGGCGTACGCCAGCCCGCGCGTGGGGATATCGTGCTTCAGGCACGTGAAGGGCGCGGTGGTGTCCACGGTGAGCGCGGGCTCCGGACGCGCGGGGCCGATATCCGCCACGTGCAGGCGCGGCAGCGTGGCGCGGGCCTCCGGCGTGTCCTCCGCCTCCTGAGCGGCGCGCAAGGCGGCCACGTTCGCCTCCACCTGTGCCGCATCCGCAACCTCCACCGAGGTGCCGGCCTCGCCCGTGTCCGCAGCCTCCACGGGCACCAGGTCCACGAGCGCGAAATGGTCGCTCTCGAGCACGATCTCGCGCAGCAGGTCCTCGAAGTACGAACCGTCGAGCTCGCGGCGCAGCTCCGCGTACACCGGCCCGTATCCAAGTGCGAGCGTGGCGGCATCGTCATCGTAGAGCCACGTGGAGAGCGCATCGCAGGCGATGACCACGCCGTCGGCCGTACCGTAGTCACGCTGCCGCAGGTCGAACTCGTTGCTCGAGATCACCGCTTCCAGGCGATTGCGCGGAATGCCCTCCCCCACCAGGCGGAGGCACTCGTCCTCCACCAGGCGGCGCAGCTCGCGGGCCACATTCTCATGTGCCCCCTGCAGCACGATCATTTCGTACGGCTGCTGGACCGACGCCTCGGTATAGCTCAGCACGTTCCCGCCGAGCCCCGCGGAGAGAATCGCCTTCTTCACCGGCGCCTCGTTGGAACCGAGCAGCGCCTCGAAGAGGATATCCGCGCCGATTACGCGCTTGCGGTCGAGCGCGCCGCGGCCGCCGAGCACGTAGGCCAGGCCCACGAGCGCGTTCTCGGGCGTGGTGGGCATCTCGCGGCGAGCGTACTCGCAGACGACGGGCCTTTGCCAGGGCAGCGGGTTGGGACCGGCAGCTACCGCGCGGTCCAGCTCGGCCGCGTCGGGCGCCGCCGCGCGCCGCGCCTCGGCATCGCGGGCGCGCACCTCGTCGCACAGGTAGCGCTCGTCCAAGAAACCGAGCACCCGATCCGCGTCCAGGTCGCCGTAGAGGGTGATGTAGCTGTTCGCCAGGTTGTAGTGGCGCGCGTGGGTATCAAGGAAGTGCTGGTAGGTGAGCTCGGGGATATGCTTGGGGTCACCACCGCTCTCGCACGAATACGCCGTATCGGGGAAGAGCGCCTCGTTCACCGCGTCGTCCAGCACGCTCGTCGGGTCCGAGAGCGCGCCCTTCATCTCGTTGTAGACCACGCCGTTCACGTGCGCGGTCGCAACATCGGCAGACGTGGCCCCACCGCCCTCCGCCGGCTCGTCCAGCTCCAGGTGCCAGCCCTCCTGCTGAAAGATCGTCGGCTTGGTGTAGATGGCCGGATTCAGCACCGCGTCCAGGTACACGTCCATCAGGTTCAGGAGATCCTGTTCGTTGGTAGTCGCCACGGGGTAGACGGTCTTATCCGGATAGGTCATGGCGTTCAGGAAGGTCTGCATCGAGCTCTTGATGAGGTCCACGAAGGGTTCCTTCACCGGAAACTTGGCGGATCCGCAGAGCACCGAGTGCTCGAGAATGTGGAAGACGCCCGTGGAATCCGTGGGCGGGGTCTTGAAGCCGATGGCGAAGGCCTTGTTCTCGTCTTCGCAGGCCAGGTAGAGCAAGCGGGCGCGCGAGCCAACGTGGCGGAGCACGTAGGCGTCGGCGTCGAGCTCGGGAATGCTCTCCGTGCGCTCCACAACGAAGCCATGGAGGGTCTCACCGCTCTCGATCGCGGGCTTCAACAGGGCGGCCGCGCGGTCGCGCGCAGGGGTATCGGACATAGGGGTCTCCTTCTCGGTCGCGTTCACGCCCCCTAGCTTACCCAAAGGTCCCCGCGGCAACGCACGGAACTGACGGAGCGCGCTCCCCTTGCCCGTTCACGCTTTGCACACGTTGCGCAACCGTTTGCCCAGCGCGTGCTTTAGCTGGGCAAACCGACTTTTTCACCCTCGATTATGCACCGTTGCGCATGCGATATGGTGAGGGCGCACACAGGGGTACCGAACGGGGCGGGGCTAGACGTCATGGCAGAACTGACGGTTGCGGGGGCTGTTGAAGGAGCCACGGATACAAAGTCCATCACGGATGCAGCCGCAGAGCCTTCCGCCATGCCGAGCGCCGGCACGGACGCCGCCTCCCGCGCCGCGCGGCGCACCTGGCGCGAGCGTCTCAACGACCAGGAAGCCCGCACGCTCATCGCGGGCACGATCGCCACGCTCGTCGGCGGCACCTTCTGGGGGTTCTCCGGCACCTGCGCGAGCTACCTCTTTGAGCACTATCAGGTGGATACCGCCTGGCTCATGAGCGTGCGCCAGGTGTTCTCGGGCCTGCTCTTCATCATCATCGCGCTCATCTTTGACCGCGCGCGGCTCATCAAGCTCTGGACCACCCCGACGCACCGCCGCGAGCTGCTCATCTTTGCCGCGGGCGGCGTACTCTTCAACCAGTTCTTCTACCTTGCCTCGGTGCGCCTGACCAACGCCGGCACCGCCACCGTCCTGCAGTGCCTGCAGCTGCTCATCATCCTCGCCGTCTCCTGCCTGCGCGGCAGGCGCGCGCCCCGCCGCCGCGAGGTGCTGGGCATCGCGCTGGCGCTCGCGGGCACGTACCTGCTGGCAACGGGCGGCAATCCGGACAACCTCTCCATCCCGCCCGCAGGCATTGCCGTGGGACTCCTCTGCGCCGTGGGCGCCGCCGCCATGGCGATCCTGCCCGCGCGCATCCTGCCCGTTTACGGCTCGAACATCGTCACCGGCTCCGCCATGCTCTCGGCGGGCGTTGCGTCCAGCCTGGTGGTGCATCCCTGGCAAAACGTGCCGGCGCTCCAGACCGACGGCTGGCTGGCGCTCTTTGGCCTGGTGGTCATCGGCTCGTTCCTCGCCTACCTGCTCTACATGCAGGGCGTGAAGGACGTGGGCTCCATGCGCGCGAGCCTGCTCGGCACCATCGAGCCCATCTCGGCCACCATCACGAGCGCCGTCACGTTGGGCACCGTGTTCGCGCCAACGGACATCGCCGGCTTTGCGCTCATCATCGTGATGGTGTTCCTGACGGTCTAGCTGCTGCGCGCCGAAGCGTGCAGGCAGCCGACTCCCGCCGGCCGCACGCGGCGCCGCCCCAAGTGGACGAGGCGACACCGCCGAAGCCTAGAACTGACCGACCATCCGCACCTCGGGCTCAAGCTTCACGCCGAACTGCTCGAACACCGTATCCTGCACGTGCTCGATCAGCCCGCGCACGTCGGCCGCCGTGGCGCCGCCCGTGTTGACCACGAACCCGCAATGCTTGGTCGAGACCTGCGCTCCGCCCACGCTCGCTCCGGCAAGGCCCGCATCCTGGATGAGCTTGCCGGCGAAGTGCCCCGCCGGACGCTTGAACGTGGAGCCCGCGCTCGGCATCTCGAGCGGCTGCTTCTCCTCGCGACGGCGCTGGTACTCGTCCATGCGGCCGCGGATGCTCGCCGGCATGTCCGGCACCAGCTTGAACGTGGCCGAGATGACCACCAGCCCCTCGTCCGCCACGCGGCTCTTGCGGTAGCCCATGTGCAGCTCCTCCGCTGGAAGCTCACGCACGAAGCCCTTCTCGCCCACGCCGCCCGGCACGTACACGCGCATGGACTCGAGCACATCGGAGGTCTGCGCGTCGTAGGCGCCGGCGTTCATGAAGCACGCGCCACCCACCGTGGCGGGGATGCCCGAGAGCGGCTCCAAGCCCGCGAGGCCGGCGTCGGCCGCCGCCATCGCCACGTCGCGCAACAGGGCTCCTGCCTGGGCGGTCACGCGGCCGCGCTCCGCGTCCACCTCGATACCCGCATAGTTGTCGCGCAGGAGCACCACGGCGCCGCGCACGCCCCGGTCGCTCACCAGGAGGTCGGAGCCGTTGCCCACCACGAGTACCGGGGACTCCGCGATGGAGCAGATGTTCAGCACCTTCACCAGCGCCTCGTCCGTATGGGGCGTCACCAGCACGTCGGCCGGGCCGCCGATCTTGAACGTGGTGTGCTCGCGCATGGGCTCCACCATGAGCACGTCGTCCTCGCCCGCCGCCGCGCCGAGCGCGCACAGGACCTCGTCGGAAAAGCCGTCGTATTCGTGCATGGAAACCTCCGGTGCCAAATTGTCATAAAACGCACAGGCTTGACTATACCCAAAGGGGTATATTGATGACGCAATGTTTCAGGGCGGGGTGAGATTCCCCACCGGCGGTAACTGGCCGCGTCCATGCGATGCCAGGAGCCCGCGACCCGCGAAGAGCGGCTGACCTGGTGAGATTCCAGGGCCGACGGTTACAGTCCGGAAGGAAGAAACGGAGGCTTCTTCACTATGAACAGCTCTATCAACACCAAGCGCATCGCGCTCGCCGGTCTCTTCACGGCCGCGGCACTCATCATCCGCTTTGTGGAGGTGCCCATTTTCCCGGCGGCGCCCTACCTCAAGTTCGACCCGTCGGGCATCGTCTGCCTGATCGCCGCGCTTGCCTTTGGCCCGCAGCTCGGCGCGGGCGTCACCATCCTCTCGTGGGTGCCCGACATGTTCCTCGACCCGTTTGGCGCGCTCATGGGCGTGCTCAACACGCTGTGCCTGGTGATTCCCTCGGCGCTCATCTACGATCGCTCCGGTCGTACGCGCGCAGGCTCCGTGGCGGGCATGGCCGTGGGTGCCATCCTCGCCATCATCGCTTCCTGCGCGGCGAACCTCGTCATCACGCCGCTCTACAGCGCAGTCAGCGTTGAGCAGGTCGTGGCCATGATCATCCCCATCCTGTTGCCCTTCAACGCGCTCAAGATGGCCATCACGGTCGTTGCCGGCCAGGTGCTCCTCTCCCCCTGCATGAACGTTCTTACCGCTCAGACGGGTGCGCCGCACGACGGTAACCTGAGCCACGCCTAGCCTCGACCCAAGGGCGCCTTCCCCGCGGAGGGCGCCCTGTTTTTTTGGAACGATGAACGAAGACATTCTGATCAGCCTCGACAACGTTCGCTTCTCATACCCCGGTGCCGCCGCAGAGGCGCTGGCCGGGGTATCCCTTTCTATCCACGCCGGGGAGCACGTATGCATCCTCGGCGGCAACGGATCGGGAAAGTCCACGCTGGCCCAGATGCTGAACGCGCTGCTCGTGCCCAGCGCCGGCACCGTCCGCGTCCTGGGCCTTGATTCCGCCGCGTCTGAGGATGCCCCGGCCATCCGCCGCCAAGTTGCCATGGTCTTCCAGCATCCTGAGGACCAGATGGTCACGAGCATCTCGGCCGATGACGTGGCCTTTGGCCCGGAGAACCTCGGCGTGTCGGCACCCCAGATAGCCGCGCGCGTGGACAACGCTCTCGAAGCCGTGGGCATGGCACGCCTTGCCCACGCCGATCCGGCCGACTTATCCGGCGGCCAGAAGCAGCGCATCGCCATCGCCGGCGCGCTCGCCATGGAGCCGCGCATCCTGGTACTCGACGAACCCTGCGCCATGCTCGACGCCGAAGGCCACCGCGCAATCCAGGGCATCATCCACTCGCTCGCGCGGCGCGGTATCACCATCGTGCACATCACGCATTTCATGGATGACGCGCTCGAGGCCGATCGAGTCATCGTGATGGAACGCGGCCGCGTGGCGCTGGAAGGAACACCCGAACAGGTATTCCAGCAGCAAGAAACCGCCCAGCAGCTCGGACTCGAGCTGCCTTTTAGGCTGCAGCTCGCCGACCGCCTGCGCGCGGCAGGCCGGGACGTTCCCCTCACCGCGGATACCGATGAGCTGGTCCGCGCTCTCGCTTCAACGTGCTCGCACGGTCAGAACGGTGCGCCCGCAGCGGAGCATGTGGAAACCGGCGTTGCCGAGGCGCACGCCGGCCCTGGCGCCGCCCTCGCCTTCGATCGCGTCTCGTTCTCTTACGCCAGCGCCCGCTCGGCGCGCAAGAAGCCGCACTTCTGGCAGCGCCGCGCGTCCAAAGAGGTCGGCCCGCTCGCCGTGGACGACCTCTCGTTCGCCGTGCGCCCCGGCACGCTCACCGCGCTCGTAGGCCGCACGGGCTCCGGCAAGTCGACCACTGTCGAACTCGCCTGCGCCCTCAAGGCTCCCAGCTCGGGACATGTGGTCGTGGATGGCATCGGCACCGGCGACCTTTCCCGGCGCCGTGCCCTGCGCTCCCGCGTGGGCTATGTTTCCCAGCTGCCCGAACGCCAGCTCTTCGCCGAGACCGTCTTTGACGACGTTGCCTTCGGCCCCCGCAACCTCGGGCTTTCCGAGGAGGAAGTCCGCACTCGCGTGGAGGAGGGGCTCACCGCGGTGGGTCTCCCCGTTACCGACGAGCTGCTCACGCGCTCTCCCTTCGCCCTCTCGGGCGGCCAGCAGCGTTCCGTGGCGCTTGCCGGCATCCTCGCCATGCGCCAGCCCATCTTGGTACTCGACGAGCCCATGGCCGGGCTCGACCCCGCAGGCCGCCGCACCGTGCGCAAGCTCCTGCTCGACCTTAAGCGCCGGGGCACCACGCTGTTGCTCGTCACGCATTCCATGGACGACGCCGCCGAGCTCGCCGACCACATCGTGGCCCTCGAGGATGGCCGCAAGGTGGCCGACGGCACCCCGCACGAGGTCTTCGCCACCGCCGAGCATCTGCCGGGCGTGCCCGCGGCCCTCGCCTTCGCCCGGGCGCTCGCCGCTGCGGGAAATCCCGAGCCGCTCACCGCGCTCCCCCTCACCCTCGACGAGCTCGTTTGCGCGCTGACCGGAGAGGAGGCCCGCCATGGCGCTGCGCGTTAGCATCGGCCAGTACTATTCCGCCGATTCCCCCATTCACCGGCTCGACCCCCGCGTTAAGCTCGTGGGCTCCCTCGCGTTCATGGTGAGCTGCTTCTTCACCGCCACGCCGGCCACGCTCGCGCTCGCCGCAGCAGCGGTAACGGCTGCTATCGCCGCTGCGCGCGTACCCTTCGGCCGCCTGCTCGCACAGGTTCGCCCCATCGCGTTCTTCTTGGTCTTCACCTCGCTCTTCAACCTCTTCTTTGTGCGGACCGGACCGGTTACCCTGCACCTGGGCATCCTCAGCATTCACCGGGACGGACTCTGGGCAGCGGTCCTCTACAGCACGCGATTCTTCCTGTTGCTGCTTGCGGGCGGGTTGCTCATGCTCACCACCACGCCCACCGCGCTTTGCGATGCCTTCGAGTGTCTGCTCAAGCCCTTGGAGCGCTTCGGCGTGCCGGTAACCCAAGCGGCGCTCACCATGTCCATCGCGGTGCGCTTTGTGCCCACGCTCGCCACCGAGGCGGACAACGTCGTCGTGGCGCAGATCGCTCGCGGCGCTGATCTTGAGGGCAAGAGCGCCCTCGCGTACGCGCGGGCCTGCGTGCCGCTCGTGGTACCCCTCTTTGCCAGCGCGCTTCGCCACGCCGACAACCTCGGACGCGCTATGGACGCCCGCTGCTACACCGGGCACGGGCGCACGCACTACCACGTGCTCAAACTCAACGCCCGTCGCGACGCGCCCTTCATCGCACTCACGCTCGCCTACCTTGCGGTGCTCATCGCGCTGCGGCTGATGCTCTAACGATCCCGTCGTCCGGCTCGGCTCGACATGAAAAAGGGGTGGCAAGCCACCCCTTCGATCGCATATATCGCGCACCCGACGAACGCCCGCACCCAATCCGGGGCCCCGGCTCGACGGGTTAGCCGAGCACCAAGCCGTTCGCCCAACCCCAACGCGGCGTCACCGTGGTGCCGAAGTACGAGATCCACGAGTCCACGTTGATGCTGCGGATGTAGCCGATGTTGTCCATCACGGTGTTGTTGCCCACGTAGATGCCCACGTGGCCGTAGATACGGCCGGCGGACGTACGGCTGTGCGTGGAGACGGCGATAATCATGCCCACCTTCAACGCGCTCTTGTTGGAGCTGGTGCACCAGGAGTTGTACATGTCGCACGCGTTGCCCCACACGGCACCCAGGCCGGCGTTGGAGAACACGTAGCTCACCCACGCGGCGCAGAGGCCGTAGCCGGGGGACGGAACAGCGTGGCAGGAGTTCACCACGCGCTGCTGCGCATTGGCTCCGGCCGACTGCTGGCCGGTACCCGGCGTCACGCTGCTGGCGCCGCCGCTCGAGGAGCCACCGCCGCTCGGCTGCTGCTGGGCCTTCTTCGCGGCCTCCGCAGCCGCCGCGGCCGCCTCCTCGGCCTTGGCGGAAGCCAGCAGCTCCTCGTCGCGCTTGGCCATGAGCTGCTTGACCTCGTCGGAAAGGCCGTTCAGCAGGTCTGAGACCTCTTCCTGCTTGGCCTTCATCTGCTCGAGCTGGCTCGCCTGCTTGGCCTTGAGCTTCTCGAGGTCGGCCTTCTGGGTCTCAAGGTCGGCCTTCTGGGTCTTCAGCTCGTCCTGAATCTGGCGAACTTCCTGAATGGCCTCCCGATCACGTGCGTTGATCTTATTGGCGTAGTAGACGTTGTTGATGAGCTCCTCAAACGACGTTGAGGAGAGCACCAGGGCAAGGCCGTCTCCCGTGCCGCCCTTGTAGGTGTCGGAAACGCGCGAGGAGAGCTGCTCCTGCTTCTGCTCCAGCTCAGCCTGCTTGGCATCGATCTGCTTCTGAGCCTCGTCGATCTTGGTCTGGACGTCCTCGATCTTGCCGATCGTCTTGTCCTGCTCCTCGGAGAGACTGGCGTACTGGTTGGAGAGGTCGTCCAGCTGTGACTGAACCTGGTCGAACTGCGCCTGGGCGGCGGCGAGCGCGTCCGTCGTCTCCTTGGTCGCCTGAGCGGCACCGGCCTGCTGCGGCAGGCCGAACAGCACGCCCGCGGCGGCGGCGGCAAAGAGCGCTCGCATGACTGAGCGTCGCGATATGGGTGCATTAACAGAAGAAATCGCCAGGAGCTCCTCGCGATTGGTGGTTGCGTGCTTTGACATACGTACTCCGTTTAATGGTTTCGTTTATATGTCTGGGCGATGCCGACGTCCAGCATACCCCAACGGACGGGTGACACGCTAATCTCCATGAACAGTCAACGGCGAGCGGCTTCGCCCCACGGCTGCGCGGTATACTGCTTTCCGGCACGTCGTTCAGACTTTGCGTGCCCTTGCGCGAAGGGAGAAACCCCATGTCAACAACCCTCGATCCGCAGGATACCTGCGTCCTCGTAACGGGCGGGGCCGGCTTCATCGGCTCGCACACCGTCGTCGAGCTGCTCCAGGGCGGCTACCGCGTCGTCGTGGTAGACGACCTCTCCAACTCCAGCGAGGTCGCGCTTGAGCGCGTCAAGCAGATCGTGGGCGAGGACGCTGCCGAGAATCTCACCTTCTACCAGGCAAACGTGCTCGATCGCGAAGCCATGGAGCGCATCTTCACCGAGCACCGCATCGACCGCGTGATTCACTTTGCCGGATTCAAGGCCGTGGGCGAGTCCGTGAAGAAGCCCATCGAGTACTACCACAACAACATCGAGAACACCCTCGTGCTGGTGGACGTCATGCGCAACCACGGCTGCAAGTCCATCATCTTCTCTAGCTCGAGCACCGTCTACGGCGACCCCGACAGCCTGCCGCTCACCGAGGAGAGCCCCAAGAAGGCCTGCACCAACCCCTACGGCTGGACCAAGTGGATGATCGAGCAGATCCTCACCGACCTCCACACGGCCGACCCCGAGTGGGACGTCGTCATCCTGCGCTACTTCAACCCCATCGGCGCCCACGAGAGCGGCCTCATCGGCGAGGACCCCAAGGGCATCCCCAACAACCTCGTGCCCTACGTGGCGCAGGTAGCCGTGGGCAAGCTCGCCGCCGTACAGGTCTTTGGCGACGACTATCCCACGCCCGACGGCACCGGCGTGCGCGACTACATCCACGTCGTGGACTTGGCGCGTGGGCATGTTGCCGCCCTCAACTGGATGAACGGTCGCGAAGGCGTTGAGATCTTCAACCTGGGCACCGGCAAGGGCACGAGCGTGCTCGAGGTCATCCGCGCTTTCTCCAAGGCGTGCGGCAAGGACCTCCCCTACGTAATCAAGCCGCGCCGCGGCGGAGATATCGCCGAGAACTTCGGCGATGCCAGCAAGGCGGAGCGCGAGATGGGCTGGAAGGCTCAGTACAACATCGACGACATGTGCCGCGACTCCTGGAACTGGCAGAGCCACAACCCCGACGGCTTCCGCTCCTAATTCGTCATCTCATCTGCGCGCCCGTCGCCGTCGGTGCCCCGGCCCCGTGCGACGACGGGCGCGCTTCCGTTCAGCCCGTGCGTAATCAACCCGATGTGAGGATCCTCTCCCGTGAAGAGCCCGTTTGCCAGTTTTCTCGACCGCCACGTAGACCAGATCAACCGCTCTCTGATTGCCGCATTCGAGAACCAGACCGACAACGCCGACATCAACGCTTACCTCTACGAGCCGCTCGCCCACTTTGCCAAGAACGCCGGCAAGCGGCATCGCCCGCTCATCTGCATGCTCGCCTCGCTCGCCGTGGGCGGCAAGTTTGATGACGCCATCAGCGCCGCTGCGGCCATCGAGCACTTCCAGAGCGCGGCGCTCATCCACGACGACATCGCCGACCACGGCAAGCTGCGGCGCGGCGAGCCCTGCATGTACCTCACAAACGGCGAGGGCATTGCCGTCAACTGCGGCGATCTGGCGCTCTCGCTGGTCACCGGCACCGTGCTGAACGACTCCTCGCTTACCGACGCCAAGAAGATCCGCCTTTTGGGCGAGCTCGTGGACATGACCACGCGCACCATCGAGGGCCAGGCGCTCGACCTGGGATGGGTGCGCGACGAGCGCTTCGACCTCACGCCTGAGAACTACCTGACCATGGCCACGCTCAAGACCGCGCATTACAGCGGCGGCACGCCGCTCGCCTGCGGCGCCATCATCGGCGGCGGCACGGACGAACAGGTTGAGGCGCTGCGCTCCTTTGGCCTGGATACGGGACTCGCCTTCCAGATCCAGGATGACCTGCTCAACCTCATCGGACGCGAAGCCACCAAGACCAAGGACTTCCGCACCGACATCACCGAGGGCAAGCGCACGCTCGTAGCCGTGCACGCCCTGAGCGACGCGCGCTACCACGATGAGGTGGAAGGCATCCTGCGCAGCGGCACCGAGGACCCCGCCCGCCTGGCGCGCGCGGTCGAGATCTTCGAGAAGACGGGCTCCATCGAGTTCGCACGCGAGCATTCCTTCGCGCTCACCCGCAGGGCCAAGGAAACCCTCGCCGGCATCGAGCTCGACCTTCACTGCAAGGACCTCTTCATGAGCATGGCGGATTACTTTGTGGAGCGCCTGACCTAACCGCCCTGCGCGCCGCGCGCTCGCGAGGGTATCGCGCGCCGCTCCGGTTTCTTTCTTGAAGAGGCGGCGTACGAACGGGTTCGCCTGCGCTGCGTTTGCGCTCATTGGTACACTGATTTCGCTTTACTGCGCTTTTCGCCCGACGTCTCGGGCTTTTGGAGAGGGGACGCAATGGAACCTATCAAGGAGGGTATGCAGGGAGCTGCCGTCGAGGACGTGCAGACGCGCCTCGTCGGTCTGGGCTTTTCCATCGACGCCGCCGAGCGCGATGCCAAACTCTTTGGCTCCACCACCGCCCAGGCGGTCCGCGACTTCCGCGCGGGCCACGATCTTCCCGCCGACAACGAGATTGACCTGCCGGCGTGGGGCGCGCTCGTAGACGCCTCGTACAAGCTCGGCGACCGCACCCTGTACCTACGCCTCCCCAACTTCCATGGCGCCGACGTGCGCGCGCTGCAGCAGGCGCTCAACACGCTCGGCTTTGCCTGCGGCGAGGACGATGGCTACTTTGGCCCGCATACCGAGGCGGCGCTGCAGCAGTTCCAGGAGAACGTGGGGCTCTTTGCCGACGGCATGGCGTTCCAGGACACGTTCAACTACATCTACCGCCTGCACCACGTGTGGACGGGCAAGTCGTCCGTCGTTGAGCTGGGGCCCGAGGCCCGCACCGGCTTTGCGCGCGCGGCCAGCGTGCTCGAGCAGGTCAACATCGCCGTAGGTGGCGAGGACGCCATCGCGCGCAACGTTGCCTCGCGCATGTGGAACATCGCCTCGGCCACGACCGAGGGCAGCGGCATGGTCCTCTACGAGAGCGCCGCTCCGAGCGACTGCGACGTGGTCTTCACCCTCTCATGCAGCGAACTACCCGAGGACGCCGAGCCCCAGGCAACCGTGGCCCTCGCCGAGGTTCACAACCTGTCCCAGCGCATCCGCACCGCCGTGGCGGCGAGCACGCACAAGCCGGCGCACGTGCGCATCGAGCTAGGCGGTATGGCGCGGGATGGCTTCTTTACCTCCAGCGACGCCCAAACGCTCGCGATTCGCCTATTGGACGGCGTCTGCGAGGCGTTGAGCGCCTAAATACGCTACACTAGTGCAGCTTTGGGGCATCGTCCAGCGGCAGGACCCGGGTTTTTGGTGCCCGTTACGGGGGTTCGAATCCCTCTGCCCCAGCCATAGGTATTAGCAGGTCGGACATGGTGAAGTGTCCGGCCTGTTTTTGTTTCTCGCTGATGCCGCAAACCACCGTCGCAAATTTGCCTCATTCATTCAGCCCAACGCATGAGGGGTGAACCCAGCTTAAATCTGGAACCGCCAAAAACCGTGATCGGGCGCTCCTTAGCACAGGATTGGTACGCCGCGTACGACTTCGTGGGGTTACCTTCAGTAATATCCATTCGCCGATTTGTTTTATTCAAAACGACGGTAGGTCGATATCATCTGAAGCAATCGCTTCCCAGCTGCTATATCAAGGCAACGCGGTTCGAAGGGGATTTCAATTGCAGTCAATAGGTATGAAGCTGAAATTGCTCACTCTAAGCCCTCATATCGATGATAGGAGGGGCGAACAGGATCATAGAACCAATTGCTTGCGTAAGTTCCTCAACGGGGTCATCATTGAAGTAACTGGTAATTCAGCGAGCGGTTGGTTTGAATATGCAAAGACCCGCCTCCTTGGAAAGCCTGCACCTCCGAACAATAGGCTCGTTCTCCCATGTTCGGTATATCCGCCACATTCAGGTGAGTACCACCGCTGCATGAACGCGTGATGGCCATGAATAGAACTCTGATTATTAAGATGATTATTGCGGCGATACTCATTTCCACCTTAATCGAACTTGCTGAGATGTTCTTCTCTGGCGTTTTCTCGCAACTCATCTAAGACCATCAAGGAGAAAGAAGGCTATTAGCCGTAGATGATTTATTTCGAGCTTCCTCCTTATGCTCGTGCTGCTCACGGTGTCCCCGCCCAATTCATTCGGCATAGAGAATAATGATGAGATGAAGTCCACCTCATGGATCGTGTCCCCAAAGTGTCCCCAAAGTTGGTGTTAGCGTCACTTCGTCTGACCACTAGAAAAGCGGCCATCGCCCAGAATTTATTATTGCGAAGCAAGGGATTCAAAGAAAGGACGATGGCCACCGTGGACGGTTTAGGGCGGCAGGCGGACATCACGGGCGAGATGCCCGGATTCGATGACGGGATGGCAAGCATCCGGGAGCTCGTCCGCATCATGGCGGAATCCCTCGTCAACGGGATCATGGACGCCCGGGCGGGGACTGGAAGCGCATAGACTGGAACGCTCTGGCGGCGTGGGTCAGCCGCTACGGCTACAAAGTCGCCGAGTGCGAGGCTGAGGAACTTGCCATCGCCGATGCTGCGAAGCGCCTGCGCGAGTGGGAGAAGCAGGACAGGGAGGAAGCGATCGCCAAGCCCCACACCCCGTATCACCCAACAAGACCTGACCTGGAAGCTTCTGCCTCCAGGTCACTGGAAAACCTGTGAACCGTCAAAAAACCGGACGAACAACCAAACAATTGAATGTCTGTTATTCCGCTACTGAGAGAGTAAGGGGCTGCGCGGTAAGCGCAGCCCCAACTTACTACATCCCTGTCCTCGCTGAATTGACGAGCGACACCAATCCAACAAGCGCGTTGAATACAACCATGCAAGTACAGCAGACGGCCCAGTAAAACGCGGTGTCGACAAGTGACTGCCAATCACCATCATGCACATCCATTACGATAGACCACGCGATGCACACGACGGAAACCGAGCAAAAGGCCGAACTGATTACGACAGCGAAAACCGAACGATTCCTAGGCCATCTCTTACGACCGATAAAACCAGCAATCGTTAATGCAACCGATACCGAACCAAAGGCAACCCCCAGATAAATAAAGGAGTTGTAGATGACAGCAGACATATCTTCTAGTTGCAGGTAATCGGGTTAATAGACGGTTTCCAAGGTTCGATATTCCATTCGCCAGCAACCGTCGAATACATGGGACGCGCATGGCAATAGAACTGTTCTTTCATGGACGCAACGTTTTCATTCCTCCACTGCGAATCGTTGCGGAACTTCGTGTATGTCGCATTCCATCCATTTGCTGTATCAGCAGGAAGCCAAATTCCCGTGTTAATCGGCCCTAAAGCCAAGTTGGGGCGTCCTTGGCTGTCATACTTCCACGTTCCATAGTGGAAGTACTTGGGGAACTGATTGATCCAATACATCTCGTCTGGATTGTACATAGGGGCCGGAACGCTCGCCAGGGCCTCCTCACTGAGCTTTATTTCAGCATCAAGACTTGACTCACCGATATCCAACAACCATTCTTGGCGTTCAACATCCCCGTTCTCCATGGCATCCATATACTCGTTGTAAAGCTCCTCGAAACTGCCGAACGGAGCATAGATGCTCGTCTCGTCGGCATAGGCAACTGACGGAATCACCAGGACAATCCCAAGCGCAAGGCACGCTACGGCACTCAATAACCGCTTCATAACAATCCTCCTATTCTCGCCAGTCGAAACCGATAAAATTTATGATACCGGTTTAAAAAAATACTCCCGCTTCTAAACGTACTTAGACGCGACGGGATGGTTGATTTGGACAAGCGGTTCCCATGCCTCTCCAAGCGGCTCCTTGGATGTCTGATGATTGCGTTCTTTTTCGGAACTTCAATTACGGGATGCGCTCAAAAAAGCAGTGTCGACAGCGAGCAACCCAATCAAAAAAGAGAAGAGCACGGCGAACCTGGGTTTGATTCATCCGACGGATTGCTCAAGCTTGAACTAATCGGATACGCAAACGCCATCGAAAGATATAACGAGTTGGACGTCAATGGGATAAACGAAAAAAAAATCAGCATCAGATAGCTTCATTCTTTTTGTGGGGAGACCAACATGCGAGTGGTGCAGAAAACTAGCCCTCTCTCTACAGCAGGTCGCAGATGATAAAAAGGCAACAGTTTTCTATCTCGATAGCACATATTCGGAAACCGATGCCGATCTAGCATCATTCCGAGAGGACTATGGAATAGAGACGGCGCCAGATGTCATCCTATTTGATGGGGATGGGAAGGCAAATCATTTAGACATAGACATCCATGCTGAAAACATGAACAACGAAGTCCGGAACGCCTTTGACCGGGTATAGGGTGGCTGGCGATAGGAAGCACGCCAGCCGCCCTACGCCGCACAGTTTCAGGTTGCCTACGCAAACGCTAGGTGCTTCCCCTGCTCGCGGCACTCCGTCAGGTACATGTTGATGATGACCTGATACGGTACGCCGGTGCGCGCCGACTCTGCCTTGAAGTAGTCGATGTTCGCGATGTCAAGGTTCATCGTCACCGGCTTGCGCAGACGCTCGATATAGGGGTTCGGGCGGCTGTCGCTGAAATCGTACTCTTCCCTCATTTCCGGCACCTCCAATACTGGCATTCCTCGTTCTTCGTCGATTTCCGCGCCGAGATGATGCGGACAATCGGTCCTTCCCCCCTCACGCAGTGGGACACCGTGAGAACGCGCGCCGACATGCTCATGCCGATGAGGATGAAACGCTCCTCGTTGTCCGAGTGGTCGGGATCGTCGATGGTGCGGGCATAGGGGTCGTAGAAGGATTCCGCCGCTTCCTCGAACGTCACGGCGTGCTTACCGGCGTTCAGCTCGGCCTTATGGGGATCCCACTCAAAGTCTATGTAGCCGCTATCAATCATATTTACATGATACATATCTAATAAATATTCGTCAAGAATGGCCGGACACTGCGAGGCACTACCCCATCGGTGCCGGGAAAGTTAGCTGTTCAGTGCCAACAGGTTGTTTACGCCCGGAACGTGACAAACAGGGAGGGTCCCGCGAAGCTGTGGATTGTCTAGGTCTGCAGCGTCGAGAGGGGCCCTCCCATGTCCCGGCATCCTAACGCAAGGCTCACGCCCAAGGGAGGGTGCGAGCGCATGGTCGAGCGCGTCGAGGCCGGCGAGCCAGTCGCCGAGGTCACCAGGCAGGTCGGCGTGAGCCGGCAGACGGCGAGCAAGTGGCTCGCGAGGGCGAGGCGCGGGGAGCCCATGTCGGACCGTCCGAGCAGGCCCCGGGGGCTCTCCCAGGCCCGCACGTACTGCCACTCACGGGCCAGCGTCTGGTTCATGCGCTCGACCTTGCCGTTCTGCCAGGGGCTGTACGGCCTCGTGTACTTGTGCCTGACGCCCCCGGAGCTGAGGAAC